>NZ_JBFAIQ010000005.1:0-252516 GCF_040654755.1 Streptomyces sp. NPDC050625
GCTCTTCGAGCAGGGGGGACCCCCAGGCGGCACGGGTGGGCGATGGGGGTCCCCCCTGCTCGAACGAAGTTGAGAGCTTGGGGGAGGCACCCCGCAGCGCCGGGCTGCGCGACCCACCCCCGTTCAGCGCCATCACCGGGCACCCCACCAAGGAACCCCACATGACCGACCCCCCGGCCCCCACCCCCTACCGCATCGAAGACCTGGCCCACCACACCGGCACCACGGTGCGAACCATCCGCGCCTACCAGGACCGCGGCCTCCTCCCCCGCCCCGAACGCCGGGGCAGGGCCAACGTCTACTCCGACGTCCACGTCACCCGCCTCCGCCAGATCGCCGACCTCCTCGACCGCGGCTACACCCTGGCCTCCATCAAGGAGCTCCTGGAGGCATGGGACACCGGCCGCGGCCTGGGCGGCGTCCTCGGGCTGGTCACCGAGGTCGAGGGCCCGTGGACCGACGAGGAGCCCTCCCGGGTCTCCCGCGCGGAGCTGGACGCCCGCTTCGGCGGCACCCCCGACGACGACGCCGTGGCCGAGGCGGTCGAACTCGGCGTGCTCGAACCCGTACCCGCGGACCCCGACTCGTTCCTCGTGCCGAGCCCCCAAGAGCTGGCCGTCGCGGTCGAGTTGCACACGGCCGGAGTCCCTCTGTCCGCGATCACCGGCCACCTACGGGAGTTGAGGGTCCAGGTCGAGCACATAGCCACCCGTTTCCTGGAGTTCACGACCGAGCACGTCTTCGCCCCGTACCTGGACGACCCGCACCGTCTCACCGACGACCGGGCGGCGGAGGCGGCCTCGCTCGTACGGCGTCTGCGCCCCCTCGCGCAGCAGACCGTGGACGCCGAACTCGCCCGCGCGATGCGCCTGTTCGCCACCCGTCATCTGCGCCGGCAGCTGGGCGCGGGAGATCCACGAAAGCCGGTCGAGGAGAGCCGTCCCGTATCGATACCGGCAGAGACGATCCAGGCTGTGGAGCGGCTGGTTGGTGCCGAGCGGGCTGCCGAGTTCGTCGCGCTGGCGGCCGAACGGGAGGTGCGTGCCCGGCTCTTGGACGACCTGATGACAAGTCATGTCGCCGTGAAGGATCTTGACGAAACTCCCTGAATCGCCCACTGCTTGTCCACAACTTCGCCAATTACCCTGTGGATAACCGGACTTGGTTGTGGATCAAACCTCCGGGCGAAAATAACCTGCGTGATCCGCGTCTCTCCCGCACGCTGGTGGAGTGAGTGAAAGAGAGATGGACGAGAGGCGCACCGTGAAGGTGTCGAAGTACCTCTCGAAGCACCTGCGGCACCAGCCCGAACGGATCGGCCTCACGCTCGACGAGGGCGGCTGGGTGGAGATCGACACCCTGATCGCCGCGGCGGCCGCGCACGGATTCCGGTTCAGCCGCGCCGAGCTCGACCATGTGGTGGCCGCCAACGACAAGAAGCGGTTCGCCGTCGAGGGCACCCGGATCCGCGCCAGCCAGGGCCACAGCGTCGAGGTCGACCTCGGACTGCCCCCGGCGACCCCGCCGCCGTACCTCTACCACGGGACCGTCGCCCGCAATCTGGAGTCGATCCGCGCGGCGGGCCTCAGGCCGATGAACAGGCACGACGTACACCTCTCGGCCGACCGCGAGACCGCGACCCGGGTCGGCGCCCGGCGCGGCCGCCCCGTCGTACTGACCGTCGACGCGGCCGCCATGCACCGCGCCGGTCATGTCTTCCACATCAGCGCGAACGGCGTGTGGCTGACCAAGGCCGTACCGCCCGAGTACCTCCGCTTCGCCGAGCCGCACCGACCCCCCTTCCGCTCCGCCTCACCCCGTGGCTGAGCGGCCGCATACAGTGACCGTTTCGGCCCTGGTCGCGGGGTCCCCTTAGTCTCGAACGCATGAGTCTGCGTCTGAGCACCGTGATCCTCCCGTACCGCCGCTGGCACGAAGGCGGCCGTTCGGCCTGGACACGTGCCGAGCAGCTCGGCTTCCACACCGCCTACACCTACGACCACCTGACCTGGCGCAGCTTCCGCGACGGTCCGTGGTTCGGCGCCATACCGACGCTGACCGCCGCCGCGGCCGCCACCGACCACCTCCGCCTGGGCACGCTGGTGACCTCGCCGAACTTCCGGCACCCGGTGACCCTCGCCAAGGAGCTGATCTCGCTCGACGACATCTCCGGCGGCCGGATCACGCTGGGCATCGGCGCGGGCGGCACCGGCTTCGACGCCACGGCACTCGGCCAGGACCCGTGGAGCCCGCGCGAGCGCGCGGACCGGCTCGCCGAGTTCGTACCGCTGCTGGACCGGCTGCTCACCGAGGACTCGGTGTCGTACGAGGGCGACTTCTACTCGGCGCACGAGGCGTACAACATCCCGGGCTGTGTGCAGCGCCCCCGGCTGCCCTTCGCGGTGGCCGCCACCGGCCCCCGCGGGCTGAAGCTCGCCGCGCGGTACGGGCAGGCGTGGGTGACCACCGGCGACCCCAAGCTGTACGAGAACGGCACGCCGGAGGAGTCGGTCAAGGCGCTGCGCGGCCAGACCGAGAAGCTGGCCGACGCCTGCGCCGCGCTCGGACGGGATGTGGCCGGCCTCGACAAGATCCTGCTCACCGGCTTCACCCCGGACCGCGGGCGCCCGCTGGAGTCCCTGGACGCGTTCGTGGACTTCGCGGGCCGGCACCAGGAGCTGGGCTTCACCGAGATCGTGCTCCACTGGCCCGTGCCCGACTCGGACTTCGCCGCGGACGAGAAGGTCTTCGAGCAGATCGCCATGGAGGCGCTGGCGCAACTGGACTGACCCGGCCCGGTGCCACCCGGCCACATCGCCGTCGGCCACACGTCATCCGTGTCTCATCTGTGCGGGCTCTCGCACGGCCGTGCTGGCATATGCGCGAGAATGACCCGGTGACCTCAGCCACCGGAACGCCCGAGACCCCGGCCTCCCCCAAGCTCTCGACCGCGCTCAAGCAGGCAGGCAGCCCCGTCGTCCCGGCGCGGCTGATCGCCACCGACCTCGACGGCACCCTGCTGCGTGACGACAAGTCGGTGTCCCCGCGTACGGTCGCCGCGCTGGCGGCCGCCGAGGAGGCGGGCATCGAGGTCTTCTTCGTGACCGGCCGTCCGGCCCGCTGGATGGACGTGGTCGCCGACCACGTCCACGGCCACGGCCTGGCGATCTGCGGCAACGGCGCCGCCGTCGTCGACCTGCACGGCGGCCCCGGCACCCACCGGTTCGTGAAGGTGCGCGAACTGGCCCGACAGAACGCCCTCGACGCCGTACGCCTGCTGCGCGACGCGGCGCCCGGCACGGTGTACGCGGTCGAGCAGACGTACGGCTTCCACCAGGAACCGGCCTATCCGAAGCTGCACATGGAGATACCGGACAACCTCGCGCCCGCCGAGGAGCTCCTGGCGTCCGACGGCCCGGGTGCCGCCGAGCCGGTGCTCAAGATCCTCGCCTATCACCCGGATCTCGACCCCGACGCGTTCCTCACCCTCGCCCGCCTCGCCGTCGGCGACCGTGCGAACGTCACCCGCTCCAGCCCCAGCGCCCTGCTGGAACTCAGCGGCCCCGGCGTCTCCAAGGCCAGCACCCTCGCCCTGTGCTGCGCCGAGCGCGGCATCTCGCACGAGGAGGTCGTCGCCTTCGGGGACATGCCCAACGACGTGGAGATGCTGACCTGGGCAGGTCAGTCGTACGCGATGGGCAACGCGCACCCGGACGTGCTGGCCGCGGCGTCGGGCCGGACGGTCGCCAACAACGAGGACGGCGTGGCCGTCGTCATCGAGCAGTTGCTGACGGCCGGGGCGTAGCCTCACCGGGCCGCGGGCGGACCCGCCCGTACGGCGGGACCGCGTCAGCGCCCTCCGCCCGGCGGACCGCGTCAGCGCATTCCGACCGGCAGCTCCGCCTCGGCCTCCCGTTCCACCATGGTGCGCAGCGGCCCGTCCACGGCGGCCAGTTCGGCGTACGGTCCGTGCTGCACCACGCGTCCCTCGCCCAGCACGATCACCTCGTCCACCGCGTCGAGTCCGGCGAGACGGTGGGTGATGAGCAGCGTCGTACGGCCCTCGGTGGCTGCCAGCAGATCGGCGGTGAGCGAGTCGGCGGTGGGCAGATCCAGGTGCTCGGCGGGCTCGTCGAGCACGAGGACCGGGAAGTCGGCGAGCAGCGCGCGGGCGAGCGCCAGCCGCTGCCGCTGTCCGCCGGACAGCCGCGCGCCGTGCTCGCCGACGAGCGTGTCGAGCCCGTCGGGCAGCCCGTCCGCCCAGTCGAGCAGCCGGGCCCGCGCCAGCGCGTCCCGCAGCTCCGCCTCGGTCGCGTCCTTCTTCGCGAGCAGCAGGTTCTCGCGGACGGAGCTGTCGAAGAGGTGCGCGTCCTGGGCGCACAGCCCGACGAGCCGCCGTACGTCGTCGCCGTCCAGCGCGTATGCGTCCACACCGGCCAGCGTGTAGGAGCCCGCGCTCGGGTCGAGGAACCGCAGCAGCACCTGGGCGAGGGTCGTCTTGCCGGACCCGGACGGCCCGACCACGGCGACCCGGCGCCCTTCCTCCAGCGTCAGGTCGAGCCCGGTGAGCGCCTCCCGGTGCTGCCCGGAGTACCGGGCGGCCAGCCCCTTCACCACGACCGGGAACGGTGACGCGGGCGCCTGCCGCGGCCGCTCCGGCTCCCGTACGGGCTCGGGGGCGTCCAGGATCTCGTACACACGCTCCGCGCTCCGGCGCACCCGCTGCCGGTACCGCACGGCCACCGGCAGCCCGAGCACGGCCTCGAAGGCGGCCAGCGGGATGAGGACGACCACGGCCATCACCACCCCGTCCAGCCGGCCCCCGGCGACCGCCTGGGCGCCCAGCAGGGCGGTGGCCGCCACGGTCAGGCCGGAGATCAGCGCGGTGAGTCCGTCGCCGAGCGCGGTGGCGGTGGCGGCGCGCGAGGCGAGCCGGGTGAGGGTGCCGTCGGCCCGCCGCGCCGCGTCGGTACGGGCGGGCAGCGCGCCGGCGACCGTCAGCTCGGCGGTGCCGGTGAGCAGGTCGGTCACTCGCGTCGCGAGGTCTCCCCGGGCGGGCGCCAGCCGTCGCTCGGCACGCCGCGCCACGGCGCCGGTCAGCAGCGGTACGCCGATCCCGGCCGCGAGCAGTCCCGCCGCGAGCGCGGCTCCGGCCCCGGGCACCAGCCAGGCGGTGAACGCCACGGACCCGGCGGACACGGCCACCGCGACCCCCGCGGGCAGCAGCCAGCGCAGCCAGTAGTCCTGCAGCGCGTCCACGTCGGCGACGAGCCGGGACAGCAGGTCGCCCCTGCGGGCCGTACGGAGCCCGGCGGGCGCCAGCCGCTCCAGCCGCCGGTACACGGCGACCCGGGTGTCGGCCAGCATCCGCAGCACGGCGTCGTGCGACACCAGCCGCTCCGCGTACCGGAACACGGCCCGCCCGATCCCGAAGGCCCGGGTCGCCGTCACGGCCACCATCAGATACAGCACGGGCGGCTGCTGCGAGGCACGCGAGATGAGCCACCCGGAGGTGGCCATCAGCCCGACGGCGGAGCCGAGCGCCAGACTCCCGAGCAGCAGCGCGAGGACGAGGCGTCCGCGCCGGGGGCCGGCCAGTGCGCGGACACGGGTGAGGACCCGTCCCTCGGACTTCGTGGGGCCCGCTTCGGACCCGTCCCCGGCAGGAGCACCGGCCGGCACCTCCTCGACGGAGCGCGCGTCCAGCGACCCGGCAACGGCGGAAGCGGGGGAGGCGGTGGCCGCGGTGGCGGAGGACTCGGCCGCCGCCAGCCGCACCACGCGGTCGGCGACGCCGAGCAACGCCGGTCGGTGCACGACCAGCAGGACGGTCCGCCCCACCGCAAGCCGTCGCACCGCCGTCACGACCTCGGCCTCGGTGGCCCCGTCGAGCGCGGCCGTCGGCTCGTCCAGCAGCAGTACGGGCCGGTCGGCGAGGAACGCCCGGGCCAGCGCGAGCCGTTGCCGCTGCCCGGCGGAGAGCCCGGCACCGTCCTCGCCGAGCACGGTCCGGGCGCCCTGGGGCAACGCGTCCACGAACTCCAGAGCCCCCGCGTCGCGCAGCGCCCGCCGTATGGCTTCGTCGTCCGCGTCGGGACGCGCCAGCCGTACGTTCTCCGCGATGGTCCCGGCGTACAGGTGCGGCCGCTGCGGCACCCAGGCGATGCGCGAGCGCCACTGCTCCAGGTCGACGTCGGCCAGATCGGCTCCCCCGATCCGCACCCGGCCCTCACTGGGCCGTACGAACCCGAGCAGGACGCTCAGCAGCGTGGACTTGCCCGCACCACTCGGCCCGACCAGGGCGACGGTCTCTTCGGGTTCGACGGCGAAGGAGACATCCGTCACGGCATCCATGGACCGCCCGGGATACCGGACCGTCACGCCCTCGAAGGCAAGCGCTCCCGAGGGCACCGGCCCGGTCCCGGACTCGGGTACCGGCGTCTCCAGCACGGCGAAGATCTCCTCGGCGGCGGCAAGTCCCTCCGCCGCCGCGTGGTACTGCGCCCCCACCTGGCGCAGCGGCAGATACGCCTCGGGCGCCAGCACCAGGATGAGCAGCCCGGTGTACAGGTCCATGTCGCCATGAACGAGTCGCATGCCGATCGTCACCGCGACCAGCGCCACCGACAGCGTCGCGAGCAGCTCCAGCGCGAAGGAGGAGAGGAACGCGATCCGCAGGGTCCGCATGGTCGCCTGGCGGTACTCACCGGTGATACGGCGGATGGAGTCGGCCTGCGCCTTGGCGCGCCCGAACACCTTCAGGGTGGGCAGCCCGGCGACGACGTCCAGGAAGTGCCCCGAGAGCCGGGACAGCAGCCGCCACTGACGGTCCATCCGGGACTGGGTGGCCCAGCCGATCAGCGCCATGAAGAGCGGGATGAGCGGCAGGGTGCCGACGATGATCGCCGCCGACATCCAATCCTCGGTGACGATCCGTGCCAGCACCGCGGCCGGTACGACCACCGCGAGCCCCAGCTGCGGCAGATAGCGGGAGAAGTAGTCGTCGAGGGCGTCGACACCACGCGTGGCAAGGGTGACCAGGGAACCGGTCCGCTGTCCGCTCAGCCATCCGGGGCCCAGTGTCGCGGCGCGCTCCAGGAGCCGTCCGCGCAGCTCGGACTTGACTGCCGCGCTCGCCCGGTGCGCGGCGAGCTCGGTGAGCCAGGAGACCAGCGCACGGCCGCCGGCGACGGCCACCAACAACACCAGGGAGGTGCGCAGTTCATTCGCCGACTGGCCGTGCTGGAAGGCACCGACCACCACTTCGGCGATGAGCATGGCCTGGGCGATGACGAGTCCGGCGCCGAGGGCACCCAGGGCGACGACCGCCGCCAGGAAAAGTCGCGTGGCGCGGGCGTAGCGCAGAAGACGCGGATCGATTGGTTTCACGTGAAACATGCCCTTCGGCCCGAGGAGGGGTGTTTCACGTGAAACATGGTGAACACCCCTCCTGCCAGACTCAATGCGCGGGTTCGGCGATGTGCTGCGTGCCGATCCGCTTGCGGAACACCCAGTACGTCCAGCCCTGGTAGAGCAGCACGATCGGCGTGGCGATCCCTGCGCACCAGGTCATGATCTTCAGGGTGTACGGGCTCGACGAGGCATTGGTGACCGTGAGGCTCCAGTCACCGTTGAGCGACGACGGCATGACATTCGGGAAGAGCGACAGGAAGAGCATCGCCACGGCGGCCACGATCGTGACGCCGGACAGCGCGAACGACCATCCCTCGCGGCCCGCCTGGTTGGCCACCAGGGCGGCGACCAGTGCGACGACCGCCACGATCATGGCCGCCAGGCTCTTGCCGTCACCGCTGTCGACCTGCGTCCACAGCAGGAAGATCACTGCCAGCACAGCCGTGACGAGGCCGACCCTCAGCGCGAGCTTCCGCGCCCGCTCCCGGATGTCCCCGACCGTCTTGAGCGCGGTGAACACCGCACCGTGGAAGGTGAACAGCGTCAGCGTCACCAGGCCGCCGAGAAGCGCGTACGGGTTCAGCAGATCCCACACGCTGCCGACGTACTCGGCATGCTCGTCGATCTTCACGCCCCGCACGATGTTGCCGAAGGCCACACCCCACAGGAGGGCGGGGATCAGCGAGCACCAGAAGATCGCGTTCTCCCAATTGCGCTGCCAGTTCTCCTCGGGCCGCTTGGCCCGGTACTCGAACGCGACGCCCCGGACGATCAGACTGACCAGGATGACCAGCAGCGGCAGATAGAAGCCGGAGAAGAGCGTGGCGTACCACTCGGGGAAGGCGGCGAAGGTCGCGCCGCCGGCCGTGAGCAGCCACACCTCGTTACCGTCCCAGACAGGGCCGATGGTGTTGATCAGCACCCGCTTCTCGGCCCGGTTCCGGGCGAGAAGCTTGGTGAGGATGCCGACCCCGAAGTCAAAACCCTCCAGGAAGAAGTAGCCGATCCACAGGACGGCGATCAGTACGAACCAGACGTCGTGAAGTTCCATGACTGCAGCTCCCTCGGCCTAGTACGAGAAGGCCATCGGCTTGTCGGCGTCACGGGCCTCGCCGCCGATCTTCGTGGGCGGGTTGAGGTCGGCCTCGGTGAGTTCGGGCGGGCCGGCCTTGACGTACTTCACCAGCAGCTTGACCTCGATCACGGCGAGGATCGCGTACAGCAGGGTGAAGACGGTCATCGAGGTGAGGACCTCGGCCTGGGAGACACCGGGGGAGACCGCGTGGCGGGTCTGCAGGACGCCGTAGACGACCCAGGGCTGGCGGCCCATCTCGGTGAAGATCCAGCCCCAGGAGTTGGCGATCAGCGGGAAGGCCAGGGTCCAGATCGCGATGCGCCAGGACCAGGTGGTGAGCTTCGGGCCGAAAGCCTTGTTCTTGAGCAGGACCAGATGCGGCACTTCGTCGTCGCTCACCCGCAGGTGCTGCGGCAGCATGAACCTCTTCCGAGTCAGCCAGAGTCCGGCCAGACCGATGGCGAAGGACGCCATGCCGAAGCCGATCATCCAGCGGAACGCCCAGAAGGTGACGGGGATGTTCGGCCGGTAGTCACCGGGCCCGAACTTCTGCTGCTCGGCCTTGTTGACGTCGTTGATGCCGGGCACATAGGAGCTGAAGTCGTCGTTCGCGAGGAAGGACAGCACGCCCGGCACCTCTATCGCGACCGTGTTGTGGCCCTTCTCCACATCGCCGTACGCGAAGATCGAGAACGGTGCGGAGTCCTGGCCGTCCCACAGGGCCTCGGCGGCGGCCATCTTCATCGGCTGCTGCTTGAACATGACCTTGCCGAGGGTGTCGCCGCTGACCGCGGTGAGCAGACCGGCGATGACCACGGTGATCAGACCTAGCCGCAGCGAGGTCTTCATCTCTGCGATGTGCTTCTTGCGGGACAGGTGGTAGGCGGCGATGCCGACCATGAAGGCGCCGCCGGTCAGGAAGGCCGCGGCGAGCGTGTGGAAGGCCTGGGCCAGCGCGGTGTTCTGGGTCAGCACGTGCCAGAAGTCGGTGAGCTCCGCACGCCCCTTCGCCTTGTTGATCCGGTAGCCGACGGGGTGCTGCATCCATGAGTTGGCCGCGAGGATGAAGTACGCCGACAGGAACGTGCCGATCGAGACCATCCAGATGCAGGCTAGGTGGATCTTCTTGGGCAGCTTGTCCCAGCCGAAGATCCACAGACCTATGAAGGTGGACTCGAAGAAGAAGGCGATCAGGGCCTCGAAGGCAAGCGGTGCGCCGAAGATGTCGCCGACGAAGCGTGAGTAGTCGGACCAGTTCATGCCGAACTGGAACTCCTGCACGATGCCGGTGACGACGCCCATCGCGATGTTGATCAGGAAAAGCTTGCCCCAGAACTTGGTCGCTCTGAGGTACTTCTCCTTTTCCGTGCGCACCCACGCCGTCTGCAGACCGGCCGTGAGGGCCGCCAGCGAGATCGTCAAGGGCACGAACAGGAAGTGGTAGACGGTGGTGATGCCGAACTGCCAACGCGCCAGTGTCTCCGGCGCCAAAGCCAAGTCCACGTCGACAATCTCCTTACATGCCGTGGTCAAGCGGCAGTTTGCCCCTTATGTCACACACAACGGCGGAGCAACCGGGACACGCTTGTGAACGCGTTCACATTCACAAGCAATTATGACGCATGGCCGTTCGATGTCGGAGGGGTGGGGGGTCCTAAGCACGATCCGGCGGACCCTGGCCGAAAAGGGCCGGTGGGCCCATGGCGCACAGGGGCTTCCCCTGCTGATTCAACAGAACGTTGCATCCGAGGCGGGCGGTGTGGCAGATACGGATCTTCTGGCCCGCGGCTCACCTCAGGGTGACGCTTGATGGCGTCTCCGTTCCACGTGAAACGGACGCCCACCGGATCGTCGCGCCGGCACGATCGCGTTCTGGCCGGAGGGCGAGGCTCTCGCCCTCCCCTACGGCCTCACACCGATCTCGCGAGGCGACGAGTGCCGCCTCGCGAGCCTGTGCAACGTCCGGGCCTTCTCAGAGCTCCTTGCGGAACGCCTCCGCCACCTTCACGAAGATGTCGTTCGCCTCGTGCTCCCCGACCGTCACCCGCACACCCTCGCCGAGGAACGGCCGGACCACGACGCCGTGCTGTTCACAGGCAGCCGCGAAGGCGGCCGTGTCCTCTCCCAGCCGCAGCCAGACGAAGTTGGCCTGGGTCTCGGGCACCGTCCAGCCCTGGGCGCGCAGCGCGTCGACCACACGCTGACGCTCGCACACCAGCGAACCGACCCGGCCGAGCAGTTCGTCCTCGGCGCGCAGCGAGGCGATCGCCGCCTCCTGCGCGAGCTGGCTCACACCGAACGGCACGGCCGTCTTGCGCAGCGCCGCCGCCACCGGCTCATGCGCGATCGCGAACCCGACGCGCAGCCCGGCGAGTCCATAGGCCTTCGAGAAGGTGCGCAGGACACAGACGTTCGGCCGGCTGCGGTAGAGCTCCGCGCCGTCCGGCACTTCCGGGTCACGGATGAACTCCCGGTAGGCCTCGTCCAGCACCACCAGTACATCTCGGGGCACCCGGTCGAGGAAGCGCTCCAGCTCGGCCCGCCGTACGACCGTGCCGGTCGGGTTGTTGGGGTTGCAGACGAAAATCAGCCGCGTCCGGTCGGTGATCGCGTCCGCCATCGCGTCCAGGTCGTGCACATCGCCCGGCGTGAGCGGCACCTGCACCGATCGTGCACCGCTGATCTGCGTGATGATCGGGTACGCCTCGAAGGACCGCCAGGCGTAGATGACCTCGTCACCGGGGCCACTGGTGGCCTGGATCAGCTGCTGGGCGACGCCGACCGAGCCGGTGCCGGTGGCCAGATGGGAGAGCGGGACGTCGAAGCGCTCCGACAGCTCGTCCATCAGCCCGCCGCACGCCATGTCCGGGTAGCGGTTGAAGTTCGCGGCGGCCGCGGTCACCGACTCCATGACCCCGGGCAGCGGAGGGTAGGGGTTCTCGTTGGAGGACAGCTTGTAGGCGACCGGGCCGTCGGCCGCGGCGGGCTTGCCCGGCTTGTAGGTGGGGATACCCTCCAGCTCGGCGCGCAGCTTCGGGCTCGTCTCGCTCACCGCAGTCCTCCTCGCGACCCCCGGCGGACCGTCCGCGCCGCCGACTTCCAATACTGCTCACCTTATGAGGATTCGGCGCTCCTGCGTACAGGTGCGGAGCGACAGGAAACAGTGAAGCGAAAACCACATCAGCCCCACCCGCATCAGGGGCATCACCGCATGAAGATGTACGAAACGGGGGGCGCGTCGCACATATATCTACGCGCCGGTGGCTCACGCCGTGGCGCGCATCGCTCGTCAAGGTGAGTTGAGACCTCTTCGAAACATCGGGCCCTTGGCAGGCCCATGCGCGCCGACAAGTCACGTCCTGCCATTAGATCGTTCAACTGACTTTCTTTCTAAGGCAGTTGACCCCTTATGACCATGCAGAAACGTGCCTGTCAACGCGTGCATATGCGTCCGCACTACCCCACCGCCTGAGCCCTACTATCGGCTCGCCATGACAGCAGCAGGGAAGCACCAGGTGAGCCGCGCGGAAACCTCACGTCGAGGCAGTCGGCCGGGCCGAGCAGGCATCAGAGACGTCGCCGCCGCCGCCGGGGTCTCCATCACGACCGTGTCCGACGCCCTCAACGGCAAGGGCCGGCTCCCGGACGCCACCCGGCGCCATGTCCGCGAGGTCGCCGACCGGCTGGGGTACCGCCCCTCGGCCGCCGCCCGCACACTCCGTACCGGCAAGTCGGGGCTCATCGGCCTGACCGTGACGACGTACGGGGATGAACCTTTCACCTTCACCGAGTTCGCGTACTTCGCCGAAATGGCTCGCGCCGCGACCTCGGCCGCACTCGCCCGCGGCTATGCCCTGGTGATCCTGCCCGCGACCTCGCGCCACGACGTCTGGTCGAACGTCGCCCTGGACGGCACGGTCGTCATCGACCCCTCCGACCAGGACCCGGTGGTCAGCGAGCTGGTCCGGCAGGGCCTGCCGGTCGTCTCCGACGGCCGCCCGGCCGGTTCGCTCCCGGTCACGGCATGGGTCGACAACGATCACGAGGCCGCCGTACTCGGCATCCTCGACCATCTCGCCGACGCGGGCGCCCGCCGGATCGGCCTGCTCACGGGGACGACGACGGACACGTACACCCGTCTGTCGACCACCGCGTATCTGCACTGGTGCGAACGGGTCGGCCAGGACCCGGTGTACGAGGCCTACCCGGCGCACGACCCGTGTGCCGGCGCCGTCGCCGCCGACCGGCTGCTGGCCCGCCCCGACCGCCCCGACGCCGTCTACGGCCTCTTCGACCCCAACGGCACCGACCTGCTGGCCGCCGCCCGCCGCTACGGCCTGCGCGTCCCGGACGATCTGCTGCTGGTGTGCTGCAGCGAGTCCACGGTGTACGCCAACACCGAGCCGCCCATCACCACGCTCTCCCTGAAGCCCCGGCGCATCGGCACGGCCGTGGTCCAGCTCCTCATCGACGCCATCGAGGGAGTCGAGTCCGAGCACCCGGTCGAGCAGGTGATACCGACCGAACTGATCGTGCGCACATCGTCCCAGCGCCGTTCGCCGCGGACGACGGTCAGCCCGCCGCGGGTGCCGGAGGAGAAATAGCACCACCGGGCCGACGGGCCGGGCTCGCGGAAGCCCGGCCGGACCGTCGGGAGGGGGCAGCGGCAACGGGGGCCGACGGTCACGAGTGCATCACACCTTCGGGGCCCGGCTCGACAGCCGCCCACGGGGACTCATCGCCGCGACGGCAGCCGCCGTCCGCATCACAACAGCGGGTCGTCGGGGTGCAACAGCGGGTCGTCAGCCTGACGCCAGGAGGTCGTCCGCTCGGTGCCGGCGGTTCCTCAGGCGGCCATCGGAAGGTGAAAGCCCTGCCCAAACGGGGCGAAAGCCGCGTTGAACTGGCGTCTTGCTCCGATTCACCACCCCTGGGTCATCACATGGCGCGATCCGCATTCCTATGATGGGCCCACGACACCGCGGGCCGCTGCGACCAGGCAGTCCGAACCGGTGCAGATGCGGCGCGATGGTGGAGGGGTCTGATGACTCAGGGGGCCGGTCAGGGACCCGAAGTGGAGCGGACGGCGACGTTGCGCGACTTCCGGGTACCCGGGTACGTCCATGAGACCGGTCCGTATGCCCACAGCACCCACCCCGGCAACACCGTCGCCCCCGTGGACGAGGGCTACCCGGAGGGGTACACACCGACCCAGCGCGACCTGCCCGTCATCAACCGGGGCGACACGCTCCAGGTGCCCGTCGAACCGGCGGCCGCACCGGCCCCGCGGCAGACCACCGGCACGGGCCCGCTGTATGTCGTCGGGGACGTGCACGGCTATCTCGACGACCTGATCGCCGCCCTCCGGGAGAAGGGCCTGATCGACTCGGCCGGTCAGTGGTGCGCGGGCACCGCCCGGCTGTGGTTCCTCGGTGACTTCACCGACCGCGGCCCGGACGGCATCGGCGTCATCGACCTGGTGATGCGGCTGTCCGCCGAGGCCGCCGCGGCCGGCGGCTACTGCAAGGCGCTCATGGGCAACCACGAACTCCTGCTGCTCGGCGCCAAGCGGTTCGGCGACACCCCCGTCAACTCCGGCGCGGGCACCGCCACCTTCCAGGCCGCCTGGCTGCTCAACGGCGGCCAGAAGACCGACATGGACCGCCTCCAGGACCACCATCTGCAGTGGATGGCCCGCCTCGACGCCGTCGAGGAGGTCGACGGCTATCTGCTCGTCCACTCCGACACCACCGCCTACCTGGACTACGGCGACTCGATCGAGGCGGTCAACGACACCGTCCGTGAGACGCTCACGCGCAACGACGCGGACGAATGCTGGGACCTGTTCCGCAAGTTCACCAAGCGCTTCTCCTTCCGTGACGAGGGCGGCGCCGACGCCGTGCGCTCCCTCCTCGATACGTACGGCGGTACGCGCATCGTTCACGGTCACAGCCCCATTCCGTACCTGCTGGGCGAGGTCGGGTCGGAGGACGGCGAGGAGGATGCCGGTCCCGTGGTCGAAGGACCGCACGTCTACGCCGAGGGCCTGGCCATCGCCATGGACGGTGGTGTGACCATGGCCGGAAAGCTGCTGGTCCAGCAACTTCCCCTGGATAACTGAGCGTTCCACGGGCAAGCGTCCCCCGACGGCGTACATGCAGGCCAGCACCCAATTTCCGGCAACCCCCTGTCACCGCGTGCCGTCGCGGCTCTACCATCGGCTTATCCGTAGCAGGCTCCCCTCCGTTTCTGCCCGACGGCTCGCCGGCGTGCGAGCCCCAAGCCCTACGGAGCATCGGGGGATGCACATGAACAGCGTTCCGCAGCACCTGCACAGCGAGGACCGCCAGGAATACGAGCGGATCCTCGATGAGGCGCTGCGCTCCGCACCACACCGCCCGGAACTGGCCGCTGTGGGACAGCGGCTGAACACCGAACAGCTGCGCACCATGGCGCTGAACGCCACCACGCTCATCACCGCGGCCGCGGCGACCGAGTACCAGCACTATGTGAAGGTCCGCGAGGAACTGCGCCAGCCGGCGCCGTCCACCCCGTCGTCCAGCGGTGAATCCGGCTCCGGTGAGCCGGGGGTCACGGGCGCGATGGGGCTCGCCACCACCCTCGGCGAGGCCGCCGAGACCACCGGCGCGGGCGCCGTCGCCGTCGTCGCGGTCCTCGCCCCCGTCCTCGCCGGAACCGCCGCGGCGATATTCCTGCTGGTCGGCTACATACTGAAGATGCTGGACCCCGAGCCGGCATTCGCTCAGACCATGCTGACGGCGGGCTGGATGTTCGGCGCCATGACCGCGGCCGCGATCCTCGTCGCCGCGGTCGGGCTGCTGCTCACCGCCCTGCGCAACAGCCCCTCGCTGGACGCCGGAGCCTACGGCGAGGCGAACGGAGAGGTGGCCCGGGCCAGGGAAGCCTGGCGAGAAGCCCTGCTGGAGCGGGGCGTCCTCCCCTTCCTGCAGGAAGCCCTCGCCAACCCCGGCACGACCGCACTGCAGCGCACGACCCCGCCGGCGCCGACCAGCCGCATGCCGCGCCTCGGCTACGACCGCCCGGGCTTCAGCAGCCCCGACGACGGCGGCACCCCGGGCCCACGCCCGAGCTTCACCAGCCCGGACTACACGAGCCCGGACTTCGGGGGCCCGGAACACCAGCCGGAATAGCCCCGGCTTGCGCCCCCGACGGGGCGCAAGCCGGGCAACCGGCAACGGAGTGACCGCCGGATCAGTCGGCGATCGGCAGATACACCCGATTCCCCGCGGCCGCGAACTCCTTCGACTTCTGAGCCATGCCCTCCTCGATCTCCATCCGGCTGGTACCGCAAGGCCTCTGCCTTGGGGCCTTAACGATCTTGACCCGGCCTCTGTCCGTTGTGGAGGATCGTTCTTGGGGGTGGCCCGCGATGCGGATGAGGGTAATCAGACGGCCCGCGTATGTGTGGCTGCCAGTGACCAGCGCGATCGCGAGCTACGCCTGCGCCGCTCTGCTCATCGGGCCGCTGCACGTCGAACCGCAAGCGGCGTTCCTGCTCGGCGGAATGTCGATCTTCTTCTGGGCGCTTGGGTGGGACTCCGCGATCCGCAGTACCGCCGACCGCGTGTCCATCACCAACTTCCTCGTTACTTCGACCGTTGCTTGGAACGAGGTCGCGCGGGTGACGGCCGACGACGGCCTGATCATCGCTCTGCGAGACGGGCGCACTATCGGCTCGGTCGCCTTCGGCAGTTCACTGATGGGCGCTTTTACCGGATACCGGACCCACCAAAGAGCCCTTCGGCTGCTTGGGGAGGCGCACCGTACCGCGTCCCAGGCGCGCCCCGGCAAGAGCAACGGCCCGGTCCAGCTCGACGTGACGTTCGAGTGGAGGCGCCTCCTCTGCGCCCTCGTAGCTGTCTACGGCCCGCTCCTCGTCATCTGGGCACTGTCAAGGTAAGCGTGCCCGGCGCTGCCCCCCATTGAAGGACAGCGCCTGAACGCACATCAATCCGCAAGCGGCAGGTACACCCGGTTCCCGCCGGCCGCGAACTCCTTCGACTTCTGGAGCATCCCCTCCGCGACCTCCTCCGGCGACGCCCCCTCAGCCGCCCCGCCACCGAATCGCTCTGTGATGGATTGGCTGATTTTCATCGAGCAGAACTTCGGCCCGCACATCGAGCAGAAGTGAGCGGTCTTGGCCGGCTCCGCCGGCAGGGTCTCGTCGTGGAACTCCCGTGCCGTGTCCGGGTCCAGGGCGAGGTTGAACTGGTCCTCCCACCGGAACTCGAAGCGCGCGTCGGACAGAGCGTCGTCCCACTCCTGCGCACCAGGGTGCCCCTTGGCGAGGTCGGCTGCGTGGGCGGCGATCTTGTAGGTGATGACGCCGGTCTTGACGTCGTCACGGTTGGGCAGGCCCAAGTGCTCCTTGGGCGTGACATAGCAGAGCATGGCCGTGCCCCACCAGGCGATCATCGCGGCACCGATGCCGGAGGTGATGTGGTCGTACGCCGGCGCGACGTCCGTCGTCAGCGGGCCGAGCGTATAGAACGGAGCTTCATCGCAGATCTCCTGCTGAAGGTCGATGTTCTCCTTGATCTTGTGCATCGGGACGTGTCCCGGCCCCTCGATCATGGTCTGAACATCAAAACGCTTGGCGATCCGGTTGAGTTCCCCGAGCGTTCGGAGTTCCGCGAATTGCGCCTCGTCGTTGGCGTCGGCGATCGAACCCGGCCGAAGGCCGTCGCCCAGCGAGTACGTGACGTCGTAGGCGGCGAGGATCTCGCAGAGTTCCTCGAAGTTCTCGTACAGGAACGACTCCTTGTGGTGCGCGAGGCACCAGGCCGCCATGATCGAGCCGCCGCGCGAGACGATGCCGGTCTTGCGGTTCGCCGTGAGCGGGACGTACGGCAGGCGGACGCCCGCGTGGACCGTCATGTAGTCCACGCCCTGCTCGGCCTGCTCGATGACCGTGTCCTTGTAGATCTCCCAGGTCAGTTCCTCGGCCCTGCCGTCGACCTTCTCCAGGGCCTGATAGAGCGGCACCGTGCCGATGGGGACGGGGGAGTTGCGCAGCACCCACTCGCGGGTGGTGTGGATGTTGCGGCCGGTGGACAGGTCCATGACCGTGTCGGCGCCCCAGCGGGTCGCCCAGGTCATCTTCTCGACCTCCTCCTCGATGGAGGACGTCACCGCGGAGTTGCCGATGTTGGCGTTGACCTTCACCAGGAACCGCTTGCCGATGATCATCGGCTCGATCTCCGGGTGGTTGACGTTGGCGGGCAGCACGGCCCGGCCTGCCGCGATCTCCTCACGGACGACCTCGGGAGCAACGTTCTCCCGCACGGCCACGAACTCCATCTCCGGCGTGATCTCCCCCCGGCGCGCATACGCGAGCTGGGTGACCGCCGTGCCGGCACGGCCGCGGCGCGGCAGACGCGGGCGTCCGGGGAAGACCGCGTCGAGGTTGCGCAGACCGCCGCGGGGAGAAGTGTGCTTGACCCCGTCGTCCTCGGGACGGACGGGACGGCCCGCGTACTCCTCGGTGTCACCACGGGCGATGATCCAGTTCTCCCGCAGCGGCGGTAGGCCCCTGCGGACGTCCGTCTCGACGAGCGGATCGGTGTACGGGCCGGAGGTGTCGTACAGCGTGACCGACTGCCCGTTGGTGAGGTGCACCTGACGAACCGGCACACGTACATCGGAGCGTGAGCCCTCGACATACCCCTTGTGCCAGCCGATGGACTTCCCGGCCTCACCCTGGGCAGGGTTCTGCATGGAGGCAGGCGTGCGTGCGTCCTTGTTGGTCATGAGACCTACTCCCTACGCCGGCATTACCCGGTAACAGGTTCAGCGGTCGACGCAGCGGTTTCCGTCTCGGCCGGCGTTTCATGTGAAACATCACTCTGTTCCACGTGAAACATCGCAAATACGGAGGTCAGCGCCCTCTCAGCCCGGTGCTCCGAGCTCCCGCGTGTGCAAAGGTGCCTCCACGCTAGCGTCAATTCGGCCGCGGTGAACAGAGGGCCCCTACCGTTCTTGCGATGATCTGGCGGTGACCACGACACGGCAGTACCCCTACCCGCCTCCCGAGCCGCCGCACCGTCCCGGCCCCGGACAGCGCGGCGGACACGAGCACGAGGGCCACGGTGGCGGTGACGAGAACCACCACGGGCACGGCCATGGACAGACCCCAGGACACGGGAACGGCGGCGGCCACGGCCACTCGCACAGCCACAGCCACGGCCCCGCCGCGCCCGTCTCCCAGCATCTGCGCAAGGTCATCGCGGCGATCCTGATCCCGTTCACCGCGGCGGTCGTGGTCGGACTCGTCGTGCTCTGGCCCGGTGGAGCCCCGTCACACCAGCGCACGGGAGTCGGCTTCGACCGGCAGACGCAGCAGGCCACGGTCACCAAGGTCGTCGAGCTGAGCTGCAAGTCGGTGAACGCCTCGGGGCAGGCCCCGACGGGCGACACCTCCACCGCCGAGGGCAACTCCGCTCAGCAGGAGGCGAACGGCACCTGCAAGAAGGCGACGATCCAGGTCGACACCGGCAAGGACAAGGGCCGTACGTTCACGGAGATCGTGCAGCCGGACCAGTCACGGCAGTTGCACGAGGGCGAGAAGGTCGTGGTCGCCTATGAGCCCTCGGCGCCCAAGGACCTGCAGTACTCGGTCACCGATGTGAACCGGAAGTTCCCGATGGCGCTGCTCGCCGGGATCTTCGCGCTCGCCGTCGTGGTGGTGGGCCGGTTGCGCGGTGTCATGGCGCTGGTCGCGCTGGCCGTCAGCTTCATGGTGCTGACCCTCTTCATCCTGCCCGCGATCCTGCAGGGCTCGAACCCACTGGTCGTGGCGGTGGTCGGGTCGAGCGCCATCATGCTGATCGCGCTCTATATGTGCCACGGCCTGTCGGCCCGCACCTCGGTCGCGGTGCTCGGCACGCTGGTGTCGCTCCTGCTGATCGGCATCCTGGGCTCGGAGTTCATCGACTGGGCCGCGCTGACGGGCAACACCGATGACAACACCGGTCTGATCCATGGCCTGTATCCGTCGATCGACATGAGCGGTCTGCTGCTGGCCGGCGTCATCATCGGTTCGCTCGGTGTCCTGGACGACGTGACGGTGACCCAGACCTCGGCGGTGTGGGAACTGCACGAGGCCAATCCATCGATGGGCTGGCGCGGGCTGTACCGGGCGGGCATCCGCATCGGCCGTGATCACATCGCGTCCGTCGTCAACACGCTCGTACTCGCCTATGCCGGTGCCGCGCTGCCGCTGCTGCTGCTCTTCTCGATCGCGCAGAGCAGCGTGACGACCGTCGCCAACAGCGAACTGGTGGCGGAGGAGATAGTGCGCACCCTGGTGGGCTCGATCGGCCTCGTCGCCTCGGTGCCGGTCACCACGGCCCTGGCCGCCCTCGTGGTGTCGGCCGACCGGCCAGGACAGGGGGCGGGGAAGGCGGGGAAGCCGGCCGAGGTCCAGTCGGCCGCGACGCGCGGCGGCCGGGGACGACGGCGCAAGAGGTGACACTCCGGTAGAAACGGTGACCCATGAGGAGAACCGGCGCCCAATGAGGAGAAGCGTTACTGCAGTGCTCCGCACGTCACTGTGGGGCGCCTCGCCCTCCATGCCGTAGCGCGTCAGCCTGCGCTCTGCTCCTCGGCCAGGATGCGGACCAGAGCCTCGTCGAGATGGGCGTCGAAGTCCTCCAGCGCCCCCTCCTGGCCGAGCGGCACCAACTTGTCCGTACGGTCCAGGAAGGCCACCAGCGGCGGCGCCGAGGACCGGAACACCGCCTGGTCGCCACCGACCTGAAGCCGGATCAGCACCTCTCCCAGTACATCCGTGTCGGCAGGCGCGATGTGCACATCACCGTCCCCGCACGGCCGGCCCACCCCGTCGATCAGCAGTTCCCGTCCGAAGGCCCACGTCACCGGGGCATCTCCGGGTAGATGGAAGGTCAGCCGCACGGCATAGGGGTCACAAGTCTCGTAACGCAACTCCACCGGAATGCGAAAGGAGAGCTCCTCGGACACGAGAAAGCTCATCATGACCTCTGCCTGTACGGACTCGCGCATCGCCTACCCCGTCTTATGACACCGACCGGCCGGATTGATTCCTTTGACGCTGGTCAAATCTTGCAGAAAGTACACGTGAGATCACAAGGAGTGAGTTTTCAGATACTGATAGAGATCGCCAGTGTCCCCAGATGCCGTCCGACCTCGGCCTGCAGTTGCCGGGCCGCGGGCAGCAGCCGGTCCGCCTGGTGGGCGGGCAGGGACAGGGCCATCGTGGCCGCCGTGGTGCCGACCGTGATGGGGATCGCCGCGCAGACCGTCCCCAGCGCGTACTCCTGCCGCTCCGTCACCGGCTCCATCCGGCGCATCCGGTCCAGCCGCCGCAGCAGGCTCCGGCCGTCGCGCACGGTGTACGGGGTGAGGGGTTGCACCGGGTAGCGGTCCAGGTGGTCGAGGCGCGCGGCCTCGTCCATCTGGGACAGCAGACACTGCCCGATCGAGTGCGCGTGCCCGGTTTCGCGGAAGTCGGCCCACTCCTCGACCGCCGGGTTGCCCGGGGTGTCGGAAACGCACATGACCTCGATCTCGCCGTCCTGGTACATCGCGTAGTACACCGGTACACCAATGGAATCGCGCCATTGCGCGAGCACGGCCGAGACCGCGCTGCGACGTTTCTGCTGCGCCCCGCTGCTGCCCAGCCGCTCGGCCGCCTCACCGAGGAAGAACAGGCCCTTGTCACGGCGGAGATAGCCCTCGTGCACGAGGGTGCGCAACAGGTGGTAGGCCGTCGGGAGCGCCAGGCCGGTCTCGCGGGCCAGTTGCTTGGCGGGAGCGCCGTACTCGTGCTCGGCGACCGTTTCCAGCAGCCGCATCGCCCGTTGCACGGAACCGATGAGGGTCGCGGAGTGCGGCTGCTCGGGGACCGCCGCGGAGGTCGGCCGCTGCGCGGGGGGTGTGGAGGAGCGCGGCTGTGCGGGGGGTGCGTGCGGTACTGCGGGTGCGGTGTCAGCCGTGGCCAAGGGTCACTCCCGAAGCGCGAGGGGGCAGCCCGTGCGGAGGAACACGGGTGGGGTGTACGCCGCCCGCGGGGCTGGGCCCCGCGTCGAATTCCGGACTTTAACGGCCCGCCACGGCTGTCAGACGGCCTGCCCGGAAAACTTCGCTCGCCCGAGGGAACAGGTGATTCCTGTTACCGCCACCCGTTTCCCACGGCCCTCACCAGTCGCTGCGCGACGAGGAACCCGACATGAACTTCCGCACGACGTAGATCAGTCCGCCGACCAGAGCGACGAAGATCAGGATCTTGAAGAGCAGGTAGACCACGAATCCGACCACGCTGACTATCAGCCCGCCGAACACGACCAGGGCGATGACCGGCACCGCGATCCACTTCACCCACCACGGCAGTCCCGCGAAGATCTCTCGCATTGCCCTCGTCCTTTGCAGTCTTGTGCGTTCTCGATGTCCTGCACTCGATGCTAGAGCCGCCAGGGGGCCCGGCGGGGGCCTCGCACCCCTTGTCCTCCCCTGACCGTTCCCCTAGGGAACCCTGAGGCGCGGAATCAGGCCTCAGGGGGAGAGAAGATCACCAGGACCCTCAGGTCCTCGCTGATGTGATGGAACTTGTGGGCCACCCCGGCCGGCACGTACACCACGCTGCCGCGCGCGACCTGAGTCGTCTCCATGCCCACCGTGATCGACGCACGGCCACTCACGACGAAGTACACCTCGTCCTGGTTGTGGGGCTTCTGAGGGTCGTGCTCGCCCGCGTTGAGGGCATAGAGACCGACCGACATGTTGCGCTCCCGCAGAAACTGGAGGTAGGCCCCCTCGTTGGCGGCGCGCTCCGCCTCCAGTTCGTCCAGCCGGAATGCCTTCATCTCACTTGTCCGCCCTTGCTCACTGCTCAGATCCGGTCACGTCTGCCACGATCAGACACATGAAGAATTTCGTAGTCAAGACGATCGCCAACGCCGGGGCCCTGGCGGTCGCCGTGTGGCTGCTCGACAAGATCACTCTGACCGGTGACAGCACGGGCAAGAAGGTCGGCACGCTGATAGTGGTCGCCCTGCTCTTCGGCCTGGTGAACTGGCTCGTCAAGCCGATCGTGAAGATCCTGACCTTCCCCCTGTTCATCCTGACCCTCGGCCTGATCACCCTGGTGGTCAACGCGCTGATGCTGATGCTGACCTCGTGGCTGAGCGGCAAGCTCGACGTGGGCTTCCACGTGGACGGCTTCTGGACCGCCGTCGTCGGCGGCCTGATCATCTCCATCGTCTCCTGGGCGCTGAACGTCGTCCTGCCCGACGGCAAGGACTGACCCCGATGGCGTACCGCGTCTGCTTCGTCTGCACCGGCAACATCTGTCGTTCCCCGATGGCCGAATCCGTCTTCCGCGCGCGCGTGGCGGAGGCGGACCTGGCGGGCCTGGTCGAGATCGACAGCGCCGGCACCGGCGACTGGCACGAGGGCGACGGCGCGGACCCGCGTACCGTCTCCGTCCTGGAGGAACACGGCTACGACGCGGACCACACGGCCCGCCAGTTCCGGGCCTCGTGGTTCGCGCGCCTCGACCTCGTGATCGCCCTCGACGCCGGCCACCTCAAGGCGCTGCGCCGTCTGGCGCCCACGGACGAGGACGCGCTCAAGGTGCGGCTGCTCCGTTCGTACGACCCCGCCGCAGGCGACGACCTCGATGTGCCGGACCCGTACTACGGCGGTCCGGACGGCTTCGAGGAGTGTCTTGAGATGGTGGAGGCGGCAAGCACCGGTCTGCTCGCCGCGGTACGCGAGCAGGTGGAGGGACGGGCGGCATGAGCGATTCAGCGACGGACGACGGCGGTACGGGGGACGGCACGCGCGCGGTGCGGGCAGGGCTGCCCGAACCGGTCAAGTACGAACCGACCCTGCCCGGCCCGGTCTTCGCGGCGCACTTCCATCTGCCGGGTGAGGTGACGGGCCCGTACGCCTACGGGCGTGACGACAACCCGACGTGGACCCTGCTGGAGCGGGCCATCGGCGAGCTGGAGGCGCCCGGGCAGGACGCCGTCGAGACCCTTGTGTTCGCCTCCGGCATGGCCGCCGTCTCCGCCGTGCTGTTCTCCCAGCTGCGCGCCGGGGACGCCGTGGTGCTGCCGAGCGACGGCTACCAGGTGCTGCCCATGGTGCGCGCCCAGCTGGAGGCGTACGGCATCGAGGTGCGTACCGCCCCGACCGGTGACGACGCCCAGCTGGAGGTTCTGGACGGGGCGAAGCTGCTGTGGATCGAGTCCCCGTCCAACCCGGGGCTCGATGTGTGCGACATCCGGCGGCTCGCCGAGGCGGCACACGCGCGTGGCGCCCTGGTCGCCGTCGACAACACCCTTGCCACGCCGCTCGGGCAGCGGCCGCTGGAGCTGGGCGCCGACTTCTCCGTGGCGAGCGGCACCAAGCAGCTCACCGGGCACGGGGACATCCTCCTGGGGTATGTCGCCGGCCGCGACGCCGAGGCCATGGCCGCCGTCCGCCGCTGGCGCAAGATCGTCGGGGCGATCGCCGGGCCCATGGAGGCCTGGCTGGCGCACCGCTCCATCGCGACGCTCCAGCTGCGCGCGGACCGGCAGAACGCCACCGCCCTCGTGCTCGCGCAGGCCCTGCGCGAGCGGCCCGAGGTGACCGGGCTGCGCTATCCCGGGCTGCCCGACGACCCCTCGTACAAGACCGCCTCGCGGCAGATGCGGCGCTATGGGTGCGTGGTGTCCTTCACGCTGCCCACGCGCGCGCGTGCCGAGCGTTTTCTCCAGGCGCTGCGGCTCGTGGACGACGCGACGAGCTTCGGCGGGGTGCGGTCCACGGCCGAGCGGAGGCGGCGCTGGGGCGGGGATCCGGTGCCTGAGGGCTTCATCCGGCTGTCCGTCGGTGCCGAGGACGCCGACGATCTGGTGGCGGATGTGCTCCGGGCGCTCGACGCATCGGTGGACTGACCGGATCGGGGACGCCCGCCCTGGGTCCGGCTACGTACAACGGACGGTCCGAGCCTCCCCCCTCGTGGCTCGGACCGTCCCGGTTCTGCGCGCGAAGAACCGCGCGAACAAGGCTAGTTGACTCTGTGTCAGTGTCCAATCACTGTAGCGACAGAGACCTATCGACTTATTTATAGTTGGGCCCTGCCCGGGGGCCGGAGAAGGGCAGGGAAAGGGGAGGGCGTGCCATGGATCTGGCCTTGCTGCGCACTTTCGTGACCGTGCACCGGGCCGGCTCCTTCACCCGCGCCGCCGCCCTGCTCGGCCTCTCGCAGCCGGCCGTCACCTCACAGATCCGCACCCTGGAAAGACAGCTGGGCCGCCCGCTGTTCCTGCGGCAGGCCCGCGGAGTGACTCCGACGACCATCGGCGACGAACTCGCCCACAAGGCCGCGCCGCACCTCGACGCCCTGGTGGAGATCACCGAGACGGGACTCGACGACGAGTCCTCGCTGCGCACCCTGCATCTCGCCGGTCCGCCCGAGTTCACCGCGGAGCGCGCACTGCCCGCCCTCACGGAGCTCACCGGCGAGGACGGCCAGGGTTTCGCGCTGCGCGCCTCATTCGGGAACGCGGAGGAGACCCTGGAGGGGCTGGCCGCCGGACATCATGATCTGGCCATCAGTACGGCCCGTCCGCGCGGCGCGCTGCTCACGGCGACTGCGCTCTGCGACGAGGAGCATGTATTGGTCGCGGCCCCGCGCTGGGCCGAGCAGATCGGTTCCGGGGTGCTGCGCCGCAAGGGCGCGCCCGCCCTGGAGAACCTGCCCGTCGTCGAGGTCCATGAGTCGCTGCCCTTCGTCTCCCGCTACTGGGCCTCCGTCTTCGACTCCCGCCCGGCCGCCTCGGGCACCGTCATCGTCCCCGATCTGCGTGCCGTCCTCGCATGCACGATCACGGGCGCGGGGCTCGCGGTGCTTCCCCGCTATCTGTGCGCCGCCGCTCTCGACCTCGGGGGGGTCGTCGCACTCCACAATCCCGCGGTGCCGCCCCTGCGGACGTACTTCCTGGTGGTACGCACCGGCACACTCGCCATGCCCCATGTCGCGCGGGCGCACGAGTGGCTCCAGCGGGCGGCGACGGACTGGTGCTGAGCGTCCTCGGCGGGCGAATCACGCCATGCAATGGGACGGTGGCAGTTTGTGATGTTTCACGTGGAACCAGCCGGGCCACATTTCCTCCATGACCGTCCGACCCGTGGTCAAGCGCACCGCCCGTGCCGTCCTCCTGGATGGCGACGACCTGATCCTGATCAAGCGCACCAAGCCCGGTGTCGATCCCTACTGGGTCACTCCCGGTGGCGGGGTCGAACCGGAGGACACGACCGTCGTCGATGCCCTGCACCGCGAGGTGTACGAGGAGCTCGGCGCCAAGATCACCGATGTGGTGCCCTGCTTCGTGGACACCGTGGAGCACATCGGTGAGGACGGCGGCGCGACCGGCGTGAAGGTGCAGCACTTCTTCGTCTGCCATCTGGAGTCCATGGACCCGGCCCTGCGCCATGGCCCCGAAGTGGAGGAGCCCGCCGGCGAGTACGAGATCGTCCGCGTGCCGTTCACCCGGGTCGGCATCGCCTCCGTCCATCTCGTCCCGCTGTCGCTGCGGCACTATCTGGACGGCAATATCGAGGGCGTACGCGCCATGCACGCCCCCGACCTCGGCTGACCGTGTGCCCCGCACGCCAATCGGGTCCCCGATGTTTCACGTGAAACAACCCTCCTGGTCCACACGTTGTACGGATGGCCACGACGTGGCCAAAAGCACATGCGTCCCCTCGAATCAGGTGGACGTCAGGGGTGCCGGTCGGACAGCCTGACCTGCGTGCCGACTCCTTCCCTCGCCGCTCTGCCCATCCGTCGACTGACGCCTCGCGATCTCGCCGCCTGCGCCGACCTGTCAGAGAACCGGGGGTGGCCCCGCGAGGAACACAAGTGGGGATTCCTCCTCACGGCCGGGAAGGGCCACGGCATCGACGACCCCGACGGCGGCCTTGTCGCCGCCTACGTCGTCACGGAGTACGGCCCCCGGGAACGGCCGGATCTTGCGGCCATCGGCATGGTGCTGGTCGCCGAGAGGCACGCCCGCCAGGGCGTCGGACGCCGGCTGATGCGCCACATCGTCTCGACGATGGGAACCACACCGCTGACGCTTCATGCGACGCCGTACGGCCGACCGCTCTACGAGGAGCTCGGCTTCAAGGTCACCGGGCGGGCGGAGATGCTCCGCGGGCACTTCACGCCGGGCGGGCCGGAGCCTCGGGTCGTGACGCGCTCGGCCACCGCCGAGGACCTCGGCTCGATCCTCCGGCTCGACGAGGAGGTGTTCGGCGCCGATCGCACGCACATCATCACGCGCCTGCCCGCCTTCGCCGACCAGCTGCGTGTCGCCGAGGAGCACGGCCGGATCGTCGGATACACGGCCGCCTGGCCCAATATGGACACCCATGTCGTCGGTCCGCTGATCGCCCGCGACACGGAGACCGCGAAGGCTCTGCTCGCCTCACTCGCCGCCCACACGGAGCGTCCGCTCCGCATCGACATCGATGTACGGCACGAGGAGCTGATGGCCTGGGCGCAGGAGCGCGGGCTGAAGCCCGTGTCGTCCAACGCCGTCATGACGTACGGCATCACGGAACTGCCCGGGGACTGGACCCGGCGCTTCGCTCCGGTGACGGTCGCGGCGGGCTGAGCAGCGCTCGTACGCACGGCGAAGGCCGGCTCCCACCGTGTGGCGGGAGCCGGCCTTGGAGCTTGGTCATGCGCGGGATCGGGCGAGCGTCTCCACGGCGGCGAGAGCGAAGCCGTGGTCCTGCTCCGGCGCACCGCCGCCGACGCCTACCGCACCGATCAGACGGCCGTCGCGGTGTACCGGGATGCCGCCCGCGATGAACAGCAGCGGCCGGTCGAGCGCGGTGGGCAGCGTGTGGAACAGGCCGCCGGGCTGGACGGCTTCGACGAGGTCCGCGGTGGGGGCGTTCAGCTGAAGCGCCGTGTACGCCTTGCGGGTGCTGGTCTCCCCGGAAATCAGCACGGCCCGGTCGTCACGCCGGAAGGCGAGCAGATGACCGCCCGCGTCCAGGACGGTGACGCTGACGGTGACTCCGGCGGTCTCCGCCGCGCGACGGACCTCGGTGATGAGGCTCTCGGCGTCGCGGGTGCTGAGCGGGGCGACGGCGGTGGTGCTCATGGGGTGTTTCTCCTCGGACTCGAATGAGGGGTGTGGCTCAGTGGTGGACGGCCGTCCGCTGCGCGGTGGGTGTGCCACCCGCTACCACGGCGGAGGGCTCGCTGTCGCGGCGCTCCAGGGCCGCTGAGAGGACGGCCAGGATCAGGGCGGCCGCGGCAAGCGCGGCGCCGACCCAGTTGGGGGCGGTGTATCCGTAGCCCGCGGCGATCACCATGCCGCCGAGCCAGGCGGAGAGCGCGTTGCCGAGGTTGAAGGCGCCGATGTTCACGGCCGAGGCCAGGGTGGGTGCTCCGTGCGCCTGGTCGAGGACGCGCTTCTGCAGCGGCGGGACGGTCGCGAAGCCCAGCGCGCCGATGAGGGCGATGGTCACGGCTGCCGCGATCTTGTTGTGCGCGGTGAGCGTGAAGAGCGCGAGCACGACGGCCAGGGCGCCCAGGGAGACGTACAGCATGGGCATCAGCGCGCGGTCGGCGAACCTGCCGCCGACGAGGTTGCCGCCGACCATGCCGAGGCCGAAGAGGACCAGCAGCCAGGTGACGGAGCCGTCGGCGAAGCCGGCGACATGGGTCATCATCGGCGCGATGTAGGTGATGGCCGCGAAGACCCCGCCGAAGCCGAGGACGGTCATCGCCATGGCCAGCAGGACCTGGGCGTTCTTGAAGGCCGCCAGTTCGTGGCGCAGATGCACACCGTCCGACTTGGGCAGCTCCGGGACCAGCCTGGCGATGCCGGCCAGGCCGACGACGCCGAGGGCGGCGACGATCCCGAAGGTCACGCGCCAGCCGACGTGCTGGCCGACGAGGGTGCCCAGCGGGACGCCGACGACATTGGCGACCGTCAGGCCGGTGAACATCATCGCGATGGCTCCGGCCTTCTTGTCCGGGGCCACCAGTTCGGCCGCGACGACCGAGCCGATGCCGAAGAAGGCGCCGTGGGCGAGCGAGGCGATCACCCGTCCGATCAGCATGACGGCGAAGGCGGGGGCGAGGGCGGACACCAGGTTTCCGGCGATGAACAGGCCCATCAGCAGCATCAGCATCCGCTTGCGCGAGACCTTGGTGCCGAGCGCCGTCATCAGCGGAGCGCCGATCACCACACCGAGCGCATAGCCCGTGACGAGCAGGCCCGCGGTGGGGATGGAGACGCCGAAGTCACCCGCGACCTCGGGCAGCAGGCCCATGATCACGAACTCGGTCGTTCCGATTCCGAAGGCCCCGATCGCGAGGGCCAGAAGCGCGAGAGGCATGTGGAGGTACACCCTTCCCAGATGATTGCAGGAGCGCTTTGCGTGCGTTCACAATAGTTGCAGACGCGGGCTATATGCAAGCGCGGACTGTCGCGGTGTTGCCCTATCCTGGGTTTCAGCCGCTCCGGGACGGAGGAGAACGCCCATGACAGCGACGGACCCCGCGCTCACCGCCCTCGCCCAGGGCTGGTGTGCCCTCTCCCTGCTGCACGGGAGGATCGAGGCGCACATCGAGCGGGCCCTGCAGGCGAAGCACGACCTGAGCGTGCGCGAGTACTCCCTGCTGGACGTGCTCAGCCGGCAGCACGACCGCGAAGGGGGGCATCTGCAGATGAAGCAGGTCGCCGACGCGGTCGTCCTCAGCCAGAGCGCCACCACCCGGCTCGTCACGCGTCTGGAGGACCGCGGCCTGCTTGAGCGCTATCTGTGCCCCACCGACCGACGTGGCATCTACACGAACGTCACCGAAGCGGGTCTCGAACTGCTCGAAGAGGCGCGTCCGACCAATGACACCGCCCTGCGCGAGGCCCTCGACGAGGCGGCCGGAAACCCCGAACTCGCGCCGCTGGTACGGGTCGTCGAGTCGTTGAACGTGCCCGCATAGGGTGCGGGCATGGGAGACCTCGAAATACGCCCTGTCGTCGCCGCCGACATCCCGGCCGTCGTCGGCATGCTCGCCGACGACCCACTGGGCACGCGGCGCGAGTCACCGGACGACCTGGCCCCGTATCTGACCGCGCTGGAGCGGCTCTCCGCCGACCCGAACCAGCGGGTGGTCGTGGCCGTGCGCGAGGGCCGCGTCATCGGCACGCTCCAGCTCACCCTCATTCCCGGGCTGTCCCGGCGCGGTGCCACCCGGTCGATCATCGAGGCCGTTCGCATCCACGCGGACGAGCGCGGCACCGGGCTGGGCACCCAGCTGATCCAGTGGGCGATCGACGAATCCCGTCACCAGGGCTGCCAGTTGGTGCAGCTGACCTCCGACGTCAGCCGCACCGACGCCCACCGCTTCTACGAGCGGCTCGGCTTCACGGCCTCGCATGTGGGCTTCAAGCTCCAGCTCTGACAGACAGCTTCACACTCCGGCTCTCAAACACAGGAGGCGGCCTGTTTCACGTGAAACGGGCCGCCTCCTGTATCGGACCGACTAGCCGATCCCGCGCCACCCCTCCGGATCCACGCCACCGGGCACCGGAGCCCCCTCCTCGTACGGCTGCCGCGTGAACACGAACGATCCGAGGTCTAGATGGCTCACCGACCCGTCCGGGCTCTGTACGGGCCGCAGAAGCTCTCCGGCGTAGTAGCCCTCAAGGCCCGTCCAAGTACCGTCACCGTTGGGCCGGAAGCGTGACCGGCGGCCGTTGCCGGACAGCGGCCCGAGCGAAATGAGCCCGTCGGCCGTCACCCGCACGGCGAAGGCCTGCGTGCCCCAGTACCACTGGCCCGCCAGCTCCACCACGAACGGGTCGGCTTCCCTCAGCGGCCGCCACGGCTCCGGGATCCGGGGCTCGGCCTCGGCGACGATGCGGACGAGATCGGCGCCCACCGCGGACAGCACCGGGCCGGAGGTGCAGTTCGCCAGCACCACGGCCGCGACATCGTCCGCCACGCTGATGACGAGGTTCGCCAGGAAGCCCGGCAGCGAACCCGAGTGCCCCACCAGCAGCCGCCCGTGGCGGTGCTGGATCTGCAGGCCGAGTCCGTAGGAGGCACCGTCCGCCACGTCCGCGGCCTCGGCCGGCGCGGCCGGCGTGCGCATCTCCCGTACGGACTCCGCGCTCAGCACCCGATCGTCCCCCGTGGCCAGGAAGGCGGCGAACCGCGCCAGGTCACCGGAGGTGGACCAGAGTTGCCCGGCAGGAGCCATTCTCCCGAGATCCTCGGCGGGCTCAGGAAGCATCACATCGGCCCACGGATGCACGGCCCAGCCACCCGCACGCGGCGCCCGGGGCTGCGCACTTGTCCGGCTCAGGCCCAGAGGTTCGAGGATCTCGCGCCGCAGGACGTCCTCCCAGGGAGCGCCCCGCAGTTCCTCCACCAGCGCGCCCAGCAGCGTGTAGCCGGGGTTCGAGTAGTGGTGGCGGCGGCCGACGGGGTGCAGGAAGGGCTGCTCGCCGAGCACGTCGGCGAGTTCGGGGCGCAGCGACCCGGGTGTGCGCTCCCACCACGGCCCGGGCGACTCCGCCGCCAGCCCGCCGGTGTGCGCGAGCAGTTCGGCGATGGTGGCCTCCCCCGCGCCGGTGCCCGGCAGATGCTTCTCCAGGGGGTCACCGAGGTCGAGGAGTCCCTCGTCGCGCAGCCGCAGCACGAGGACGGCGGTGAAGGTCTTGGTGATCGAGCCGATCCGGTACTGCACGTTCTCGTCCGGGGCGTGCCCGTCCACCGAGGTCCGCGCACCGTGCCACACGGCCCTTCCGTCCCTCACCACAGCCGCCACCAGTGACGGTGCCCGCCCTTCCGCCTGCGCCACGGCGATCCGGTGCAGCAGTGCTCGTCGCGTACCGGGGAGCAGCTCTTCCTGCGATGTCGTCATGAGCCCAGTCCATCGGGTGCGGCGAAGTGCGTCGAGTTCATTTCTCAGGTCTGTGCCATGTCCACGAACCGCGAGTAGTGGCCCTGGAAGGCCACCGTGATCGTCGCGGTCGGGCCGTTACGGTGCTTGGCCACGATCAGGTCGGCCTCCCCCGCGCGCGGGGACTCCTTCTCGTACGCGTCCTCGCGGTGCAGCAGGATGACCATGTCGGCGTCCTGCTCGATGGAGCCGGACTCACGCAGGTCGGAGACCATCGGCTTCTTGTCGGTGCGCTGTTCGGGGCCACGGTTCAGCTGTGAGAGCGCGATGACCGGGACCTCCAGCTCCTTGGCGAGGAGCTTGAGGTTACGGGACATGTCCGAGACCTCCTGCTGACGGCTCTCGGCCCGCTTGGAACCGCCGGACTGCATCAGCTGGAGATAGTCGATGACGACCAGCTTGAGGTCGTTGCGCTGCTTCAGACGGCGGCACTTGGCGCGGATCTCCATCATCGAAAGGTTCGGGGAGTCGTCGATGTAGAGGGGGGCCGCGGAGACGTCCGGCATACGGCGGGCCAGTCGCGTCCAGTCCTCGTCGGTCATGGTGCCCGAGCGCATGTGGTGCAGGGCGACACGGGCCTCGGCGGACAGCAGACGCATCGCGATCTCGTTGCGGCCCATTTCGAGCGAGAAGATGACGCTCGGCAGATTGTGCTTGATCGAGGCGGCCCGGGCGAAGTCCAGCGCCAGCGTCGACTTACCCATGGCGGGACGCGCGGCGATGACGATCATCTGGCCCGGGTGCAGCCCGTTCGTCAGCGAGTCGAAGTCCGTGAAGCCGGTGGGCACACCGGTCATCTCACCGCTGCGCGAGCCGATGGCCTCGATCTCGTCGAGGGCGCCCTCCATGATGTCGCCGAGGGGCAGGTAGTCCTCGCTGGTGCGCTGCTCGGTGACGGCGTAGATCTCGGCCTGGGCGCGGTTGACGATCTCGTCGACGTCGTCGTCGGCCGCGTATCCCATCTGGGTGATGCGGGTGCCCGCCTCGACCAGCCGGCGCAGTACGGCCCGCTCGTGGACGATCTCGGCGTAGTACTCGGCGTTGGCCGCCGTCGGCACGGTCTGGACGAGCGTGTGCAGATAAGAGGCGCCGCCGACCTTGTTGATCTCGCCGCGCTTGGTGAGCTCGGCGGCGATCGTGATGGGGTCGGCCGGCTCGCCCTTGGCGTAGACGTCGAGGATCGCGGTGTAGATCGTCTCATGGGCGGGCTTGTAGAAGTCATGGCCCTTGAGGACCTCGACTACGTCCGCGATGGCGTCCTTGGACAGCAGCATGCCGCCGAGGACGGACTGCTCGGCGTCGAGATCCTGCGGCGGCACGCGCTCGAAGGCCGAGCCGCCGCCGTCCCACTCACCGTTCTCCCGGCCCCGGTCGTGTCGCTCGTCACGGCTTCGGCCGCCGTCCCCGCGTCGACGGGAAGCAGGCAGACGATCACTGGGGCCACTGTCGGCCCACGGGTCGTCCAAGGGCTCGGAAATGCTCACCGAGCCACCTCCTCCCGTCCGCCCAGCGGACCTCGCCGTGCCCCTCATTTCTACGGCACGACACTGACAGTTGAGAGGCCCAACTCCGGTTCCATCGCGTCGGATTTGTGACGTTTCCGAGGTCGGCGGACGGAGCGGGCGCCGGACCACGTTAGGCCCGTCGGCACCGTCAGCCAATCTGGTTATCCACAGGCCATGTGGACGACGGCCCGGATGCTGTGGAGAAACCGGCAAAACCTGTGCACGACCCGGTGGACAGCCCTGTGAACAAGCCCTCGCTCACCCTGGAGAAATCGCTCTGACCTGCAACGTTGTCGTCCACCGGCTGTGCAGAAGAAAAACTTCCCCAGTCGGATCAAGATCGGTTCGAACGGTGCGCGAGCCTACGCGACGTCAGATGAGAAGTAAGGACTGCAACTTAGTTGCACCTCTTACCTGTGGACGATTAGATTAGTGCCCATGCCACTGGCTCCCGCGACCCCCAGGCCCACCCGACGGCAGCACGACCGCGAGATCGTCGCGCTGGCCGTCCCGGCCTTCGGCGCACTCGTCGCCGAGCCGCTGTTCGTCATGGCCGACAGCGCCATCGTCGGCCATCTCGGCACCGCCCAGCTCGCCGGACTCGGCGTAGCCTCGGCCCTCCTCACGACCGCCGTGAGCGTCTTCGTCTTCCTCGCCTACGCCACCACGGCCGCCGTCGCGCGCCGGGTCGGCGCGGGCGACCTCCAGGCAGCCATACGCCAGGGCATGGACGGCATCTGGCTGGCGCTCCTGCTGGGAGCCGCGGTCATCGCCGCCGTCCTGCCCCTGGCCCCCGGTCTCGTGTCCCTCTTCGGCACCTCGCCCACCGCCGCTCCCTATGCGACCACCTATCTGCGCATCTCGGCCCTGGGCATCCCGGCGATGCTGGTCGTGCTCGCCGCGACCGGGGTGCTGCGCGGGCTCCAGGACACCCGGACCCCGCTGTACGTCGCCGTCGCGGGCTTCGTCGCCAATGCCGTCCTCAACGTCGGACTCGTCTATGGCGTCGGCCTCGGTATCGCAGGCTCCGCCTGGGGCACCGTCATCGCCCAGTGCGGCATGGCGCTGGTCTATCTCGCCGTGGTGGTCCGGGGCGCCCGTAAGCACGGGGCGTCCCTGCGCCCCGACGCCACGGGCATCAGGGCCTCCGCACAGGCCGGCGCGCCCCTGCTCGTCCGGACGCTGTCGCTGCGGGCGATCCTCATGATCGCCACGGCCGTCGCGGCCCGCCTCGGTGACGCCGACATGGCCGCCCACCAGATCATTCTGTCCCTGTGGAGCCTGCTGGCCTTCGCTCTCGACGCCATAGCGATCGCAGGTCAGGCCATCATCGGGCGCTATCTCGGCGCGGACGACGCCCAGGGCGCCCGCGAAGCCTGCCGCCGGATGGTCCAGTGGGGCATCGCCACCGGTGTCGTACTGGGCCTGCTCGTGGTGGCCGCCCGGCCCTTGTTCCTCCCGCTGTTCACCAGCGACTCCGTGGTGAAGGACGCGGCGCTGCCCGCACTGCTGATGGTGGCGCTCTCCCAGCCCGTCTGCGGGATCGTCTTCGTCCTGGACGGCGTCCTGATGGGTGCCGGGGACGGGCCCTACCTGGCCTGGGCCATGGTGGTGACCTTGGCGGTGTTCACCCCGGTCGCGCTGCTCGTCCCCACACTGGGCGGTGGCCTCATCGCGCTCTGGGCGGCCATGACGCTCATGATGACGGTCAGGATGCTCACCCTCTGGCTGCGCGCCCGCTCGGGCCGCTGGATCGTGACGGGTGCGACGCGCTGACCGTTTCACGTGAAACACGCAGCGCCCGGCACGCAGCCGTACCGACACCGAACGCGAAGAGGGGCCGCCTCGTAGGAGGCGGCCCCTCTCAGCTGCTCAAGCCGAGCGCAGCGTCACGCCGCGACGACCTCGATGCTGACCTTGGCGGCAACCTCGGGGTGCAGACGCACGGACGTCTCGTGGGCGCCCAGGGTCTTGATCGGCGCGCCGAGCTCGATGCGGCGCTTGTCGACCTCGGGGCCACCGGAAGCCTTGATCGCGGAAGCGATGTCGGCCGGGGTGACGGAACCGAAGAGACGACCGGCGTCGCCGGAGCGGACGGCCAGGCGGACCTTGACACCTTCGAGCTGGGCCTTCACAGCGTTGGCCTGCTCGATGGTCTGGATCTCGTGGATCTTGCGGGCGCGGCGGATCTGCGCCACGTCCTGCTCGCCACCCTTGGTCCAGCGGATAGCGAACTTCCGCGGGATGAGGTAGTTGCGAGCGTAACCGTCCTTGACGTCGACGACGTCGCCGGCGGCGCCGAGGCCGGAGACCTCGTGGGTGAGGATGATCTTCATGTGTCGGTCACCCTTCCCTTATCGCGCGGTGGACGTGTAGGGCAGCAGCGCCATCTCACGGCTGTTCTTGACGGCCGTGGCGACGTCACGCTGGTGCTGCGTGCAGTTGCCGGTCACGCGGCGGGCACGGATCTTGCCGCGGTCGGAAATGAACTTCCGCAGCATGTTCGTGTCCTTGTAGTCCACGTACGTGACCTTGTCCTTGCAGAAAGCGCAGACCTTCTTCTTCGGCTTGCGCACAGGCGGCTTCGCCATGGTGTTTCTCCTGTGTGATCAAGAAGTTTGGGTACGACCCGCCCTCGGTCCGAAGACCTAGAAGGGGGGCTCGTCCGAGTAGCCGCCGCCACCGCCGCCGCCGGAGTTTCCACCCCAGCCGCCGCCACCCTGGTTGCCACCGGCGGGAGCGCCGGTCGCCCACGGGTCGTCGGCAGGAGCGCCGCCGCCCTGCTGGCCGCCACCGGGGCCTCCGCCCCAGCCGCCGCCACCCTGGCCGCCACCGCCGCCGTAACCGCCCTGGCCACCGCGAGCGCCACCGGCGGTCTTGGTGACCTTGGCCGTGGCGTTGCGCAGGCTGGCGCCGACTTCCTCGACGTCCAGTTCGTAGACCGTGCGCTTGACGCCCTCACGGTCCTCGTAGGACCGCTGCTTCAGCCGGCCCTGCACGATGACGCGCATGCCTCGCTGGAGCGACTCGGCGACGTTCTCCGCCGCCTGACGCCAGACCGAGCAGGTCAGAAAGAGGCTTTCGCCGTCCTTCCACTCGTTGGTCTGACGGTCGAAGGTGCGGGGAGTGGACGCGACGCGGAACTTCGCGACCGCCGCACCGGACGGGGTGAAGCGCAGCTCGGGGTCGTCGACAAGATTGCCGACGACCGTGATGACGGTCTCGCCTGCCATGGGGAACCTCTCGGCGGGTTTGCTCTGGCTGCTTGGTTGCTGCTACTCGAATTCCGAGATCAGCTGAGCTGGATGGCTCAGTGGGTCTCGGGGCGGAGGACCTTGGTCCGGAGGACCGACTCGTTCAGGTTCATCTGGCGGTCGAGCTCCTTGACGACCGCAGGCTCGGCCTGCAGGTCGATGACCGAGTAGATGCCCTCGGGCTTCTTCTTGATCTCGTACGCGAGACGACGACGGCCCCAGGTGTCGACCTTCTCCACCTTGCCGTTGCCCTCACGGACGACGGAGAGGAAGTTCTCGATCAGGGGGGCGACAGCGCGCTCCTCCAGATCGGGGTCGAGGATGACCATCACCTCGTAGTGACGCATGTGGAACCCACCTCCTTTGGACTCAGCGGCCACGGTCGTTCCGTGGCAGGAGGGTTGTGATGCGTACGCAACAGTGTCTGTCAGTAAAACAGCCGCCACTGACAATCGGAGGCTCCCGTCGGGAGCCTCCGCGGTGGCCTGGGCAGACACCGGTGCAGACGGTACAGAGTACCCGCACACCGGCTTCCGGTTGAAATCCGGCCGGGGGGACCGCCAATCTGTACACGTCGGGTGTGTATGGCGCTACGATGCGCCGCCTTCCGCAGGAGGTGCCCCATGGCACAACAGGCATTGCGACCCAACACCGCCGGATCCTTCCTCGCGACGGACGGCAAACCTCATCCCCTCCAGGACGCGCTGACCTTGGTGACGCTGGTTCTGGGCGTGACGTCCTTCGTCACGGCGATGTTCGACAACCTCCACCTGATCAGCTCCTGGACGGGCCTGGTGGGGATCTTCACCGGCGCGTACGGGCAGTGGATCTCGGAGACCACACGCGAGCGCCTCGGTCTGATCCTGGGTCTCGGTGCCGCGGCCGTCGGTTTCTACCTGGGAATGGCGCACGGCGGACTGTTCGGCGGGCTAGGCGGATGACCGTCCGGACACCGCGTCTCGAACATCCGTAGAACACCGCTGACCGCCTCGGCGCGCGACAGGCCGGGGTGAAGGACCCGTACGCCCAGTCGGGGCGCCCGCAAGGCGCAGTAGGCTTCGGCGCGAGAGCCGGAGCCCCTGTACCCATGGGGACACACCAGCCCGAGGAGCGCCCCGACATGAGCCTGACCCTGAGGACCATCAGCCGCGAACAGCATCTGGCATACATCCAGAGTCTGCCGGCGGCGAGCCACATGCAGGTCCCGGCCTGGGCCGATGTCAAGGCGGAGTGGCGGTCCGAGAACCTCGGCTGGTTCGACGACCGCACCGGCGAGATGGTCGGCGCGGGCCTGGTCCTCTACCGCCAGCTACCCAAGATCAAGCGCTACCTCGCCTACCTTCCCGAGGGCCCGGTCATCAACTGGTTCGCGCCGAATCTGGACGACTGGATCCAGCCGATGCTGGCCCACCTCAAGCAGCAGGGCGCCTTCTCCGTGAAGATGGGCCCGCCGGTGATCATCCGGCGCTGGGAGGCCAACTCCATCAAGCAGGGCATCCAGGACCCGGACGTGAAGCGCCTGCGCGACATCGAGGCCGACTTCATCGAGCCGCGCGCCTTCGAGGTGGCCGACAAGCTGCGCCGAATGGGCTGGCAACAGGGTGAGGACGGCGGGGCCGGCTTCGGTGATGTCCAGCCGCGTTACGTCTACCAGGTGCCGCTGGCCAACCGCTCCCTGGAAGAGGTCCACAAGAACTTCAACCAGCTGTGGCGCCGCAACATCAAGAAGGCCGAGAAGGCCGGCGTCGAGGTCGTCCAGGGTGGCTACCAGGACCTCGAGGAGTGGCAGCGGCTGTACGAGATCACGGCCGTGCGCGACCACTTCCGGCCCCGCCCGCTGTCGTACTTCCAGCGCATGTGGACGGCCCTCAACAGCGAGGACCCCAACCGCATGCGGCTGTACTTCGCCCGCCACAACGGCGTGAACCTCTCCGCGGCGACCATGCTGATCGTCGGTGGGCACGTCTGGTACTCCTACGGCGCCTCCGACAACATCGGCCGTGAGGTCCGGCCCTCGAACGCGATGCAGTGGCGGATGCTGCGCGACGCCTACGCGCTCGGCGCGACGGTCTACGACCTGCGCGGCATCTCCGACTCGCTGGACGAGACCGACCACCTCTTCGGCCTGATCCAGTTCAAGGTGGGCACCGGCGGGCAGGCCGCCGAGTACCTCGGCGAATGGGACTTCCCGCTGAACAAGCTGCTCCACAAGGCTCTCGACATCTACATGTCGCGTCGCTGATGTCCCGTTCGGTGCTTCCATACCTCTGACACACCGCAGCCACGAGAAAGGTCCCAGGTCCGGCCATGGCGCTCACGCTCTACGTCGACACCGCGCGCTGGCGTGCGCACCACAAGCACGTGCAGGAGCAGTTCCCGGGGCTCGTCCCGGTCTGCAAGGGCAACGGCTACGGCTTCGGGCACGAGCGCCTGGCCGAGGAGGCCACGCGCCTGGGCTCGGACATCCTCGCCGTCGGCACGACGTACGAGGCCGCGCGCATAAAGGACTGGTTCGGCGGTGACCTGCTGGTGCTGACGCCGTACCGGCGGGGCGAGGAGCCCGTGCCGCTGCCCGACCGGGTCATCCGCTCGGTATCGTCCATCGACGGCGTGTACGGCCTCGTGGGCGCCCGTGTGGTCATCGAGGTGATGTCCTCGATGAAGCGGCACGGCATCAGCGAGCAGGAGCTGCCCCAGCTGCACTCCGCCATCGAGAACGTCCGGCTGGAGGGCTTCGCCATCCATCTGCCGCTGGACCGCACCGACGGCTCGGACGCCGTCGAGGAGGTCATCGGCTGGATGGACCGGCTGCGAGCGGCCCGGCTGCCGCTGCACACGATGTTCGTCAGCCACCTCAAGGCCGACGAACTCGCCCGGCTCCAGCAGCAGTTCCCGCAGACCCGCTTCCGAGCCCGGATCGGCACGCGGCTGTGGCTGGGGGACCACGAGGCCACCGAGTACCGCGGGGCGATCCTGGACGTCACCCGCGTCGCCAAGGGGGACCGGTTCGGCTACCGCCAGCAGAAGGTGGCCTCCGACGGCTATCTGGTGGTCGTGGCGGGCGGTACGTCGCACGGAGTGGGCCTGGAGGCCCCGAAGGCGCTGCACGGCGTCATGCCGCGCGCCAAGGGCGTCGCACGGGCCGGCCTGGCGACCGTGAACCGGAACCTTTCTCCGTTCGTCTGGGGCGGCAAGCAGCGCTGGTTCGCCGAGCCGCCGCACATGCAGGTGTCGATCCTGTTCGTGCCGGCGGACGCGCCCGAGCCGAAGGTCGGAGAGGAGCTGGTGGCCCATCTGCGGCACACCACCACGCAGTTCGACCGGCTCGTGGACCACTGAGCGACCCACGAACAGCCGAAAGGCCGTACACCGGAGTTCCGTGTACGGCCTTTTCCGTGCCCGCCGACGCCGTGTGGCGCGGGCGTCCGAGGTCTGTTCGCTCAGAGCGAACGGCCTGTCGGGGGTTCCGTCTCCGGGCTGCCCCAGTCCACCTGAGGAGCGTCGAAGTGGGCGGCGTGCCGCGGGGGATGGGCCGCCGCGCCGAGCACGAAGACGTCCGCCGCGCCGTCGAGCACACCGCCCGAGGGGTCGTCGTCACCGGAGCGGCGCACCACGTCCCGCTCCGGCATGAGGATGTCCCGTACGACCACGGCACACAGATACAGCGTGCCCAGCAGGTGCACCGCGATCGCCCACTGGTATCCGTGGGTCGGCAGTCCCTTGTGGGCGTCTCCGCTGGTCGTGTACGCCAGGTACATCCAGATCCCGAGGAAGTACGCCACCTCGCACGCCTGCCAGATCAGGAAGTCCCGCCACTTCGGCCGGGCCAGTGCGGCCAGCGGCACCAGCCACAGCACGTACTGCGGCGAGTAGACCTTGTTGGTCACGATGAAGGCCGCCACGATCAGGAAGGCGAGCTGGGCGAAGCGCGGGCGGCGCGGAGCGGTGAAGGTGAGCACCGCGATTCCCGCGCAGCACAGCAGCATCAGCAGTGAAGCGAGCGTGTTGACCGTGTCGGTGCTGGGCGGGCTGGTCGAGTTCTGGGCCCAGATCAGCCAGAAGGAGCCGAAGTCCACGCCCCGCTCCTGGCTGAACGTGTAGAACTTCGACCAGCCCTCGAAGGCGAACGCCATCACCGGAAGGTTCACGGCCAGCCAGGCGATCGTCGCACCGCCCAGGGCGATGCCGAAGTCCCGCCACTTGCCCGCGCGCCAGCACAGCACGAGCAGCGCGCCGAGCAGCAGGACGGGATAGAGCTTGGCGGCCGTGGCGAGCCCCAGCAGGACGCCGAACGCGAGGGAGCGGCCCCGCGCCCACATCAGCATCGCCGCGGCCGTCAGAGCGACCGCCAGAAGGTCCCAGTTGATGGTGGCGGTGAGCGCGAAGGCGGGCGCCAGGGCGACCAGCAGGCCGTCCCAGGGGCGCCGTGCGTGCGTACGGCTCACACAGACGGCGATCACGGCGGCGCACACCATCAGCATCCCGGCATTGACGAACCAGTACACCTGCTCCTGGTGCTGGAGGCTGCCGCTGCCAGGAGTGAGCCAGGCGGCCACCTCCATGAACACACCGGTCAGGACCGGGTACTCGAGGTACTCCATGTCGCCCTGGAGCTTGTCGAAGTACGGCACCAGCCCATCGGCGAAGCCGCGCCCCTGATAGAGGTGCGGGATGTCCGAGTAGCAGGCGTGCGTGTACTGCGAACTGGCGCCGAAGAACCAGGCGCCGTCGTAACAGGGCGCCTTCTGGACCAGGCCGAGGGCGAACACGCCGATCGCCACCAGCACCACGACCCGCACCGGGGTCCACCAGGTCGTTCCGAGCAGGGCGTACCGCCCGATGGGGCCGCCGATCAGCTCACTGCCGGCCGCGGCGACCTCGTCCTCCCTGGTCGGCCGCACCAGATCGGGCTCGTGCACGCTCGTGGGCGTCGTTTCTGCACTGGGCATGGGGCACATCCTGCCGTACGTGTGTAGGAGTACGCCGAAGGCCGCCGCACCTCGTGAGGTACGGCGGCCCGTGTTTCACGTGAAACACCCACGGCGGGCGAAATGATCACCAACCGGTCGGTGCACCGACTAACCTGTCGATCCTCCGAAGAATCCTCCGTTGCCGTTGCCGTTGCCTCTGGTACTGCCGGTACCCGACGTATCCGTGGGAGTCGGCGACGAGGTCACCCCACCGTCTGTGCCAGTGGTGGTCCCGCCGTCGGTGTTGCCACAGTTGAACTTGAACCTGCAGGTCTCGGTCGCGGAGGGAGAAGGCAAGGTGGCCGTCTCGCTGGGCGTCTCGCTCGGCGTTTCGCTCGGGGTCTCGCTCGGGGTGATGGTGACCGACGGGCTCGGGGAGGGAGCGCCCACCTCGTCCGCGATCTCACCGATCTTGACGGCCTCCGGGAAACCGGGGTCGGACTTCCCATTCAGCGCGGCCTTCATGTACTCGGTCCACACCGACGTCGGGATGTCACCACCGTGGATGGACGCGACACCGGCCGTGCCGTTCATGGAGAGCAGCTCGTGGTCCTTGGGGTTCTCGCGGAACATGGCGACCGCCGTCGACAGCTGCCGGGTGTAGCCGACGAACCAGGCCGACTTGTTGCTGTCGGTGGTACCGGTCTTGCCCGCCGCCGTACGGCCCAGGGCCTTGGCGTTCTGACCCGTACCGTTCTGGATCACGTTCTCGAGCGTGTCCGTGACGTTGTTCGCCACGTCCTCGGGGATCGCCGTCGTGCGCTTCGGCTTCGTGAAGCCGTCGAGCTCCTGCCCGTCCTTTTTGACCTTGGTGACCGAGTACGGGTCCGTGTGGGTCCCAGAGGCCGCGAAGGTCGAGTAGGCGTCGGCCATACGGATCGCGCTGGGAGTGGAGGTGCCGAGCGCGAAGGACGGGTTGAGCCCGGCGAAGCTCGCGTCCAGGATGCCGGCCTTCTTGGCCACGTCCCTCACGTGCGACATGCCCACGTCCCAGCCGAGCTGCACGAACGGCGTGTTGATGGACTGCTCCATCGCCTTGCGCAGGGTGATGTAGCCCCAGGCATGGTTGCTCTCGTTGTTCTGGTAGAAGACCGAGTTGTCCTTGTTCAGGACGAACGAGCCGTCCTCGTTCCTGACCTTGAGATGGTCGTCGCCGTTGTACTTGCTCAGCGGCGAGACCCCGGCCCCGTCCGTCTTGTACGTGCCGTACTGCATGGCCGCCGCGAGCACGAACGGCTTCCACGTCGAACCCACGGGGACACCCGAGGTGTCCGCGTTGTTGGTGAAGTGGTTGTTCTCGTAGCCCGCACCGCCGTACAGCGCGACGATCGCGCCGTCATTGGGCACCACCGAGGCCGCGCCGAACTGGACGTACTTGTCCTTCTCGCGCGTCTTCGGGTTCAGGCGCTGCTTCTCGATCTTCTTCACGGCCGCGCTCAGGGCGTTGACCTTGGTCTTGTCGAAGGTCGTGTAGATCTGGTAGCCGCCCTGGTCGAACTCCTGCTCCGAGATGTGGGAGTGCGCCAGGACGTACTTCTTCGCCGTGTCGGCCAGATAGCTGATCTGGCCGGTCATGCCCTTGGTCGCCTTGCGGCCCTGAGGCGTGGGGTACTCCTTGATCGCATCCTGGTACTGCTGGTCCGTGATGCGCTTGTCCTTGTGCATCTCGCCCAGAATCCAGCTCCAGCGTTCCTCGGAGCGCTTGCGGTTGGACGTGGCGTCCGCCGCGGGGTCGATGTCCGAGTTGCCGGCCGGGTCGTAGTACGTCGGGCCCTTGAGCAGCGCCGCGAGGAAGGCGCACTGACTCGGCTTGAGCTTGACCGCGTCCACGCCGTAGTAGGTCTGAGCGGCGGCCTGGATGCCGTAGGCGCCACGGCCGTAGTACGAGGTGTTCAGGTAGCCCTGCAGGATCTGCGGCTTGGTGAGCTTCGTGCCCACCTTGATGGAGATGAACATCTCCTTGAACTTCCGGGACAGCGTCTGGTCCTGGCTCAGGTAGGTGTTCTTGACGAACTGCTGGGTGATCGTCGAGCCACCCTGCGTCTGACCACCGCTGGCCATGTTGGCCAGGGCGCGGGCGATACCCATGGGGTCGACGCCCGAGTCCTGGTAGAAGCTCTTGTTCTCGGCCGAGATCACCGCCCACTGCATGGCCTCGGGGATCTGGTCGATCGTGACGTTCTGCCGGTTCGCGCCCGTGCCGGTGGCGACCATCTGCGAGCCGTCGGCCCAGTAGTAGACGTTGTTCTGGGACTTGGCCGCGTCGTTCTCACTGGGGATGGAGACCATCGCGTAGCCGACGCCGACCATGGCCACGAGGCTGCCGACGAAGCCGATGAACAGCCCGGTGACGAGCTTCCAGGAAGGCACCCAGCGGTGCCACCCGTCCTTGTCGTAGCGCGGGTAGTCGATGAACCGCTTCTTGGCGGGAGGGGCCGCCCGGCCTCTGCCACGCCCTGGCCCGCCCGGGCCACCACGTCGGCCACCCGGACCCTCGTCGGCCGCTCTGCGGCGGCCTCCCGTACTTCTCTGCGCCGCCCGACGGGCCTCGGCACGGCTGCCGTAGGGGCGCTCCTCGGCTCTGGCCCCATAGGCACCGGACCCATAGGAGTCGGAGGGGGACCCGGTGGCGCCTCGCGGTGCCGCACGGCGGCCGGAGGACGAGCCGGACTGGCCGCGTCTGGCCGCGGCACGTCCGCCTCCCTGCGGCGGCGGCGGTTTGCGACGGTGCTCGCTCATCGAACGACTACTCCTCGGGCAGGCGCACCCTTGCGCGCCTGGAAAAGGCGGCTGGTTTCCGGTCCCCCCGAAGTACGGATGTGGTCGGTTCTGCATTCACCCGTACTGCACCGAGGACAAGGACGCTCCCCAGACGTCACTTGGTTCCCGGCGGTGTGCATGCCGCACAGACTACGCACCGCCAAAACCTGCTTTTACGGATGTTCATCCCAAATCAGGCAACTCGCCTCCTGCGAATCGGTGATGTGATCCCGTTCACCGTCCCCCCTCTTGTCGCATGCGGAAGGCCGTTCTATCGTCGTGATGTATCGAGTCGATACATCAGCGAGAGATAAGGACGAGAGGAGGCGACGATGAGCCGGCGTTCCGGCATCCTCGAGTTCGCCGTACTCGGCCTGCTCCGCGAGTCTCCGATGCACGGCTACGAGCTGCGCAAACGACTCAACACGTCACTGGGTGTGTTCCGTGCGTTCAGCTACGGGACGCTCTATCCCTGCCTCAAGACGCTGGTCGCCAACGGCTGGTTGATCGAGGAGCCGGGCAGCACCCACGAGGACGCCCTGGCCGCTCCCCTCGCGGGACGCCGCGCCAAGATCGTCTATCGGTTGACGGCGGAAGGTAAGGAGCACTTCGAGGAGCTGCTCTCGCAGACCGGCCCCGACGCGTATGAGGACGAGCACTTCGCCGCCCGGTTCGCCTTCTTCGGGCAGACGTCACGCGACGTGCGCATGCGCGTACTGGAGGGCCGCCGCAGTCGGCTGGAGGAGCGCCTGGAGAAGATGCGCGCCTCGCTGGCCCGTACCCGGGAGCGACTCGACGACTACACGCTTGAGCTCCAGCGCCACGGGATGGAGTCCGTGGAGCGCGAAGTGCGCTGGCTGAACGAGCTCATCGAGAGCGAGCGGGCCGGGCGGGACCTCAGGGGTTCCGCGTCCGGGGGGCCCGCTCAGCAGGACACATCATTTGGAGCGACGGGCGGCCTGCCCCGTCCCGGGGACACCCCCGGGACGGATACGCCCGGCGACACCGCCACGTGAAGCCCACTCAGGGCCTCACTCGTACACACAGGGAGCAACCGGAATGGGTTCGGTTCGCGTAGCCATCGTCGGCGTGGGCAACTGCGCCGCGTCGCTGGTGCAGGGAGTCGAGTACTACAAGGACGCCGACCCGGCGTCGAAGGTCCCCGGCCTGATGCACGTGCAGTTCGGCGACTACCACGTCCGTGACGTGGAGTTCGTCGCCGCCTTCGACGTCGACGCGAAGAAGGTCGGCCTCGACCTCGCGGACGCCATCGGCGCCTCCGAGAACAACACCATCAAGATCTGCGACGTGCCCAACACCGGTGTCACCGTCCAGCGCGGCCACACCCTCGACGGTCTCGGCAAGTACTACCGCCAGACCATCGAGGAGTCCGAGGCCGAGCCGGTCGACGTCGTCCAGATCCTGAAGGACAAGCAGGTCGACGTCCTCGTCTGCTATCTGCCCGTCGGTTCCGAGGACGCGGCGAAGTTCTACGCCCAGTGCGCCATCGACGCCAAGGTCGCCTTCGTCAACGCCCTCCCGGTCTTCATCGCCGGCACCAAGGAGTGGGCGGACAAGTTCACCGAGGCGGGCGTCCCGATCGTCGGTGACGACATCAAGTCGCAGGTCGGCGCCACCATCACGCACCGTGTCATGGCGAAGCTGTTCGAGGACCGGGGTGTCATCCTGGACCGCACGATGCAGCTGAACGTCGGCGGCAACATGGACTTCAAGAACATGCTCGAGCGCGAGCGCCTGGAGTCCAAGAAGATCTCCAAGACGCAGGCCGTCACCTCCCAGATCCCCGACCGGGACCTCGGCGAGAAGAACGTCCACATCGGCCCGTCCGACTACGTCGCCTGGCTCGACGACCGCAAGTGGGCGTACGTCCGCCTGGAGGGCCGTGCCTTCGGTGACGTCCCGCTGAACCTGGAGTACAAGCTCGAGGTCTGGGACTCCCCGAACTCCGCGGGTGTCATCATCGACGCCCTGCGTGCCGCGAAGATCGCCAAGGACCGCGGCATCGGCGGCCCGATCCTCTCCGCGTCCTCGTACTTCATGAAGTCCCCGCCGGTCCAGTACTTCGACGACGAGGCCCGCGAGAACGTCGAGAAGTTCATCCGCGGCGACGTCGAGCGCTGAGACGGGCGCTCGTCCGAGAACGCTCCTGCCAGGGCTGTGAGGGTCCCCGGGTTTCCAGCCCCGGGGACCCTCCCGCATGTGTGAGGCTGAGCCCCATGCCCGTCGTTCGCGACCTGCGCGTCCTGCTCCGCTTCCGGAACTTCCGGCGCCTGCTCGCCGTACGCCTGCTCTCCCAGGGCGCCGACGGTGTCTATCAGGTCGCGCTCGCCACGTACGTCGTCTTCTCCCCGGAGAAACAGACCTCGGCCGCCTCGATCGCCTCGGCGATGGCGGTGCTGCTGCTCCCGTACTCGCTCGTCGGCCCCTTCGCGGGCGTCCTGCTGGACCGCTGGCGACGCCGTCAGGTCTTCTTGTACGGCAACCTGTTGCGCGCCGTGCTGGCGGCGGGCACGGCCGTCCTGATGGTCATCCAGGTGCCGGACTGGCTGTTCTACGTCTCCGCGCTGTGCGTCACGGCCGTCAACCGCTTCGTTCTCGCCGGACTCTCCGCCTCCCTGCCGCGTGTGGTCGACACCGAGCGCCTGGTGATGGCCAACTCCGTCTCCCCGACCGCCGGAACGCTCGCCGCGACCGCGGGCGGCGGTCTCGCCTTCCTCGTACGGCTGGTGGTGTCGGACTCGGACGCCGCGGTGGTCCTGCTGGGCGCCACCCTGTATCTGTGCGCGTCCCTCGCCTCGCTGACCATGGCTCCCGGACTGCTCGGTCCCGACCGGAACCATGAAATTCCCCACCTGGGCACGGCGCTTGTGGGCACCGCGCAGGAACTGCTGGCGGCCGTACGGCATCTGGCCGCGCCGCAGCGCCGGGAGGCGGTCTGGGCACTGCTCACGATGACGCTGATGCGGTTCTGCTACGGCGCCCTGCTGGTCATGGTGCTGATGCTGTGCCGGTACGCCCTCTCCTCCACCCCGGAGGGCGGACTCCGGCTGCTCGGCCTCGCGTTGGGGGTGTCCGGCGCCGGCTTCTTCGCGGCGGCCCTGGTGACGCCCTGGGCGGCCGGACGGCTCGGTCCCGGACGATGGATCGCCGTGTGCGCCGCGACGGCCGCGGTCCTGGAACCGGCTCTCGGTCTGCCCTTCTCCACCGGCCCCATGCTGGTCGCGGCCTTCGTCCTGGGGCTGACCACCCAGGGGGCGAAAATCGCCACGGACACGATCGTGCAGTCCTGCGTGGAGGACGGCTTCCGTGGCCGGATCTTCTCCGTTTACGACGTCCTGTTCAACGTGGCCTTCGTCGGCGCCGCCGGCGCAGCGTCCCTGATGCTCCCCCCGGACGGCCGCTCGGCGGTCCTGGTGGTCACGGTCGCCGTTATCTACGGGGCGGTTGCTGTGGCTATGGCCCGCTTTGAACGCTGGTAAGTGTCACATCAAAGCTACAGAGGGGCCCTGGGTTCCAGGATTGTCAGTGGGAACCGCTAACTTACGTGGGTCTTACCTCGCGCCGTGCGCACCCATGTTCCAGCCGTGCGCACCCACGTTCTAGGGGGATCCCCAAGTGACTACTCCGCCGCCCCAGGGCCAGAACCCGTTCGCACAGGGCCAGGCCCCGTACCCGCCGCAGGGCGGCCAGCCGCAGCAGGGTCAGGCTCCGTACCCGCCCCAGCCCGGTGCCCCGTACGCTCCCGTTCCGCCGCAGCCCAAGCGCAAGATCGGCTTCCGCACGATCAGGACCATCGTCGTCATCGTGCTCGCACTCGGCGGCGCCCTCTACGGCTACATATCCAGCCAGGACGACGCGAACACGGCCAAGGTCGGCGACTGCATGCACCGCGGCAGCACCAACGACACCAACCCGGACCTCGAGGTCGTCGACTGCAATTCGTCGAAGGCCCAGTACGTGGTGCTGGCCAAGGTCAAGGGCAGCTACTTGACCGAGATCTCGGCCTCCACCAAGTGCGAGTCCGAGGCCAAGGACTTCAAGTACACGTACACCGAGACGAAGAGCGGCAGCGACTTCCTGCTCTGCCTGAAGGACTACAAGAAGTAAGGCAGATGTGGCGAGGGGCGGTGTTTCACGTGAAACACCGCCCTTCGATGTATCTCGGTGGCGGCATGTTTCACGTGAAACATGCCGCCGTTTTCACGCTCAGCCCTGCTCGGCCCACCACTCCTTGAGTGCCGTCACCGCCGTGTCGTGCTCCATCGGGCCGTGTTCCAGTCGGAGCTCCAGCATGTGCTTGTAGGCCTTGCCCACCGTCGGGCCCGGACCGACGCCCAGGATTTCCATGATCTGGTTGCCGTCCAGGTCCGGGCGGATCGCGTCGAGTTCCTCCTTCTCCTGGAGCTGGGCGATGCGCTCCTCCAGGCCGTCGTAGGCCCGGGACAACGCGGCGGCCCTGCGCTTGTTGCGGGTGGTGCAGTCGGAGCGGGTCAGCTTGTGGAGCCGGTCGAGAAGCGGTCCCGCGTCGCGGACATAGCGGCGGACCGCGGAGTCCGTCCACTCACCGGTGCCATAGCCATGGAAGCGCAGGTGGAGTTCGACCAGCCGCGAGACGTCCTTCACCAGCTCGTTGGAGTACTTCAGCGCCGTCATGCGCTTCTTCGTCATCTTCGCCCCGACCATCTCGTGGTGGTGGAACGAGACCCGACCGTCCTTCTCGAAGCGCCGTGTGCGCGGCTTGCCGATGTCGTGCAGCAGGGCGGCCAGGCGGAGGGTCAGGTCGGGACCGGCCTCCTCCAGGGCCATCGCCTGCTCCAGGACGATCAGCGTGTGCTCGTAGACGTCCTTGTGCCGATGGTGCTCGTCACGCTCCAGGCGCAGCGCAGGCAGCTCCGGCAGGACGTGGTCGGCCAGACCGGTGTCGACCAGAAGCGTGAGGCCCTTGCGCGGGTACGCGGACAGGACCAGCTTGTTCAGCTCGTCCCGGACCCGCTCCGCCGACACGATCTCAAGGCGGCCGGCCATGTCCTTCATCGCCGTGACGACCTCGGGGGCGACCTCGAAGTCGAGCTGGGCGGCGAAGCGCGCGGCACGCATCATCCGCAGCGGATCGTCGGAGAAGGAGTCCTCGGGGGTGCCCGGAGTGCGCAGCACCCGTGCCGCGAGGTCCTCAAGCCCGCCGTGCGGGTCGATGAACTCCTTCTCCGGCAGCGCCACGGCCATCGCGTTGACCGTGAAGTCACGCCGGACGAGGTCCTCCTCGATGGAGTCGCCGTACGACACCTCGGGCTTGCGCGAGGTCCGGTCGTACGCCTCCGACCGGTAGGTTGTCACCTCGATCTGAAAGCACCGATCAGCGTCTGCGACGCGGGCGCTCTTCTGCGCCCCCACCGTGCCGAAGGCGATCCCGACCTCCCATACGGCGTCCGCCCACGGCCGCACGATCTTCAGTACGTCCTCGGGGCGGGCATCGGTGGTGAAGTCCAGGTCGTTGCCGAGCCGGCCGAGCAGCGCATCGCGGACCGAGCCGCCGACCAGGGCGAGCGAGAACCCGGCCTCCCGGAAACGGCGGGCCAGGTCGTCGGCGACGGGGGCCACCCGCAGCAGTTCGCTCACCGCGCGCTGCTGCACCTGGTTCAGGGCAGTGGAAGTGTCATCGTTGGCGTTCGGCACAACAAAAGAGGGTACGTGGCCCGGACGGCCAGGAGCGCCCCCATTAAACGCCCGCGAACATCTGCCGTTATAAGGGTCACAGGCCCCGCTCCCGTCACGTACGTCCACTCTCCCTTTTATAAGGGTCATACAGGACATGTCACCCGGGTCCTCGATCTTGTGGAGCGGACCGCGGCACGTCGCCTCAGCGCACCTCGTTACCATGCGGGGACGCACATTCCGACGACCACTGACGACGACGAGGGACGGGCGAGCGCGTGGCCGAGGCGGCAGACTTCCAGGGGATGAGTCCCTCACCTGCCCGCCGGTGGCTGAGGCGTACCGGAGCACTGCTCGCCGGGGCGCCTCTGCTGGCCGGCCTGCTCCAGCTGCCCGCCGCGACGCCCGCCCAGGCCGCCTCCTCGGACGCGGTGTCCGTCTCACTGGACTCGCTCAGCCCCAGTGCCCCGACGGACGGGGACACACTGACCGTCTCCGGCACGGTGACGAACAACGGCAAGCAGTCGGTCACCGACGCACACGTGGGCGTGCGCGTGGGGCCGGAGCTGACCATCCGCTCGGCCATCGACAGCGCCGCCGACCGGTCCGACAGCCTCCAGACCTCCGCCGGCTCCGAGGTCGGTGGCAAGTACGTCGCGAAGTTCGCCAAGCTCCCCCCGCACGTCGCCCAGCACTTCAGCATCTCCGTACCGGTCGACAAGCTCGGCCTCGGCAAGGACGGTGTCTACGAGCTCGGCGTCTCGCTCTCCGGCCAGACCGCGGCACAGCCCTGGGAGCAGGTGCTCGGCATCCAGCGGACGTTCCTGCCTTGGCAGCCGGACGAGGCCGACACCAAGACGAAGACGACGTTCCTGTGGCCGCTGATCTCCACCGTCCACATGACGGCGAAGACGGGCGCCGGTGAACAGCAGACGCCGGTCTTCCTCAACGACGACCTGGCCAAGGACATCGCGCCGGGCGGCCGCCTGGCCCAGATGCTGGCCCTCGGCAAGGACCTCGACGTCACCTGGGTGATCGACCCCGATCTGCTGGCCTCCGTGGACGCGATGACGCGCAACTACCGGATCCAGGGCGACGGCCACGCCACCACGGCCGGCACGCACCAGGCGGTCGCCAAGCAGTGGCTCGCCGACCTGCAGAAGGCCGTGGCCGACAAGGAGGTCGTCGCGCTGCCCTTCGCGGACCCGGACCTGGCCTCCCTCGCCCACAACGGCACGAGCGTCACCGGATCGCTCAGCCACCTCAAGGACGCCACGGACGTCGTCACGAACACGGTGGAGCCGATCCTCCATGTGAAGCCGACCACCGACTTCGCCTGGCCCGTGAACGGCGCCGTCGACCCGTCGATCATCAAGGTCGCCACCTCCGCGGGCGCCGACAAGGTGATCGCCCGCAGCGACAGCCTCCAGGAGACCGGCGGCCTGACCTACACGCCGTCCGCGGCCCGCCCGATCGGCGGCGGCACGACGGCGGTGGTCGCGGACGCACGGCTGTCCAGGGCGTTCGAGGGCGATCTGACGAAGGCGGACTCGGCCACGCTCGCCGTCCAGGAGTACCTGGCCCAGAGCCTGGCGCTGAACGTCCAGACGGACCGGCAGCGCAGCATCGTCGTCGCCCCGCAGCGCATGCCGTCCTCCAGCCAGGCGCAGGCGATGGCGCAGGCGATCGGGGCCCTCCAGGAGACGAACTGGGTCCAGACCCAGGACCTCGCCGACGCCGCCAAGGCCAAACCGGACCCGAGCGCCACCACGAGGATCCCGTCGACGTCCGCGTACCCCTCCTCGCTGCGCAAGCAGGAGCTGCCGCGGTCGGCCTTCGAGCAGATCGCGCGCACACAGGACAAGCTCGACAACTTCCAGGTGATCCTCACCGACCAGTCCCGGGTCGCGACCCCCTTCGGGCGGGCCATAAACCGTGGGATGTCCACGTCGTGGCGAGGCCGGACCGTCGAGGCGGACCGCTTCCGGGCCGGCGTGGAGGCATGGCTCGACGAACTCACCGACCAGGTCAAGCTGATCGACAAGTCCCCGACCAAGCTCTCCGGCCGTAGCGCCACCATCCCGGTGACCGTGCAGAACAACCTGGTGCAGGGCGTCGACCACCTGGTCCTGCGGCTGACCTCGACCAATCCCACCCGCCTCAAGATCGGCGGCGAGGCGTACCAGGAGCAGCGCGTCGCGGTGTCCGGCGGACACAGCCAGTCCGTGAAGTTCACCACGTCCGCCAACGCCAACGGCCAGGCCACCGTGATCGCCCAGCTGTACACCGAGGACGGCCAGGAGTACGGCAACGAGGTCAGCTTCGATGTGAAGGTCACCGAGGTCACGCCCACCGTGATGCTGGTCATCGGCGGCGGTGTCCTGCTGCTTGTCCTCGCGGGCTTCCGGATGTACACCCAGCGCAAGCGGGCGGCCGCCAAGGAGGCCGAGGAGGCCGGTCCCGAGGACGCGGGGACGGACACCGACGGTCCCGAGAACCCCGAAGGCCCTGAAGAACGTCTTCAGGAGGAGTCCGACGCCCGCTCCGGGGCAGACGACCCGGAGCAGCCGAGTGACCCGACACCGGACACCGCACCGGAAAGCGCCGACCCGTCCGGGACGGGTGAGAGAGTGGACCGTTGAGCGATGTCGTGGCCGGTGGGCCCGGGGACGATGAGGTGGGGTAACCATGAACGCGCCGTACGAGGGTGACCGTGGCCAGGCCGCGGCCGGCTCGGGCTACCCCGAGCCGCCGCCCGAGCCCGGCCAGGTGCCGCCGCAGCCCGCGGCGGACATGTACCTCCAGGACGCCTACGACCAGGACCCCTACCGGGCACAGGACCTCTCCGCCCAGGACCCGGTCGCCGAGGCGCTCTACGACCGTGCCTCGCACCCTCCGCCGCCCCCGGGCACGTACGAGCCGCAGCAGCCGCTGTACTCCCAGCCGGCCCAGTCCCCGTACGCCCCCGACCCCAACGTGTGGGCCCAGACCCCCGCGCCGGAGCCGGAGCGTCCGGCGCAGTACATGCCGTACGGCGACAACCCCCGCACGACCCAGTTCGTGGGCGTGGACGACCTCGTCACGCACTCCGGCGAGGAGCGCCACGAGCCGGACGCCTTCGCTCATCTCTTCCGGGACCAGCAGCAGGGCGGCGGACACCCCGCCACGGGGACCCCGGCCGTTCCCGGCCCGGCTGGACCGGGCGTCGGCCAGGGCCCCATGGGGCAGTACGCGGCGACCCCGCAGCCCGCGGTCCCGCAGCACCCCGCCGCCCCGTACGCCGCGGCCGCCCACCCCGCCGCGCCTCATCCGGCCGGGGCGCCCGCTCCGGCATCCGCCGGGCCCGCCGCTCCCGACGCCGGCTCCGCCTCCGCCGCGCCTGCCGCGAAGAAGGGCGGGCGGGCCTCGGGCCTGCTGAAGTCCAGCGCCGTGATGGCGGCGGGCACGATGGTCTCCAGGCTCACCGGCTTCGTCCGCTCCGCGCTGATCGTCTCCGCCCTGGGCGTCGGCCTGCTCGGCGACACCTTCCAGGTCGCCTACCAGCTGCCGACGATGATCTACATCCTGACCGTCGGCGGCGGCCTCAACTCGGTCTTCGTGCCACAGCTCGTCCGCGCCATGAAGGAGGACGAGGACGGCGGCGAGGCGTACGCCAACCGGCTGCTGACGCTGGTGATGGTGGCGCTGGGCGCCCTCACGGCCCTCGCGATCGTGGCCGCCCCGCTCCTGATCCGGCTGCTGTCCGACTCGGTCGCCAGCGACCCGGCGGCCAACGAGGTCGGCGTCACCTTCGTCCGCTACTTCCTGCCCTCGATCTTCTTCATGGGCATCCACGTGGTGATGGGTCAGATCCTCAACGCCCGCGGGAAGTTCGGCGCGATGATGTGGACCCCGGTCCTCAACAACATCGTCATCATCGTCACGCTCGGCATGTTCATCTGGGTGTACGGAACCGCCGCCAACTCCGGGATGAAGGTCACGAGCATCCCGCCGGAGGGCCAGCGGCTGCTCGGCATCGGTGTGCTGCTCGGCCTCGTCGTCCAGGCCCTGGCGATGATCCCGTACCTGCGGGAGACCGGCTTCCGGCTGCGGCTGCGCTTCGACTGGCGGGGGCACGGCCTCGGCAAGGCGGCCACGCTCGCCAAGTGGACGATCCTGTTCGTCCTCGCCAACCAGGCGGGCGCGCTCGTCGTCTCCCAGCTGTCCACCTCGGCCGGCAAGGCCTCGCCCGTCGACGGCACCGGCTTCGCCGCCTACGCCAACGCCCAGCTGATCTGGGGCCTGCCGCAGGCCATCATCACGGTCTCGCTGATGGCCGCCCTGCTGCCGCGCATCTCGCGCTCGGCCTCCGAGGACGACGCGGGCGCGGTCCGCGACGACATCTCGCAGGGTCTGCGGACGACCGCCGTGGCCATCGTGCCCATCGCGTTCGGCTTCCTGGCCCTCGGCATCCCGATGTGCACGCTGATCTTCGGCTCCTCGGGCACCAGCGAGGCAACCAACATGGGCTACATGCTGATGGCCTTCGGCCTCGGCCTGGTCCCGTACTCCGTGCAGTACGTCGTCCTGCGCGCCTTCTACGCCTACGAGGACACCCGCACGCCGTTCTACAACACGGTGATCGTGGCCGCGGTCAACGCGGGAGCCTCGGTGCTTTGTTACGTCCTCCTCCCCGCCCGCTGGGCGGTCATCGGTATGGCCGCCGCCTACGGCCTCGCCTACGCGATCGGCGTAGGTGTTGCCTGGAAGCGGCTGCGGAAGCGGCTGGGCGGCGATCTGGACGGCTCGCGCGTCCTGCGGACGTACGCGCGTCTGTGCATCGCCTCGGTGCCGGCGGCGCTGCTCAGCGGCGCGGCCTGCTACGGGATCGGACACACCCTCGGCCAGGGCGTCGTCGGCTCGTTCGCCGCACTCCTGGCGGGCGGTGCCGTACTGCTCGGGATCTTCTTCGTCGCGGCCCGGCGCATGCGCATCGAAGAGCTCAACTCGCTCGTCGGCATGGTGCGCGGGCGTCTGGGGCGCTGAAGAGGGGGTACGCGCACAACCATCGTCCGCCGCCGTGTGTCGTGCATAGCGGCGGACTGTGGGCACAATTGGTTTCGGCGTCGGACAGCGTGCAACGGATGGGGAGGCAGGGACGACGGTGGCGGAACGGAGCACGGCTGCCGTCGACGTGGCAGACAACAGCGGTGACGAGCCGCTGACCGCCAAGGCGGACCAGTCCACGGCCGACGGGGTGGCCCAGAACCCGGAGCTGGACACGAACAGCAACGAGGCACAGGGGAGCGGCGGGACCGGCAGTGGTCCCGGGAAGGCGTCACCTTCCGAACTGCACAGCGGTCACAAACTCGCCAGGCGTTACCGCCTGGAGGAGTGCGTCACCCGTCTGGACGGATTCAGCAGCTGGCGAGCGGTCGACGAGAAACTCCGTCGCGCCGTCGGCGTCCATATCCTGCCCGCGGACCACACACGAGCCCGCTCGGTGCTGGCCGCGGCCCGTTCCTCCGCGCTGCTCGGCGATCCCCGCTTCGTCCAAGTCCTGGATGCGGTCGAGGAGAACGACCTCGTCTATGTCGTGCACGAGTGGCTGCCCGACGCCACGGAGCTGGGCACCCTGCTCTCCGCCGGACCGTTGGAGCCGCACGACGCCTACCAGATGGTCAGCCAGGTGTCCTCGGCCATGGCGGCCGCCCACCGCGAGGGCCTCGCCCATCTGCGTCTCAACCCGAACGCCGTGCTGCGCGCCTCCACCGGCCAGTGGCGCATCCGGGGGCTCGCCGTGAACGCCGCGCTGCGCGGCATCAGCTCCGACACCCCGCAGCGTACGGACACCGAGGCGATCGGTGCCCTGCTGTACGCGGCGCTGACCCAGCGGTGGCCGTACGAGAACGCCGCATACGGCCTGTCCGGGCTGCCCAAGGACATCGGCCTCATCGCGCCCGACCAGGTGCGCGCAGGCGTCCACCGGGGCCTGTCCGAGCTCGCCATGCGCGCGCTCGCCAACGACGGTGCCACCGCCTCCCGGCACGAGTCCCCGTGCACCACGCCGGAGGAACTGGTGAAGGCGATCGGCGAGATGCCCCGCATCCGCCCGCCGGAGCCCTCGTTCACCGCACCGCCCGAGTACCAGCGCACGACGTACCAGCAGGGCACGTACGGCCGCCCGGCCGCGCATCCCGGCGCCGGCCAACCGCTCACCACACCGCCGCCCCCGCTCCAGAGCCGCACCGGCAAGGCCCTGAAGTGGGCGGTCTCCGCCCTCCTCATCGCGGCCCTGGGCCTGGGCAGCTGGCAGCTCGCGGACGCCCTGATGGACCAGGGCGGCAAGTCCGGGGACACACCGAGCTCACAGTCGACGGACGACGGTGACAAGGGCCCGAAGAAGCCACCGTCCGGCATCCCCATCCCCATCAAGGGCGCTCGCGACTTCGATCCGTTCGGCGACAAGTCCGAGAAGCCGGCCGACATAGGGAAGATCTACGACAACAGCACAGCCTCCTACTGGCAGACCGACTTCTATCTGAGTCCGAAGTTCGGCAACCTGAAGTCAGGCGTGGGTGTCATCCTTGACCTCGGCAAGGTCCAGCAGGTCGGAAAGGTGACGGTCAGCTTCGTCGGGCAGACCTCAGTCGAACTCCGTGCTGCTGGTGCGGAGGCGGGTTCGGAGCCGACGTCCTTCGACGCCTACACCAAGACGGCCGACGGCTCGGGCACCACGGTGGTGCTCCGGCCCGGCAAGTCCCTCAAGACTCAGTACCTTCTGGTGTGGTTGACCGAGCTGCCCGCGGACAACAACGGCCACTGGCGGGGCAGAGTGGCAGACATCAAGGTGACCAGCTGAGGTCTCCACTCGGGAGGGGTAGATGGCGGAGGGCGCCCGATACGACGGAGTGAGCGACCAGGACCTGCTCGCCCGCCATGTGGAAGGCGACCCCGATGCCTTCGGTGAGATCGTGCGGCGGCACCGGGACCGGCTCTGGGCGGTCGCGCTGCGGACGCTGGGGGACCGTGAGGAGGCCGCTGACGCGGTCCAGGACGCCCTGGTGTCCGCATACCGGGCCGCGCATACATTCCGGGGCCAGTCGGCCGTCACAACGTGGCTGCATCGGATCACGGTGAACGCCTGCCTGGACCGTGCCCGCAAGGCAGCCTCCCGGAAGACCGCTCCCGTCGACGACACCGAGCGTCTGGAGCAGCTCCTCGAGCCGCACGAATCGGCCTCGGCGCCGGCCGAGCGGAACGACCTGCACCGCCAGCTCCTCGAAGCCCTCGGCACGCTTCCCCGCGAGCAGCGTGCGGCCCTCGTCCTGGTGGACATGCAGGGCTACCCCGTGGCGGAGGCGGCCCGCATTCTCGATGTGCCGACCGGAACGGTGAAAAGCCGCTGCGCTCGGGGTAGAGCAAGGCTGCTGCCACTGCTCTCCCACCTCCGGCCGGAAAACGCCGCCGACGGGACAGAGCCGGACCCGGGACGGAACCGGGCGCCGGGGACATCCGTCCCACCGGCAACGGGACCTCAGAACAGAGGTCCACACACCGGGCCGAGCGATTCAGCCGCAGTGAAGGGCGGAGGTGGGCGAGCGTGACTTCCACGACGGACACAACCGGGCACCCGGACGTCGCCGAGATCTCCGACCTCACCGAAGGCCTGCTCCCGCCCACGCGGACCACGGACGTACGGCGCCATCTGGACGAGTGCGAGCTGTGCACGGACGTCTTCACCTCGCTGGAGGAGATCCGGGGCCTCCTGGGCACGCTGCCGGGCCCGGTGCGGATGCCCGACGACGTCGCCGGGCGTATCGATGCCGCCCTCGCCGCGGAAGCCCTGCTGCAGGCCACCACGCCCGAGTCCGCGGACACACCGGTCCTGGGCTCCGCCTCCCCCGGTCTGTCGGACGAGGACGCCGAGGCGCCTGTTTCACGTGAAACATCGGCACCGGCGGACCGACCCGCCGGACACCCCCACGCGGCGACCGGCCCGGGCCGCAAGGACCGCGGGCGCGGCCGGCGTCGCCGGACGGTCGTCCTGGGAGCCGTCTTCACCGCTGCCCTGCTGGGGGCCGGGTCGCTCTTCCTGGAGTCACTGGGGAATGACCAGCCGACCACCGCGGCGCACGACACGTTTTCCAGCGGAAGCCTCAAGGGCCAGGTGACGGATCTCCTCACCACGAAGAAGGGCCTGCAGCGGGGCAGCCAGAAGCCCCGGCTGGGTATCGAGTCGGAGACCGACACACCCGGCTCGACCGCCAAGACCCTCATCCAGCCCCAGCTCCCGGTCCCCGGCTGCGTTCGGCAGGGCATCAACAACGCCGGCGCTGTCCTGGGCGCCCAGAAGGGGACGTACGAGGGGACGGACGCCTACCTCGTCGTCCTGCCCGACGCGGGCGACAACACGCGAGTGACGGCGTACGTCGTCGACGCCACCTGTGTGAGCAAGGAAGCGTCCGCCCCGGGCAAGGTCCTGCTGACGCAGTCCTTCGCGCGTCCCTGAGCAACCGTTCTTCGTCTCGGCCCAGCGTGGTGCATCCCTGCCCGTGTGGCATGCCGTGTGCCCGGACACACCGGGAATGCGGGACCCTTAGGATCCGTTGGGTGGGGTGAGGGTTCCGAAAGGGCTCCCCCCGGTCGACTGACACAGACCAGAGACGAGGAATCAAGCCGTGAGCGACGTCCGTAACGTGATCATCATCGGCTCCGGGCCCGCCGGGTACACGGCAGCGCTCTACACCGCGCGCGCGTCGCTGAAGCCCCTGGTGTTCGAGGGTGCCGTCACCGCGGGCGGTGCGCTGATGAACACCACCGAGGTGGAGAACTTCCCCGGCTTCCGTGACGGGATCATGGGCCCCGACCTCATGGACAACATGCGCGCCCAGGCCGAGCGCTTCGGCGCCGAGCTCGTCCCGGACGACATCGTCTCCGTCGATCTTGCCGGTGAGATCAAGACCGTCACGGACACCGCGGGCACCGTCCACCGCGCCAAGGCCGTCATCGTCACCACCGGCTCCCAGCACCGCAAGCTCGGCCTGCCCAACGAGGACGCCCTCTCCGGCCGTGGTGTCTCCTGGTGTGCCACCTGTGACGGGTTCTTCTTCAAGGACCAGGACATCGCAGTGATCGGCGGCGGTGACACCGCGATGGAGGAGGCCACCTTCCTCTCGCGCTTCGCCAAGTCCGTGACGATCGTCCACCGCCGGGACAGCCTGCGCGCCTCCAAGGCGATGCAGGAGCGGGCCTTCGCCGACCCGAAGATCAAGTTCGCCTGGCACAGCGAGGTCGCCGAGATCCAGGGCGACCAGAAGCTCTCCAGCCTCAAGCTCCGCAACGTCAAGACCGGCGAGCTCTCGGACCTGGCGGTGACGGGTCTGTTCATCGCGATCGGCCACGACCCGCGCACCGAGCTGTTCAAGGGCCAGCTGGACCTCGACGAGGAGGGCTACCTGAAGGTCGACTCGCCCTCCACCCGGACGAACCTGACCGGCGTCTTCGCCGCGGGTGACGTGGTCGACCACACCTACCGTCAGGCGATCACCGCGGCCGGCACCGGCTGCTCCGCCGCTCTCGACGCCGAGCGTTTCCTCGCCGCCCTCGCGGACAGCGAGAAGGCCGAGCCCGAGAAGACCTCCGCCTGATTCCCCTTCCCGCCCCACCGCACGATCAAGTTAAGGAGCCCGCCGTGGCCGGCACCCTGAAGAATGTGACTGACGACTCCTTCGAGCAGGACGTCCTCAAGAGCGACAAGCCCGTCCTGGTGGACTTCTGGGCCGCCTGGTGCGGACCGTGCCGCCAGATCGCGCCGTCCCTGGAGGCGATCGCCGCCGAGCACGGCGACAAGATCGAGATCGTCAAGCTCAACATCGACGAGAACCCGGCTACGGCCGCCAAGTACGGCGTCATGTCGATCCCGACTCTGAACGTCTACCAGAACGGCGAGGTCGCCAAGACGATCGTCGGTGCGAAGCCGAAGGCCGCGATCGTCCGCGACCTTGAGGACTTCATCGCCGAGTAGTCGGCAGGGCCGTCGAGGCGACGGCGGATGTTTCACGTGAAACACGAATGGGCCAACCCGGAAGGGCTGGCCCATTCGGCGTTTCCAACGGCTCTCAGAGCGGCCGTAGCACGGGTTCCTTCTGTACGGCCCCGAGCAGCCGGTCGATGGCCAGCTCCACGTCTTCCTTCCACGAGAGCGTCGACCGCAGTTCCAGCCGCAGCCGCGGATGGATGGGGTGCTGCCGGACCGTCTTGAAGCCCACGGCCAGAAGGTGGTCGGCGGGCAGAAGACAGGCCGGCTCTTTCCAGCGGGCGTCACCGAACGCCTCGATCGCCTTGAAGCCACGTCGCAGCAGATCCTTGGCGACCGTCTGGACCATCACTCTGCCGAGCCCCTGCCCCTGATAGCCGGGCAGGATGAAGCCGGTCATCAACTGCACGGCGTCCGGGGAGACAGGGCTCGTGGGGAACGCCGTGGAGCGGGGGACATAGGCGGGTGGGGCGTAGAGCACAAAGCCGACCGGTGCGTCGTCGACATAGACCACGCGGCCGCAGGACCCCCAGTCCAGCAGGACGGCGGAGATCCAGGCCTCCTTCTCCAGAGCCGGAGTGCCTGCCCTTACCGCGGCCTCACCGCTGACGGGGTCCAACTCCCAGAAGACACACGCCCGACAGCGCTGGGGAAGGTCCTGAAGGTTGTCCAGCGTGAGCGGTACGAGCCGACGCCCCATGAAGGCTGATCCTCGCTTCCTTCGCCCGCGGCATCGCGAGCGGCTGTCAGAGCGCTGCGTTCCCTGAGCAGACTGCCGACGAACCCGCCGACCGCGCCCAAGCCCAGGCCCGCGCTCACCAGTCCGGTACGGCTCATCGTTCGCATGGCCCCCGCCTCCCACTCAGAGGTGCTGCCAGGTGGACGCGCCAAACCCGATCGCATCGTATCCACGATGCGATTGCATCGATACCGCCTGAAAGCAAAGAGCGGACCGTGTTCCGGTACACACCGGACACCATCCGCTCCACTGCCTGAACAAGCGAGCCCCGACCAAGGAGGACCGCCCGGGGCTCAGTCCTCCGTCTCCTCGGACAGATCGTCCGGGACGCCCCTCTGCAGGACCGGTCCCTCGCCCGGGGCGAGCGTGCCGAGGATCCGCTCAAGGTCTTCCATCGAGGCGAACTCGACGGTGATCTTGCCCTTCTTCTGGCCCAGGTCGACCTTCACCCGCGTCTCGAACCGGTCCGACAGACGCGTGGCGAGCTCGCTCAGCGCCGGGGAGACCAGGGCACCGGCACGCGGTCCCTTGGCCCGCTGTGCCGTCTGGGGCCGCGATCCCATGAGGGTCACGATCTCCTCCACGGCCCGCACCGAGAGTCCCTCGGCCACGATCCGGTGGGCCAGGCGGTCCTGCTCCTCCGAGTCCTCGACGGACAGCAGTGCGCGGGCATGTCCGGCGGAGAGGACTCCGGCGGCGACCCGGCGCTGGACCGCGGGAGAAAGCTTCAGCAGCCGCAGGGTGTTGGAGACCTGCGGACGAGAGCGCCCGATCCGGTCCGCCAGCTGGTCGTGCGTGCAGTTGAAGTCCTTCAGCAACTGGTCGTAGGCGGCGGCCTCTTCCAGCGGGTTCAGCTGGGCACGGTGCAGGTTCTCCAGCAGCGCGTCCAGGAGGAGCTTCTCGTCGTCGGTGGCACGCACGATCGCCGGGATCGCTTCGAGGCCGGCCTCACGGCAGGCCCGCCAGCGCCGCTCACCCATGATGAGTTCATAGCGCGCGGGGCCGAGCTGCCGTACGACGACGGGCTGGAGGAGACCGACCTCCTTGATGGAGGTGACCAGCTCCTGCAGCGCGTCCTCGTCGAAGACCTCACGCGGCTGGCGCGGGTTCGGCGTGATGGACTCAAGGGGGATCTCGGCGAAGTGGGCACCCACGGGAGGCGCGGGCGTCTCCGTGAAGCCGTTCATCGACGGCTCCTCGGTTTCATGTGAAACAGGCGGCAGCGTGGCCACCTTCGCCGCGGCCACCCCACGGTCGCTCGCCAGCACCGGAACCGCTGCGGGGGACGCGGGAACCGCACCACCCAACGCGGTCTGGGCCGGAGTCTTCTCCGTCGGGGCAGCGGGGATCAGTGCGCCGAGCCCACGGCCCAAACCCCTCCGTCGCTCGCTCACTGGATCCCCTCCACCATGCTCGGGTTGTTCTGGGCGCCGATGTGGGCCTGCGTCGGGTCATAGCTGACACCGACACCCTTCAGCGCGATTTCTCGGGCGGCCTCCAGATAGGAGAGGGCACCGCTCGATCCTGGATCGTAGGTCAGCACCGTCTGCCCATAGCTGGGCGCCTCGGAGATACGGACCGACCGGGGAATGCTAGTGCGCAGCACCTCGTCACCAAAGTGGCTGCGCACCTCGTCGGCGACCTGGGAGGCAAGACGCGTCCGGCCGTCGTACATGGTGAGCAGGATCGTCGATACATGCAGGGCGGGGTTGAGGTGGCCCCGCACCAGGTCGACGTTGCGCAGCAGCTGCCCCAGGCCCTCCAGCGCGTAGTACTCGCACTGGATCGGGATCAGGACCTCCTGGCCCGCGACCAGAGCATTGACCGTGAGCAGACCGAGAGAGGGCGGGCAGTCGATCAGGATGTAGTCCAGCGGCTGCTCGTATGCCTGGATCGCACGCTGCAGCCTGCTCTCCCGCGCCACGAGGGACACCAGCTCGATCTCCGCACCGGCGAGATCGATCGTGGCGGGGGCGCAGAAGAGACCCTCGACATCGGGGACCGGCTGTACGACATCCGCGAGAGGCTTGCTCTCGACCAGCACGTCATAGATGGAAGGAACATCGGCGTGATGGTCGATCCCCAGAGCCGTGGACGCATTGCCCTGTGGGTCGAGGTCGATCACCAGGACGCGGCTGCCATGCAGGGCCAGCGAAGCGGCAAGATTGACGGTCGTTGTCGTCTTGCCCACACCGCCCTTCTGGTTGGCGACGACGACGACCCGGGTCTGCTCCGGTCGTGGCAGTCCTTCGCCGGCGCGGCCCAAAGCCTCCACCGCCAGCTGGGCAGCACGACCGATCGGAGTGTCGTCCATCGGAGGCGGTGTTTCACGTGAAACATCCGCCCCCATCGACTCGGTACGGGGACCGGGGACCGGATCGGTCATCGGTCCCGCGATGTTGGCGTCGGACCGCAAGGATTCACTCTCCTCGACTTCAGGCTCGCAATGAACAGAGCCTCCCATGTCTTCGGGGTCGCGAACCAGTGAGGCCTGTTGTTCTGTGGAGAAATCCACCTCTGTGGACAACTCCGATGCCTCTCCGAGTGAACCGAGAGGCTTGCGGTCGCGGGGTTCGGCCGCAGCGCGGCCGCGACTGATGATGCCGTGCAACAGTGAGCGACGTTTCACGTGAAACACGATGCACAGCGGCCGCGGCCGGGCCCTCACGACACTCCGGCATGCATGGGTCTGGCAGCTTGTGTGGAGTACGTCTCGTCCGCAGGACGGATCAGCGCCGCCGGCGTGCCCGCCCCGTACGGGCAGCCTTCGCCCGCTTCGCCGCGAACCGCACACCGCCGGGGCTCTCCCCGACCTCCACCCGTACGACCGTGGACAGCGGGTCCACGACGCCTTCACCCACGTGGAGCACGGACGTCTCCACCGCCCCGAGCTTGCTCAGCGCGGTGGCCGCAGCCTTGAGCTCCTCCTCGGCGGTGTCCCCCTTCAGGGCGAGCATCTCGCCGTACGGCCGCAGCAGCGGGATGCCCCAGGTGGCCAGCCGGTCCAGCGGAGCCACGGCCCGCGCCGTCACCACATGGACCGGCGGCAGCTTGCCCATGACCTCCTCGGCACGGCCACGCACAACGGTGACGTGATCCAGGCCCAGAAGCTCGACGACCTCGGTGAGGAAGGTCGTGCGGCGCAGCAGCGGCTCCAGAAGCGTGATCTTCAGGTCCTCACGGACGAGCGCCAGGGGAATGCCTGGCAGGCCCGCGCCCGAGCCGACGTCGCACACCGTCACCCCCTCGGGGACGACTTCGGAGAGCACCGCGCAGTTCAGCAGGTGGCGCTCCCACAGACGGGGCACTTCCCGCGGGCCGATCAGACCACGCTGCACGCCCGCCTCGGCGAGCAGCTCCGCGTAGCGGACCGCATCGGCGAAGCGATGACCAAACACCTCCCGCGCCTGTTCGGGCGCAGGGGGGAGCTCCGCTGCCTCCGTCACGGGGACCGTCCTTCCGTACAGCGCCGGCGCACCGAGCGCCGACCACCAGAACTACCAGGCTGACAAAGTTCGGCCCCGTCTGCGCAACAGACGGGGCCGGTGGATTGTGGAGACCGATCAGGCGGGCAGCACGACGACGAAGCGCTGCGGCTCCTCGCCCTCCGACTCGCTGCGCAGTCCCGCGGCCTTGACCGCGTCGTGCACGACCTTGCGCTCGAACGGGGTCATCGGCTTCAGCTTCACGGGCTCGCCGGAGCTCTTGACCTCGGCGGCGGCCTTGGCACCCAGCTCGGAGAGCTCGGCCCGCTTCTTGGCTCGGTAGCCCGCGATGTCCAGCATCAGCCGGCTGCGGTCCCCGGTCTCCCGGTGCACGGCCAGTCGGGTCAGCTCCTGCAGAGCCTCCAGCACCTCGCCGTCACGGCCGACCAGCTTCTGCAGGTCGCGGCTGCCCGCGTCGCTGATGATCGACACGGAGGCGCGGTCGGCCTCGACGTCCATGTCGATGTCGCCGTCGAGATCGGCGATGTCCAGCAGACCCTCGAGGTAGTCCGCCGCGATCTCGCCCTCCTGCTCCAGGCGGGTCAGGGTGTCTGCACCCTCGGCAGCGGCGGAGGTGGTGCCTTCCGTCACGGGATGGACTCCTTCTTACTTCTTGGACGGGGACTTGGGCCGCTGCGGACCCTTGCGCTGACCGGACTGGGCCTTGCTGCGGTTCCCGGTGCCGGGCTTCGGGTCCTGCTTGGCGGCGGGCTTGGCGTCCTGCGGCTCGTCGGACTTCTCCAGCGAGGTGGTCGGCGTGGGGTCGTCGGCCTGCTTCGCGCCGCCGGACTGCCGCTGCGCCTTCGTCTGGCGCTTGGGCTGCTGGCGCCGGGGAGCGGCGGTCGTGCCGTCCTCGGACACGGCGGCGGCCGGGCTCTCGCTCTTCACCACGGTGCCGTCGACCTCGGCGGCGAGGCCTGCCTTGCTCAGGGCGTTGATGAACTTGCGCTCGAACTCATTGCGGTCACGGCCCTTGGCGACGATCGCCTTGACGATGGTCTTCTCGCTGCGGCGACGGGTCTTGCCGTGGCTCGTCACGTGCTTGGTCAGGCGCTCCAGGTAGGCGGCCTGGGCCTTGGAACCCGGGGTCGGGTTGTTGTGGATGACGTACATCTGCTGGCCCATGGTCCACACGTTGGTGGTCAGCCAGTAGACGAGGACACCGACCGGGAAGTTGATGCCGAAGACGGCGAACATGACCGGGAAGACGTACATCAGCATCTTCTGCTGCTGCATGAACGGCGTCTTCACCGTCGTGTCGACGTTCTTCGTCATCAGCTGACGCTGCGTGTAGAACTGCGACGCCGACATCAGGACGATCATGATCGCGGTGACGACCCGGACGTCGGTGATGGAGGCACCGAGCGACTCCACCTTCGCCGCACCGTCCGTGAACTTCGCGGCCAGCGGAGCACCGAAGATATGCGCCTTCTGCGCGCTCTCCAGGAGGCTCTGGTTGATGACACCGATGGTCTGGCCCGACGCGATGCCGTTGAGCACGTGGTACAGGGCGAAGAAGAACGGGGACTGCGCCAGGATGGGAAGGCACGAGGAGAGCGGGTTGGTGCCCGACTCCTTGTACAGCTTCATCATCTCTTCGGACTGACGCTGCTTGTCGTTCTTGTAGCGCTCCTGGATCTTCTTCATCTCGGGCTGGAGCGTCTGCATGGCCCGGGTCGCCTTGATCTGCTTCACGAACAGCGGGATCAGGCAGATCCGGATCAGAATCACCAGGGACACGATGGACAGGCCCCAGGCCCAGCCGGTGTCAGGACCGAAGATGGCGCCGTACACCGTGTGGAACTGGACGATGACCCAGGAGACGGGTGTCGTGATGAAGCTGAAGAGGCTGGCAATCGTGTCCACTAATCATGCTCCTTGGGCATGGGACGAAGTCTCTGCGGCCGGGCTCGAAGGGGGCTCGGAAGGGAGCTTCCCGACGATGGCCGGTTCGGCGGCGGAGGGTCCGCCCCTGCGTGCGCGCCAGGCGCCGCGCAGCATTTCGTGCCACCGCGGGCGCTTGCGCGGCGGAACATGGTCCACACCGCCGAGCGACCACGGATTGCACCGGAGGATGCGCCAGGCGGTGAGTGCCGTCCCCTTGATCGCACCGTGCCGGTCGATGGCCGTGTAGCCGTAGTGGGAGCACGACGGGTAGTACTTGCACACCGGGCCTAGCAGCGGACTGATCGTCCATTGGTACAGCTTGATCAGGGCCAGCAGTGGGTACTTCATCGCGCGCCCCCTCCCAGCAGCCGTTGAAGGGCGGCATCCAGGTCTCGGGCCAGCTGTGCATGGTCTGCGTCACCCGCTCCGGGCAGCGCTCGTACGACTACCAGGCTACCGGGGGGAAACAGGGCGACTCGGTCACGCATCAGATGGCGAAGTCTGCGCTTCACTGTGTTGCGTACGACCGCGCCACCCACTGCCTTGCTCACGACGAAACCCGCACGCGTCGGGGGAGCGCTCTCCCCAGGCGCGTGCGGGTCCGTGGCACCGCTACGAAGGTGGACGACGAGAAGCGGGCGTCCAGCCCGACGACCCCGTCGTACCGCGGTCGCGAAGTCCTCGCGCCGCCTCAGCCGGTTCTCGGTGGGCAGCACGACGTCATGACCTGATCGGGATCAGGCGGACAGACGGGCGCGACCCTTGCTACGGCGGGACGCGAGAATCGCGCGGCCGGCACGGGTGCGCATACGCAGCCGGAAGCCGTGGGTCTTCGCGCGACGACGGTTGTTCGGCTGGAAGGTGCGCTTGCTCACTCGGGGGCTCCAGTAAAAATCGGGTAGTTGCGGGGTGCCGTCCTGGCTGTCACCGTGCGCCCACGAGAAGCTCGCGTTACGCCCGAGTGCACCGCTTTCCGATCACCTTCAGTGACCTGTGCCCATCGGAGGCAGGCGGCAGCAGCCATCGACAACTCGACCTGGTTACGGTACGCGGGGCTGCGCCATCCGGTCAAACCAGGGGTCACGGAGAGACACTGTCCACAGGCTGGGGACAACAACTTGAACCGCACGGGCCGCGCTGACTACCGTGACTGAACTCCGATTCGTTCCTTTATCCCCGGCCGAGCGGGTTCCTCCCGCCCGCCCACCCGATCTGCATCCCGACCCGTCCTCGAACCACACGTTCGTGGGACCTGTGAGAGAGCGTGCCCTGTGGCTGACGTACCTGCCGATCTTGCCGCAGTGTGGCCACGAGTACTGGAGCAGCTCCTCGGTGAGGGCCGCGGTCAGGGTGTCGAGGCGAAGGACGAGCACTGGATCCGGCGCTGCCAGCCCCTCGCGCTGGTCGCGGACACCGCCCTGCTCGCCGTACCGAACGAATTCGCGAAGGGCGTACTGGAGGGCCGTCTCGCCCCGATCGTCAGCGAGACCCTGAGCCGCGAGTGCGGCCGTCCGATCCGCATCGCGATCACCGTCGACGACTCCGCGGGCGAGCCCCCGGCCCCGCCGGCGCCCCCCGCCCAGCCGCAGTCCCGCTACGAGGAGCCGGAGCTGCCCGGCGGGCAGTACGACGGCTACGGCCGCCACCGCGGCGACCAGCGGCAGGGCGGCGACCAGGCGCCGAGCCCGGACCAGCTGCCGACCGCCCGCCCCGCCTATCCGTCCGAGTACCAGCGCCCCGAACCCGGCGCCTGGCCGCGCCCCGCCCAGGACGAGTACAGCTGGCAGCAGCCGCGGCTCGGCTTCCCGGAGCGGGACCCCTACGCCTCGCCGTCCCAGGACTCCTACGGGCCGCCGTCACGCGACTCCTACGGCCCGCCGGCGCAGGACTACGGCTCGCAGGACGCGTACGGCCCGGGCCAGGACGCCTATGGCCCGGCCAAGGACGCGTACGGCTCGCCGTCCCAGGACTACCGCCCGCAGTCGATGGAGCGCCCTTCCTACGACCAGCAGCGCTCCGACTACGACCCGTCACGCGTCGACTACGACCAGCGCGACGCCGCCCGCCGCGACCTGCCCGAGCCGTCCGGCTCCGGTCAGGCGCACCGCGGCGGTCCGGGCGGCACCGGACGGCCGGCGACCGGTGCTCCCGGCCCGCTGGCCGCGAAGCCCGCGCCGGCGACCGGTCCGGGCGAGCCGACCGCACGGCTGAACCCGAAGTACCTCTTCGACACGTTCGTCATCGGTGCCTCGAACCGCTTCGCGCACGCGGCCGCGGTCGCCGTCGCCGAGGCGCCCGCGAAGGCGTACAACCCTCTGTTCATCTACGGGGAGTCGGGACTCGGCAAGACGCACCTGCTGCACGCGATCGGGCACTACGCGCGCAGCCTGTACCCGGGCACGCGCGTGCGCTATGTGAGCTCCGAGGAGTTCACCAACGAGTTCATCAACTCCATCCGCGACGGCAAGGGCGACAGTTTCCGCAAGCGCTACCGCGAGATGGACATCCTGCTCGTCGACGACATCCAGTTCCTGGCGGACAAGGAGTCGACGCAGGAGGAGTTCTTCCACACCTTCAACACGCTCCACAACGCGAACAAGCAGATCGTGCTGTCCTCCGACCGGCCGCCCAAGCAGCTGGTCACGCTGGAGGACCGGCTGCGGAACCGGTTCGAGTGGGGTCTGATCACCGACGTCCAGCCGCCCGAGCTGGAGACGCGCATCGCGATCCTCCGCAAGAAGGCGGTGCAGGAGCAGCTGAACGCCCCGCCGGAGGTGCTGGAGTTCATCGCCTCCCGCATCTCGCGCAACATCCGCGAGCTGGAGGGCGCGCTGATCCGGGTGACCGCGTTCGCGTCGCTCAACCGGCAGCCGGTGGACCTGGGCCTGACGGAGATCGTCCTCAAGGACCTGATCCCGGGCGGCGAGGACTCGGCGCCGGAGATCACGGCGACGGCCATCATGGGGGCGACGGCCGACTACTTCGGCCTCACGGTCGAGGACCTGTGCGGCACCTCGCGCGGCCGCGCCCTGGTCACCGCGCGCCAGATCGCCATGTATCTGTGCCGTGAGCTCACCGACCTGTCGCTGCCGAAGATCGGCGCCCAGTTCGGCGGCCGCGACCACACGACCGTGATGCACGCCGACCGCAAGATCCGCGCGCTGATGGCCGAGCGGCGCTCCATCTACAACCAGGTCACGGAGCTGACCAACCGCATCAAGAACGGCTGACCGCCACGCCCCTCATGCGCTGAAGGCGCCCCCGGGAGGACATCCGGGGGCGCCTTTCGTCGTTCCGGCACGGCCACGACCGTCACCGGGCAGCAACCCGATGTTCGATTACCAGCCGGGTTACGGCCGCTCTCCACAGATTCGGTGACTTTCTTCCGTCCACATCCTGGGGACTGTGGAGTTGTCCAGATCGTGTCCACAGGGAACCCTGTTGAAAGACCATCAGACCAGGTCACCTGGCTGTGGATTGGTGGACGAAGGATCTCCACAGACTGTGGACGAAGGAAAGATCCACAGGCTGTGCACGGAGTTGTCCACCGGCAGCCCACAGGCTGGGGCCGGTTGTCCCCAGCGATCCCCGGCTTCTCCACATGGCTGTCCACTGTTCGGCAACGCGGCGCACCCGATCACCGCGTCGAGTGAAAGGCGTCACATCAAGGTGCCGGATTGGGGTGTGGGAAACGTGGGTAAATCTGGGGACGCAGCTGGGGAGAACTGCCCTCGGGCTGTGGGCGGTGTGTGCAGAACTTCCTGTTCTCCACAGAGACGCCTGGTTGTCCACTGCCGTCACCCACAGGACCGGTGGACAAAATTTCCGCGCTGAGCTGGGCAAACGTGGTTATCCACGGTATCCACAGGCCCTACTACTACTCCCGACTAGAGAGAGTGCGGAATCCGTTTCGAAGCGGGGCCTGTGCACAACTCGCCGTTTCGAGCCCGGCTGCCCCTCGGCACGACTTGACCCCGACGGGCACCTACTGTCAGTGCCGTGCGTCAGACTGGTCCCCGGTGTTCTTCCCGTCGCAGTGGGCGGTGACACCGAGTCGTAGGGCTCAGTAGCAACAGCAGGAGGCGGCTTACGGTGAAGATCCGGGTGGAACGCGACGTACTCGCGGAGGCAGTGGCCTGGGCGGCACGCAGCCTTCCGGCCCGTCCGCCGGCGCCTGTCCTCGCCGGCCTTCTCCTGAGGGCCGAGGACGGACAGCTGAGCCTGTCCAGCTTCGACTACGAGGTCTCCGCCCGGGTGTCCGTCGAGGCCGAGGTCGAGGAGGAGGGCACCGTCCTCGTCTCCGGCCGGCTGCTCGCCGACATCTCCCGCGCCCTCCCCAACCGTCCGGTGGAGATTTCCACAGACGGTGTACGGGCGACGGTGGTCTGCGGCTCCTCGCGCTTCACACTCCACACCCTGCCTGTGGAGGAGTACCCGTCCCTGCCCCAGATGCCGAACGCGACGGGCACGGTCCCCGGCGAGGTCTTCGCCTCCGCCGTCCAGCAGGTCGCCATCGCCGCGGGCCGCGACGACACGCTGCCCGTCCTCACCGGTGTGCGCATCGAGATCGAGGGCGACACGGTCACCCTGGCCTCCACCGACCGCTACCGTTTCGCGGTCCGTGAGTTCCTGTGGAAGCCGGAGAACCCGGACGCCTCGGCGGTCGCCCTGGTGCCCGCCAAGACGCTCCTGGACACCGCCAAGGCGCTCACCAGCGGCGACAGCGTGATCCTGGCGCTGTCCGGCTCGGGCGCGGGCGAGGGTCTGATCGGCTTCGAGGGCGCCGGACGCCGGACCACCACCCGCCTCCTGGAGGGCGACCTCCCGAAGTACCGCACGCTGTTCCCGACCGAGTTCAACAGCATCGCCGTGATCGAGACCGCCCCCTTCGTGGAGGCCGTCAAGCGCGTCGCCCTGGTCGCCGAGCGCAACACCCCGGTGCGGCTCAGCTTCGAGCAGGGCGTGCTCATCCTGGAGGCCGGCTCCAGCGACGACGCACAGGCTGTGGAAAGGGTCGACGCGCAGCTGGACGGCGACGACATCTCGATCGCCTTCAACCCGACCTTCCTGCTCGACGGTCTGAGCGCCATCGACTCGCCGGTGGCGCAGCTGTCGTTCACGACGTCCACGAAGCCCGCGCTGCTCAGCGGCAAGCCGGCGGTGGACGCCGAGGCGGACGAGGCCTACAAGTACCTGATCATGCCGGTGCGCCTCAGCGGCTGAGCGGGCCCGCCCACCGGTCACCGCCCCGTCGGACGAAGCCGCAGGTGAGGGCATACGTATGAGCGCGTATGCCCACAGATGTGCGTGAGAGTCCGGGTTTAGGCTCGGACGTGGGTACGAAGGTGCCCCACACGTCACAGAGCAACCTAAGGATCAACTGATGGACCTCGGTCTCGTCGGCCTCGGCAAGATGGGCGGCAACATGCGCGAGCGGATTCGCCGCGCGGGCCACACCGTCATCGGATACGACCGCAACGCGGACCTCGCGGATGTCCACAGCCTGGAAGAGCTTGTGGGCAAGCTCCCCGGCCCGCGGGTGGTCTGGGTGATGGTCCCGGCCGGCGAGCCCACCCAGAGCACGATCGACCGGCTCGCCGAGCTCCTGGAGCCCGGCGACGTGGTCGTGGACGGCGGCAACTCCCGCTGGACGGACGACGAGCGGCACGCCGAGGAGCTGGCCGCCAAGGGCATCGGCTTCGTCGACTGCGGTGTCTCCGGCGGCGTCTGGGGCCTGGAGAACGGCTATGCGCTGATGTACGGCGGCGACGCCGAGAACGTCGCCAAGGTGCAGCCGGTCTTCGACGCGCTCAGGCCCGAGGGCGACTTCGGCGCGGTGCACGCGGGCAAGGTCGGCGCGGGCCACTTCGCGAAGATGGTCCACAACGGCATCGAGTACGCGATGATGCAGGCCTACGCCGAGGGCTGGGAGCTCCTGGAGAAGGTCGACTCCGTGACCGACGTCCGTGAGGTCTTCCGCTCCTGGCAGGAGGGCACGGTCATCCGCTCCTGGCTGCTGGACCTCGCGGTCAACGCCCTCGACGAGGACGAGCACCTGACCGAGCTGAAGGGTTATGCACAGGACTCCGGCGAGGGCCGGTGGACCGTGGAGGCCGCCATAGACAACGCGGTGCCGCTTCCCGCGATCACCGCCTCGCTGTTCGCGCGGTTCGCCTCCCGCCAGGAGGACTCGCCGCAGATGAAGATGATCGCCGCGCTGCGCAACCAGTTCGGCGGCCACGCCGTAGAGAAGAAGTAATCCACAGGGTCGCCCCGCGATCCACAACCTTGGGGGAGGTCGGCGAACGACCATGCACGTCACGCATCTGTCGCTGGCCGACTTCCGCTCGTACGCCCGGGTCGAGGTCCCGCTGGACCCGGGCGTCACCGCCTTCGTCGGCCCCAACGGGCAGGGGAAGACGAACCTCGTCGAGGCCATCGGCTATCTCGCCACCCTCGGCAGCCACCGGGTCGCCTCCGACGCCCCCCTGGTCCGCATGGGCGCCGACCGCGCGATCATCCGGGCGCAGGTCCGACAGGGCGAGCGGCAGCAGCTGGTCGAGCTCGAGCTGAACCCGGGCAAGGCCAACCGCGCCCGTATCAACAGGTCCTCGCAGGTCAGGCCCCGTGATGTGCTCGGGATCGTACGGACCGTGCTGTTCGCGCCCGAGGATCTCGCCCTGGTCAAGGGTGACCCCGGTGAGCGGCGGCGCTTCCTCGACGAGCTGATCACCGCCCGCTCGCCGCGCATGGCGGGCGTGCGCTCCGACTACGAGCGGGTCCTCAAGCAGCGCAACACGCTTCTGAAGTCGGCCGCGCTGGCCCGCCGGCACGGCGGCCGTTCCATGGACCTGTCCACGCTCGACGTGTGGGACCAGCACCTGGCGCGCGCGGGCGCCGAGCTGCTCGCCCAGCGCCTCGATCTGATCGCCGCGATCCATCCGCTGACCGACAAGGCGTACGAGCAGCTGGCCCCCGGTGGCGGTCCCGTCGCCCTGGAGTACAAGCCGTCCGCCCCCGGCGAGGCCCACACGCGCGAGGACCTCTGCGCCCAGCTGATGGAAGCCCTGGCCGAGGCCCGCAAGCAGGAGATCGAGCGGGGTGTGACGCTCGTGGGCCCCCACCGTGACGATGTGATCCTCAGACTCGGCCAGCTGCCCGCCAAGGGGTACGCCTCCCACGGCGAGTCCTGGTCCTGTGCGCTGGCGCTGCGCCTGGCGTCGTACGACCTTCTGCGCGCGGAGGGCAATGAGCCGGTGCTGATCCTCGACGACGTGTTCGCCGAGCTGGACGCCCGGCGCCGGGAGCGGCTGGCCGAGCTGGTTGCGCCCGGTGAGCAGGTCCTGGTGACCGCCGCGGTCGACGACGACGTGCCGCACGTCCTGGCGGGGGCGCGGTACACCGTGGCCGAGGGGACGGTGGAGCGCGTATGAGCACCGACGAACCCACCCCCCAGGGCCGCGGGAAGGCGCCCGAGCCCTCCGGGGTCGACCTGGCGCGCGTGGCGTTGCGCGCCGCCAAGGAGCAGGCACGCGCGCGTGGCGCCGCGGCGCAGGAGAAGAAGCAGGCGCGGCGCGGTGGCCTGCGCTCCGGCGCGCGCGCCGACGGCCGCGACCCGATGGCGCTCGGTGCCGCGATCAACCGGCTGATCAACGAGCGCGGCTGGGAGACCCCGGCCGCGGTGGGCGGGGTCATGGGCCGCTGGCCGCAGATCGTCGGCGAGGACCTGGCCAAGCACTGCGTACCGCAGCGGTACGACGAGGACGAGCGCGTCCTGAGCGTGCAGTGCGACTCCACGGCGTGGGCGACCCAGCTGCGGCTGCTCGCCCCGACGCTGGTCGCCCGGCTCAACGAGGACCTCGGCCACGGCACGGTGAAGCTGATCAAGGTGAACGGCCCCGGCGGTCCCGTCCGCCGCTACGGCTCCTTGCGTGCCCCGGGGAGCACGGGCCCCGGTGACACCTACGGGTGACATACCTCACGTGGCGGTGCCGTGGCGCGGTCCGCTCGTACACCGGCGCGCCGTCTTGTCGTACAACCGCACGCTGTTGCGAATCCCGACCTGACCCCGGAGTAGCAAAGGGTTGACAGCCGGAAGCGCTGAGTGCCTCCGTGAGCCTCTTGGAGCCCCCTTCCACATATCGGGACCCGGCCGAGACCGGTTCAGGGCGGCACATGGGGACTCAGGTACCGGCAAACCCCCATCACTGTCGGCGCTACCGGTAGACTGGAAGCCAATCCCGCCCCAGTCGTGGGGACGTCCGGGAAAAGCTGAGCAACGCTGAACAAGGCTTACCACCGCAACATGCCGCAGCCGCTCCGGCAACCTCCCCCAAAGGGGGCGCCCCCAGGAGCCCGGCTCGTGCTGTGCCAGTGCCAGAAAGGGCGCTTCGTGGCCGATTCCGGCAACCCCAACGAGAACATCCCGTCCACCGACGCAGGCGCGAACGGTGAGGTCACCGCCTCGTACGACGCCAGCGCCATCACCGTGCTCGAAGGGCTGGACGCGGTCCGCAAGCGACCCGGTATGTACATCGGCTCCACCGGCGAGCGCGGCCTGCACCACCTGGTGTACGAGGTCGTCGACAACTCGGTCGACGAGGCGCTCGCCGGTCATGCGGACACCATCGACGTCACGATCCTGGCCGACGGCGGTGTGCGTGTCGTCGACAACGGCCGTGGCATCCCGGTGGGCATCGTCCCCTCCGAGGGGAAGCCGGCCCTTGAGGTCGTCCTGACGGTGCTGCACGCGGGCGGCAAGTTCGGCGGCGGCGGCTACGCCGTCTCCGGCGGTCTGCACGGTGTCGGCGTCTCCGTCGTGAACGCCCTGTCCAGCAAGGTGTCGGTGGAGGTCAAGACCGACGGCCACCGCTTCACCCAGGACTACAAGATGGGTGTCCCGACGGCGCCGCTGGCCGAGCACGAGGAGACGGACGAGCACGGCACGTCGGTCACCTTCTGGGCCGACTCGGACATCTTCGAGACCACCGAGTACTCCTTCGAGACGCTCTCGCGGCGCTTCCAGGAGATGGCGTTCCTCAACAAGGGCCTGACCATCAGGCTCACGGACGAGCGCGAGTCGGCGAAGGCCACGGCCGGTGCGGACGAGGCGGGTGCGGACGAGAAGGACGAGGTCAAGACCGTCACGTACCGCTATGAGGGCGGCATCGTCGACTTCGTGAAGTACCTCAACTCCCGCAAGGGAGACGTGGTGCACGCCACCGTCATCGACCTGGAGGCCGAGGACAGGGACAAGAGCCTGTCCCTAGAGGTCGCGATGCAGTGGAACAGCGGCTACAGCGAGGGCGTGTACTCCTTCGCGAACATCATCCACACCCACGAGGGCGGTACGCACGAAGAGGGCTTCCGTGCCGCGCTGACCTCGCTGATCAACAAGTACGCGCGCGACAAGAAGCTGCTGCGCGAGAAGGACGACAACCTCACCGGTGACGACATCCGTGAGGGTCTGACCGCGATCATCTCGGTGAAGCTGAGCGAGCCCCAGTTCGAGGGCCAGACCAAGACCAAGCTGGGCAACACGGAGGCGAAGACCTTCGTCCAGAAGGCGGTCTACGAGCACCTCAACGACTGGCTGGACCGCAACCCGAACGAGGCCGCGGACATCGTCCGCAAGGGCATCCAGGCGGCCACCGCGCGTGTGGCGGCCCGCAAGGCCCGCGACCTCACGCGGCGCAAGGGCCTGCTGGAGTCGGCGTCCCTGCCGGGCAAGCTCTCCGACTGCCAGTCGAACGACCCCACCAAGTGCGAGATCTTCATCGTCGAGGGCGACTCGGCCGGCGGCTCGGCCAAGTCCGGCCGCAACCCGCAGTACCAGGCGATCCTCCCGATCCGCGGCAAGATCCTCAACGTGGAGAAGGCGCGGATCGACAAGATCCTGCAGAACCAGGAGATCCAGGCGCTGATCTCGGCCTTCGGCACGGGCGTGCACGAGGACTTCGACATCGAGAAGCTCCGCTATCACAAGATCATCCTGATGGCGGACGCCGACGTCGACGGCCAGCACATCAACACCCTGCTGCTGACCTTCCTGTTCCGCTTCATGCGGCCGCTGGTCGAGGCCGGGCACGTGTTCCTGTCCCGTCCCCCGCTCTACAAGATCAAGTGGGGCCGGGACGAGGTCGAGTACGCGTACTCCGACCGTGAGCGCGACGCCCTGCTGGAGCTGGGCCGTCAGCGCGGCAAGCGCGTCCGGGAGGACTCGATCCAGCGCTTCAAGGGTCTCGGCGAGATGAACGCCGAGGAACTGCGCGTGACCACCATGGACATCGAGCACCGCGTCCTCGGCCAGGTCACCCTCGACGACGCCGCCCAGGCGGACGATCTCTTCTCGGTCCTCATGGGCGAGGACGTCGAGGCCCGCCGCGCCTTCATCCAGCGCAACGCCAAGGACGTCCGCTTCCTCGACATCTGAGTCGGTCTCAGCTGACCGCACCAGGAAGGATCTTCACCAGCAATGGCCGACGAGAACACTCCTGTCACCCCTGAAGAGAACGGCGAGGCGACCGTCCGCGTCGAGCCCGTCGGGCTCGAGACGGAGATGCAGCGCTCGTACCTCGACTACGCGATGTCCGTCATCGTGTCCCGCGCGCTGCCCGACGTCCGTGACGGTCTCAAGCCCGTCCACCGCCGTGTCCTGTACGCCATGTACGACGGGGGCTACCGCCCCGAGCGCGGCTTCTACAAGTGCGCCCGTGTCGTCGGCGACGTCATGGGCAACTACCACCCGCACGGCGACAGCTCCATCTACGACGCGCTGGTCCGCCTCGCCCAGCCGTGGGCGATGCGGATGCCGCTCGTCGACTCCAACGGCAACTTCGGCTCCCCGGGCAACGACCCGGCGGCCGCCATGCGCTACACCGAGTGCAAGATGGCGCCGCTGTCGATGGAGATGGTCCGCGACATCGACGAGGAGACCGTCGACTTCACGGACAACTACGACGGCCGCTCCCAGGAGCCGACCGTCCTGCCCGCCCGCTTCCCGAACCTGCTGATCAACGGCTCGGCCGGGATCGCGGTCGGCATGGCGACCAACATCCCGCCGCACAACCTGCGCGAGGTCGCGGCCGGCGCCCAGTGGTGCCTGGAGAACCCGGAGGCCTCGCACGAGGAGCTCCTGGACGCGCTCGTCGAGCGCATCAAGGGCCCGGACTTCCCGACCGGCGCGCTCGTCGTCGGCCGCAAGGGGATCGAGGAGGCCTACCGCACGGGCCGCGGCTCGATCACCATGCGCGCGGTCGTCGAGGTCGAGGAGATCCAGAACCGCCAGTGCCTGGTGGTGACGGAGCTGCCGTACCAGGTGAACCCGGACAACCTGGCGCAGAAGATCGCCGACCTGGTGAAGGACGGCAAGATCGGCGGCATCGCCGACGTCCGTGACGAGACCTCCTCGCGCACGGGCCAGCGCCTGGTCATCGTGCTGAAGCGGGACGCGGTCGCCAAGGTCGTGCTGAACAACCTCTACAAGCACACCGACCTGCAGACGAACTTCGGCGCCAACATGCTGGCACTGGTCGACGGCGTGCCGCGCACCCTGTCCCTGGACGCGTTCATCCGCCACTGGGTGACGCACCAGATCGAGGTCATCGTCCGCCGTACGCGCTTCAGGCTGCGCAAGGCCGAGGAGCGGGCGCACATCCTGCGCGGTCTGCTGAAGGCCCTGGACGCCATCGACGAGGTCATCGCCCTGATCCGGGGCAGTGAGACCGTCGAGGTCGCGCGCACGGGCCTGATGGCTCTCCTGGAGATCGACGAGATCCAGGCGAACGCCATCCTCGAGATGCAGCTGCGCCGGCTGGCCGCCCTGGAGCGTCAGAAGATCGTCCAGGAGCACGACGAGCTCCAGGCGAAGATCAACGAGTACAACCAGATCCTCGCCTCCCCGGTCCGCCAGCGGGGCATCGTCAGCGAGGAGCTGGCGGCGATCGTCGAGAAGTTCGGCGAGGACCGCAAGACCATGCTGGTGCCCTACGACGGTGACATGTCCATCGAGGACCTGATCGCCGAGGAGGACATCGTCGTCACCGTCTCGCGCGGCGGTTACGTCAAGCGGACCAAGACGGACGACTACCGGGCGCAGAAGCGCGGCGGCAAGGGCGTTCGCGGCACGAAGCTGAAGGAAGACGACATCGTCGACCACTTCTTCGTCTCGACCACGCACCACTGGCTGCTGTTCTTCACCAACAAGGGCCGGGTGTACCGGGCGAAGGCTTACGAGCTTCCGGACGCCGGCCGTGACGCGCGTGGGCAGCACGTTGCGAACCTGCTGGCCTTCCAGCCGGACGAGGCGATCGCCGAGATCCTCGCGATCCGTGACTACGAGGCGGCCCCCTACCTGGTGCTGGCCACCAAGGCGGGCCTGGTCAAGAAGACCCCGCTGAAGGACTACGACTCCCCGCGCTCGGGTGGTGTGATCGCCATCAACCTGCGGGAGCGGGAGGACGGATCCGACGACGAACTGATCGGGGCCGAGCTCGTTTCGGCCGATGACGATCTGCTGCTGATCAGCAAGAAGGCGCAGTCGATCAGATTCACCGCTACGGACGAGTCGCTGCGGCCGATGGGCCGTGCCACCTCGGGTGTCAAGGGCATGAGTTTCCGCGAGGGCGATGAACTCTTGTCGATGAATGTTGTTCGACCCGGTACGTTCGTGTTCACTGCCACGGACGGCGGGTACGCGAAGCGGACCGTCGTCGACGAGTACCGCGTCCAGGGTCGCGGCGGCCTCGGCATCAAGGCCGCCAAGATCGTGGAGGACCGTGGATCGCTCGTCGGCGCGCTGGTGGTCGAGGAGACCGACGAGATCCTCGCCATCACGCTGTCCGGCGGTGTGATTCGTACGCGAGTCAACGAGGTCAGGGAGACGGGCCGTGACACCATGGGCGTCCAACTGATCAACCTGGGCAAGCGCGATGCCGTGGTCGGTATCGCTCGAAACGCCGAGGCGGGGCGTGAGGCGGAGGAGGTCGACGGCGAGGATGTCGTGGACGAGACCGCCGAGGGTGCCGCGGTCACCGGCACGGACGAGGGTGAGGCGCCCTCGGCCGAGTAGCACGAGGAGTGAGTCAGCGTGAGCGGAGCCACGGGCGCCGGTCCGGTCGGTAGCTCGACCGGGACCTCTGCCGGTAAGCACGACGACGGCGGCGGCCGTGGCTCCGCCACGAACGCGGGCACCCCGACGGACCCGCACACGACCAATCTCAAGCCGGTCAAGTCCTCCGGGACCGACTCGCACTCGCCCGACACTCATGGATCCCAGGGGGGAACTGTGACGGACACCCGAGGCCCGCAGACCCAGCAGTACGCGGCTGGAGCGGGCCCGGCCGCTCCGGGCGCCCAGCCCCCGGCCGCCGCCGCCGAGGCGCAGGCCGCTTCGCCGCTGCCCGGTGAGCGCCGGCAGCAGCAGCCCTCCGGGCCCTACCACCCGCCGCAGGCCTACCCGGCGCAGGCTCCGGCAGGAGCCGTACGCCGGGCGCGCACCGGCGCGCGCACCACGCCCCGCACCCGCAAGGCGCGGCTGCGCGTGGCCAAGGCCGACCCGTGGTCGGTGATGAAGGTCAGCTTCCTGCTCTCCATCGCGCTGGGCATCTGCACGATCGTCGCGTCCGCCGTGCTGTGGATGGTCATGAACGCGATGGGTGTGTTCTCGACGGTCGGCGGCACCATCTCGGAGGCGACCGGCTCGAACGAGGCCAACGGCTTCGACCTGCAGGCCTTCCTGTCCCTCCCGCACGTCCTGATGTTCGCGACGATCATCGCGGTGATCGATGTCGTCCTCGCGACGGCCTTGGCCACCCTCGGCGCGTTCATCTACAACCTCTCCGCGGGCTTCGTCGGCGGTGTCGAACTGACGCTGGCCGAGGACGAGTGACCGGCGGACAAACGTTCGCTGACGGTCCTCCGACAACCGATTTTGGGACTGCCCCGGTCGTGCGCTAATCTTCAGGAGTCAGCGCGCGGGACACACACCGCAGAGCGCGGCGGGGCTATAGCTCAGTTGGTTAGAGCGCATCCCTGATAAGGATGAGGCCACAGGTTCAAATCCTGTTAGCCCCACCAGCATGAAGACCCCCGGCCCAGCAGGGCCGGGGGTCTTCATGCTGGTGGGGCAGGTCGGGTTCGGGGGCGCGCGGCAACGCCCGCCGGCGCACGAAAACGCCCGACCGCTGGCGACGGGGGATGCACCAGCGATCGGGCTGTGGCCAACAGTAACAAGGGTGTCGGCGCCGTGGGAGCCGACTGCTCGGCTGCACCGAGCAGTTGTGATCGGGATCACGCAAGCGCTGTCTGAAACGGTCGGTGACGTCACCGGTCGCAGGGGGGCTCGTACGAGAGCCGGGGCAGGTACTCGTGCCACTTGTCCGGGGTCAGGACGCCCCGGGTGATCGAGCAGATGTGGCCGATCGCCTCGTCCACGTCGAGCTTCCACAGCCGCACGGTGTCGGCGCCGCTCGACACCCCGAGCATGTGGCTGTTGGGGCTGAACGACAGGAAGTTGCCCGTCTTGGCGTTGGGGCTCATCGACTGGCCGATGGCGGAGGCCGAGGAGGGGCGGGTGACGTTCCACAGCCGGACCGTGTCGTCGTTGCCGCCGCTCGCCAGCGTGCGGCCGTCCTGGCTGAACGTCAGCGACACGACCGCCTCGGTGTGGCCGCTGAGGACGGGGCCGAGGACGGTGGCGTGACGCGGGTCGGCGACGTTCCACAGCCGGACCGTGCCGTCGTCGCTGCCGCTGGCCAGTGTGTGGCCGTCGGGGCTGTAGGCGAGCGCGTTGACCGGTCCCAGGTGCTCCTTGAGGACGGGGCCGAGGACGGTGGCGTGACGCGGGTCGGTCACGTTCCACAGGCGGACCGTCGTGTCGGCGCTGCCGCTGGCGAGGGTGCGGCCGTCCGGGCTGAAGACGAGGGTGTTGACGTATCCGGTGTGGCCGGTGAGGAGCTTGCCCAGGCGCCGCGGGCGGGCCGGGTCGGTGATGTCCAGCAGCTGGATGGTCCGGTCGTCGTAGTCGGCGGCCAGGGTGTGCCCGTCGGGGCTGATGGCCAGCGCGTCGGCGCCCGCGAACCGGGTGCGCAGCGCGAGGGGCCGGCCGTGGGAGACGGGACGGCCGGGGTCGGCGACGTTCCACAGCTGCACCGTGTTGCCGGTCCCGGTCAGCACGGCGAGCGTGCGGCCGTCGGGGGAGAACACCAGCGACCGCAGGTCCCGCTCCCCGGTCGTGAAGGGCTCGCTCAGCAGGACGGGCCGGCCGGGGGTCTGCACGTTCCACAGCCGTACCCGCCCGTCGCGCGCGGCCGTGGCGAGCACCCGCCCGTCCGGGCGGTACGCCCCGATCCGGCCGATCATGTCCGAGGAAGGGATCGACCACAGCCGCACCTTGTTGTCGCCGCTGCCGGTGGCCAGGGTCCGCCCGTCGGGGCTGAAGCCCACGGCGTACATCTCGCCGCTGCTGCCCGCGAGGGGCTCGCCGACCTGGGACGGGTAGGCCGGATTGCGGACGTTCCACAGGCTCGCCGTGCTGTCGGCGCTGCCGGCGGCGAGCATGGTGCCGTCCGGGCTGAAGGCCACCGACCAGATGGGACCGGTGTGGCCGGTGAGCGGCGCGCCGAGCTGTCGCGTACGGCGCGGCGAGCTCACGTTCCACAGCCGGATGGTGTTGTCCGCGCTGCCGGAGGCGAGGGTGCGGCCGTCGGGGCTGAAGGCCACCGAGTGCACCGTGGAGGTGTGGCCGGTGAGCGGGGTGCCGAGCGGCGCCGGACGGCGTGGGTCGGCGGTGTTCCACAGCAGGATCGTGTTGTCGTCGCCCCCGGCCGCCAGCGTGTGCCCGTCGGGGCTGAAGGCCACGGAGCGCACGGCGCCGGTGTGGCCGGTCAGGGTGGAGAGCGCGGCCGGCCGGGCCGGGGCGTGTACGTCCCACAGGCGCACGGTGCGGTCTTCGTCCGCGGCGGCCAGGGTGCGGCCGTCCGGGCTGAAGGCGAGCAGGTAAATCGTGCCGTCGTGGCCGGTCAGGGGCTTGCCGAGGGCGCGTGGACGGGCGGGATCCCGTACGTCCCACAGCCGGATCGTCCCGTCGTCGGAGGCGCTGGCGAGGGTGTGGCCGTCGGGGCTGAAGACCGCGGTGCTCACCCAGCTGGTGTGGCCGGTGAGGGGGCCCCCGAGGGGCCTCGGGCGGGTCGGGTCGGTGACGTCCCACAGCCGGACGGTCCGGTCGTAGCTGGCGGTGGCCAGGACATGGCCGTTCGGGCTGAACGTGGTGAGGTAGACGGCGCCGGTGTGGCCCAGGAGCGGGGTGGCCAGCGGGGCGTTGACGATCGAGATCAGCCGGCTGTTCGTGCCCGCGTCGTCGGGCCGCAGCCCGTGCGCCACCAGGTCGAGCTGGGCGGACAGCGAAGGGTCCGTGTACTGGACGCGGTCGGCCTCGGCGACCACCTGCTGGAACACCGCGTCGTCGCGCTGCTGGCGGGCGACCACCGCCGAGCCGACGGCCAGCACGGCCAGTACGACCAGGGCCGACACCGCGGCACGGCTGAGCCACACCGTGCGTCTGCGCAGCCGGACCGAAGCCTTCAAGAACTCCACCGCACTCCTGGTGAGGAAGGTGTCACCGGTGGACTTCACCCAGGCGTGGGCCTGCTCCAGCCGGGAACCCCGGTAGAGCAGTGACGTGTCGCGCTCGGAGCCCTCCCAGGCCCGGCCGTCCTCCTCCAGCCGCTGGCGCAGCAGATTGCCGCCCCGGTCCTCGTCGATCCAGTCGCGCAGCCGGGGCCAGGCGTGCAGCAGCGCCTCATGGGTGATCTCGACGGTCTCCGCGTCCAGGGTCACCAGCCGGGCGCGCACCAGCGCCTCAAGCGACTCCTCCGTCTTGCCGGGGTCGGTCGACTCCTGGGCCAGCTGGCGCCGGGTGCCCCGGCGACGGGTGGCCTGGGTGTCCTCGCTCAGCCGGACCAGCCGGAGCAGGAGCAGTCGCGCGGCCGTGCGGGCCGCCGGGTCGAGGCCGGACCAGGCCCGCTCGGCGGTCGCCGCCACCGCCCCCTGGATTCCGCCCGCCGCGCGGTAGCCGGCCAGTGTCAGCCGTCCCGCCTTGCGCCGCTGCCAGGTGGCGAGCAGGGCGTGGGACAGGAGCGGCAGCACGCCGGCGTCGTGCGTCCCGCGGGGTCCGTCGGCGCTCACCTCCCGGACGATCAGCTCCGCGAGCCCCGGTTCGAGTTCCACGCCGACGGCCTTGGCCGGACCCGTCACCGCCTCGCGCAGCTCCGCCGTGGTCAGCGGGCCGAGGACCATGTGCCGGTGCTGCAGCGCGTCGGCCAGCTCGGGATGGCGCAGGCACTGGTCGTAGAAGTCGGCGCGTATGCCCAGGACCACGAGCACGGGGGCCGGGTCGTCGGGGCCGTCGGGTGAGCAGGCGGTGTGCAGCAGCTGGACGAAGGCGCGCCTGCTCGTCTCGTCGGGGCAGAGGGTGAACGCCTCTTCGAACTGGTCCACGATGACGACCGGACGGGCGGCCCCGGGCGCCTCGCGCCGCGCCCATGCCGTCACGGCCTCCCGCACCGCCCGCCCGGACTCCGGGGTGCCGGGTTCCTCCTTCGAGGAGAGGACCTTCTCCAGTTCGGGGATGCGGCGGACCAGTTCCGCGAGCGGGTCGGCGCCGGGCACGAGCTGCAGGACGCCCCGGGCCGGGCCGTCCCCGTCGTCCGCCGCACCGCTTTGCAGCGCGGGCACCAGGCCGGCGTTCAGCAGGGAGGACTTTCCCGCGCCCGAGGCGCCGACGAGCACCACCACGCCGCCGGTCCGTTCGGCGGCGCGGAGCTGGGCGACCAGGGCGTCCGTGCTGCGCTCGCGGCCGAAGAACCACCGGGCGTCCTGCCTGCGGTACGAGGCGAGTCCCCGGTACGGGCACACACCGGGGACGGCCGGGGCGTCGGCCGGAGCCTGCTCCTCGTCCTCGGCGGATCCGGCGGACCGGTCGCCCACCGGGTCGGCCACCGCGCGCTCCCACAGAAGCTGCCACTGGGCCAGGTCGTACAGGCCCGCGGAGACCGGCGCGGGCTGCGCGCGCCGTGCCTGGGGGATCAGTACCTGCAGCACCGCGGCGAGGGCGGTGAACTGGGCCGGTACGTTCTTCGCCCGCCGCCAGTCGCTGATCCGCTGGGCGGACACCCGTACCGGGCGCCCTCGTTCGTCGACCCGGTGAAGCCGGTCGACCGCCTCGGCCACGCGTTTGAGGGGAGGGTTTCCCGCCTCCTTGTACAGCAGCGCGAGACGTTCCGCGAAGGCTGTGCGTGCCCCCGAGTCGGAACCCAAGGTCTCCACCCCTTACTTCCCCGCTTACTTCCCCGCGCCTGGACATCCGGACCGGAAAACCCACTTTATACGGCTGACCTGCGAGGAAGCCGGTGTCCGGACGCCACAGCCTCCTCGGCGGGGGCCTCAACTGGCAGGATTTCGCCGTAGTGGCGGGTTCCACGGACGCCGCCCGGACAGGCCACCTGCTCAGCGTTCGAAGAGACAGCTCACGACGCCGCATGTTCTCGGTCACCTTCCGCCGGACTCACCGGTCGGCGGCGTCGCTCTCGTCGTACGAGCTTGAAGGACCCGTGCAGACAGTCCCTCGTGGGCTGCGTCCCGCCGATCTCGGGTCCGGCCTCCTCCGCGTCGTTCGGCGCCGGTCCCCACGTGGGGAGGGACCGGAGCCGAACGACGCGGCACCACGGAGGCCCCGGCGGCTCCCGCTAGCGGATCCAGCCCGCGGCACGAGCGGCGGTGACCGCGTGTCCCTCCGCGTGGTCGGCCGCCTCGTTCAGGGACGGGTCCCTTCCCGCCGCCGTCCCGCCGGCCGCGACCGCGGCGGCCCGAGAGGCGGCCAGGGCCGCGCGCAGCGCCTCGACCGCCTCGGGGGTGTCGTCGTGCGACCGGGCGATCTGGGCGGCGAGCGCCGCGGCGGCCGCGGCATTGCGGGCGCACCGGGCGTCCGCCGCCGGGGAGGGTGCCCTCCCGGTGAGCGCGGAGATGGACTCCGCGGACAGACGCAGGGCGTTGGCGGCCCGTCCGACGGGGCTCCTCGGCACGATCTCGGCCGCGTCCTGCTCGATTCCGGCGTGCCGGCACAGGGCCGCGGCACGGTCGTACGCGCTCTGCGCGCGGGCGGAGTGGAGTTTCCTGAGGGCTTCCTGTGCTTCCTGTGCCTCCTGTGCGTCTCGCGGTTCAGCCATCCCTGCCTCCTCGTTCGCCGGTGTGACGCCTGACGCTGCTCGGCGGCGCGGCGCAGCGGCCACGCTCCCCTTGCCCGTCAAGTGAGTCGGTCCTAACCTATTTCTGACGGTCCGTCAGATACCGTATCGGTCAGTGAGAGGCGAGGCCATGGTCACCAGCGTCGGCGAAACCAGTGAGCTGCCGAAGGTCATCAGCGTGGACGATCATGTGATCGAGCCCGCGCACCTCTTCGAGACGTGGCTCCCGAGCAAGTACCGCGACAAGGGGCCGAAGCCGTTCACCGCGGGCATCGGCGAGCTCCAGTACATCGGCGGCAAGTACCGGTTCACCACGGACCCGGACGGCCAGATCACCGACTGGTGGGAGTACGAGGGCGGCCTCTTCCCGTACAAGCGCATCATCGCGGCCGTCGGTTTCTCCCGGGACGAGATGACGCTCGACGGCATCACCCGCGAGCAGATGCGCCGCGGCTGCTGGGACCCCAAGGCCCGGCTGGAGGACATGGACCTCAACCATGTCGAGGCCTCCCTCTGCTTCCCGACCTTCCCGCGCTTTTGCGGGCAGACCTTCGCCGAGGCCGAGGACAAGGAGGTCGCCCTCGCCTGTGTGCGCGCCTACAACGACTGGATGGTCGAGGAGTGGTGCGGTGACAGCGGCGGGCGCCTGATCCCGCTGTGTCTCATCCCCCTGTGGGACGTCCGGCTCGCCGTCGCCGAGATCCGGCGCAACGCCGCCCGTGGCGTACGGGCCGTGACCTTCAGCGAGATCCCCACCTATCTGGGCCTGCCCTCGATCCACTCCGGCTACTGGGACCCGTTCTTCGCGGCGTGCGAGGAGACGGGCACCGTGGTCAACATGCACATCGGGTCCTCGTCGCAGATGCCCGCCGCGTCGCCGGACGCTCCCCCGGCGGTCCAGGCCTCGCTGAGCTTCAACAACGCCATGGCGTCGATGATGGACTTCCTCTTCTCCGGGGTCCTGGTCAGGTTCCCGCGGCTGAAACTCGCGTACAGCGAAGGGCAGATGGGCTGGATCCCGTACGCCCTGGAACGCGCCGACGACGTGTGGGAGGAACACCGGGCCTGGGGCGGGGTCAAGGACCTGATCCCGGAGCCGCCGTCGACGTACTACTACCGGCAGATCTTCTGCTGCTTCTTCCGTGACAGGCACGGCATCGAGGCGATCGAGACCGTGGGCGTGGACAACGCGACCTTCGAGACCGACTATCCGCACGTCGACTCGACCTGGCCGGACACCAAGCGGGTGGCCCAGGAGCATGTGGGGGGCCTGCCCGCCGACGTCGCCTACAAGCTGCTGCGCGGCAACGCGATCCGGATGCTGGAGCTGCCTTTCGCATAGGCCGCGTAGGAGGAGGCACCGCTGGGAAGGGACCCGGCATGAAGGTCTCCATCGACGCCGGCCTCTGTTACGGTTCCGCGGAGTGCGCCCACCGCGCGCCGGCCGTGTTCGCGTTCGAGGACGGGTACGGCGTGGTCCGGCCCGGCCATGAGGACGCCGGCGACGACGGACTCGTACAGGAAGCCGCCGAGCGGTGCCCCTCCCAGGCCATAAGGATCAGCGAGAACGCATGAGCAGTGCCCTTTCCGAGGCCATGGTCACCCTCGGCCGACGCTATGTGCGCGACGCCCCGGGCTCCCTCGGCAAAGCGCTGCTGGCCGGGCGCTGTCTGAATCCGTATCTGCGCGACCACCCCCGGCGGCGGGTGGTCGAGACCCGCTCCGGCGCCCGGTTCGCGGTCGACACCCAGGACCTCATCCAGCGCTATCTGTATCTGTTCGGGGTGTGGGAGCCGCACATGACGCGCTGGCTCCAGGGCCGGCTGCGGCAGGGTGACGTCCTGGTCGACGTCGGAGCGAACGTCGGCTATCTGAGCCTGGTGGCGGCCCGCCTGGTCGGGGACACGGGCCGGGTGGTCGCCGTCGAGGCGTCACCCGCCTTCCACCGCAGGCTGCTGCGGAACATCGAGCTGAACCAGTGTGGCGGCACCGTCCGCGCGGTCAACGCCGCCGTCTCGGACAAGCGCGAGACGCTGACCTTCGTCCTGGCCAGCTCGCACAACATGGGCGCCAACAGCATCGTTCCCTACGACGGCCCCGCCGAGTCGAGCTTCGAGGCGCAGGCGTGCCCGCTGCCCGAACTCCTGGAGCCGGAGGAGATCGCCCGGGCCCGCGTCATCAAGATCGACGTCGAGGGCGCGGAGGGCGCCGTCGTCCAGGGCCTGGCCCCGATCCTCGACCGGCTGCGTCCCGACGCGGAGATCGCCGTCGAGGTCACTCCGGAGCGCATGGCCCGGCTCGGCCACTCGGTCGACGACCTGCTGGAGACCATGCGCAAGGCCGGGTTCCATACGTATCGCCTGCTCAACGACTATGCGCCGGAGAGCTATCCGGCGGCCCTGAGCCGGCCGGTGGCCCCGGTGCGATGGCGGGGACCGGTCGTTGGCGAGAGCGAGCTGGTGTTCTCGCGCGTCGACGCCGAGACGCTCGGGTGACGAGGTCTGGGCGAGTGTCCCGACCGCCGCGGCTCTTCCCGACGACGGATCTGACCGATCCGGCGGTTCACGCCGGCGGATAGCGCCAGTCGACCTCCGCCAGCGCCCGCGCCCTCGCCTCGACGACCGCCATGCGTGCCTCGCGTTCCACCGGATCGACGTGCGAGGCCTGTCCGGTCGCCTGCCCCTCCCACTTCCGGTAGAGCAGTCCCACCTCCGCCGAGAACCAGCCACGGCTCACGGCGTTCAGTGCGAGCAGCAGACCGGTGTCCTCGGACGCCGGGAGGGCCATCCAGCCGCCGAGCGCGAGCAGCAGACCGCGGCGGACGAAGAGCGTCGCGGGGTGGACCTGAGCGCGGAAGCCGTTGGCCTTCCAGTGGTCGAGCACGGCTCCGCGCTCGACGGGGCCCTCGTCCGGGTCGCCCGGGAAGCCGACGGTCGAGCCGTCGGGCAGCAGGTCCAGGGCCCGCGAGGTGGCCCACCCGATGGTGCGGTCGGCCTCCAGAACGGCCAGGTCACGGGCGAGTGCGCCCGGTGCGAGCTGGTCGTCGGCGTCCAGGATCCTGACGTACTCGCCGTCCGCGTGCGCCAGGGCGATCGTGCGGGCGACGCCGGGACCGCCGGGCCGGCCCTGCCGGAAGGTCACCCGCACGTCGTCGGGGAGGTACGGAAGGACCTCGTCCGTCCTTCCGTCCTCCTGGACGACCCAGTGCCACTCCCAGCCGTCCGGGAGCCGCTGTTCGCACAGGGACTTGTACGCCTCCGGCAGGAACCGGGCCGAGGGGGCGTGCACAGCGGTGACGATGATGACGCGCCGGCTCACGGCGGCACTCACCACCTTTCCAGGGACGTGGTGAAGAGCAGTTCCGTGCGGTCGCCCGGCAGCGTGACGACGGAGACGTCCACCACGCGGCCCTCGATGTCGTACGAGGTCTTCCTGAGGACGATCACCGATGTGCCCGCCGGGAGGTCCAGCGCCTTCGCCTCCTCCGGCGTCGGGGGGCGGGCGGTGAAGCGCTCCTCGACGCGGTCCACCTCGATGCCGACGGTGTACAGCTGGTGCTGTGTGCCGCCGGGCCACGGCTCCTTGGTCTCGTCCAGCAGGTCGGGGTTGGCCGCGATCATGTCGCGGACGAGATAGGAGGTGACGAGGTTGAAGGGTGCGGTCTCGGCCGCGTACCGCGTCCTGTACGTGCGTTTGAGCAGCGTCGTGCCCACCGGTACCCCGAAGGCGTCCGCCAGCTCGTCCGGTGCCTCGAACTCGCGGTATTTCGCGTAGAAGACGAGGTCGTCGAGGCGCAGACCGGTGTCGTGCTCCGTGGCTCCGGTCTCGGCCCGGATGGCCTCGGGCGCACGGGCGCGGTTCTTCTCCCACTGGTGCCGCCCGTTGTCGCGGACCGCGAGCGTACGGGGGCGCCGGACGAAGTTGCCGCGGCCGTGCTGCTTGTCGATCAGGCCTTCCTCGCTGAGCAGCCGCAAGGCGTTCTGCACGGTCGGCACGCTCCGGCCGTAGTGCTCGGCCAGGGCGGCCTCGGACGGCAGCCGGTCGCCGGGCTTGCGCAGGCGCTCCCGGATGGACCGGCGTATGTCGTCGGCGATCTCCTCGTAGGCCTTGGGCACGGATTCAGTCTAGCAACTCCTAAAGAGGTCTTGACGACTTGAGGAGTCCGGTCGTTCTGGGCGCGACGAGGACCCCCGGCCCGTGGAGGCCGAGGGTCCTGCCTGTTCAGTACGCAAGCTCGCCGTCATATCTGTCCTGCTCGTGCCCACCGTGTCCGTCAGCAGGCGAGGGGTGCCGTGTGTTCGCCCAGGGCCTCCAGTTCGTCCGCTTCCGTCGTGTCGTCGAGGGGGCGGTGGCGGCAGCTGGGGGATTTGCCGTGGGCCTCCGCGTGGATCCGTTGTTTCATCGTGGGGGGCAGGGCCCTGACGTTGGGTCGGGAACCGGTGGGGGACCAGGACCATCGGGGCAACGACGGCAACGTCGGATGCGCCTTGCTGTTGCGCGGGGTCTCGGTCTGCGGTACCGCCGCGGCGGTGGTCGCCGAGACGAGTCCGAGCGCCGTGAACAGCGCGAGGAAGGCGGTGACGATGGTGGTCCACAGCTTCATGACCTTGTTCCGGGCCATGGCCCCTCACTTTCGGGTCGGGCGATTTGCGTACTTTCCTCATGATGTGTATGGGGGTCGCGAAGTGGTGGACCTCCGCCCGTGGCGCGTCGATGTTCTGATGAACACCACCCGGATGGAGGCAGGGGCGTCGGAAATGTTCCAGAACGGGGCGAGAGAGCCTGAAGAGCGAGCAAAGTGACCGTCCGTGGGGGTGTGATCACCCTCCGATCGGAGCGGCGCGATCCTCACCCATTGCCCTGTCGCGGGCGGGAGTTGGCGTCCGACGCAGGTCACCGATCGATATCGGTCGGTGTGTATAGTCGGGCGCCAGAGGTCCCCTACGTCAAGGAAAGACGAGGTCGCGCGGTGAAGAAGCTTCTCCTGGTCGCACTGGCCGCCATCGGCGGGCTCCTCGTGTACCGCCAGATCCAGGCGGATCGCGCCGAGCAGGATCTGTGGACGGAGGCGACTGACTCCGTGCCCACGGGTTCGTGAGTACCGATACCGGAATCTGATCAGACCCCGACCGCCCTCGCGGTCGGGGTTTTGTGTTGCCGGGGTGCGCCGGGGTGCGCCGGGGGCCGGGGGCGCCGCAGGGGGCGGGGGCAAGGGCCCCGAGACGGCGCTTTTCGGACGCTCGTCCGGATTTCGCGGATGGCGCGGGCGCGGCCGGGGCAGGATGGCCACGGTCCGGCACGACTCGGTCACGACGGCCGGTGTACGACGACGAGGGGGCGCGTGATGATGCGGCGTACGGCGTGGCGGCGGGCCGTCGTCGCGGGCGCGGTGCTGTGCGCGGCGGGGCTGCTGCCGAGCGGGAGCGCCGTGGCGGCCGGTACGCCGGGCGGCAGCGCCTATGACTTCGCCCCGGGCGACCGTGACGTCGTCGGAGCGAGGAGCACCACGGGCGCCGTGGCGCTGGAGCCGGGCCGGACGTACCGCAGCTCCATCGCCCAGGGCGCCAAGCTCTCCTACCGCCTCGAACTCGACGCCACGACGACCGCGTACGTCCCCGTCACCCTCGTACCGCCCCCGAACGCCACCGTCACCGCCTCCGACGGCATCAGGGTGTCGCTGCAGGACGCCGACGGCACCCCCTGCTCCTATGCGTCCGCCCGCTTCGGCGGCGGACTGAGCCCCCGTCCCGTCACGGCGCTCGGGGTGCGCGAGAGCGGGAAGACGCTCTGCAAGGGCGCCGGCATCTACTACCTGCTCGTCGAGCGGCTCGACGCCACCGGATCCGGGAACACCGTCTCGCCCGGCGCCTGGGACCTGGAACTCGCCCCCGTGACGGAACCCCGCCTGGAGCGGGCCGGGGCCACGACAGCGCCCGGGGTCTGGAACTCCGCCTCCCCCGAGGCCCTCGCCGGCGACCCCAGGAGCCGCGGCGGCGGAGCGGGCTTCGCCACGGCACGTGGGCTGGAACAGGGCGTGTGGCAGACCGGCATCGAACCGGGACAGACCCTCTTCTACAAGGTGCCGGTCGACTGGGGCCAGCAGCTCTACGCCACCGCCGAACTGGGCAGTTCGAGCAGCGACGGCGGCTATGTCAACGGCGCCCTCGACCTCGCGGTGCACAACCCCGTCCGCGGCCGCGTGGACGACGTGGCCCGCGGCTACACCGGAAGCCAGACGACGGCCACCGTCTCCCCCCTGCCCCCCGTCGAGTACCGCAACCGGTACGCCGTCGCCGAAGACGTGCGCGGCATGCGCTTCGCCGGCTTCTACTACCTCGTCGTCCATCTCAGCGCCAAGACGGCCGACACGTTCGGCAAGGGCCCCTACGGGCTGACGCTGCGCGTGCGCGTCAGCGGCACCGCGCACTCCGGACCGGGATACGCGGGACTGCCCGCGCAGCACAAGCTCTTCGAAGTCACCCGGCAGGACCGCCGGGCGGCGGCGGCCGGGGCCGCAGGGGAGTCCGGCGGCGGTGACCCGGCGATGAGGGCGCTCGCGGTCGCCGGCCTCGGCACGGGTACCGCGCTGCTGATCCTGCTCGGGGTGTGGACGGTGGTGGCCCGGCGGCGGGCCGGGGCTCAGATCCGGGTCAGCGCCCAGAAGCCCACGGCGTAACAGGCCAGCGCGAGCAGCAGGATCGGGACCGTCGCCTTCGCCGGGGGACCGGGGCGGCGGGCTCGGCGCGCCCGGCGTCTGGAGCGCCGCGGCTCGGTCTCCGGCGCGGGCGGCGGGAACTGCGGCTCCTGGGCGGTGTACGAAGCGGTGGAGGCATCGACTCGCTGCTGCGTCACCGGGGTCAGGACCTGGGTGGGGTTCCACGGCAGATGCGGCTGATGCGGCTGATGCGCCTGCAACGGATGGAATGGGGGGAGCGGCTGCTGGTACGGCTGCTGTTGCGGCTGGAACCCCTGGGGAGTGTGCGCGGTGTACGTCGGCTGGGCGGGTGTTTCCGGCTGCTCCTCCGGCTGGGCCGTATGGGGCGGCGGCAGATGGAAGCTGCCGGTGTCCGACATGGCGGAGGGCTGCGAGCCGGTCGCCCGGCGCGGATCGGCGGGCGCGGCGGTGTTGCCGGTGCCGGAAGTGCCGGCAGTGTCGGCGGCGGCTGCTGCCGCGCCGGAGGCCGGCCTCGACGGCCGGGAGCCCGTGTCCCCCGCTCCTACGGCCTGAGCGCCCGTGTCCACACCTCCGTCCACACCCGGAGCCCGCTCCAGGGGCCCGTCGGGTGCGAAGCCCGGTGGGAGCGGCCCGAGTTGGTCGAAGATCTCGATCCACTCGTCGTCGGCGCCCGGTTCGGGCAGCAACTCCCTGGCGGAGGCGAGGGCCTTGCGCGCACCCGTCGCCGTACGGAAGCGGGCCTGTGGGTCGGGCTGGATCAGCGTGGCCACGACCTGCCAGAGCGGATCCGGGATGCCCTTGGGCGCACCCGGTGTGCCGTGCTCGGCGAAGTACTGGACGAGCGCCTTGGCGTCGGGCTTGGCACCCTCCAGCAGATACAGCGCGACCAGACCCACCGCGAACAGGTCGGACGGGAAGTCCGGTTCCGCGCCCATCATCTGCTCGGGCGCGAGGTAGCCGGGCGTTCCCACCACGAGGTTGGTCTCCGTCAGACGGGGTTCGCCCAGCCGCATCGCGATCCCGAAGTCGGACAGCCGCAGCCGCGGGCGGCCGGTGCCGGTCGCTTCGAGCAGGATGTTGGCGGGCTTGATGTCACGGTGCACCACCCCTTCCCCGTGCACCGCGGCGAGCCCGGACAGGAGCTGATCGAGGAGCGTGCAGACGAACACCGGCGGCAGCGGGCCGTAGTCCCCGACCAGATGGACCAGCGAACCTCCGGCGACCAGGTCCATGGTGAACAGGACCTGGTCGTCGTCGGCGGCCCAGCTGGCCGGTGCGAGCACATGCGGATGGTCGATCCGCAGGGCCTGCTCCCGCACGAAGCGCAGGAGCGAGTGGGCGTCGCGCTGCTGCAGCACCTTGGCGGCCACATAGCGCCGGCGGCGGTGATCCCAGGCGCGCCACACGGCGCCGACTCCTCCGCGACCGATCGGGTCGACCAGTTCGTACCGGCCGGCGAAGACCTCACCCATGGCTGCCCGTCGCTCCTCCCCCTGCGGTTGCCCCCTGCTTCCCCCGTACTTCCCCCGGTACTTCCCTCGTGCTTCCCCCGTGATGAGTGATACGACCCCTCCGTGCCCCGAGCCGTTCCCCGACCCCGATCCGCCGGACCCCCTCCGGTGGACCGGGCCGTGGGATCAGCTCTGGTGGGACTGGTAGTGCGCGACCGCGTCGGAGGTGCGGCCCGCGCCGTACACCCGGAGGAACTCTGCCAGTTCCGGGTGGGTCGGGGCGAGGGTGTCGGCGGCCTCGATGATGTCCCCCGCGGCGGCCACCGAACGCAGCAGCGACTGGATCTCCCGCACCACCCGCTTGACCGTGGGCGCACCCGAACTGGTCGTCGGCTGCGAGGTGTTGCTGAGCACGGAGCCCCCCTGCGACTTCTTGATCTCGTCCATGCGGTCCGTCGCCTCGGCCGCGCTCACGCTGCCGTCCGCGACCTGCGCCGCCAGGTCCTGAAGCAGCTGCACCCGCTGGACCACCGCGGGATTGCCGATCTTCGCGCGCTGGCCGCTCATCAGCTGTGACAGCATCGGCGCGGAGAGTCCCAGCACCGCCGCGAGACGAGCCTGGTTGAGGCCAAGATCGTCGATGAGCTTACGGAAGAGCGCCCCCAACGGCTCCCCGTACCAGTTCCGCTGCAGCTCCCGCGCTCTTGCGGTGGCTTCCTGCTGTGCGGCGTCCATTGCGTCTCCCCATCGCTTCCCCAGAACGTGGTTCGCTGTCGCGAACCACGACGAGCATCTTACGGAGAGTGGTCGTTCACGGGGACCCCCAAGTTTTTTGCGAGATACCGGGGGTGACCCGGTACTCTGGTCTGCGGCGCCCACCGGAGTGATCCGGCGGCTGCTTTTTGCACGGGGCCTTAGCTCAGTTGGTAGAGCGCTGTCTTTGCATGGCAGATGTCAGGGGTTCGACTCCCCTAGGCTCCACCCGGTAAATGCCCTCTGACCTGCGGAAACGTGGTTTCAGGGGGCATTTTTTGTGCCCATCAGTGGGCGGGGCCGTGCCCATCGGATACGGCGGAGCCCTTGTCTCCCAAGGGGTTTGCTGCCCCTGTCTCTCCCCCCGCGATCTCCTAGGCTCGGGGCGTCGGTGCGCTCGTAGGTCTGCTTCTCTGGGGACGGGTGTGAGCGGACGGCCCAGAGTTGCGATCATCGGCCGGACTGGATCCCGGATGAATGCGCGGTCAGCTGCTGGCGGGCTGTGCGGCGAGCGGGCGCAGGCGGTGGGCGTCGTCGAATAGGGCGCGTTTCGGCCAGTCGCACGGCGATGAGCGCGGTCGGCGCTGCGGGGGCAAGCAGTGCCGGGGAGGCCGGCGACACGGCTCCACTCAACTCGGGGCACTTCGTCCTGTCCGGAAAACTTGGGACACCTCAGAGGTCGGATTCGGCGCGTCGTGTGGGCCGTGGTCGAGCCATTGATGGGTTGAGTCCGTGGCTGCCTCGATGAGTTGCGCAGTCTGCCGGAAATCGATGGGCAGCAGTTCCACCGGGCGTACCGGCGGCAGAACATGGAGCCGCACGTGGGCGCGGGCCTGCGCGATCGAGGCTGCCATGCGTTGCTCTTCCAGCAGGTTGTACGCGTGAACAGCCATCGCGAGCACGGTGGACGGCGGCGCGGACAGACGGCACGGGAACCCACGGGCCAGGACATAGACCTCGTCTGCGCCGAGCGCGATCGCACGGTCGAGGGTGGTGCCGTTGGCTACGGCGCCATCGATGAGGTGGCGTCCCTCGATCTCCACCGGCGGGTAGAACCCCGGAACGGCGGTGCTGGCCATGAGCGCCGGTATCGCCGGGCCGTAGGTGAGGAGGATCCCTTGCCCGTCGCATGCATCCGTGGCCAGGATCTTGAGAGGAACCGTCGCGTCCTCGATGCGCTCCAGCGGCAGGACATGGTGAAGGAAATCCTCGAAACGACGATTGCTGAAAACGTGATCGGCCCGGCCGGCCGCCGCCCGGCCGACCAGGACAGGGTCGACTGGGAAGATGTAGTTCAGCCCTCCCAGTGCCCGCAGAACGGCACGAACAGGGCGGCCCGGGAAGCTGGCGAGCAGTCTCGGCAGCATTTGTGAGGGCTCCAAGGGGTACACATCGTGCTCCCCGACCTGCAGCCACAACCGCGCGAGTTCATCGACACCTTGTGTGTCCGGCCGGGCCGCGTAATAGGCCGCGTTCAGGGAGCCCACCGAGGCGCCGACGACAAGGTCGGGATGTATGCCGCGCGCGGTAAGAGCGCGCAGCATCCCCACCTGTGCGGCGCCCAGACTGCCGCCCCCCGACAGAACAAATGCCGTCGTCATCACGAAACCTCTTCGCGAACCCCTGAATTTCAGGGTCACAGTCGACCTTCTGATGGTCCAGTGACTCTCCGACCTGCTCGATTGACTCGTGCACGATGTGGTTGCCACGAACGCCACCCAGTACGACCTTCGCATCATTGCCTAATGCAAGAGTACGCTGGAAGAAGCGGGTCCAGAGGGTGGCCGGAGCCGCACGAGAAACGGGCCCCGCGGAGTGGGAGTCCCCAGAGGTCACCCTGAAGGCCGGAGTCGCCCTACCAGCGCGCACCCGGTCCCCTCGGTCATCGTGACTCGGCGGTCAGCGCCGGCACGTGACCGCTTGAGCCTATTGGGGCGTTTCAGGGCACCGAGAGGAAGCGAGTCGCATGTCTGACCTCTCTCACAGTCGGCCCGACATCGCCGGCCACCCCGACGTGGCCGAGATGCGGGAACGCTATGCACGCGTGGCGGGCGGCCGTCAGGCCGTCGCCGTGGACGGGCTGATCCTGCTGACCGGGCTGTACACGGCCATCTCGCCCTGGGTCGTGCACTTCCATGCACAGCCCGACATCACCGTGAACAACCTGATCGTCGGCATCACCATGACCGTGATCGGCCTGGGGCTGTCACTGGCCGGCGAGAAGTTGCTCCGGCTGAGCTGGACAGTCGCCGCCATGGGCGTCTGGATGATCATCTCGCCGTGGGTGGTCACCGTCGGCCACAGCGCCTCCGCAGGAATCATCTGGAACAACTGCTGGATCGGTGGCGTCGCCTTCGCCCTGGGTCTGGCTGCCATGGCCATGGCGAGGTCGGCCGGTTCCGGCACCGCCACGAAGTAGTGGCCCCATCGGCGCGGCACAGGTTTGCGCCGCCGTGGCCTGGCCGCGCCTCTGGCACGGGAACGCCCCTGGGAGGGTCCCATGAGCCTCTCCCAACACGATCAGCGGGTCCTCGCCGACATCGAGCAGCATCTGACCGAGGACGACCCACATCTGGCACGGATGCTCAGTTCCTTCGGTAAGGTCACCCCCCTCTACACCCTCCTCCCGCGCTTGCTCCGGCGCTGTCGCGCGGTCCCTCGGGCCACCGCGGCGTTCCTGTCGCTCGCCGCAATACTGCTGGTCGTGGCCATCGCCGTTTCCAGTCCGGCCCTCTTCATCACGGCGATGGCCATGGCCTGCGTCTCGGCACTGCCGAAACTGACCGGATCCTTCCCGCACTCTCGCCACAGCGGCCGCACGAACCGCTGACCGTAGCGCCCCTTGGGCACCGGCCAGGTGATCAGCCACCACACGAGCCACCCCGGGGCGGCCGCATTCCGGAGCCGCCACGCCGTGCCACCTCAGCGGTCCGGGGGATCATCCGTCGGCATGCTGCCCCTGCCGGCCGTCGCCGGATGGCGCACCACATGGGCTGCGAGCGCTGTGGACAGGTCATGGTGGACGGGGATGCCCGGACAGTCCCCTTCGGACAGGGGCGCACCGCCAGAGGGGATCGCGGCAAGTTCCAGGCTTCGGCCATGAGCTGCGAGGCAGCGCGCGGCTTCGGCGATGGCACACCGCCCCTCCGTGGACCAGGCCCGCAATTCGGCGAGGTCCACGATGACCGGTCCGGTGCCGCGGACCACAAGCCAGTCGACCGCACCCAGGAAACGGTGCACGGCGTCCGGGCCCAGGTATCCGGCTACAGAAAGCACGCCCACGTCCACGTCTTCTTCGATGGTGTAGCGCCAGTCGATGGTCATGTCGTGAACCTCCTTGTACGACGCGACGGTTCAGATCGCCGGCTACCGCTGTCCGGCAGCGCGCCACTGTATGTTCCGACCCCGCGATCGTGCGACAATGCAACGGTTTTTGCGGCAGGTCACTCCGCGCCCGTCGTTGCGGAACCACTCTGGACATGGCAGAACGCGCCCTTTGGGTTTTCCTGCTCGTGCGGACTTCCGTCCGCACGACGAAAGGGCCGATACGTCGACGGTTCGACGCGCGTTTCGGCTCGCTGCGGGCCGGCTACAGAAAGGGAAGGTGCATGTCCGCCGTCGCCGCCACCGGTCGACCGAGTCAACGACGGATGCCGGAATCCGGCCGGGGCCGTACCGGCGTAGGCGGGCGCGGCAGGGTGCCGTGCTCGCCGTTTCGGGCGCGCTGGGGCTCGTGGCGTCCTGGGTCATCACGATCGACGAGTTCAAGATCTTCGAGGCCCGGACGGCGGGCCGGACGTTCACGCCGAGCTGCAGTCTCAATCCCGCGGTGTCCTGTGGCAGCGTCATGGAGAGCGCGCAAGCGCATGTGTTCGGCTTTCCCAACCCCCTGATCGGTCTTGTCTGTTATGCCGTGGTGGTCACACTCGAGGTCGGACTGATCGCCGGCGGCCGGTACCCGGCGTGGATCTGGACGGGACTCGCCTGTGGTGCCCTGTTCGGGGTGTCGTTCTGCAGTTGGCTGCAGTTCCAGTCGTTGTTCCGCATCAACGCTCTGTGTCTGTGGTGCTGTCTCGTGCTGCTGGAATTCTCCTGGGTGCTGCCGGTGCTGCCGGTGCTGTGGACGGGGCTGATCGGTGTGGCCATCCTCGTCCGCTGGTGGGACTTCTGGACGGTGTGAGCCCGGCGGCCCACTGGTTCAGGGGCGGAACCCAGACATGGCCCCTGCCGGGTCAACTCACCTCTGTCTTGTGACAGGCCAGGCAGGTGATGTGCCGCAGGGGTTCGTCATGCGTCGCGCGGCCGGTTCCGTTGACGTCCTGGACCAGAACGTGGCTCTGGTGCGCGTGTTCGCGGCAGACCGCCGCCCCGCAGCGGACGCACACGGCCACGGCCGGCGTCGCGATGATGTCAGGGCAGTCGTAGCAGTTCATACCGTCTCCTCTCGCAATGCCAGAGCCAGACGCCAAGGCTTACCCGCGCGCAATTCCATGCTCCCGCCGAACATTGCAGAATGCAAGGAATTCGTGGGGCGCGCACCGGTGACTGTGGCCCGCGATCGCCGCACGGGGAGAGCAGGGCAGGGGGCTGGGACAGTCGGCAGGCGGCCTTCAGACGGTGCGTGGTCCGCGGGCCGGAGTCAGCCGTCCCTTGGCCGACGACGTCCTCCCTGCGGGGCGTCCGGCGGAGCCGGGTTGAGTGGGTCGTCGATGAGGCCGCCAACGCGGCGCACCTCGTCGAAGGGATCCACGGCCATCTCGTCCGCCGTCTCGGTGAGCGCCTTCAGCGCGGGAACGAGCGTGGCGCGCGCTTGGGCGGGCAGTTTCTGCACGAGGGTGCGGATCTCGGCGCGCCGGTGCGTGAGGACGCGCTCGACAAGGTCCCGTCCGTTGGGCGTGAGGCGGAGGATGACCTCGCGCCGGTTGTCTGGGTTGGTCTTGCGGTCGATGAGGCCGACGGACAGCAGGCGTTCGACCATACGCAGAGCGGTCGAGGAGTTGACCCCCAGCGTCGCGGCCATGGCGGCGAGCTTGACGGGCCCGCACGTGTCGAGCACCACCAGGGCGCGCAACTGGGGCAGCGTCAGGGAATCGTCGGTGGACGCGAGCGCGCGGGCCGAGATGGCGACGAGCAGCCTGGATGCCGCCATGACGGCAAGCGTGACCTCCTCGGCCTCCTGGTCGAGTTCCGCGCGAGAGGGTGGTGCGCCGGAGGGCTTGAGCCGGCCGGAGTCCTGCCGCGTCATCGCGTTTGTTCCACCTCTCCTGGTGTCGGTCTTGCGGCCTGGCATGACGTCCTCACCCCTTGCAATCATTGCAGAATGCAATGTTATAGTCGGTACATAGGCCGGAGCCGTTCGGGCGCGAAGGTTACGGCGTCAAGGGCGTGATGACGTTGAAGGCCGAGCCGATACATGAAGCCTATTCGTTCGTGTGCCTGCGGTGCGGGCACGCATGGGAGGGCTCTTACGAGATCCGGCACGCCCTCGACCGTCAGGGTCGCGTGCGAGTGGACTACTACGAGAAGAGCCTCAAGGTCCCTTCGCCGCTGACCGCTAACAGGTGCCGGGTGTGCTGCGGATGCCGGATCCGGATCCTGCGGCCCGGACGGGTGCGATCCGCTCGCCCCCGGTTCGACTGACGCCACCGCCGGGAGTGCTGATGCGCGACGGTGTGCAACCGCCCGCGCACAAGGCGAGGCCTGCCCTCACCGCCCCGCTGCCCGTCCGGGCCGTCCGCCGGCATGGTCCGTTCAGCACCTGGTACCGGCCACGCCCTGATGCCCGGAGCAGCGCCCCACACACCAGCCGACACCGGAGTACTCCCATGCCCGCACCCCGCACTCTGGCCGTGCCGGTCGGCGCAGCGGCGGCACTGGTGGCCGTCGGACTGCTCAAGCTCATCGCCCTCATCACCAACCTGAGCTTCCTCGGACGTGCGGGATTCGGCCCCGCGGTGCCGGGCGACACGGCGCACCGGTGGCTGCTGCTCGTCATGCCCGTGATCGGGGGGCTGGTGATCGGGGTGATGGCCCGGTACGGCTCGGACAAGATACGAGGGCACGGCATGCCGGAGGCCATCGAGTCGATCCTGGTCGGCGGCAGCCGGGTGCAGCCACGGGTCGCGGTACTCAAGCCCACGTCGGCCGCCATCTCCATCGGGACGGGCGGGCCGTTCGGCGCCGAGGGCCCGATCATCATGACGGGTGGAGCGGTCGGCTCCCTCCTCGCCCAACTGCTGCGCGTCACCGCCGACGAACGCAAGGCACTGCTGGTCACCGGCTCCGCCAAGCCGGGCGGCGGCCTCTGCCGCCGTTCCGGCCGTGGTCCGCCGGGGGCACTTCAGCAGGCGGATCGAGCCGCGCGCCCTGTGAGACGGTTCGTCCGTGGATCACGCCGCCGGACGGATGCCGGGCGGCGCGTTCCAGAGAGCCGCCGGCACGAGGCTCCGGCCGGAAGCGCTCAGAAGCCGGCCGCGGCGCCGCAGTACGCAGCCTGCAGGGCCCGGGAGCGATCCGCATAGCCCGTGATATGGGTGACCAGGCCGTCGACGACGTCGAAAACCTGGTACACCGTGCCGCCTGAACCAGCCGTGAGCGCCACGCCGTGAATCCGCAGTCCGAGGACCACGGCTCCCGGGTAGGTGAAGGTCTCGTCGACCGTCATCCGCTGCGTGCGGGCGTACAGGCGCGCGCAGCGTCCGAGGACGCGAGAGCGGCCACAGCAACCCCTAGCACTCCTGCCGGGATGACCCCAGCACACGTTCGGGTGCAGGACCTCGGCCAGAACCTGCCAGTCGGCAGCGTCCAGCGCTCGGCGCAAGTGAGCAGCGAGGGCGCTGGGGCCGGACCCGCGACTGGGTGACATATGTTCGTCCTCCCGACTCACGGAATCACTTAACATAATAAACTATGCGACAGTGCAATGGTTTGCCAGGCCATCAGGCTGACCCCGCAAGGGCCGCCAGGTCCTGCGCCCGGTGGTGGGCACGGCCACGGTGGCTGCCTGGTTCGCGGCCATCGACACCGTCACCTACCAGGGCGTCGAGTCCGCCGACATGAAAGCCGAACCCATCGAGATCAACGGTGGGCCGGGCATGGTGTTCAGCGGGCCGACGGCAACGCTTACGACATCGGGACGCGGTGAGCGTCGTCACCGCGCGCTGCCGCCGGGCGCGAGCAGGCTGGGCGCTGCCCGGAAGAACAATCACCTCAACCCAGTCGTTTGCGATTTTGCTCTCGGCCGCACGGTTAGAAACCCGCGATATCGAGGGAATGGCTGCCATCTGATTGCAGGAGCAACCAGATGTGGAGTACAGAAAAGTCCGATTCGATTGCAAAGTTTAGGTAAAGTTGCAGGTCGGGAGGCCTGTCGATTCGGGTTCGACTTCCCTGGGCTCCACGTCGTCAGACCCCTCCGGCCAGCTGGAACGTGGTTGGAGGGGTCTTTTTTGTCCAGGTTTTCCGTGCTGAGGGACGTCTCGGCCGGTATGGGTGCGGGGCCGGACACCAAGGTGTCCGGCCCCGCTGTCACCCACCGCCCGCGCCGGCCCGCCGGGTCACCCTGCCGGGTCACCCGCCGGGTCCGCCCCGGTCGGCAGGGGCGGTTCGGCCGCGACGCGCCGCCACTCCTCGTCGGTGAGGACCCGGGACCGGAGCAGGAAGCGCACGCCCTCGGGGGCTTCGAGGGAGAAGCCGCTGCCCCGGCCGGGGACCACGTCGACGGTCAGGCGGGTGTGCCGCCAGTACGCGTACTGGCCGGCGCTCATCCAGAACGGGGTGTCCCCGGCGACCCGGCCCAGCAGGACGTCCGCGGCGCCGACCCGGAACTCGCCGCGCGGGTAGCACATCGGCGCGCTGCCGTCGCAGCAGCCGCCGGACTGGTGGAACATCAGCGGGCCGTGACGTGCCGTCAGCTGCCGTACCAAGTCCTCTGCGGCGGCGGTCAGTTCCACTCGCGTCGCCCGCTCGCTCATCGTGAGACCCCCGGCCTAGAAGAAGCCGAGCTTCTGCTCCGAGTAGCTGACCAGGAGGTTCTTGGTCTGCTGGTAGTGGTCGAGCATCATCTTGTGGGTCTCGCGGCCGATGCCGGAACCCTTGTAGCCGCCGAAGGCCGCGTGGGCCGGGTAGGCGTGGTAGCAGTTGGTCCACACGCGGCCGGCCTTGATCTCGCGGCCCAGGCGGTAGGCGAGGTTGCCGTTGCGGGACCAGACGCCGGCGCCGAGGCCGTACAGCGTGTCGTTGGCGATCTTGAGGGCCTCTTCGGGGGAGTCGAAGGTGGTGACCGAGACGACCGGGCCGAAGATCTCCTCCTGGAAGATCCGCATGTCGTTGGTGCCCTTGAAGACGGTCGGCTCGATGTAGTAGCCGCCTTCCAGGCCCTCGACGGTGCGGGCCCTGCCGCCGGTGAGGAGTTCGGCGCCCTCCTGCTTGCCGATGTCGATGTAGGAGAGGATCTTCTCGAACTGGTCGTTGCTGGCCTGCGCGCCGATCATCGTCTCGGGGTCGAGCGGGCTGCCGCCCTTGATGGCCCTGGTGCGCTCCAGGACGCGGGCCATGAACTCGTCGTAGATGGAGGAGGCGATCAGGGCCCGGGAGGGACAGGTGCACACCTCGCCCTGGTTGACCGCGAACATCACGAAGCCCTCGACGGCCTTGTCCAGATAGGCGTCGTCGGCGGCCATGACGTCGGACAGGAAGATGTTCGGGCTCTTGCCCCCCAGCTCCAGGGTGACCGGGATGATGTTCTCGGACGCGTACTGCATGATCAGCCGGCCGGTCGTGGTCTCGCCGGTGAAGGCGATCTTGGCGATGCGCGGGCTGGAGGCGAGCGGCTTGCCGGCCTCGACGCCGAAGCCGTTGACCACGTTGAGCACGCCCGGCGGAAGCAGGTCGGCGATCAGCTCGATGACCTTCAGCAGGCTGACCGGGGTCTGCTCGGCGGGCTTGATGACCACGCAGTTGCCCGCCGCCAGGGCCGGGGCGAGCTTCCACGCGGCCATCAGGATCGGGAAGTTCCACGGGATGATCTGGCCGACCACGCCCAGCGGCTCGTGGAAGTGGTAGGCGACGGTGTCCTCGTCGATCTCGCCGACCGTGCCCTCCTGGCTGCGCACCACGCCCGCGAAGTAGCGGAAGTGGTCGACGGCGAGTGGGATGTCGACGTTCAGGGTCTCCCGGACAGGCTTGCCGTTCTCCCAAGTCTCGGCGACGGCGATCTTCTCCAGGCTCTCCTCGATGCGGTCCGCGATCCGGTTGAGGATGTTCGCCCGCTCGGCGATGGAGGTCCGGCCCCAGCGGTCGGCGGCGGCGTGGGCCGCGTCCAGCGCGAGCTCGACGTCGGCGGCGGAGGAGCGGGCGACCTCGCAGAAGACCTTGCCGTCCACCGGCGAGAGGTTGTCGAAGTAGCGGCCCTCGACGGGGGCGACCCAGTCACCGCCGATGAAGTTGTCGTAGCGGCGGGCGAAGTCGACGATGCTGCCTTCTGTTCCTGGCTGCGCGTACACCATGGCGGCTCTCCTCGGGGGATGGTGAGGGCTGTACGACGGCCCGTGCCGCCGTGCCGCCGCTCACTGTGAGCCCCGGAGGTTGGCGAGAGGTTGGCGTACCGGACGCCAGGAGTGAGGCGGTGGGTGTCAGTCGCGCAGCGCCGTGCTCAGCCGTCCCGCCGCGACCGCGCGACGCGCATCGCCCTGGTCGAGCAGGCGCAGCGCGTGCTCGTGCACCTCCACGTCGTACGGGGCCCGCTCGCCGTAGCGCAGGGCGTGCTCCGGGCGGGTGCTCGCCAGTACGGCCTCGCGGACGGCCACCTCCAGGTACGTACGCCACTGCTCGATGCCCGGCGCCGCCGAGCGGGGCAGCAGCGGGCCGCGGTACAGGCGCAGGGCGGTCTCCGCGTCACCGTTCTCCAGGGCGCGCAGCACGTCCACCGCGTCGCAGGACACGGGGGTGGTCAGGGCGTAGCGGCGGGTGGCGATGCCTCCGGACAGGGCCCGGCGCAGGTGGGAGATCTCCGCCTTGAACGTGGAAGCCGTGACGGCCCGGTCGCCGTACAGGGCCTCGCGCAGCCGCTCCGGTGAGAAGCCGTCCGGTTCGAGGGCTAGCAGGGTCAGGATCTCCAGCTGCCGGGGGCGCAGCGCGAGGGGCTGCTCCTCACGGACGGCCTGGTCGGACCCCAGGCAGGTCAGACGCACCTGGCCCGGGTTGTCGCGGGGCCGGCGGGGCAGCTCGGTGCGGAGCCGGGCTTCGATGACGGACACCAGCGAGCGCACCGTGGACATGGCCAGCGGGTTCGACCGGTCCCAGGTAGTCGACATGTCCAGGACACCCAGGACGCGGCCGTCCGGGCCGTGGACGGGGGCGCAGTAGCAGACCCACCCGTGCAGTGCCGTCACCAGGTGCTCGGCGGAGAAGACGGAGCTGGGGCGGCCGGTGCGCAGGGCGAGGGAGAGGGCGTTGGTGCCCATGGCCTGCTCGTCCCACCGTCCGCCGGGCGCGAAGTTGACGCGCTCGGCCCGGCGGGTCATGGTCCGGCCGCCGCAGGTCCACAGGATGGTCCCGGACTCGTCGGTGACGGCGGTGACGAATCCGGCGTCGTCGGCGATGCCGCGCAGTTCGTCGGCGAGGTCGTCGACCGGCCGGCGCAGCGGCGAGTCGGTCCAGCGGTGGTGCACCGTGCCGCCGTCGGTGACCGGGGCGCTGTCCCGGCCGGGGTCCACGCTGCTGAGCGAGCGCGCCCAGGACTCGGTCACCTCGTGGCGCAACGCGTCGGCGCCACCGCCCGCCGCCGGCCCGGTGGTCTTCAGTCGCGGCACCAGGCGGAACCACTCGCCCTCCAGCGTGGCCTTGCGGCGCCGGAGGTCACTGCGCTGTGACATCTGCATTTCCCCTGCCGTCGAACGGGGACATTCGGCTATTGTCCGCAAGAACTTCACCGGCACACCTGACCTGTCGGACCGTTTTCCCCGTCCGATCGGACAGGTGCCCCACCCGGACCGGCATGCCTAGCTTGGTCTTCGGTGCGTACAAAGTTTTATCCGCCAATCGGGCGGTAAAATCAAGGTTGCGTCCGCGTTGCGGGCCTCGTGCCCATGGGAGGTCGCATGACGCTCATGTCCGGCGCCGTGACGACCGGTGGCAGCGATCCGAGCGCGGACTGGAGCCGCGACGAGTGCCAGTGCGAGCTGCTGGGGCCGCAGGAGACGAGCAGCGACGCCGTGCGCCGGTCGGCCCGGCTGACCAAGTTCCACGTGCCCGAGGTCGTGTTCGGGCCCGGTTCACTGACCGAGCTGGGGCACTGCGCGCTGCGCCTCGGCGGCCGTCGCCCGTTCCTGGTCACCGACCCCGGGCTGCTGGAGGCGGGCTGGACGGACGAGGCGGTCGGCCATCTCCGGCGGGTCGGCCTGCGTCCCGTCGTATGGCACGACGTCACCCCCAATCCCAAGGACCACGAGATCCAGGCCGCCTTCGAGAGGTACGCGGAGAGCGGCTGCGACGTGATCGTCGGGGTGGGCGGCGGCTCGGTCATCGACGCCGCCAAGGGCGTGGCGATCCTGTCCGGCAACGGCGGGCACATTCTCGACTACGAGGGTGTGGACCAGGTGGTGCAGCCCATCCCGCCCACCGTGATGGTGCCGTCCACGTCGGGCACCGGCGCGGACGTCTCGCAGTTCGCCATCGTCACCGACACCACCCAGCACATCAAGATCAGCATCGTCAGCCGCACGCTGGTCCCGGACATCTCGGTGATCGACCCGCGCCTGCTGACCACCATGCCGGACTGGCTGAACGCCGCGACCGGGCTGGACGCCCTGACCCACGCCGTCGAGGCGTTCGTGTCCCGGGCCCACAACCCGCTGACCGACATCCACGCCCTGCATGCGGTGGAGCTGATCACCGGCAACCTGGTACGGACCCAGGTGCAGCCGAAGAACTTCGGTGCCCGGCTCGCCATGGCCCAGGCCGCCCTGGAGGCGGGCATGGCCTTCACCAACGCGATCCTCGGCGCGACGCACGCCATGAGCCACCAGGTCGGCGGACTGCTGGACGCGCCGCACGGCGTGGTCAACGGTGTCCTGCTGCCGCATGTCATCCGGTTCAACGCCGCGGCGTGGCCGGAGCGGTTCGTCGCGCTCGGCGCGGCGGCCGGCCTGCCGACCGACGGCGTTCCGCCGCACGAGGTGGCCGAGCGGCTCGCGGACCTGGTGCGCGCGCTCGCGGACGACCTCGGCGTCCCGAAGAGCCTGACGAGCCTGGGGGTCGCGGAGGCCGACGTGCCCGTGCTGGCCCGCACCACGCTGAAGGACGCCTGTATGGCCACCAACCCCAGGGACGTCGACGTGCGGGACGTCGAGCGGCTGTTCCGCGAAGCCCTGTGAGGCGATCTTGGTGAGCGTGCCGGAACGGTCCCCCCAGACCGCCGACCTGGGCGTCCTCACCGGGCTGCGGTCCGGCAAGCGGTCGTACTACCCGGCGTACGTGCGCTCCGCCGAGCGGCTGGAGCGGACGGTGGAGGCGCTCGACGGGATCTCCCGCGCCCTGGTGCGCACCGCCGAGGGCCCGCGCGCCCTGGTCGAGGCGGTCGTCCGGACGGCAGCCGAGCACCTGCAGGCCCGCTGGCTGCTGCTGGCCGTGGCGGACGGAGCACTGCGCGCCGCCCGGCCGCGCTTCCTGCTGTACGCCGACGACCTGCTGATCGACGACGAGAGCAGGGTGCCCGCCGAGGTACGGGAGCATCTGGCGCTGCTGCGCAGCCACCCCTGGGAGGCCGGCACGCCGGACCGGGGCCGGGACTGGGTGCGCGCGCCGATGACCCTCGACGACGAGCCGGTCGGCGGGATCGCGGCGGCGCCTGGCCCCGGTGTCGAGGTCGCCGACACCGACCTGGCGATCCTGCGGGTCCTGGCCAACCAGGCCGCCGTGGCGCTGCACCACACCTTCCTCTTCCACGCGGCGACCACCCTGCGCGGCCGGGCCGAGGAACTGTCCGAGGCGGCCGAGCGGCAGGCCCGCGACCTGGCCGCGCGCAGCGCCGAGCTGGCCGAGACACAGGCACGGCTGCTGGAGGCGCTGCAACGGCAGGCACTGGACGACGAACGGCGCCGTATCGCGCGCGAACTGCACGACAGCGTCTCCCAGTACGTGCTCAGCGCGGGCATGACCGTCGAGGTGTGCCGGGCGGAACTGGCGGCGCTCGGCGGACCGGCCGCGGACATCGCCGAACGGCTGGCCGGCGCCAAGGACCTCAACCGGCAGGCCGTGGAGCGGCTGCGGGCCGCGATCTACGCCCTCCAGCACACCTCGCAGGAACCCGCGGGACCGCTGCCGGTGATGCTGGAGCGGCTGTCCACGGTGCACCTGACCACGGACCTCGACGTACGGGTACAGGTGACGGGCAGCCCGGTGCCGCTGCCGCCCGAGGCCGACCAGTCGATCCTCCGGCTGGCCGGCGAGGCCCTGTTCAACTCCGCCACGCACGGCAAGGCGGGCCGGGCACTGGTACGGCTGCGGTATCTGCCCGAGGCCGTCGTGCTGACGGTGTCCGACGACGGCTGCGGCGATCCGGCCCAGCTGCGCCGCGCGCTGCGGCTGTCCAGGGCCACCGATCTGGGCGGCCGGCACCGCGGCCTCGCCAACATGGTCACCCGGGCGGAGGAGTTCGGCGGCCGGCTGTCCATCCGCAGGTCGGGCATGGGCGGCGTCCTGCTGCGGGTCGGCATCCCGCTGCCGGTGAAGCACTGTTCAGGAGGCAGGCGATGACCACTCAGCAGTCGGCCCAGGCGCCCGCGCAGGCCCAGCGGATCGTCCTGGTCGACGACCACGCGATCGTCCGGCACGGCCTCAGGTCGATCCTGGAACGCGAGAGCGACCTGGAGGTGGTGGGCGAGGCGAGCACGGCCGCCGAGGCCGCCGCCGTCGTGGAGCGGACCAATCCGTCGATCGTGCTGCTCGACCTGAAACTGTCCACGGCGGCCGACACCGAGGGCCTGGACCTGTGCGCCCGGCTGACCCAGCGGTACCCGGATCTGGCGGTGCTGGTGCTCACCACCTTCCTCGACGACTCCCTGGTGGTGCAGGCCATCCAGCACGGTGCGCGCGGTTATGTCGTCAAGGACGTCGACACCACCGAGCTGCTGCGCTCCATCCGCGCGGTCGCCCGCAACGAGAGCGCCTTCGACTCGCACGCCGCCGCGGCGATGGTGCGGTCGATGCGCGTGCAGCCCGACCGGCCGAAGTTCACCGACCGCGAGCTCAAGGTGCTCCGGCTGCTCGCCCGCGGGCTGAGCAACCGGGAGATCGGCGCCGAGCTGTACATCTCGGAGACCACGGTGAAGTTCCACGTCCGCAACATCATGCGGAAGACGGAGGCCGGAAGCCGGGCCGAAGTCGTGTACGAGGCCAGCAAGCTGGGCGTGATCTAAGAACGGAAGGGAGCGGGGTCAGCTCGCGTCGAGGACCAGCCAGCCACCGTGGTGCGAGGTGACGGAGAAGCGGTGGCCGGTGCGGCGGCCCAGGGCGGTGAGCCCGGCCGGGTCGAAACACCGCACGTGCCCGTAGGCGGCGGTGGGTTCGTCCTCGTACGGCACGGCCACCACCACCCGTTGCCGGGCCAGCCGCAGTGCCTCCCGTACGACGGCGCCGCCGTGCCCGGGATCGAGGTGCTCCAGGACGTGGATGACCATGACGGTGTCCACCGAGCGGTCCGGCAGGGGGACCTGCGCCGCGTCGCAGGCCAGGGTGTCCAGCGCGAGGCCGCGTGCGACCGCCACGGCGGCCAGCAGGCGCATGGTGCCGCGGGAGAGATCCGAGGCGATCACCGTGTGCCCCTCCCGCTCGGCGAGCAGCAGGGGCAGGAAGCCGAAGCAGGAGCCCATGTCCAGCACCGTGCCCGGGGCCACCAGGTCCAGGGTGCGGCGGTAGACGGGGGCGAACCCGGCGATCGACGAGTGACCGGCCGGCTTCGGCGCCCGCCAGTACTCCCGGATGCGGGCCAGTGTGTTGTCGTAGAACGTGGTCCAGGCGGGCAGCGCCCCGTCCACGCAGGAGCGCACCACCCCGGTGAAGACCCGCTCGAAGATGTCGCTGCCGGACAGCCAGCCGGGGGCGAACAGCTCCTCGGCGAGCAGGCCGGCCAGATCGTTGTCCAGTTGCCGGGGGCGCAGCGAGTGACCCAGCTCGACCCGGCGGCCCCGGCGGCGCAGGCTGAAGTGCTCGGTGCGGACGATGGGCCGGGGCGCGTCGTCGTCGAGGCGGGGGCTGTCGCGGATCACACGGACCAGGTGGTCGGCGTACGCGCCGGACGGGCACGGAGCCAAGGGGTCGATGCGGCGCGCGGCGATCGCGCTGCGCAGGCTGGGCACGCTCATCGTCCGGTCACCTCCGTGGCCATGCGGTGGGCGGTGCGTTCGAGACCGGCGAGGTCGGCGACCACCTGGACGCGGTCGCAGTACTCGGCGTAGCGCGGCAGGTCGCAGGAGCCGAGGCCCCAGGAGAACCGGGGTTCCGGGGTCAGCCAGATCGTCTCGCGCACCCTGCGGGTGATCTCCTCGAACGCGGGCAGCCCAGGGGGGTTGCCGTTGCCGCGTCCGTCGCCCAGGACCAGCAGGGTGGTACGGCGGTTCAGGGCGGGGGCGTGTTCGGCGAGCAGCAGCTCGAACGTCCGGCCGTAGTCGGAGTTCGCGTCCACGTCGAGCAGGCCGCCGGCCGGGAGGCCGTCGAAGACCAGGCCCAGCGCCCGCTCCAGGGGGTGCTCGGTGAACAGCTCGGTGATCTCGGTCGGTTCGTCCACGAAGGCGAAGGAGCGGACCTGTCCGAAGAGGGACTGCAGCCCGTGCACCAGGTGCAGGGCGAAACGGGCGGTGGCCCGCACGGACAGGGAGACGTCGGTCAGGATCACCAGGCGGGGGCGGTCCTCGGCGCGGGTGACGGTGACCGGGCGGAACGGCACTCCGTCGTAGCGCATGTTGCGGCGCATGGTGCGGCCCGGATGCACGCGCCCGCGTGGTGTGGTGCGCTTCCGGCTGGTCAGGGCGCCGTGCAGGGAGCGGCCGATGCGGCGCAACGCCTCCTCCAGCTGGGCGCGTTCGTGCTCGTCTACGGTCTCCGCGCGGGCACGTTCGGCGAGCCGCGCCGACTCCACGGCCACCGACTGGAGTTCGGCGAGACGGTCCAGGTGGCGCTTGAGCAGTTCGGGCAGGTTGTCGATGACGCCTGCCGGCCCTCGTCGAAGCGCGCCGGGTCCGGGGTCGTCGGGGTCGTCGGAGGCGTCGTCGGCGAGCCAGCCGAGCAGGGCGTCCTGCTGGGCCACGGTCAGTGTCGTCTCGATCGGATGTCCGGCCGCCGCCGCGAGCTGCCCGGGGATGCCGGCGCCGTGCAGCCGCTCGGTCTCCAGCTGGACGGCGGGGCCGCTCGTGCGGTCGGCGGCGCCGTCCTTGGACAGCACGATCTCGTCGGTCATCGAGGCCAGGTCGAGCTTGTTGGCCTCCTGGTGCAGGTTGTACCGCTGGGCCAGGTCCTGCTGGTCGAAGTAGTCCCGGATGTCGGCCGGCTTGCCGTGGCTGTGGCCCTGCTGCGGGGTCTCGGACGGCTCGTCGGAGACGGTGTACGACTCCAGTTCGCCGGTGTCGGTCAGGTCGTCGTGCTCATGGCTGTGACCGTGCCCGCCGGAGTCCTGGTGGACCGGGCGGAGCGAGAAGAACGCGGCGAACAGCTCGTCGAACAGCTCGTCGTCGCGGCGGTCCTTCACCAGCGTCAGGCGCAGGGCCTCGCGCAGTGTCCCGCGCCCGCCCAGCACGCCCGGCTGGGCGGCGGCGCGCATGGCGTCCATGGCCTCCGACACGGACACGCGCAGCCCGAACAGCCGTAGAACGCGGACGAATCGGTGCACCCCGGCTTCCATTGCGGCCTCCCGTGTCCTGTTGGTCCTGTCGTGGCGGGTCAGACCGCGCGGCGGCGGGCGATGGCGGCGAAGGCGCGAGCGCCCTGGCCGGCGCCGGGTGTGGTGCGGCGCGTCGGGCCGGGGCCGGGCGCGCCGTAGTAGCCGTCGTCGTGGCGGCCCTGCTGGTCCATGGCCGCACGGACAGCCCGCCCGTCCTCCTCGTGGTCGTGGTCGTGGTCGTGATCGTGGTTGTGGTGGTGCCCGTTGTGATGGTGGTGTCCGTGCCCGTCGTGGTGATGGCCCGGCTCGGGCAGGGTGCGGTTGGGGTCGACGAGGCGGGGCAGGACGTCCAGGGCGCGGCCGAGGTCGCGTTCGTACTTGAGGACCACGTTGGCGGTGTCGGCGAGCACCTCGGGATCCAGCTCCTCGACGCCCAGCACGGCGAGGGTGCGGGCCCAGTCGACCGTCTCGGAGATGCTGGGGTTCTTGCGCAGCTGCAGCTCGCGCAGGCCCCGTACCACCTCGACCAGATGACGGGCGGTGGCCTCGGACAGCCCGGTGTCCTTGGCGCGCAGGATCTCCAGCTCCCGCTCGGCGTCCGGGTAGTCGAGGAAGAGGTGCAGACAGCGGCGCTTGAGCGCGGCCGACAGATCGCGGGTGTTGTTCGAGGTCAGGATGACGTACGGCGGGACCTTCGCGGTGTACGTGCCGATCTCGGGGACCGACACCTGGTACTCGGCCAGGCACTCCAGGAGTACGGCCTCCAGCGCCTCGTCGGCCCGGTCGACCTCGTCGATCAGCAGCACCGCCGGCTCCTCGCCGCGGACCGCCTCCAGCAGGGGGCGCGGGGCGAGGAACCGGTCGGAGAAGAACACGCTGTCCTGTTCCTCGATCCGCCGGACGGCCGAGGCCAGATCGGGCGCGTCGGCGGTCAGATCGCCGATCTTGTCCCGGAGCATCTGGGTGTACAGCAGCTGCTTGCCGTAGTCCCACTCGTACAGGGCGCGGCTCTCGTCCTGGCCCTCGTAGCACTGCAGACGCAGCAGGCGGCGGCCGGTGGCGGCGGCCAGGGCCTTGGCCAGCTCGGTCTTGCCGACGCCGGCCGGGCCCTCCAGGAGTACCGGCTTGTCGAGTCTGGTCAGCAGGAACACGGTCGTGGCGAGCCGGCGGTCGGCGATGTAGCCGTGCGCGGCGAAGCGTTCGGTGATGTCCTCGACCGAGGCGAACTCGGCGGGGCGGGCGGGTGTGGCGGGCACGGGTCCTCCATGAGGTGCTGTTCGGCCGGGGAGGGGCGACGGGGCGGGGACGGCGAGGGTGGTCCGTACCCCGCCCCGGTCCCCAAGGGCTCGGTGGAAGCGGGTTTTCAGCCCAGGAGGTCGTCCAGGTCGCCGTTCATGCAGTGCTCGACGACCGGCCGGACGGTGTCGAACGTGCACTCCTTGGCGTTGCCCGGGGTGCAGGCGTCGCCGAGGACGTGGTTCGTGATCCGGTCGACGTCGGCGGCGTCGCCCTTGATCACCTTGGACTGCTCGTAGTACTTGGTCGGGCCCTGGCCCAGCCGGTTCTTGGAGTAGGTGTCCTGCTGGACGTCCGTGAACTTCTCCGGGATGCCGACGTCACGCAGCAGCCGGATGCCCGCGGCGAGCGCGGCATCGGCGGCCTGGACCTTGGTCATGCCGTGCGTGTCCACGCCCATCGCCTCGGCGATGTCCGCGAACCGCCCGTACTGCGCGGGCATGTTGAACGCCCACACGCGGGGCAGCGCGATGGCGTTGTTCAGCCCGTGGTGGGTGTCGTAGCACGCGCTGACCGCGTGCGAGACGGAGTGGATGATGCCCAGGCCACCGGAGTTGAACGCCTGCGCCGCGATGTACTGCGCGTACATCATGCCCTCGCGCCCGGCCAGGTCCTGGCCGTTCCACACCGCCTGCCGCAGATGACGGGCGGTGAGCCGGATGGCGTGCAGCGCGTTGCCAAGCGAGGGCTGGAAGTCGAGCCGGGAGACGTACGGCTCGGAGGCGTGCGCGAGGACGTCGAAGCCGCACTGCGCGGTGTAGTCGAGCGGGCAGTCGTAGTACAGGGTCGGGTCGTCGATGGCGAGCGAGGCGACCGAGGCGTCGTCGAAGGCGACGTACTTGTGCGGGTTGTCCGGGTCGGTGGTGGTGTCGGTGATGACGTACGCCCAGGAGGTCTCCGAGCCCGTGCCGGCCGTCGTCGAGACCGCGATGTGCGGCGGGTTCTTCGGGTTCTCGGACTTGTTGAAGCCCTCGAAGTCATTGACGTTGCGGCCGTCGTGGGCGACGGAGATACGGGCTCCCTTGCACGCGTCGTGCGACGAGCCGCCGCCGATCGACACGAACGAGTCGCACTTGTTCTCCTGGTACAGCGCCACGGCGTCCATGACGTTGTAGTCCTTGGGGTTCGACTCGACCTTGTCGTACACCACGACCTCCAGGCCGTGGTACTTCAGCGACTCGACGATCTTGTGCACGGTGTCGCTGCCGCGCAGGCCCGTGGTCATCACGAGCGTCCGCCTGAACCCGAGCTTCTTGGCCTCCGGGCCGATCAGCTCATGGGCTCCCGGACCCATCAACGCCCGCGGGAAGGGATGGAATTCCTTGATCGGGAACGGCTTGAGAAGTTCTTCGACCTTCATGATCGCGACTGTCCTCTCCGCGCGGTGGGGCCGCGCGTGCTGCGTCGACTGCTCCCAGGGCCCGCCGGCGGGCAGAGGTCCGGGTGGAGCACGGACGTGCCGAACGAATGCGGCGTGCATCACCCTCCGGGACCGCGCGGCGGTGCGACACCGGCCGCTCGGACGGCAGACGGGCGCGGACGGAGGGGATGTGCCCTGTCCGATCGAACGGGGTGAGCGCCGCTGACCTGCGGCGCAACGGGCACACCTGTCCGACCGGACAGGGTGAGGGCGGCCGAAAGCAGGGCGAGACGCGAAGAGGACCGGCCTAGCGTCGAATACGGCCGGTCACCGCGTGACGGCACCGGCGCACATTCCCGACTCCCCTTTCTCTTCAGGAGGTTTGCCATGGACGAGGACCAGATCCGCGCCGAGCAGGAGACGGCCGTGGACGACGTGGTCGAGGAGATCCTCGTCGAGGAGGTCTCCATCGACGGCATGTGCGGCGTCTACTGAGCCGGCCGCCATGCCGTCCCCCTTCGACTCGGACCGGCCCTACCGGCTGAACCCCTGCGTCGCGCTGCGCCCCGAGCCGTTCGGGGCGCTCGCCTACCACTTCGGCAACCGAAGGCTGTCGTTCCTGAAGGCGCCCGAACTGGTCGAGCTGGTACGGGGGCTGGGCCGTCACACCAGCGTCCGGGAGGCGCTCGCCGGTGTGCCCGAGCGGCGCCGGGACGCCTTCCGGCGCGCGCTGGCCTCGCTGGCCGCCGCCGACATGATCATCCCCACCGAAGCGGAGCCGCAGCCGTGACCGTCACCCAAGAAGCGTCCGCACCGGTCCCCGCCCTCGTCGAGCAGTTCAAGGGCGGGCTGCACGCCCCCATCTGCCTGACCTGGGAGTGGACCTACGCCTGCAACCTCTCCTGTGTGCACTGCCTGTCCTCCTCCGGACGGCGCGACCCGGCGGAGCTGTCCACGGACGAGATCAAGTCCGTGATCGACGAGCTCCGCCGCATGCAGGTCTTCTACGTCAACGTCGGCGGCGGCGAGCCGACCGTCCGCCCCGACTTCTGGGAACTGCTGGACTACGCGATCGCGCACCAGGTGGGGGTGAAGTTCTCCACCAACGGGCTGCGGCTGACCCCGGACCGGGCCCGCCGCCTCGCGGCCACCGACTACGTCGACGTCCAGATCTCCCTCGACGGCGCCACCCGCGAGGTCAACGACGCGGTGCGCGGCCGGGGTTCGTACGACATGGCCGTGCGGGCCATGGAGAACCTCGCCGCGGCCGGCTTCCGGGACTTCAAGATCTCCGTGGTGATGACCCGTCAGAACATCCCGCAGCTGGACGACTTCGCGTCCCTGGCCGACCGCTACGGCGCCCAGCTGCGCATCACCCGGCTGCGGCCGTCGGGCCGGGGCGCCGAGGTCTGGGACGAGCTGCACCCCACCGCGGAGCAGCAGCGCGAGCTGTACGCCTGGCTCGTCGGCCACGGCGAGAAGGTGCTCACCGGCGACTCCTTCTTCCACCTCAACGCGCTCGGCTCGCAGCCCCTGCCCGGGCTGAACCTGTGCGGAGCCGGGCGCGTGGTCTGCCTGATCGACCCGGTGGGTGACGTGTACGCCTGCCCGTTCGCCATCCACGACGCCTTCAAGGCGGGCAACGTGCGTGCGCCGGGCGGCTTCGAGCGGGTGTGGCGCGACTCCGCGCTCTTCGCCGACCTGCGCCGGCCGGCCTCCGGCGGCGCCTGCTCGGGCTGTCCGGCGTACGACGCCTGCCAGGGCGGCTGCATGGCCGCGAAGTTCTTCACGGGCCTGCCGCTGGACGGCCCGGACCCGGAGTGCGTCAAGGGCCACGGCGCCACCGCCCTCGCGGCCGACGACCGCACCGCGCTTCCGCTCCAGGGCAACGACCACTCCCACCGCACCGTGCCCCTGGGCATGCCCGCCGTCCGGACCCGGCGGCCGGACCGCTTCTGCGACGAGAGCCCACTGGCCGGCGCCGACGCCGTACACCACACGAAGGGAACGTCATGAGCAAGTGGATCGAGACGGTCGCCGAGGCCCAGCGGCTGGCGAGGAAGCGGCTGCCGAAGTCCGTCTACAGCGCGCTGCTCGCCGGCTCCGAGAAGGGCGTCTCCTACGACGACAACACCACCGCCTTCGGCCGGCTGGGCTTCGCCCCGCACGTGGCCGGACTGTCGGCCAAGCGCGATCTGGCGACGACCGTCATGGGACAGCAGATCGCCCTTCCGGTGATCATCTCCCCGACCGGTGTGCAGGCCGTACACCCGGACGGAGAGGTGGCCGTCGCCCGCGCCGCGGCGGCGCGCGGCACCGCGATCGGGCTCAGCTCCTTCGCCAGCAAGCCGCTGCCCGACGTCGTCGCGGCCAATCCGCAGACGTTCTTCCAGATGTACTGGATGGGCTCCAAGGACGAGATGGCGCGCCGGATCGAGTACGCCCGCGAGGCCGGTGCCAAGGGGCTCATCGCCACCCTCGACTGGTCCTTCTCCTACGGCCGCGACTGGGGCAGCCCGAAGATCCCCGAGCGGCTGGACCTCAAGGCCATGGCGCGGTTCGCACCGGAGACGCTGGCCCGCCCGCGCTGGCTGTGGGACTTCGTGAAGTCCCGCAGCCTGCCGGACCTGACGACCCCCAACCTCGCCGAGTCCGGCCAGGACGCGCCCACGTTCTTCGGCGCCTACGGCGCGTGGCTGCAGACCCCACCGCCCTCCTGGGACGACGTGCGCTGGCTGCGCGAGCAGTGGGACGGGCCGTTCCTGCTCAAGGGCGTCTGCCGGGTGGACGACGCCCTGCGCGCCGTCGACGCGGGCGTCACCGCGATCTCCGTGTCCAACCACGGCGGCAACAACCTCGACGCCACCCCGGCACCGATCCGCGCCCTGCCCGCCATTGCGGACGCGGTAGGCCACCAGGTCGAACTGCTGCTGGACGGCGGTGTCCGGCGCGGCAGCGACGTGGTCAAGGCGCTGGCACTGGGCGCCAGGGCCGTGCTGATCGGCCGCGCCTACCTGTGGGGCCTGGCGGCGGGCGGCCAGGGCGGCGTGGAGAACGTCCTCGACATCCTCAGCCGCGGCATCGACTCCGCCCTGCTCGGCCTCGGACGCTCGTCCGTCCACGAACTGACCCCCGACGACCTGGTGATCCCGCCCGGGTTCACCCGCACCCTCGGCGCGGTCTGAGATGGCCGCGGGCCCCGCGCGACTCACGGATCTGGCCTGGCCGGACCTCATGGCCCGCCGCCCCCTGGTGCTGCTGCCCCTCGGTTCCTGCGAGCAGCACGGCCCCCACCTCCCCCTCGACACCGACACGGCGGTGGCCGGCGCCGTCGCAGAGCGGGCCGCCGCCCGGCTCCGCGCGGAGGTGGACGTGCTGGTCGCGCCCGCCCAGCCCTACGGGGCCAGCGGCGAGCACGAGGGCTTCCCCGGCACGGTGTCCATCGGCCACGACGCGCTGCGCCTGCTGGTCACCGAGACGGGCCGCTCCCTGCTGCGCTGGGCGGGACGCCTGCTGGTGGTCAACGGACACGGCGGGAACGTGGTGAGCCTGGCCGACGCGGTGACCGGTCTGCGCGGCGAGAGCCGCGACGCGGCCTGGTGGCCGTGTCTGCCGCCGGGGCCCGCGGCGGACACGGACGCCCATGCGGGCCGCACCGAGACCTCGCTGATGCTGCGGCTGCGGCCGGCCGCCGTCCGCGGCGAGCGGGCCGCGGCCGGACCCACCGACCCCGTCCATCTGCTGATGGACCGCCTGGTCGCCGAGTCCGTTCGCGGGGTCAGCCCCTCCGGCGTCCTCGGCGACCCGGCCGGAGCCCGCGCGAGCGAGGGCGAACGGCTCCTCGACCGCATGGCGGACCGCCTAGCCGACGACATCCGCGCCTGGCGGGTCTCCGCGCGGGGCAGGCTCGGCCTGCCCGAGCGGCAGCCGGTCACCGCCCGAACGGGGGACGGGCGGTGACCGGCCGCCGGGTCGCCGTCGTCACCGGCGCCGCACGGGGCATCGGCGCCGCGACCGTACGCCGACTGGCCCGCGAGGGCTGGGCCGTCGTCGCCGTCGACCGGTGCGCGGACGACCCCGACGTGCCCTACCCGCTCGCCGACCCGGAACAGCTGGACCGCCTGGCCCATGGGTTCCCCCTGGTGCGCACGGTCAGGGCGGACGTGCGCGACGCGGCCGCGCTGCGGGCCGCCGTGGAGCAGGCCGAGGGCGAGTTCGGCGGGCTCGACGCCGCCGTGGCCGCCGCGGCGGTCATGCTCGGCGGCGGCCCGGTGTGGGAGCAGACCGACGCGCAGTGGCGGACGCTGCTCGACGTGGACGTGAGGGGCGTGGCCAACCTCGCCCGTGCCGCCGTACCCGCGCTGTTGCGCGGGCCGCAGCCCCGCACCGGCCGGTTCGTCGCGCTCGCCTCGGCCGCCGCGCACCGCGGGCTGTGGGGCCTGGGCGCCTACTGCGCGGCCAAGCACGCCGTGGTCGGCCTGGTCCGTGGCCTCGCCTGCGACCTGCGGGACACCGGGGTGGGCGCGGTCGCCGTGTCCCCGGGTTCCACGCGCACGGACATGCTGCGGGCCACGGCCGACCTGTACGAGCTGCCCGACGTCGACAAGCTCGCCGAGCAGCAGCTGTCCGGGCGGCCTCTGGAGCCGGAGGAGGTGGCCGCGGTGGTGGCCTGGGCCTGCTCGGCCGACTCCTCCGCCGTCACCGGCTCCGTACTCCACGCGGACGGAGGGTTCACGACATGACACGGTTCCTGCGGGACGCGAACACGTCCCGGTACGGACGGCACGCGGGCACGGCCCGGCTCGTCGCGCGTGCGGGCGCCTTCCTGTTCAGCGGGCGCGCGGGCGGGTCCCTGCTCGCCGGGCACGCGGGGACACCCGAGTGGTCCGAGCCGCTGCCGTCCCCGCCGCGGGACCGGCTGCCCGACGGGTTCGCGGTCGAACTCGCCGCCGACACCCACCGCTCCCGCGACGGCCACCTGATGCTCGGCGGCTCACCGCCGAGGCTGCTGCGGCTCGGAGCCGCAGCCGTGCGGCTGCTGGCGGACGGCGGGTTCGGGGTGACGGACGCCGCGAGCGCGGCGCTCGCCCGCCGACTCCTGGACGCGGGCGTCGCCCACCCCCGCCCCCCACTGCACCCGGTCCGCGACACCACCCTTGCGATCCCGGTCCGCGACCGGGCCGACCAACTCGACGGACTGCTGACCGCGTTGCGCGCCGACCCGTCCACCGCCACCCTGCCCGTCCTGGTCGTGGACGACGGCTCGCGGGACCCGGACGCCCTCGTCCGCGTGGCCCGGCGGCACGGCGCCCGGCTGCTCGTGCACCCGCGCAACCTCGGCCCGGCCGCCGCACGCAACACCGCACTGCGCCACGCCGAGACGGCGTACGTGGCGTTCTGCGACTCCGACGTCGTACCCGAACCGGGCTGGCTCGCCCCGCTGCTGGCCCACTTCGGCGACCCGGCGGTGGCTCTCGTCGCCCCCCGGATCGTCGCCCTGCCGGTGCCCGCGCCACGGCGGCTCGACCGCTACGAGCAGATCCGGTCGCCGCTGGACATGGGGTCGCGGGAGGGGCCGGTCGTGCCGGTGTCGATGCTCGGCTACGTCCCGAGCGCGACCATCGTGGTCCGCCGGTCCGCCGTCGGCGCCGGGTTCGCCCCCGGCATGCGGGTCGGGGAGGACGTGGACCTGTGCATGCGGCTGCACCGGGCGGGCTGGCGGCTGCGCTACGTCCCCGACGTGCGCGTGGGCCACCGGCACCGCACCGACCTGCGCGGCTGGCTCGCCCAGCGGGCCGGATACGGCACCGGCGCCGCCGACCTGGCCCTGCGCCACCCCGGCCGGGTGCCGCCGCTGTACGCCGCCCCCTGGTCGCTCGCCGCCTGCGCCCTGCTGCTGCGCGGCAGGCCGGTACCCGCGGCCACCGCGCTGGCGCTGACCGCGCTGACCGCGGTGAAGGTGGCCCGGCGCATGCCGGACGCCGACCAGCCCGCCCGGGCCGGTGCCCTGCTGTCGCTGGCCGCGCTCGGCGGTACGGCCCAGCAACTGCTGAGCTGTGCCACCCGGCACCACTGGCCGGTCGCCGTGGCGGCCGCCGCCGTCAGCCGCCGGGCCCGCTACGGCCTCGCTGCCGCCGCCCTCGCCGAGGGGCTCGCCGACCACCACCGTTCCCGCTCCTCACTGGGCCCGCTCACCCACACGGCGATCCGCCGCCTGGACGACCTGGCCTACGGCTGGGGCGTGTGGCAGGGCGCGCTGCGCCGCCGTACCGCCGCGCCGCTGCTGCCCCGCCTCGCCCTGCCCCTGCGCGGCACGGCCGCGAAGCGCCCCTGGGAGCCCCGCTCCCTCGCGCCAACCTCGCACCAACCCGCCACGGCCACCGTGGAGACCTGGTGACGGACGGGTCGCCCGGCCTCCCGAGACCCGCCCGTCACCCCCACCCACACCTCTGGAGGAACCAGCATGACGCCGCGCTCCGAACTCCGCCCCGCACCCGGCAGCCCGCTCGCGGGTGGGGGCACCTCCCATGCCCTTGAGGCAGTGGGGGAGGCCGAGGAGGTGTCCCGGCTGTACGAGGAGGCGGCCACCGACCGCCTGGCGTTCTGGGCGCGGCAGGCGGAACACCTGCACTGGGAGACCGGCTGGTCCGCCGTCCTGGACCGGACGGACGCGCCGTTCGCCCGCTGGTTCACCGGCGGGAGGCTGAACGTCGCGTACAACTGCGTCGACCGCCACGTCGAGGCCGGTCACGGCGACCGGGTCGCCTTCCACTGGGAGGGCGAGCCGGGCGACACCCGGACCATCACCTACGCCGAGCTGCGGCGCGAGGTGTGCAGGACGGCCAACGCCCTGCTCTCGCTGGGCCTGACGGCCGGGGACCGGGTCGCCATCCAGTTGCCGATGATCCCCGAGGCGGTGTTCGCCATGCTGGCCTGCGCCCGGCTCGGGCTGCCGCACAGCGTGGTCTTCGGCGGGTTCTCGCCGGCCGCTCTCCAGTCGCGCATCGAGGACGCCGGGGCCCGCCTCCTGATCACGTCGGACGGCCAGTACCGCCGGGGCCGGGCCGAGCCGATGAAGGCGAACACCGACGAGGCCACCCGGCACGCACCGAGCGTGGAACACGTCCTGGTGGTCCGGCGCACCGGAACCGACGTGCCCTGGACCGAGGGCCGCGACCTGTGGTGGCACGACCTGGTCGGCGCCCAGCCGGACGAGCACCGGCCGGAGTCCTTCGACGCCGAGCACCCGCTGTTCATCCTCTACACCTCCGGTACGACCGGAAGCCCGAAGGGCATCCTGCACACCTCCGGCGGCTACCTCACCCAGGCCGCGTACACCCACCGCACCGCCTTCGGCCTCGACGCGGACACCGACGTCTACTGGTGCACCGCCGACATCGGCTGGATCACCGGGCACTCCTACATCGTGTACGGACCGCTCGCCAACGGCGCCACCTCGGTGATGTACGAGGGCACGCCCAACACCCCGCACGAGGGGCGGCACTTCGAGATCATCGAGAGGTACGGGGTGTCGGTCTACTACACCGCCCCCACCGTCATCCGCACCTTCATGAAGTGGGGCGAGCAGCTCCCGGCCCGCTACGACCTGTCGTCGATCCGCGTGCTCGGCAGCGTCGGCGAGCCGATCAACCCGGAGGCGTGGCGCTGGTACCGCACGCACATCGGCGCCGACCGCGCGCCGGTCGTGGACACCTGGTGGCAGACCGAGACCGGCGCGATCATGATCGCCCCCCTGCCCGGAGCGGCCCCCGCCAAGCCGGGCTCCGCGCAGCGGCCGGTGCCGGGCATCTCGGCCAAGGTGGTCGACGACCGCGGCGAGGAGGTCGGCAGGGGCGAGAGCGGCTACCTGGTGCTCGACGAGCCCTGGCCCGCCATGCTGCGCGGCATCTGGGGCGACGACGAGCGGTACCGGGAGACGTACTGGTCCCGGTTCGCCGGACAGGGCCACTACTTCGCCGGCGACGGCGCCCGCTACGACGAGGACGGCGACATCTGGCTGCTGGGCCGGGTCGACGACGTCATGAACGTCTCCGGGCATCGCATTTCCACCGCCGAGGTCGAGTCGGCGCTCGTCTCGCACCCCGCGGTCGCCGAGGCCGCGGTGGTGGGGGCGGCGGACGCGACGACGGGGCAGGCGATCGTGGCGTTCGTGATCCCGCGCGACGGCACGGGCCGGTCCGAGGAGGCCGAGGGGTCCGTGGAGGCCGAGGGGTCCGTGGAGGCCGAGGGGTCTGAAGGGTCCGAAGGAGACATCACCCCGGCCCTGCGCGAGCACGTGGCCCGGGAGATCGGCCCCATCGCCAAGCCCCGCCAGATCATCGTGGTCCCCGAGCTGCCCAAGACCCGGTCCGGGAAGATCATGCGGCGGCTGCTGCGCGATGTCGCGGAGAACCGGGAGGTCGGTGACGTCACGACGCTCGCCGACGCCTCCGTGATGGACCTCATCGACGCACACAGCCGTACTCACTGGAAGGCGTGACCCCTGATGCGACTCGTCCTCATCGGCCCTCCCGGAGCGGGCAAGGGCACCCAGGCCGCCCTGCTCGGCCGGCGGTTCGGCATCCCGCACATCTCCACCGGGGACCTGTTCCGGGAGAACGTCGGCCGCGGGACACCACTCGGGCAGGAGGCGCGGCGATACCTCGACGCGGGCGAGCTCGTGCCCGACCACGTCACCGGCGCGATGGTCCGCCGTCGCCTGGAACAACCGGACGCGCGGCGCGGCTTCCTGCTCGACGGCTTTCCCCGCACCGTCGAGCAGGCGCACGCCCTCACCACCATCCTGGCCGCGACCGGAGCGGTCCTGGACGCCGTCGTCGAGTTCGACGCCCCCGAGCACGTCGTGGTGGAACGCCTGCGCGGCCGTGGCCGGTCCGACGACACCGAGGAGGTCATCCGGCACCGCCAGCAGGTCTACCGGCGGCAGACGGCCCCGCTCCTCGCCCATTACGCGGACATCGTGCTCACCGTGCGGGCCGTCGGAGCCGTCGAGGAGATCAACGACCGGGCAATGGAGGCTCTCTCGAACCTGTCCGGAGCGGCGTGAGCGGTTCCCCTTCGTGATGGGGGTCGTGGCCGATGAGCTGGGTAGTCGAACGTCATGCGGGTGAGCGTGGTGGACGCGGGATCCAATACGGTCCGACTGGTGGTTGCCGACGCGGAGGGAGGTGTGCCGCTGCCGGTCCACACCGTCAAATGGCGACTGCGCCTGTCCGAACAGGTCGAGCCCGACGGGACGATCGGCGAGGAGGCGGTGGCGCGGCTGGTGAAGGCCGTCGCCGCGGCGGGCGGTGCGGCTGAGCGGTGGCGGGCGGCCGGCCCGCTGGCGTTCGCGACCACGGTCGTGCGCAACGCCCCCAACCGTCAGGAGGTACTGGACCGGGTGCGGTCGGAGACGGGCATCCGGATGTGCACCCTGCCGGGGGAGACGGAGGCACGGCTGACGTTCCTGGCGGCCCGCCGCTGGATGGGCTGGCAGGCCGGTCCCCTCGCGCTCCTCGACATCGGGGGCGGCTCGCTGGAGGTGGCCTTCGGGCGCGGCCGCCTGCCCGACTTCGCCGCCTCCCTCCCGCTCGGCGCGAACCGGCTGACCCGGGAGTTCCTCGGCGCCCAGGATCCGCCCGCCCAGGCCGAGTTGAAGGAGTTACGGCGCAGGGTGCGCCATGAGCTGCGGGATGTCGCGGCGCGGGTCCGCTGGGAGGGCCCGCGCACCGCCGTCGTCACCTCCCGCACCTTCCAGCAGCTGGCCCGGTTGTGCGGTACCGCCCCCGGACGCCATGGCCCCTTCGTCCAGCGCGACATGCTCCGCGGCGATCTGCGCCGGGCCATCGGGGCGCTCGCGGCCCTCCCCGCGGCCGAACGCGCCCAGTTGCCCGGGATCTCCGCGCCCCGTGCCGCCCAGAGCCTGGCCGGAGCCCTCGTCGGGCACACCGCCATGAAGCTGATGGGCCTGCGCAGGGTCGCCGTCTGCCCCTGGGCCATCCGTGAAGGAGTCCTGCTCCGCTATATCGAGGACGGCGCCGATTGGTGGGCGGACGTCACCAGCGACATCGGCACCGATGCTGCCCTCGGGCCGCCCACCGCACTCCGTATCGCCACCCCGCCTGCCCAGGCGGATGTTCCACGTGAAACATCGCTGTGGGGCGAAAGACCCTGAAGTCTTCCGCCCCACGGCGATGTTCGCGACGACGGATGTCGGCGGCGGTCAGTGGCGGTGCTTGTCGTCCTTCGCCGCCTGCTCCTCGGCCTCCTTGGCCTGCACCTCGGGGTCGAGACTGCCGTCCACTGACGACAGACGGCCGGACTCGGGCACCTCCGTGGCGGCGGGCGGTTCCACCAGCCAGTCGGGGTTGGTCTGCTTGTCCCACCACTTCCAGGCGACGAAGGCACTGGCCGCCACGGCACCCAGCACGACCAGCACCTTGGCGACACGGCCGGCCTTCTCCCGCCGCTCGTGCCTGCGGACCAGCTTCTGGATCTCCTCCGGTGAGACCTGACCGCGCAGCGCGGCCAGCGCGGCTACACCCCGCGCGGTGGCCTCGTCACGCATCGGCCCCGCCGCCGCGACGGCCTGCTCGATCCTCGGCCGCGAATAGTCGGCGGCCTGCCGGGCAGCCTTGCGGGTGAGGACGGCCGCGTCGTGCGCGGCCTGGTCGACCTTCGGCGGTACATGGGTAAGCGCCTGTTCCAGGCGCGGTGCGAGATGGGCGTCGTACTGGACGCGGGCCTGCTCGGCGGCCTGGGACACCACGGGCGCAAGCCGTACGCGCGCCTCCTGCGCGTAGTACGAGGCACGCTCCTTGGCCGTGTCGGCGTAGGGCGCCACCACTTCCGCGGCGTGCAGCACGCTGTCCTTCGCCGAGCCGGTCGCGGCGCGCACGCTGTCAATGCGGGTCACGGCTTCCTCCTCCTCGGTGGCGTACGGTATTTCGACTTTCCACACTTTTACGGATCATGCCTGTCAAGCATCTGCGCGGCACGCGAGGGAGGGCATACGGGTGCTGATGCACTCGATCAAGCGCAAGCGAGAATGAATGACGAATTCTGGACAACAGGAGCTTGTCGTCGACAATGCCACGGATCGTCCCCGTGCGCTCCCGCCCAGTGAGGACTCGACCTGTTTTCCGCAAGCGATTCGCGCGGATGAGCGCGCATCGACCTCGGCCGGGCGACGCCATGGCCCGGCCGTGCAAGGATCGTGGGATCACAGGAAGACAACGGAAGGCAGATCGTGGCCGAGCAGCTCTACGCCACCCTGAAGACCAACCACGGCGACATCGAGATCCGGCTGTTCCCGAACCACGCGCCGAAGACGGTCAGGAACTTCGTCGAACTCGCCCAGGGTGAGCGCGAGTGGACCCACCCCGAGACCGGCGTGAAGAGCACGGACCGGCTCTACGACGGCACGATCTTCCACCGGGTGATCAGCGGCTTCATGATCCAGGGCGGTGACCCGCTCGGCACCGGCATCGGCGGTCCCGGCTATGAGTTCGAGGACGAGTTCCACCCCGACCTCTCCTTCAACAAGCCCTATCTGCTCGCCATGGCCAATGCCGGCCCGGCCACCAACGGCTCGCAGTTCTTCATCACCGTCGGCCCGACCACATGGCTGAACCGCAAGCACACCATCTTCGGCGAGGTCGTCGACCCGGCCGGCCAGAAGGTCGTCGACGCCATCGCCAACGTGCCCACCACGCGCCCCAACGACCGGCCGGTCAACGACGTCGTCATCGAGTCGGTCGTCATCGAGAAGCGCCAGGGCTGAGCCGAGCGGCTCGCCCATTTCTCCTGGAGGGAACCAAACGCCCCGCTCGTCCGTAAGGATGAGCGGGGCGGTGTCATTGCCCACCACGACCGAGGGGATCTCATGGACCAGGCTGCAGACAGCGCGCAGGACGCCCAGCGCGTGCCGGTGTGCTATCGGCACCCGGACCGCGAGACCGGCGTCCACTGCACCCGGTGCGAGCGTCCGATCTGCCCCGAGTGCATGGTCAGCGCATCCGTGGGCTTCCAGTGCCCCGAATGCGTCCGCACCGGCTCGGGCACGGGGCACTCCCCGGCCGCGTCCCGGCCCCGGACGGTCGCGGGAGGCACGGTCAGTGCCGACCCCCGGCTGGTCACCAAGGTGCTGATCGGCCTCAATCTGGCCTTCTTCCTGGTCCAGCTCGCCGTGGGCGACCGCTTCACCGACCGGTTCGACCTGATCGGCCAGGCCTACGTCCCGCTTCTCGGCTCGGTCCAGGGCATTGCGCACGGCCAGGTGTACCGGCTGCTGACCGCGATGTTCCTGCACGCCAGCTTCATCCACATCCTGTTCAACATGCTCAGCCTGTGGTGGATCGGCGGCCCCCTGGAGGCGGCCCTCGGCCGGGCACGGTACCTCGCGCTGTACTTCGTCTCGGGACTGGCCGGCAGCGCCCTCAGCTATCTGCTGGCCGCACCCAACCAGCCCTCGCTGGGCGCCTCCGGAGCGATCTTCGGCCTCTTCGGCGCGACCGCCGTCCTGATGCGGCGGCTCAACTACGACATGCGCCCGGTCATCGCCCTGCTGGTGATCAACCTCATCTTCACCTTCAGCTGGAGCGGCATCGCCTGGCAGGCCCATATCGGCGGTCTTGTCGCGGGCCTCGTGTGCGGCTACGCCATGGTCCATGCCCCGCGCCGGCACCGGAACCTGATCCAGTACGGCACCTGTGCGCTGTTCCTGGTCGCGGTCGTGGTCCTGACGCTGCTCAGGACCGCACAGCTCACCTGATACCGAACCGTTGTCCACAGCGTGTGTCGGATCTTGTGCACGCTGTGCGGGAACAGCTGTGCCCCCTGCCGCTCAGGTGTGTTTTCCCAGGTCGGACAGGGGGCGAACAAGCTTGCGGTCGCCGGTAGGCCAGTCACACCGGTGTCAACACTCGATGAGTTATCCACAGATCGTCGTTCTTTTTCCCCACTGTGGAAAACAGCTGTGGATAACTCAGCGGATAGCCCTGGGCAGAGCTGTGTTCACCCGGAGGTGGCCGCTACTTCCACTGCGTGGAGACGCCGAATCCCGCCGCGATGAAGCCGAAGCCGACCACGATGTTCCAGTTGTCGAGCTTGTCGATCGGCAGCGAACCGTCGGTCACATAGAACACGACGATCCAGGCCAGGCCGATGAGGAACATCGCCAGCATGACCGGTGCGACCCAGGCGCGGTTGTTCAGCTTGAGGGCCGTCGCCTGCTTCGCGGGCGGCGGCGTGTAATCGGCCTTCTTGCGGATACGTGACTTCGGCACGAGGGTCTCTCCTGTCGATGCGCTGCGTGGCCGCGCAGGGAACTGGGTCGGTCCGGGGCAGCGTACAAGGGGACACTTAGCGCTCCCCCGGGCGTCAGTTAGCGTAGTGCTTCCGCGGCGCCGAAGGAGATAAGGGTACGTTGAGCAATTCTGCCGACTCCCCCGGGACGGGATCAACGGGTTCCGGCCCTGCTTCCGCATCCCGTGTCCGGCCGGTGCGGATCCTCACCGCGGCCGTCTTCGCCCTCGCCGGGCTCATTTTCTTCACCAGTTTCAACACGGCCAAGGGCACCGACATCCGTACGGACGCCTCCATGCTGAAGCTCTCCGACCTGATCCAGGAGCGCAGCCACAAGAACAAGGGGCTGGACGAGTCCAACGCGACCCTGCGCGACAGCGTGGAGTCGCTGGCCCAGGGCGACGACGGCTCCACGGAGGCCGAGGACCGCAGGCTCGCGGCGCTGGAGAAGAACGCGGGCACCCAGAAGCTGACCGGCAAGGCGATCACGGTCACCCTCAACGACGCCCCGCCGAACGCCACCGCCAAGCTCCCCGGCTACCCCGAGCCACAGCCCGACTACCTGGTCATCCACCAGCAGGACCTCCAGGCGGTGGTCAACGCCCTCTGGAAGGGCGGTGCCCAGGGGATCAAGGTCATGGACCAGCGGCTGATCTCCACCAGCGCGGTGCGCTGCGTGGGCAACACGCTGATCCTCCAGGGCCGCGTCTACTCACCGCCGTACAAGATCACCGCGGTCGGGGACCCGGACAAGCTGCAGAAGGCGCTCGCGGCGAGCCCGGCGATCCAGAACTACATGGTGTACGTCAACGTCTACGGCCTCGGCTGGAAAGTCACCGAGGACGGGACGGTGACTCTTCCCGGCTACTCGGGCACAGTGGATCTGCACTACGCGAAGCCCGTGCAGTAGCCGTCCGTCCAGGAGCCGCCGGTGCGCGTGATCGTCAGGTCCGTCAGCGAGCTCTGCATCACCGTCGGCGCGCTGATCGTGCTGTTCGTCGTCTATGTGCTGTTCTGGACCGGGGTGAAGGCCGACAGCGTCATGAACGACCAGATCGACCAGTTACAGCGGGAGTGGTCGAAAGGGGCGGCCGAGCACCCGGCGGTAGGCCCCGGAGCCTCTTCGAGCCCGGCCAGGCCCGCGGCGTACCACTACGGCAAGCCCTTCGCGATCATGTACATCCCGCGGCTCGGTTTCACGTGGAACAAACCCGTGCTGGAGGGCACCGGCACGGACGTGCTGAAGAAGGGCCTCGCCCACTACGCCCGCACCGCCCGGCTGGGCCAGGAGGGCAACTTCGCGGTCGCCGGTCACCGGCGTACCTACGGTGATCCGTTCAAGGACTTTCCCGAGCTGCGCCCGGGGGACGCGGTCGTACTGACGAACGGGACGACCTGGTTCACGTATCGGATCGACAAAGGCCCTTACAAAACAGTTCCGACGGACGTTGAAGTGATCGACCCTGTGCCACGTAAGTCGGGGTATACGCGTCCAGGCCGCTATCTCACACTGACCACGTGCGATCCGGAATGGGGGCACAGTCACAGGCTGATCGTCTGGGCGCACCTGGACTCCACACAGCCTGTGGAGGCAGGCAAACCGAAGGCTCTGCGCCGTTAGTCTGGTGGCTGTACGGCGTGAGTCAGGTGCCGTGGCGCGACGGAAGGGACGGCATGTACGGCTGGATCTGGCGGCATCTGCCGGGCAATGCGTGGGTGAGGGCGCTGATCTCACTCGTGCTGGTCCTGGCCGTGGTCTATGTCCTGTTCCAGTACGTCTTCCCGTGGGCCGAACCGCTGCTGCCCTTCAACGATGTGACGGTGGACAACCAGTGAGTGCGCGGATTCTCGTCGTCGACAACTACGACAGCTTCGTCTTCAACCTGGTCCAGTACCTGTACCAGCTGGGCGCCGAGTGCGAGGTGCTGCGCAACGACGAGGTGTCGACGGCGCACGCCCAGGACGGCTTCGACGGCGTGCTGCTGTCACCGGGCCCCGGCACCCCGGAGCACGCCGGCGTCTGCGTGGACATGGTCCGCCACTGCGCGGCCACCGGGGTGCCCGTCTTCGGCGTCTGCCTCGGCATGCAGTCGATGCAGGTGGCGTACGGCGGTGTGGTGGACCGCGCGCCGGAGCTGCTGCACGGGAAGACCTCCCCGGTCGAGCACGAGGGCAAGGGCGTCTTCGCCGGACTGCCCTCGCCCTTCACGGCGACCCGCTACCACTCGCTGGCCGCCGAGCCGGCCACGGTTCCCGCGGAGCTGGAAGTCACGGCCCGTACCCACGACGGGATCATCATGGGCCTGCGACACCGTGAACTCCCGGTCGAGGGTGTGCAGTTCCACCCCGAGTCGGTGCTGACCGAGCACGGGCACCGGATGCTGGCGAACTGGCTGGTGGAGTGCGGGGACCAGGGCGCGGTGGCGAGGTCGGCGGGGCTCGCCCCGGTGGTGGGCAGGGCCACGGCGTGACCGCGCTGCGCCCGGAGCGCGAGACCGATGCCTCGTACGGGGATCAGTCGTACGGGGCTTCCGGTGCGCTCGGGGACCAGTACGGGCAGGGGGGCTACGGAGAGCCGTATCTGCCCCCGGTCGACGAGGAGACGGTGGCCCTCCGTCTGCCGGACTCGCCGCCGGGGACCGGGAGCAACGCCACATACGCCTCTGGCGCCTCATCCGCCTCCTCACCCACCGGAACCCCGGTGGGCGGCCGGGCGGCCCGCAGAAAGGCCGCCAAGCGGCGTGGCGGGCGTCATGGCGGTGCGGCGAGGGCGCCGGAGCCGCGGAGAGAGGAGAACGGGGCCGGGGCGCCGCTCTCCCGAGTGGAGGCCCGGCGCCAGGCGCGGGCGCGCAAACCGGGCGCTGCCGTCGTCGCGAGCCGCGCGATAGGCGAGGTGTTCATCACCACCGGCGTGCTGATGCTGCTGTTCGTCACCTACCAGCTGTGGTGGACGAACGTCCGGGCCCATGCACAGGCGGGCCAGGAGACGAGCAGCCTGCAGAACGAATGGGCGAGCGGAAAGCGGGAACCGGGCACGTTCGAGCCGGGGCAGGGTTTCGCCATCCTGCACATTCCCAAGCTGGACGTGGTGGCGCCGATAGCGGAGGGCGTCAGCAACAAGAGGGTGCTCGACAAGGGCATGGTGGGGCACTACGGCGAGAGCCCGCTGAAGACCGCGATGCCGAGCGCGAAGACCGGCAACTTCGGTCTGGCGGCACACCGCAACACGCACGGCGAGCCGTTCCGGTACATCAACCGGCTCCAGCCGGGCGACGACGTCGTGGTCGAGACCCAGGACACGTACTACGTCTACAAGATGACGTCGATGCTGCCGGTGACGGCGCCCAACAACACGAGCGTGCTGGACCCGATCCCCAGGGGGTCCGGCTTCACCCGGCCGGGCCGCTACATCACCCTCACCACGTGTACGCCGGAGTTCACCAGCAAGTACCGGCTGATCGTCTGGGGCAAGATGGTCGAGGAACGGCCGCGCAGCAAGGGCAAGCCGGATGCGCTCGTCGAGTAAGGGCAGATGAACAGTGGCAGCGACCGCCGACGACACCGAAGAGCAGACGGACACGCCGGAGGCGGCGCCGGTACGGCGGCGCCGGGGCACCGGCCGTATCGCCACGGCGGTCAGCGTCTTCGGTGAACTCCTCATCACGTCGGGCCTGGTGCTCGGCCTGTTCGTCGTCTACTCCCTGTGGTGGACGAACGTCGTCGCCGACCGGCAGGCGGACCAGCGCGGTGACAAGGTCCGCGACAGCTGGGCCCACGACACCGGCCCCGGCGCGCTGGACACCAAGGACGGCATCGGCTTCCTGCACGTGCCGTCGATGCACAACGGCGAGGTCCTGGTCGAGAAGGGCACGTCGACGAAGGTCCTGAACGACGGTGTGGCCGGCTACTACACGGACCCGGTGAAGGCGACCCTCCCCATGTCCGGCAAGAAGGGCAACTTCACCCTCGCCGCCCACCGCGACGGCCACGGCGCCAAGTTCCACAACATCGACAAGGTGGAGAAGGGCGACCCGATCGTCTTCGAGACCAAGGACAAGTGGTACGTCTACAAGGTCTACGCCGTGCTCGACGAGACCTCGAAGTTCAACGTCAAGGTCCTCGCCCCGGTCCCGAAGGAATCCGGCAGGAAGAAGCCGGGCCACTACATCACCCTGACGACGTGCACACCGGTCTACACGAGCCGGTACCGCTATGTGGTGTGGGGCGAACTGGTCCGCGTGGACAAGGTGGACAGCAAGCGGACACCGCCGGAAGAGCTGCGCTGACCGATGCGGGCGCGGTGATGTGACACAGCAGAGCCCCGGCACTCCCGTGTGAGGAGTGCCGGGGCTCTGTCTGTCGTGGCGGCAGCCCGGTCAGCCGATGGTGCCGCCGAAGAGGGTGCCACCGCCGTCGTTGCCGCCGTTGTTGCCGCCGTTGCCGAAGCCCACGGTCGTCAGGGTGATCGTGGTGCTGTTCGGATCGGCCGCGCTGCCCGCGCCCGGGTCCTGCTGGCTGACGAACGCGTTGTCGTCCTGCGAGCTGCCGTCGGCGAACTGGATGTTCTTGAAGCCGTTCTGCTGCAGGATCTTCTTGGCGTTCTTCACGGTCTGACCCACGACGTTCGGCACCTGCGACTGCTGCTGGGCCTTGCCGACCTGGATCTGCACCGTGGAGTTCTTGTCGACCTGCTGACCGGCCTGCGGGTTGGTCGAGATGACCTTGCCGACCTGGTTCGGGTCGCTGGTGTCCACCTCGACACAGTTGCCGGTCAGGTTGTTGGCCGTCATCTGGGCCTTCGCGGCGTCACAGGTCTGGCCGGTGACGTCCGGGACGGTCGACTTCTGCGCGGCCTTGGCGATCGTGAGGGTGATCGTGGAGCCCTTCTGGATCTGCTTGCCGTCCACCGGGTTCTGCTCAAGGACGGTGCCCGGGTCTTCCGTGGACTCCCGGGTCTCGGTCTCGACCTTGAACTGGTAGTCGTCGCCCTCCAGCTTCGACTTGGCCTCGTCGATGCTGAGCCCGATCACGCTGGGCATGGTGACCTTCGGCGCGCCCGTCGAGACCACCAGATTGACGGTGGAGCCCTTCTTGACCTTCGTGTTGGGAAGCGGGTCCTGGGAGCAGACCTTGCCCTTGGTCTGGTCGTCGCAGGGCTTCTTGGTGAACGACAGCTTCAGGCCGATGTTGTTGGCCATGGTCTTGGAGTCGGGCACGGTGTGGTCGATGAAGCTCGGCGTGCTGACCTTGCTGTTGTCCGCCCCGCTCCCGCTGAACGCGTACTTCCCGATCAGGATCGCGCCGACCAGCACCAGGATGCCCGCCACGACGAGGAGAATCGTGGAGGTGTTGTTCTTCTTCGGCTGGCGGCGCCGGTCGGGGCGGTCGTCGTAGCCGTAGCCGCCGTCGTCCGGGTTCATCGGCGGCAGCATCGTCGTGGCGCCGGCGTCCGCGCGCAGGGCCGTCGTCGGCTGGTCGTCGGGGTAGCCGCCGTAGCCGACCGAGCCCATGGCCGCCGTGGCCGCCACCGGCTGGCCGTCGAGGCAGGCCTCGATGTCGGCGCGCATCTCGTCGGCGGACTGGTAGCGGTAGTTCGGGTCCTTGACCAGCGCCTTCAGGACGATGGCGTCCATCTCGGGCGTGATCTCGGGGTCGAAGACGCTCGGGGCCTGCGGTTCCTCGCGGACGTGCTGGTAGGCGACCGCGACCGGGGAGTCCCCGACGAACGGCGGCCGTACCGTCAGCAGCTCGTAGAGCAGGCAGCCCGTCGAGTAGAGGTCCGAGCGCGCGTCGACCTGCTCGCCCTTCGCTTGCTCCGGGGAGAGGTACTGGGCGGTGCCGATGACGGCCGCCGTCTGCGTCATCGTCATGCCGGAGTCGCCCATGGCGCGGGCGATGCCGAAGTCCATGACCTTGACCTGGCCGTTGCGCGTCAGCATGACGTTCGCCGGCTTGATGTCACGGTGCACGATGCCGCTGCGGTGGGCGTACTCCAGGCCCTGGAGGATGCCGATGGTCATTTCCATCGCACGCTCGGGCAGGAGCTTGCGACCGCTGTGCAGCAGCTCACGAAGCGTGGACCCGTCGACGTACTCCATCACGATGTACGGGATCGAGACCCCGTCGATGTAGTCCTCGCCCGTGTCGTAGACCGCCACGATCGCGGGATGGTTGAGCGAGGCGGCCGACTGGGCCTCCCGGCGGAAGCGGGCCTGGAAGGACGGATCACGCGCGAGGTCCGCGCGCAGCGTCTTCACCGCCACGGTGCGGCCGAGGCGGGTGTCATGTGCGAGGTAGACCTCCGCCATGCCACCGCGGCCGAGCACCTGGCCCAGCTCGTACCGGCCGCCGAGGCGACGCGGCTCTTCCATAGCTACCTACCAGCCCTCTCCGTCGGGTCTCGGCCGCGCACGTCCGTGCGCGGCCGGAGGCTGCCGTCCGGGCCTACCGTACCCGGCTGGCGCTGTGTGACCTGGCCAAGCCCGTCACCCGATACAGGACCGGTATCGCAACGTGCACCGATGTGAAGGGGACGTGAGCGGGGTCACTCACTTCTTGGACGCGATGACCGCCTCCATCACGCTCTTGGCGATCGGTGCCGCGAGGCCGCCGCCGGAGATGTCGTCGCGGTTGGCGTTGTCGTCCTCGATCACGACGGCCACGGCGACCGGCGAGCTGCCGTCGCTGAGCTTGGCGTACGAGATGAACCAGGCGTAGGGGTTCTCGCTGTTCTCCACACCGTGCTGGGCGGTACCGGTCTTGCCACCCACGGTGACGCCGCCGATCTGCGCGTTCTTGCCGGTGCCGTCCTTGACGACCGTCTCCATCATCTGCTGCAGGATCTGCGCGTTCTTCGCCGACAGCGGCTCGCTGAGCTGCTGCGGCTCGGTGGTGGCCACGGTGTCCAGGTTCGAGGACTGGAGCTTGTCGACCATGTACGGCTTCATGAGCTTGCCGCCGTTGGCGACGGCCGAGGCGACCATGGCCATCTGCAGCGGGGTCGCGGCGGTGTTGTACTGGCCGATCGAGGACAGCGCGGTCTGCGACTGGTTCATGTTGTCGGAGAACACGGAGGCGCTGGAGCGGGTCGGGACGAACTGCTCCTCGTCGAAGCCGAACTTCTTCGCCTCCGCCAGCATCTTGTCGTTGCCGAGGTCGGAGCCGATCTTGCCGAAGACGGTGTTGCAGGAGTACTGCAGCGCGACGCGCATGGTCGCGTTCTTGCAGGGGATGCTGCCCTCGTTCTTCAGCTCGGTGGTGGTGCCCGGCATGGTCCACGGCAGCGGCGACTTGGTGTTCGTGTCGGCGTCCGGGTACAGGTTGTTCTCCAGCGCGGCCGCCGCCGTGACCACCTTGAAGGTGGAGCCCGGCGGGTAGGTCTCGCGCAGCGCCCGGTTCAGCATCGGGTCGGCGGGGTTGTACTTCTTCTGGAGCTTCTTCCAGGCATCGGCGTCGCTGTTCCGGTCACCCGCGAAGGTCGAGGGGTCGTACGACGGGTACGACGCCAGCGCCAGGATCTTGCCGGTGGACGGCTCGAGGGCGACCACCGCGCCCTTGCCGCCCTGCTTCGCCAGGCCGCTGAACGCCGCCTTCTGCGCGGCCCCGTTCAGCGTGGTCACGACATTGCCGCCCTGCTGCGGCTTGCCCGTGATCATGTCGAGGGTCTTGCGGAAGAAGAGCCGGTCGTCGTTGCCGGTGAGGATGCCGTCCTCGATCTTCTCCAGGAAGCTGCCGTCGAAGGCCTGCGAGGAGTAGCCGGTGACCGGGGACCACATGGCCCCGTTCTTGTAGGTGCGCTTGTACTTGTAGTCGCCGCTCTTGGTCTCGACCGAGCCGGTTATCGGGTTGCCGTCGACGATGATGTCGCCGCGCGGGTACGCGTACCGCTCGATGGCCACACGGCGGTTCTTCGGGTCGGTGCGCAGTTTGTCGGCCTGGACGTACTGAAGCCAGTTGTCACGGATCAGCAGCGCCAGGACCAGGAGTCCGCAGAAGATCGCGATTCGGCGCAGTGGCTTGTTCACGTCCGGCCTTTCCACAAGCTAACAGGTGCGCCTGTTTGCTTCAGTCTCTCGGTGTCGCTGGTGCTGGCGCTCATCCTTGGCCGCCCACAGTCTAGAGGCAGTGACTGTGCCTCCAGGCGGGGCAGTCGACAACGACTGATCAATAGACGTACTGGAGGGGCGGAGGGTTCCAGTAAGAGCGGACGGCTTCCGGACCGGCGGGTGCCGGGACCGGAAGCCGTCCGTCAGAGGTGCGAGGTGATCACGATCACCCGGTGGGACCGGCGCTTCCGGGGCGCACGATCTGGGTCATCTCGGCGTCGGGGTTGGCGACGGGGGTGGGCGCCGGGCGGCGGGCCGTGTCGCTGATGCGGATCAGGATGCCGATCAGCGCCCAGTTGGCCAGCACGGACGAACCGCCGGAGGCCAGGAACGGCATGGTCATACCGGTGAGCGGGATGAGGCCCATCACACCACCGGCCACCACGAACACCTGAAGGGCGAAGGCGCCGGACAGGCCGACGGCGAGCAGCTTGCCGAACGGGTCGCGGGCGGCGAGGGCGGTGCGTACACCGCGTTCCACGATCAGGCCGTAGACCAGCAGGATCGCCATGATGCCGGCCAGGCCCAGCTCCTCGCCGAAGGTGGCGAGGATGAAGTCGGAGTTGGCGGCGAACCGGATGAGCTCGGAGTGGCCCTGGCCCCAGCCGGTGCCCAGGGTGCCGCCGGAGCCGAAGGCCCACAGGGCCTGCTGCAGCTGGTCGGAGTGGGCGATGCCGTCGTGGGTCACGATGCGGCTGAGCTCGTACTCGCGCATCGGGTTGAGCCAGGCCTGGACACGCGTCTGGATGTGGGGCTCGAAGCTCGCCACGCCGACGGCGCCGACCGCGGACATCAGCAGACCGAAGACGATCCAGCTGGTCCGCTCGGTGGCGACGTACAGCATGACGACGAACATGCCGAAGAACAGGAGCGAGGTACCGAGGTCGGTCTCGAAGACCAGGATGAGGATCGACATCGCCCAGACGACGAGGATCGGGCCGAGGTCGCGGCCGCGCGGCAGGTAGAGGCCCATGAAGCGGCGGCTGGCGAGGGCCAGGGCGTCGCGCTTCACCATCAGGTAGCCGGCGAAGAAGACGGCGAGGATGATCTTCGCGAACTCGCCGGGCTGCAGCGTGCCCAGGCCAGGGACCCTGATCCAGATCTTGGCGCCGTAGAGGCCGGCCCCGAGGCCGGGTACCAGTGGCAGGAGGAGCAGGATCAGGGCGCCGAACATGGAGATGTACGTGTAGCGCTGCAGGACACGGTGGTCCTTCAGGAAGATCAGCACGACGACGAACAGGGCGATGCCCAGCGCGGTGTACAACAGCTGGCGGGGCGCCGCGTGACCGGTCTGACCGATCGCCCGCAGCAGCTTGGACTGGTCGAGCCGCCAGATGGCGACCAGTCCGAGCCCGTTCAGCAGCGTGGCGAGCGGCAGCAGCAGCGGGTCGGCGTACGGGGCGAACTTCCGCACACCGAGGTGGGCGACGCCGGCCAGCAGGCCGAGGCCGAGCCCGTAGCCCAGCAGGCCGGTGGGCACCTCGTTGTTGATGGCCAGGCCCACGTTGGCGTACGCGAACACCGGGATGACCACGGCGAACACCAGCAGCGCCAGCTCGGTGTTGCGCCGGCTCGGTGCGCCGATGGCGCCGATCGTGGACGTGTGGTGCGTCGAACTGTTGGAAGTGCTGCTCATCGTGTGACGGGGCCTCTCACGGCTTGCCTACTGCTTACCGCACAGCGAGACGACCTTCTGCTCATCCTCCGAGAGCGTGGGCCCGGGGCTGGGAGTCGCGGTCGCGGACGGGGTCGAGGACGGAGACTTCGAAGGGGACGTCGAGGACGGTGCCGAGTTCGACGGGTTGGGTGTCGGTGAGGCCTTGGACGTGAGGGAGGTACGCGTGGTTCCCGTGGTGCCCCCGGCCTCGCCCTGGCCCGTCTTGGCGTTCTTCTCGCTCTCGGCGGCCGTGCGCTCGGCCTCCTTCTTGCACGCGGAGGCCTGCACGGACAGCTCCTGGACCTTCGACTGGGCCGTGGCGAGGTCGCTCCGCGGGATCGTGTTCTTGACCTGCTTCTGCTGGTAGGGCGGCAGGTACTTGAGTTCGATCTCGGGGTGGTCCTTCTCGACCTTCGACAGTGACACCCAGGCCAGGTCCTGGTTGATGCCGCGGTACAGCGCGACGTGCTCGCCCTTCGCGCCGACGTAGTACTGCGTCTGCGTCCAGCGGTAGCCGCCGTACAGACCGCCGCCGATGACCGCGAGGGCGAGACCGCCGTAGAGGGATCTCTTCAGCCACCTGCGGCCCTTGCGCGGCTTGATGAAGTCGTCGTCGGTGTAGTCGCCGAAACTGCCCTCCGGCACGTAGCCGGTGGTGTCGCCGGAGCCGGGCGGGCCGAACTCGCCGCCGCCCTGGCCGTGGCCCTGGCGGCCGAGGTGGGAGGCGCGGCCGGCCGGGGTCTGCATAATGCCGTTGTCGTGCAGGTGGTGCTGGTTCTCGGCGACCGCGCCGACCACCACCGGGGTGTCGGACAGCTGGCCGGCGAGGGTGTCTCCGGTGTCCAGGTCGAGGACGTCGGCGACGATGACGGTGATGTTGTCCGGGCCGCCGCCGCGCAGCGCGAGCTGGATCAGCTCCTGCACGGTCTCCTGCGGGCCCTGGTAGCTGGCGAGGGTCTCCTCCATCGTCTGATGGGAGACGACGCCGGAGAGGCCGTCGGAGCAGATCAGATAGCGGTCGCCGGCGCGGACCTCGCGGATCGACAGGTCGGGCTCGACATGGTCGCCGCTGCCCAGTGCCCGCATCAGGAGGGACCGCTGCGGGTGCGTGGTCGCCTCTTCCTCGGTGATCCGGCCCTCGTCGACGAGACGCTGCACCCAGGTGTGGTCCTGGGTGATCTGCGTGAGCACACCGTCACGGAGCAGATAGGCGCGGGAGTCGCCGACGTGGACGAGGCCGAGCCGCTGCCCGGTCCAGAGCAGGGCGGTGAGCGTGGTGCCCATGCCCTCCAGCTGGGGGTCCTCCTCGACCATGGCGCGCAGCTGGTCGTTGGCGCGCTGCACGGCGGCGCCGAGGGAGGTGAGGATGTCGGAGCCGGGCACGTCGTCGTCGAGCGTGACCAGCGTCGAGATCACCTCGGAGGAGGCGACCTCACCGGCGGCCTGGCCGCCCATGCCGTCGGCGATGGCGAGCAGGCGGGGACCGGCGTAACCGGAGTCCTCGTTGCCCTCCCGGATCATGCCTTTGTGCGATCCGGCGGCGAAGCGCAGTGACAGACTCATGCGCACCTCGCCCGTCGGCTCCGGGTACATCCGCACGGTGCCCACCCTCCGGTCGGGAGCGCGCCGACGGCCGGTTTGCGGTCCGCCGTTGCGTGCTCGCTCCGCTCGCTCATTGTCGTACTACTTCCGCAGCTCGATGACGGTCTTGCCGATGCGGATCGGCGCGCCCAGCGGGATCGGTGTGGGGGTCGTCAGCCGGGACCGGTCCAGGTATGTGCCGTTGGTGGAGCCGAGGTCCTCGACGATCCACTGACCGTCGCGGTCCGGGTAGATCCTGGCATGGCGGCTGGAGGCGTAGTCGTCGTCCAGCACGATCGTGGAGTCGTGTGCGCGGCCCAGGGTAATGGTCTGGCCCTGGAGAGCCACCGTCGTGCCCGTGAGGGTGCCCTCGGAGACGACCAGCTTGGTGGGGGCGTTGCGGCGCTGACGGCCGCCGGCCTGCTGGCCGCGCTGCTGCGGGGGCGCGGCCTGCTGCTGCCGTGCGGCCTGCTGCGGCCGTGCCGCCTCCCTGCGCGACCCGCGCTGGGTGACGCGCGTACCGAACAGGTCGCTGCGGATGACCTGCACGGCCACGATCACGAACAGCCACAGTACGGCCAGGAAACCCAGCCGCATGACCGTGAGGGTCAGCTCTGACATTGCCCCCGCTTCACCCTTCGGCTTGCCGGTAAATGATGGTGGTGCTGCCCACGACGATCCGCGAGCCGTCGCGGAGCGTAGCGCGGGTGGTGTGCTGCCCGTCCACCACGATGCCGTTGGTGGACCCGAGATCCTGGATCGTCGAGGGCGTTCCGGTCCGGATCTCACAGTGCCGGCGGGAGACGCCGGGGTCGTCGATCCGCACGTCGGCTTCGGTGCTGCGGCCCAGCACCAGCGTCGGGCGGGAGATCTGATGGCGGGCGCCGTTGATCTCGATCCAGTAGCGGGTGCGGCCGCCGCTCGCGTGGGCGGCCGGGGGCCGCTGGGCGGCGGGCTGCGGGTATCCGTAGCCGCCGGGCCGGCCGCCGGGCGGCGGCGCGGACGGCATGGGCGGGGCTCCCGCGGGCGCGGCGGCCGGCGGGTAGCCGTAGCCGCCAGGGGCGCCCTGGCCGGGCCTGCCGGCCGGCGGGGCCTGCTGGCTGCTGGAGGAGGCGAGCGTACGGCTGCGCACCCGGTACAGACCGGTGTCCAGGTCGTTCGCCTTCTCCAGGTTGACCTTGATCGGCCCCATGAAGGTGTAGCGCTGCTGCTTCGCGTAGTCACGCACCATTCCGGCGAGCTCGTCCCCGAGCTGGCCGGAGTAGGGGCTGAGGCGCTCGTGGTCCGGCGCGCTCAGCTCCACGATGAAGTCGTTGGGTACGACGGTCCGGTCGCGGTTCCAGATGGTCGCGTTGTTGTCGCACTCCCGCTGGAGCGCTCCGGCGATCTCGACGGGCTGGACCTCGGACTTGAACACCTTGGCGAAGGTGCCGTTGACCAGACCTTCGAGACGCTGCTCGAACTTCTTCAGGACTCCCATGGGGCACCTCCTCCGTCGCTGCTTCCCTACTGCCTTGCCTGGTACTGCTTACTGATCGTATCCACGCGCCCGGCAAACAGCCGGTTCCCCGAGCGGGCCCCCTTCGAACTCTCTCTGTCAAGGATCGTAGAGGCGGGCCACGACCAGTGTCCCGCACCTGACTGTGGACCCGGTCCGCCTCCTGGGGAGATGACGGGGACCGGTACGAGGTTGATACGTGAACCGGTACTGCCTGATACCTGGTCCAGGGTGCCCGTCCCGGGCCGGAACAAGGGATGTGAACCCACCCTGTCCGACGTGCTAATGTTCTGGATGTCGGAAGGGGCCGCCCCGAAAGGGACGGAGACGGAAGACACACCCAATGCGCGGGTGGCGGAATAGGCAGACGCGCTGGATTCAGGTTCCAGTGCCCGCAAGGGCGTGGGGGTTCAACTCCCCCCTCGCGCACAGTGGCAAGGGCTCATCGTGATCACGGTGGGCCCTTTGTCGTGTTTGCGGCGTATTTCACACTGTGATGAGTCTCTCAGGTCCGCAGGGGCGGGCGGACAACTCGCCCGCGGGGCCCGGTCCTTCGTCGTCGCCGGGTCGCCCGGGGGTTCGGGATTTCCACAGGCGCTGAGTTGTCCACAGGGTCTGACGCGTTTCGGCCACCGGTTGTACGGTCTGCACGAGTTGATGTTCGGGCGAGTACGTGTGTGGACGCGGGGGAGGCGGTCGCGGTGACCGAGGCCGGAGCGGCAGTGGGGGAGTCGGCGCGGAGGGCGGGGCGGCTGCCCCGGGTGCGTGGATTCGCCCAGTGGCCGTCGCAGGGTTCGCCCAAGGAGCAGGGCAAGGCGCTGCGCACGAGCGTTCCGCGCCGCACGCACAGCGCCCTGGACCTGGACGGCTCGCGGCCCGACGCGGTGAGCGCGGTCGAGGAGTCCAACCGGGGCCGCATCCCCGGGCTCACGCCGATACGGGTGGGCAGGATGGCCGCGACCCCCTTCGCCTTCCTGCGCGGCTCGGCCGGCCTCATGGCGTACGACCTCGCGCGCACCCCCATGACCCGGATAGGCACCCAGATCTGCGGCGACGCGCACGCGGCCAACTTCGGCCTGTACGGCGACGCCCGCGGCGGCCTGGTCATCGATCTGAACGACTTCGACGAGACCGTGCACGGCCCCTGGGAGTGGGACCTCAAGCGGCTCGCCGCCTCGCTGGTGCTGGCCGGCCGGGAAGCGGGTGCCGACGAGGACATGTGCCGCAAGGCGGCGGCCGACGCGGTGGGGGCGTACCGGCGCACCATGCGGCTGCTCGCCAAGCTGTCGGTGCTGGACGCGTGGAACGCCATCGCGGACGAGGAACTCGTCTCGTACACCGACGCCCATGATCTGCTCGGGACGCTGGAGCGGGTCTCGGAGAAGGCGCGGGCCAACACCAGCGGGCGGTTCGCGGCGAAGTCGACCGAGGCCGCCGAGGACGGGGGCCGCCGTTTCGTCGACGCCCCGCCGGTGCTGCGGCGCGTGGAGGACGCGGAGGCGGCGGCGGTGGCCGCGTCCCTGGAGCCCTATGTGGAGACGCTCTCGGAGGACCGGCTGCCGCTCCTGGCCCGGCACGCGGTGCACGACGTGGCGTTCCGGGTGGTCGGCACGGGCAGTGTGGGCACCCGCTCGTATGTCGTCCTGCTCCTGGACCACCGCGGTGAACCGCTGGTCCTCCAGGTGAAGGAGGCCCGTCCGTCGGCGCTGGTCCCGCATCTGGCGACGGCCGGCTTCGACGCGGCGCCCGTCGGCCACGAGGGCCGCCGGGTGGTGCTGGGCCAGAAGCGCATGCAGGTGGTCAGCGACATCCTGCTGGGCTGGACGACGGTGGACGGCCGGCCCTTCCAGGTCCGGCAGTTCCGCAACCGCAAGGGCAGCGTCGACCCGGCGGCCCTGTCCGCCGACCAGGTGGACGACTACGGCCGGATGACCGGCGCCCTGCTGGCCCGCGCCCACGCCCACAGCGCCGACCCCCGGCTGATCGCCGGCTACTGCGGCAAGAACGAGGAGCTCGACGAGGCCATGGCCGCGTTCTCGATCGCCTATGCCGACCGCACGGAGGCGGACCACGCGGACCTGGTGACGGCGGTGCGGTCGGGGCGGATCGCGGCCGAGATGGGGGTGTGACGGCTCCGGGGAGCGAAGGGCCGGACGCGCGGTGAGGCGGGGCGAACCGGGCGGCGCCGGGGGTGACGGGTTTGGGCCGTGGCCTACGCTGGTCGGGTGACGACCCCGGAAGCTGATCAGTCCCAGGCACCGCGGCCCGAGGAGCGGCTGGAGCGGGCCGTGCGGGCCGCCGAGCAGGCCTTGATCGACTATGAGATCGCGGTGGAGACCTTCCGCGTCGAGGTCGAGAACTTCTCCCGGCTGCACGACCAGAAGCTCGGTCCGATGTACACCCGGCTGGAGGAGCTGGACGCCCGGATCGCCGAGGCCAAGGCCGCCCGCACCGGCGACCCGGAGGACATCCGGCTCGCCGAGGAGGCCCGGGCCCGGGTCATGCCGATCCCCGGCGTCGAGGAACTGCTGAACGGCTGGATGGACGGCTACGGCCTGTTCCCGGAGGCCTCGGCGATGCTCACGGACCAGGCGGTACGGCCTCCGGAGCGGGTGCGCCCGAGCGAGGAGGCCCGCAAGCTCTACCGCGAGCTGGCCCGCAAGGCCCACCCCGATCTGGCGCAGGAGGAGGACGAGCGCACACGGCGCGAGGAGTTCATCACCCGCGTCAACGCCGCCTACGCCCGCGGCGACGAGGCGCTGCTGCGCGAGCTGGCCGAGGAGTGGGCCGCGGGACCGGCCCCCGCCGAGCCGGGCCCGAGCCGCAGCGAGGAGCTCTACGCCCGCCTCGAATGGCTGGCTCAGCGCAAGGAACTCCTCACCCTGATCGCCCGGGAACTGGAGGACACCGCGATCGCGGCGATGCTCCGCCTGGCCCCGGACGACCCCGACGCCCTCCTGGACGAGATCGCCGAGAAGCTCCGCGCCGATGTGGCGGAGCGGGAGGCGGAGCTGGCGGGGCTGCTGGGGCAGGAGTAGCGCGGCCCGACCGCGGTGTGTGTTCGGGTAGCGTCGGAGGCATGAGTTTTGCAGCGCGTGTACCCACGGTCGGGGTCGTGGACCTCAAGGACGGCGACTTCCTGCTGGACGTCCGCGAGGACGACGAGTGGCGGGCCGGCCATGCCGAGGGGGCGCTGCACATCCCCATCAGTGAGTTCGTGGCCCGCTACGGCGAGCTGACCGAGGCGGCTCCGCAGGACGGCCGGGTCCATGTGATCTGCCGGTCCGGCGGACGCTCGGCCCAGGTCACGATGTATCTGGTCCAGCAGGGCATCGACGCCGTGAACGTCGACGGCGGCATGGAGGTCTGGCAGGCGGCCGGCCGCCCGGTCGTCACCGACGCGGGCCAGCCGGGCTTCGTCCTCTAGATCACAGGTCCTCTGGTAGATCACAGGCCCTCTGGGTGGATCACGGACCCCCGGGGTGTCGGTCAGCCCAGGGGGTGTGCCGCCAGCAGGTCACCCAGGGCCTCCTCGTGCGCCGCGGCCGGGCCGAGCGCCAGCTCCAGATGCTTGGCCCAGGCGTGGTAGCGGTGCAGGGCGTATTCGGTGTCGGCGCCGAAGCCGCCGTGCAGATGCTGAGCGGTCTGCACCACCCGTCGTACGCCCTCGGCGGCCCAGATCTTGGCCACGGCGACGTCCGCGGAGGCGGGCAGCACGCCCGGCGCCCCCGAGCCGATCCGCCAGGCGGCCTGCCACAGGGTGGCCTCCATGGCGCGCAGATCGATGTAGCGGTCGGCGGCCTGGACGGCGACGGCCTGGAAGGTCGCGATCGGGTGCCCGAACTGCTCCCGCTTGCCGGTGTACTCGCTGGTCATCCTCAGCACCCGCTCGCCCAGCCCGAGCGCCAGCGCGCACGTCCCCGTGACCAGCAGCTCCCGCAGCCACTCCCACGCCCCGTCGGCCTCGACGACGTCCCGGGCGGCGATCCGCGCGGACTCCAGGCGCAGTTCGCCGAGCCGCTCCCCGCTGGTGGAGACCTGCCCGGCGAGGGCGACGCCGGCGTGATCGCGGGGCACCAGCGCGAGGACGGTGCGGTCGGCGTCGGTGTGTGCGGGTACGACGACGAGGTCGGCGTCCAACGCCCACGGCACGGCCGTCTGCACCCCGTCCAGCACCCACAGGTCACCGTCGCGCCGTGCGGTCACGGCGAGTTCGGCCGGGTCGTGGCCGGTGCGGCCGTTCGCGGCGACGGTCAGCACCAGCTCACCGCGCCCGGCACGGGGCAGCAGTGCGGCCGCCAACTCCTTGCCGCCGTAGGCCTGTACGGCGGCCGCGGCCGCGCTGCTCTCCAGCAGCGGCACCCGCCCGAGCACCTTCCCGGACTCCCGCAGCACCAGGCACAGCGCGATGGCGTCCAGGCCCGCCCCGCCGTACTCCGCGTCGAACAGCAGGCTCAGCAGGTCCGCGTCGGCGAGCCTGGCCCACAGTGCCCGGTCGAAGCCCTCGGCCACGGCACCGGTGGTGAGCGCCGGGCTCGGCACCGCGTCCGGCGCCACCCCGGCGAACACTCCCCGGGCCGCCTCGGCCGCCGCCAACTGCTCCTCGGTGAAGGTGAAGTCCACGGTCCTGTCCTCCCGGCGGATCCGTTGATCTGACGGTCCGTCAAGATAGAACAGGTTCTAGAAGAAGGGAACGGTGAGGGAGGCGGGGGAACGGTGAGGGAGGGAGGCAGGCAGGAGACCGGCGGGGTGCCGGTCCGGCCTCAGCGGTCGAAGTCCAGCTCCACCTTCTCCGTCACCGGATGCGACTGGCAGGCCAGCACATACCCCGCCTCCGTCTCCTCCGCCTCCAGCGCGAAGTTGCGGTCCATGCGCACCTCGCCCGAGACCAGGAAGGCCCGGCACGTCCCGCACACCCCGCCCTTGCAGGCATAGGGGGCACCGGGCCGGTTGCGCAGCACCGTCTCCAGGAGCGATTCGCCGTCGTGCACCGGCCAGGTCCCGCCGCGCCCGTCGAGCCGGGCGGTCACGGTGCTGTGCGCGGGGGCCGAAGCGGTCGTCGCGGGGGCCGCACCGGCGTCCACGTGGAAGATCTCCTCGTGGATCCGGGCCCGGTCCACACCGAGCTCCCGCAGCGCCCGTTCCGCGCCCTGCACCAGCCCGAACGGCCCGCACAGGAACCACCCCGCCACACCGTCCACCGGCAGCAGCGCGGGCAGCAGCCCGGTCAGCCGCTCCTGGTCGAGACGCCCGGACGGCAGGCCGGCCTGCTGCTCCTCCCGGGAGAGCACCGTCACCAGCTGCAGCCGCTCGGGGTAGCGGTCCTTCAGGTCGGCGACCTCCTCCAGGAACATCGTGGAGGCGGCCGTCCGGTCGCTGCGTATCAGGCAGAACCGGGCCGAGGGCTCGCGTGCGAGCAGCGTCGAGGCGATCGACAGCACCGGGGTGATGCCGCTGCCGCCGACGATGGCGGCGTACAGACCGGGCGCGGGCTCCAGCGTGAAGCGTCCGGCCGGCGTCATCACCTCCAGCTCGTCCCCGACGTTCACCTCCTTCAGCGCGTACGTCGAGAAGGCGCCGCCGTCGACCAGCCGCACCCCGACCCGCAGGGTGCTCGGGCCTTCGTCACCGGGGGCCGGGGAGCAGATCGAGTAGGTCCGCCGGATCTCCGCGCCGTCGACGACCCGGCGCAGGGCGAGGTGCTGGCCCGGCGCGTGCCGGTACTGCTCGCGCAGCTCCGGCGGGACGGTGAGGGTCAGGGCCACGGAGTCGTCGGTGAGCCGGTCGACCGCGGCCACCGGGAGCGGGTGGAAGCGGGCCATCACAACTCCTTGAAGTGGTCGAAGGGTTCACGGCAGTCGCGGCAGCGCCGCAGCGCCTTGCACGCGGTGGAGGAGAACCGGCTGAGCAGCTCGGTGTCGGCCGATCCGCAGTGCGGACAGCGGACGGGGTCGGACGCGTCGGCCGCGGTGCGGGTCGGGCCGAGTGCGAGCGCGACCGGTCCGGCCTCGTGCCGCTCGCGCGGGGGAGCTATGCCGAACTCCCGCAGCTTGCGCCGCCCTTCGTCCGAGATGTCGTCCGTCGACCAGGCGGGCGTCAGCACGGTGCGGACGGTGACCTCCCGCACGCCGTGCTCGCGCAGCACCCGCTCGATGTCCAGGGACATCGCCTCGACGGCCGGGCAGCCGGTGTAGGTCGGGGTCAGCTCGACCTCCACCGCGCCGGTGTCGCGCAGGTGCACCGCGCGCACCACACCCAGCTCCTGAAGGGTGAGCACGGGCAGTTCGGGGTCGGGCACCGAACCGGCGAGCTCCAGGAGTTCCGCCTCCAGCGCGGTCGTCGTCACCATGACGCCCCCGGGTGGCTGCGGTGCAGGTGCTGCATCTCGGCGAGCATCCGCCCGAAGGGTTCGGTGTGCAGGCCCTGGCGGCCGGCGCCCGCCGACCACGCCCCGGTCCGCGGCCCCTCGGGCACGGCCAGGGTGGCCCGGCCGAGTACGGCGCCGACGGACTCCAGCCAGGCGGCCTCCATGCCCGCCCAGTCGGCGTCCAGGCCCTCCACCGGCTGGAACATCTCCCCGGTGAAGCGCCACAGAGCGTCGCACGCCAGCCGCATCCGGTCATGGCTGACGTCCGTGCCGTCGCCGAGCCGCAGCGTCCACTGCTCGGCGTGGTCGCGGTGGTAGGCGACCTCCTTGACGGCCTTGGCGGCGAGCGGCGCGAACGGGCCGTCGCCCGCTGCCAGTTGGGCGTAGAGCAGCTGCTGGTAGGTGGAGAAGTACAGCTGGCGGACGATCGTTTGCGCGAAGTCGCCGTTGGGCTGCTCGACGAGCTGGACGTTGCGGAAGGCGCGCTCCTCGCGCAGATACGCGAGCTCGTCCTCGTCGCCCACCATGGACAGCAGCACCCGGGCCTGGCCGAGCAGGTCCAGCGCGATGTTGGCGAGGGCGACCTCCTCCTCCAGGGCAGGGGCGTGGCCCGCCCACTCCCCCAGCCGGTGCGAGAGCACCAGGGCGTCGTCGCCCAGGGCCAGGGCGGCGGACCGCGCGGGCACGGGGGTCTCGGGTGCCGGGGTCACAGGTGCTTCACCCCTTCCGGGATCTCGTAGAAGGTCGGGTGCCGGTAGGGCTTGTCGGCGGCCGGCTCGAAGAAGGGGTCCTTCTCGTCCGGCGAGGACGCGGTGATCGCGGCGGCCGGGACGACCCAGATCGAGACGCCCTCGCCGCGCCGGGTGTACAGGTCACGGGCGTTGCGCAGGGCGAGCTCGGCGTCCGGCGCGTGCAGGCTGCCGGCGTGGGTGTGGGACAGGCCGCGGCGCGAGCGCACGAAGACCTCCCACAGGGGCCAGTCGGTGTTGGTCATGCCTGCGCTCCTCCAGTCCCGCCGGGCCGTGTCCCCGCGGTGTGCTTGGCCGCGTGGGCCGCGGCCGCCTCCCTTACCCATGCGCCCTCGTCGTGTGCCCGCCGGCGCTGGGTGATGCGCTGTTCGTTGCACGGGCCGTTGCCCTTGAGGACCTCCCAGAACTCCGACCAGTCGATCGCGCCGTAGTCGTGGTGCCCGTGCTCCTCGTTCCACCGCAGGTCCGGGTCGGGGAGGGTGAGGCCCAGCGACTCGGCCTGGGGGACGCAGATGTCCACGAACCGCTGGCGCAGCTCGTCGTTCGAATGGCGCTTGATCTTCCAGGCCATCGACTGCGCGGAGTGCTGGGACTCGTCGTCGGGCGGGCCGAACATCATCAGGGACGGCCACCACCAGCGGTCCACCGCGTCCTGCGCCATCGCGTGCTGCTCCGGCGTGCCCCGGCTCAGGGCGAGCAGCAGCTCGTAGCCCTGGCGCTGGTGGAAGGACTCCTCCTTGCAGACGCGGACCATCGCGCGCGCGTACGGGCCGTACGAGCAGCGGCACAGGGGCACCTGGTTGGTGATCGCGGCGCCGTCCACCAGCCAGCCGATCGCCCCGACGTCCGCCCAGGTCAGGGTGGGGTAGTTGAAGATCGAGGAGTACTTCTGGCGGCCGCTGTGCAGCTTGTCGAGGAGCTCCTCGCGGCTCGCGCCGAGGGTCTCCGCGGCGCTGTAGAGATACAGGCCGTGGCCCGCCTCGTCCTGGACCTTGGCCATGAGGATGGCCTTGCGGCGCAGCGAGGGCGCGCGCGTGATCCAGTTGGCCTCCGGCTGCATGCCGATGATCTCGGAGTGGGCGTGCTGGGCGATCTGCCGGATCAGCGTCGCGCGGTAGGCATCGGGCATCCAGTCCCGGGGCTCGATGCGCTCGTCCGCGGCCACGGCGGCGTCGAACGTGCGCTCGAACGCCGCCGTGTCGACGGTGTCCCGGGCGCCGGACGCCGGTGAACGCGACGTGCTCTGCGCGGCTGCTGTGGCCATGCGGTCCCCCTGATCTCGGGCTCTGACTGCGTGCTCTCCCGACCGATCGTTCGGTCCGTGCTGTTCAATGGTGAAGCGAGCGCCGTGAGGTGTCAACCGCTGTGGACAACCGCCCGGGCCGCCTGTGGATAACTTGCGGTCCTGCTGTGGAGGCGGTGTGCGGCGGGCCGTACGACCCTCTGCGACCTGCTGTGATGGCTGCGGCGGACCGTCCGTGGCGGGCGTGGGTGCGGGGAGGGGGCCTGCGCTGGAGTGGTACGGGAGTGGCGACGGCCACGTGCTCGGGTGCCTTTACGGGGCTGTGCCCGGCGGGCGGTGCTGAGTACCGTTCCGTGCGAACGCCGAGGAGCGGTGTTCGTGGACCATGCGGCGCCCTGCGGGGACGGGGCGGCCGTACGACTGAGCGGGACCGGGGAACGGGGCGGAATGGACGCGTACGACCAGGACTCGAAGGCCCCGCACGGGCCCGACGGGTCGCGCGGGGCGCGTCGACCCGGGACGTCCGACGCCGCCGGGGAGGCCCGTGAGGACGGTGAGTCTCTGGAGACCGGTGAGGTCGACAGGGCCAATGATGCTGGTGAGGCTCGTGAGGCCGCTGCCGACGAGGCCGATGGTGCCGACGAGCCCCGCCAGACCGACGACCCCGGCCCCTCGGACTCACCCGAAGCTCCCGGCCCCCACTTCCCGGCCCCGTCCATAGCCCCACCCCCCGACCCCGTCCCCCCGATCCCCGTCACCCCCGCACCACCCCGCACCGGAGTCGCCGCCCTCTCCCCCCGCTATCAGATCGGCGCGGCCCTCGCGCTCGCGGTCGTCGCGGTGGTCGCCTGCGTGCACCTCGGGATGGTGTTTCTGCACGTCGCGCCGGCGAACACGGTGACCAAGCAGCACGGCAAGGCGATCGACGAGTGGATCTACCCGGAGTTCGAGCAGAACTGGAAGCTGTTCGCGCCGAACCCGCTGCAGCAGGACATCGCGGTCCAGGTGCGGGCCCAGGTCGCCCTGTCCGACGGCAGCATGACGACCACCGGCTGGTACGACCTGTCCGCGCTGGACGGCGCGGACATCAAGGGGAATCCGCTGCCCAGCCACACCGAGCAGAACGAGCTGCGCCGGGCGTGGGACTTCTTCACCGCCACGCACGACGCCGAGAACCGGCCGGTGGGCCTGCGGGGGTCGCTCTCCGAGCAGTACCTGCGCCGGATCGTGGTGATGCGTCTCTACCGGGAGGACCCGGCGAGCCGGGAGGGCACCGTGCAGAGCGTGCAGGTTCGCTCGGAGACCACCAATGTGCCCCCGCCCGAGTGGAGCCATGAGCAGGTCTCCGACAAGCCGGTGTACCGCGTGCTGCCGTGGTGGACGGTCACGGACGACGAGGCCGCCAGGGGTGTGAAGTGAACCGTCTTTTCCTGTGCGTCTCCCGCGGCATCGCCCGGGTCACCGAATCCGCCCTCGGTCCCCACCAGAGCGCCGTGGTCCGCATCGGCTTCGCGGGGACCTGGCTGCTGTTCCTGTTGCGCGAGTTCCCCCACCGTCAGGAGATCTACGGCCCCGACGGACCATGGAGCTGGGACCTCGCCCAGCAGCTGACGAGGGACAACCACGCCTTCACCGCCCTGATGTGGTCCGACGGGCAGGCCTGGTTCGAGACCTTTTATCTGCTGGCCGTCGTGTCGAGCGCCCTGCTGCTCGTGGGCTGGCGCACCCGCACGATGTCCGTGCTGTTCATGCTCGGCGTGCTCTCGCTGCAGAACCGCAGCGTCTTCATGGGCGACGGCGGCGACAACGTGCTGCACCTGATGTCCATCTATCTGGTGTTCACGCGCTGCGGCCAGGTGTGGTCCCTGGACGCGCGCCGGGCGGTGCGCCGGGAAGCGGCACGCGCGCGTGGGGAGCGGGTCACCGACCGGGTGGGACCGGTCCTGTGGGTGGTGCTCGGGCTGGTGCTGAGCGGGGTGACCCTGGCGGGCCGCCTCGGCGGCGGCCGGCTGGTGCCCGTGCTCCTGTGGGCGGCGTGGGCGGCGCTGGGCCTGTGGTGGCTGGTCGGCCGCCTCACCAGGCAGGACGAGCACCGGATCCTGCTGGACGTGATCGCCAACGTCCTCCACAACGCCGCCCTGTTCGTGATCATGGCCGAGGCATGTCTGATCTACGCGACGGCCGGCTGGTACAAGATCCAGGGCTCGCGCTGGCAGGACGGCACCGCGGTCTACTACCCGCTCCACCTGGACTACTTCTCGCCCTGGCCGTCCCTCGCCGGCCTGCTGTCCTCCAGCGGCACGATGGTGATGCTGGTGACGTACGGGACGGTGATCGTGCAGGTCGCCTTCCCGTTCACGCTGTTCAACCGGCGGGTCAAGAACGTCCTGCTGGCCGCGATGATGACCGAGCACGCCGTGATCGCCGTCGTCCTTGGGCTGCCGTTCTTCTCGCTGGCGATGATCGCCACGGACGCCGTCTTCCTGCCGACGACCTTCCTGCGCCGGCTCGGAGACTGGGCGGCACGCGCGCGTGGGCGGGTGCTCACCCGCCGGGGCCCCGCGGTGCCGAGGCCCCGCGCCCCGGAGGACGGGGAGCGTCCCCGCGTAGGCTTCACGGCATGACCGACCCTGTGACCCGCTGGCGCGAGCACGCCGGTTCCGCCGTGCTGCTCGACGGCTTCCACGCCCTCAAGCACGCGGTGCGCTTCGGGGCCGAGGTCCTGGTGGCGGTCGCCACGGACCGGCGTGCGGCGCTCGCCCTCGCCGACGACCTGGCCTCGGACGTGCGGGACACGCTGGACGCGCTGCTGACCGAGGTGCCGGAGCAGACGTACGCCTCGTTCGTGCCGCGACCCCATCCCACCGGCGTGGCCGCCCTGGCCGTACGGCCGTCACGCGAGGACAATCTGCGGGCACTCGCCCGGATGCCGCGCACCGCGCCCGTCGTGGTCCTCGACGATCCGCGCAACCTGGGCAACGCCGGGGCCGTGATCCGGCTGGCAGCCGGCTTCGGGGCGACCGGGGTCGTCACCACCGGCACGCTGGACCCCTGGCACCCCACCGTGGTGCGCGGCGGGGCGGGGCTGCACTTCGCGACCGCGGTGGAGCGGCTGACGGTGCGAGAGCTGCCGGCCGGGCCGCTGTTCGCGCTCGACCCGGAGGGCGAGGACATCCGGGGCGTGAAGCTGCCGGACGACGCCGTGCTCGCCTTCGGCTCCGAGCGCAGCGGTCTGTCCGCCGAACTGCGCGCGCGGACCGACCACTTGGTGGCGCTGCCGATGCGCCCCCAGGTCTCCAGCTACAACCTCGCGACCAGTGTGGCCATGACGCTGTACCACTGGAGCGCCACCGGGGGCGCATCTCTCGACGCCTAGGCGCCGCTCAGGACTCCCGGCGGACCTCGACGACCCGGAAGCGGTTCGCCACGAACGCGCCGTCGCAGAGCGCCGCGTTGGCCGCCGGGTTGCCGCCCGAGCCGTGGAAGTCGGAGAAGGCGGCGGTCTGGTTGACGTACACCCCGCCGGTGAGGTTGAGCGACAGCTGGGCGGCCTCCTCCAGGCAGACCTCCTCGATCGCCCGCTCGACGTCCTCGTCGGTCGTGTACGCGCCGACGGTCATCGCGCCCTTCTCACGGACGGTCCGCCGCAGCAGCTCCACGGCGTCGGCCGCCGAGTCGACCGCGACGGCGAAGGAGACGGGGCCGAAGCACTCGCTCATGTAGGCGGCCTCGTCGTCCGGCTTGGCGCCGTCCAGCTTCACGATGACCGGCGTGCGGACCACCGCTCCCGGGAACTCCGGGTTGGCGATCTCGCGGGAGGCGAGGGCCACCTCGCCCAGGCCCGCCGCGGCCTCCAGGCGGGCCTTCACGTCCGGGTTGACGATCGCGCCGAGCAGGGCGTTGGCGCGCGCGTCGTCGCCGAGCAGGCCGTCGACCGCGCGGGCGAGGTCGGCGACGACCTCGTCGAAGGTCTTGGGACCCTCGTCGGTGCGGATGCCGTCGCGGGGGATCAGCAGGTTCTGCGGGGTGGTGCACATCTGGCCGCTGTACAGGGACAGCGAGAAGGCCAGGTTGGACAGCATGCCCTTGTAGTTGCCCGCCGACTCCACGATCACCGTGTTGACGCCGGCCTTCTCCGTGTAGACCTGCGCCTGGCGGGCGCTGGCCTCCAGCCAGTCGCCGAACGCCGTCGAGCCGGTGTAGTCGATGATCCTGATCTCGGGGCGGACCGCGAGCGCCTTGGCGATGCCCTCGCCGGGCCGCTCGGCGGTCAGCGCGACCAGGTTCGGGTCGAAGCCCGCCTCGGCCAGCACGTCGCGGGCGATCCGCACGGTCAGCGCGAGCGGCAGCACCGCGCGCGGGTGCGGCTTGACCAGGACCGCGTTGCCGGTGGCGAGGGAGGCGAACAGGCCCGGGTAGCCGTTCCACGTCGGGAAGGTGTTGCAGCCGATGACCAGCGCGGTGCCGCGCGGCACCGGTGTGAACTGCTTGGTCAGCGCGAGCGGGTCGCGCTTGCCCTGGGGCTTGGTCCACTCCGCGGTGTCGGGCGTGCGGACCTGCTCCACGTACGCGTACGCCACCGCCTCCAGGCCGCGGTCCTGCGCGTGCGGGCCGCCCGCCTGGAACGCCATCATGAACGCCTGGCCGCTGGTGTGCATGACCGCGTGCGCGAACTGGTGCGTGCGGTCGCTGATCCGCTTGAGGATCTCCAGACAGACCACCGCGCGCACCTCCGCGCCCGCGTCTCGCCATGCGCGCTGTCCGGCCTTCATGGCGGGCAGCAGCGTGTCGAGGTCGGCCCGCGGGTAGGTCACGCCCAGCTCGATGCCGTACGGCGACACCTCGCCGCCCACCCAGTCGTCGATGCCGGGCTGGTCGGTCAGGTCGAGGCGGTTGCCCAGGAGGGCCTCGAAGGCGGCCTTGCCGGCTTCCGCGTCCAGACTGCCGTGCTCGCCGTACGCCTTCGGGTGCTCGGGGTGCGGGGACCAGTACGCGCGCGTGCGGATGGCCTCCAGCGCCTGGTCGAGAGTCGGCCGGTGCTTGGCGATCAACTCGTGCGCGGTCAGTTCGGAGGCCATTCGGGACCAACTCCTCGTCTCAAGAGCTCCTCGTCGAGCTCATGACCTGTGCGGAAACAGAGGCGGGAACAGGCGGACAGAGTTAGAGTAACCGAACGATCGGTCGGGACAAGGGGGCCTGCCGCATCTGTGGAAAACCCCGTGCGGGAGGATCGCGCACATGACAGCACTGGACCTCAGCAGCCCCGTGGCCGTCGTGGGCACCGGCACCATGGGCCAGGGCATCGCCCAGGTCGCGCTGGTCGCGGGCCACCCCCTGCGCCTGTACGACGCCCTCCCCGGGCGGGCCCGGGACGCGGCCGAAGCGATCGGCGCCCGCCTCGACCGGCTCGTCGAGAAGGACCGGCTCACCGCCGCCGACCGCGACGCGGCCCGGGCGCGCCTGCTGCCCGCGGAGGGCCTGGCCGAACTCGCGGACTGCGCGCTGGTCGTGGAGGCCGTACTGGAGCGGCTGGACGTCAAGCAGGAGCTCTTCCGCGCGCTGGAGGACGTCGTCGCGGACGACTGTCTGCTCGCCACCAACACCTCGTCCCTGTCGGTGACGGCCATCGGCGGCGCCCTGCGCAACGCCTCCCGCTTCGTGGGCCTGCACTTCTTCAATCCGGCCCCGCTGCTGCCGCTGGTCGAGGTCGTCTCCGGGTTCTCCACCGACGTCACGTCGGCCACGCGCGCGTACGAGACCGCCCGTGCCTGGGGCAAGACGCCGGTGGCCTGCGCCGACACCCCCGGCTTCATCGTCAACCGTCTCGCCCGGCCCTTCTACGCCGAGGCCTTCGCCGTCTACGAGTCCCAGGCCGCCGACCCGGCCACCATCGACGCGGTGCTGCGCGAGTCCGGCGGCTTCCGGATGGGCGCCTTCGAGCTGACCGACCTGATCGGGCAGGACGTCAACGAGTCCGTTACGCACTCCGTGTGGCAGTCCTTCTTCCAGGACGTCCGCTTCACGCCCTCCCTGGCCCAGCGGCGCCTGGTCGAGTCCGGCCGGCTGGGCCGCAAGTCCGGGCACGGCTGGTACGACTACGCCGACGACGCCGAGCGCTCCGAGCCGCACACCGCCGACAGGGCGACGCCGCCCGCCTACGTCGTCGCCGAGGGCGGCCTGGGCCCGGCGGCCGAACTGCTGACCCTGATCCGCGAGGCGGGCATCCCGGTCCGTGAGGAGGAAGAGGACCACGGCACCCGGCTGGTGCTGCCCAGCGGCGGCACGCTGGCGCTGGCCGACGGGCAGACCTCCGTCGAGTTCCGCGACGTCGTCTACTTCGACCTGGCGCTCGACTACCGCAGGGCCACCCGCATCGCCCTGTCCGCCTCGAAGGACACCGCGCCGCAGACCCTGTCCGAGGCCATCGGCCTCTTCCAGGCGCTCGGCAAGGACGTCAGCGTCATCGGCGACGTCCCCGGCATGATCGTCGCCCGCACGGTCGCCCGGATCATCGACCTGGCGCACGACGCCGTCGCCAAGGGCGTGGCCACCGAGGAGGACATCGACACCGCGATGCGCCTCGGCGTCAACTACCCGCTCGGCCCCTTCGAGTGGAGCCGCAGGCTCGGCCGCGACTTCGCCTACGACCTCCTGGACGACCTGCACCTGCGCGACCCGTCCGGACGCTACGCGCCGTCCCTCGCGCTCTACCGCCACGCGTACGCCACCGAGAAGCGGGAGGGCACCCCATGACCACCGCCAAGCGCGACACCTACACCCCCGAGTCGCTGCTCTCCGTCGCCGTCCGGGTCTTCAACGAGCGTGGCTACGACGGCACCTCCATGGAGCACCTGTCCAAGGCGGCCGGCATCTCCAAGTCGTCGATCTACCACCATGTCGCCGGCAAGGAGGAGCTGCTGCGCCGCGCCGTCAGCCGGGCGCTGGAGGGGCTCTTCGGGATCCTCGACGAGGAGCACGCGCGCGTGGGGCGCCCCGCCGACCGCCTGGAGTACGTCGTGCGGCGCATGGTCGAGGTGCTCATAGCCGAGCTGCCCTATGTGACGCTGCTGCTGCGCGTGCGCGGCAACACCGACACCGAGCGGTGGGCCCTGGAGCGCCGGCGCGACTTCGACCACCGGGTCGCCGAGCTGCTGAAGGCGGCGGCCGCCGACGGGGACGTCCGCGGTGACGTGGAGGTGCGCCTCGCCACCCGGCTGATGTTCGGGATGATCAACTCGGTGGCCGAGTGGTACCGGCCGGACGGGCGGGGCGCCAGCGACCGGGAAGTGGCCGACGCCGTTGTGCGGCTGGCCTTCGGAGGCCTGCGCCGGGCCGGATGAGCCGGCAGGTCAGGCCTCGGGCTCCAGGTCCTCCTCCTCGAACACCAGCAGGGTCCGGGTGCTGAGCACCTCCGGGATCGCCTGGAGCCGGGTGAGCACCAGCTCGCGCAGCGCCCTGTTGTCCGGCGTGTGCACCAGCAGCAGCACGTCGAAGTCGCCGCCCACCAGCGCGATGTGGGAGGCGCCCGGCAGCTGTCTGAGCTGCTCGCGCACCGTGCGCCAGGTGTTCTGCACGATCTTCAGGGTGATGTACGCCGACGTGCCCTGCCCCGCGCGCTCATGGTCGACGCGGGCGCGGAAACCGCGGATGACACCGTCCTCGACGAGACGGTTGATACGGGCGTAGGCATTGGCGCGGGATACGTGGACGCGCTCGGCGACGGACCGTATCGACGCACGGCCGTCCGCCTGGAGGATCTGCAGGATGTCCCGATCAATGGCGTCCAACGGGCGCGGGGGCGGCAGGACGACGCCGGCTTCCGGGCCCTCGGCCATTTGTTCAGATGCCATGTCCCCCCGCCTTCCCGCCGTGGACGTACTGCGTTCATTCCAGGTTGTGGAGAACCGTTTGTCCACAGCCTGGAGGCGCCTGTAGCCAAAATGTGCCGACGACCGAACAATCGGTAGGTGAGGCGAGTCACAGGGGACGCGCCTCCCGTAGCCACTCCCACGAGGAGGTGCCGTCATGACGGTCATGGAGCAGCGGGGCGCCTACCGGCCTTCGCCGCCGCCCGCCTGGCAGCCCCGTATGGACCCCGCGCCGCTGCTGCCCGACGCCGAGCCGTACCGCGTCCTCGGCACCGAGGCCGCGGCGAAGGCCGACCCGGAGCTGCTGCGCCGGCTGTACGCCCAGCTGGTGCGCGGCCGTCGTTACAACGCGCAGGCCACCGCCCTGACCAAGCAGGGCCGCCTCGCCGTCTACCCCTCCAGCACCGGCCAGGAGGCCTGCGAGGTCGCCGCCGCGCTGGCCCTCCAGCAGCAGGACTGGCTCTTCCCGAGCTACCGCGACACGCTCGCGGCCGTCGCCCGCGGAGTCGACCCCGTCGAGGCACTCACCCTGCTGCGCGGCGACTGGCACACCGGCTACGACCCGCACACGCACCGCGTCGCCCCCCTGTGCACCCCCCTCGCCACCCAGCTGCCGCACGCCGTGGGCCTCGCCCACGCCGCCCGCCTCCAGGGCGACGACGTGGTCGCGCTCGCCCTGGTCGGCGACGGCGGCACCAGCGAGGGCGACTTCCACGAGGCGCTGAACTTCGCCGCCGTCTGGCAGGCGCCGGTCGTCTTCCTGGTCCAGAACAACGGCTTCGCGATCTCCGTCCCGCTCGCCAAGCAGACCGCCGCCCCCTCCCTGGCCCACAAGGCCGTCGGGTACGGCATGCCGGGCCGCCTGGTCGACGGCAACGACGCCGCGGCCGTGCACGAGGTGCTCAGCGACGCCGTACGGCACGCGCGCGCGGGCGGCGGCCCGACCCTCGTCGAGGCGGTGACGTACCGCATCGACGCCCACACCAACGCCGACGACGCGACCCGCTACCGCGGTGACGCCGAGGTCGAGGCCTGGCGCGAGCACGACCCGATCCAGCTGCTGGAGCGGGAGCTGACCGCCCGCGGACTGCTCGACGAGGACGGCATGCGGGCCGCGCGCGAGGACGCCGAGGCGATGGCCGCCGACCTGCGCGAGCGCATGAACCGGGACCCGCAGCTCGACCCCATGGACCTGTTCGACCACGTGTACGCCGAGCCCACCCCGCAACTGCGGGAGCAGCGCGCTCTGCTGGCGGCCGAGCTCGCGGCCGAGCAGGAAGGCGGTCACCGATGACCACCGTCGCCGTCAAGCCCGCCACGATGGCGCAGGCCCTCACGCGCGCGATGCGCGACGCGATGGCCGCCGACCCCACCGTGCACGTCATGGGTGAGGACGTCGGCACGCTCGGCGGTGTCTTCCGGGTCACCGACGGGCTCGCCAAGGAGTTCGGCGAGGCCCGGTGCACGGACACCCCGCTCGCCGAGGCGGGCATTCTCGGCACGGCCGTCGGCATGGCCATGTACGGACTGCGCCCGGTCGTGGAGATGCAGTTCGACGCCTTCGCCTACCCGGCGTTCGAGCAGCTCGTCAGCCATGTCGCCCGCATGCGCAACCGCACGCGCGGCACCATGCCGCTGCCGATCACCATCCGCGTCCCCTACGGCGGCGGCATCGGCGGCGTCGAGCACCACAGCGACTCCTCCGAGGCGTACTACATGGCCACTTCGGGCCTCCATGTCGTCACGCCCGCGACCGTCGCCGACGCCTACGGACTGCTGCGCGCGGCCATCGCCTCCGACGACCCGGTCGTCTTCCTGGAGCCCAAGCGGCTCTACTGGTCGAAGGACTCCTGGAACCCGGAGCACCCGACGGCCGTTGAACCGATCGGCCGTGCCGTGGTGCGGCGCGCGGGCCGCAGCGCCACGCTGCTCACGTACGGCCCGTCCGTCCCCGTCTGCCTCGAAGCCGCCGAGGCGGCCCAGGCGGAGGGCTGGGACCTCGAAGTCGTCGACCTGCGCTCCCTGGTGCCGTTCGACGACGAGACGGTCTGCGCCTCGGTGCGCCGCACCGGACGCGCGGTCGTCGTGCACGAGTCGGGCGGATTCGGCGGACCCGGCGGCGAGATCGCGGCCCGGGTCACGGAGCGCTGCTTCCACCACCTGGAGGCGCCGGTGCTGCGCGTGGCCGGGTTCGACATCCCCTACCCGCCGCCGATGCTGGAGCGGCACCACCTGCCCGGCGTCGACCGGATCCTGGACGCCGTGGCGCGTCTGCAGTGGGAGGCCGAGGGCTGATGGCACAGGTGCTGGAGTTCAGGCTCCCCGACCTCGGGGAGGGGCTCACCGAGGCGGAGATCGTCCGCTGGCTGGTGCAGGTCGGCGACGTCGTCGCCGTCGACCAGCCGGTCGTCGAGGTCGAGACGGCCAAGGCGATGGTCGAGGTCCCCTGCCCGTACGGCGGCGTGGTCACCGCCCGCTTCGGCGAGGAGGGCACGGAGCTTCCCGTGGGCGCACCGCTGCTGACGGTGGCCGTCGGATCGGCCGCCCCCGCCGGTGAGACCGAGGGTTCGGGCAATGTGCTGGTCGGATACGGCACGTCGGAGGCGCCGGCGCGGCGCCGCAGGGTGCGTCCGGCACCGGTCCCGTCCGTCACGCGCAACGGTGCGAGCGGCGCCCCGGGCGCGGCGTCCGACGCGGCCGTGCCGAGCCGTACGACCGCAGCGAACGACACGGCCGCAGCCGTCGGTACGGCCGCCGGGCACGCGGGTGCCGCGTACGCCGGCGGCCCCGTTCCCGTGATCTCCCCGCTCGTCCGCCGGCTCGCTCGCGAGAACGATCTCGACCTGCGGGAGCTCGTGGGTTCCGGCCCCGAGGGGCTGATCCTGCGGGCGGACGTCGAGGGCGCGCTCAGGGCCAGGACCGCCGTCCCCGCGGCCCAGCCCGCGGCGGCCGCCCCCGCGGCCTCCTCGGCGCCGAGCGCCGCGGGCACCCGCGTCCCCCTCAAGGGCATCCGCGGCGCGGTCGCCGACAAGCTCTCCCGCAGCCGCCGGGAGATCCCGGACGCCACCTGCTGGGTGGACGCGGACGCCACGGAGCTGATGCGCGCGCGGACGGCCATGAACGCGGCCGGAGGACCGAAGATCTCCCTCCTCGCGCTCCTCGCCCGGATCTGCACCGCCGCACTCGCCCGGTTCCCCGAGCTCAACTCCACGGTGGACCTGGAGGCCCGCGAGATCGTCCGGCTGGACCAGGTGCACATCGGGTTCGCCGCGCAGACCGAGCGCGGGCTCGTCGTGCCCGTCGTGCGGGACGCGCACGCGCGGGACGCGGAGGGGCTGACCGCCGAGTTCGCGCGGCTGACCGAGGCCGCGCGCGCCGGGACGCTGACGCCCGGGGAACTCACCGGCGGGACCTTCACGTTGAACAACTACGGGGTGTTCGGCGTCGACGGCTCCACACCGATCATCAACCACCCCGAGGCGGCCATGCTCGGCGTCGGCCGCATCGTCCCCAAGCCCTGGGTGCACGAGGGCGAGCTCGCCGTGCGGCAGGTCGTCCAGCTCTCGCTCACCTTCGACCACCGGGTGTGCGACGGCGGCACGGCGGGCGGCTTCCTGCGGTACGTGGCGGACTGCGTGGAACAGCCGGCGGTGCTCCTGCGCACCCTGTGACCGGATCCCTGTGATCGGGGAGGCATTCCCTGTGATCAGGGAGGCACGCATACTCGGAGGGTGACCGCCTCCGAGCCCACCGCCCCCGGCCCCGGCCCCGATGTGCCCTATGACGCCGTCGTGCTCGCCGGTGGTGCCGCCCGGCGCCTCGGCGGGGTGGACAAACCCGCCGTGCGGGTCGGCGGGCGCCCGCTGCTCGACCGGGTGCTCGCGGCCTGCGCGGAAGCGCGCACGACCGTCGTCGTGGCCGAACCGCGGCCGACCGCCTGTCCGGTGCGGTGGGCCCGCGAGGAGCCGCCCGGCGGCGGACCGGTCGCCGCGCTCGACGCCGGGCTCCGGCGGACCGCGACCCAGGATGTCCCCACGGAGGATGTCCCGTCGCAGGACGTGTCGACGCAGGACGTGCCGACGCAGGACGTGCCGACGCAGGACATCCCGACGGAGGGCGCCCCGGAGCACACGCCGGGCGGCGCCGAGTTCACCGTGGTGTTCTCCGCCGACCTGCCCTTCCTCGAAGAGGCCACGGTGCGCCGGCTGGTGACGGCCCTGCGCAGCAGCGGCGTCGAGGGCGCGCTGCTCAGCGACGCGGACGGCCGCGACCAGCCGCTCGTCGCCGCGTACCGTACGGCCGCCCTGCGCCGTGAGCTCGCGGCGCTCGCGGACCGGCACGGTGGCCTCGCCGGGCTGCCCCTGCGCCGGCTGACCGGCGCGCTCGACCTCACCCGTGTCCGGGACCCGCTCGCGTCCTTCGACTGCGACACCTGGGACGACATAGCCACCGCCAGAGCACGCATCAGGGAGCATGGGTACGTGTTGGATGAATGGATCTCCGCAGTCAAGGACGAACTGGGCATCGACCTGGACGTCGACACCGGCGTCCTGCTCGACCTCGCGCGCGACGCCGCCCACGGAGTGGCCCGCCCCGCCGCCCCGCTGACCACCTTCCTCGTCGGCTACGCGGCCGCGCAGGGCAAGGGCGGCCCCGAGGCGGTCGCAGAGGCCGCCCGCAAGGCGACGGCTCTGGCGCTGCGCTGGGAGGAAGAGAACGGCTCCCCGCAGCCCGCCCCGGGCCCGGACGCCGGATGACCGCCCACGGCAGCCGGGCCGGCGCGCACACCGAGGACACCGACGACCTCGACGTCGAGGAGGCGCTCGCCCTCGTGAGGGAACCAAAGGAAAACCGCGGTCCCGCCCAGGGCGGCCACCTACCCGCGCCCGCCTCGGACGCCGGGCGTGCCTCGGACGACGCTCACCACAAGGCCACCCCCTGGCCCAGGGCCCGTGAGATCGCCGCCCGTGCCGCCCGCTCCGGCGCCCGCCGCGCCCCGGTCTCCGTGCCGCTCGGCGACGCCCTCGGCCTGGCCCTGGCCGCCCCGCTCGACGCGCTCACCGACCTCCCCTCCTTCGACACCTCCGCGATGGACGGCTGGGCGGTCGCCGGACCCGGCCCCTGGGCCGTACGGGAGAAGGGCGTTCTGGCCGGGCACGCTCAGCCGGAGCCGCTGACGGACGGGGAGGCGGTACGGATCGCGACCGGCGCCCGTGTCCCGCCCGACACCACGGCCGTCCTGCGCAGCGAGCACGGCCGCATCGACGCCAAGGGCCGTCTGCACCCCACCCGGGAGGTGGGCCACGGCCAGGACATCCGCCCCCGTGGCCAGGAGTGCCGCAGCGGCGACCAGTTGCTTCCTGTCGGCACCCTGGTCACCCCCGCCGTGCTGGGCCTCGCCGCGGCCGCCGGATACGACATCGTCACCGTGATCCCCCGCCCCCGTGCCGAAGTGCTCGTCCTGGGCGACGAGTTGCTCACCGAAGGGCTCCCGCGCGAGGGGCTCATCCGTGACGCGCTCGGCCCGATGCTGCCGTCCTGGCTGCGCGCGCTCGGCGCCGACGTCACCGCGGTACGCCGGATCGGCGACGACGCCGAGGCCCTGCACAAGGCCATCACCTCGTCCGACGCCGACCTCGTCGTCACCACCGGCGGCACCGCGTCCGGCCCCGTCGACCACGTCCATCCCACCCTGCGGCGCATCGGCGCCGAACTGCTCGTCGACGGCGTCAAGGTGCGCCCCGGCCACCCCATGCTGCTGGCCCGCACCCAGGAGAACCAGCACCTCGTCGGCCTGCCCGGAAACCCCCTCGCGGCCGTCTCCGGCCTGCTCACGCTCGCCGAACCCCTGCTGCGGACCCTGGCCGCCCACCCGGCCCCCGAGCCCTACACGCTGCCGCTGCGGGAGACGGTGCACGGGCATCCGTACGACACCCGGCTCGTCCCCGTGGTGCTGCGCGGCGACGGTGCCGCGCCGGTGCACTACAACGGCCCGGCGATGCTGCGCGGCATCGCCGCCGCCGACGCGCTCGCGGTCGTACCACCCGGTGGCGCCGGGCAGGGGCAGGAGACGGAACTTCTCGACCTGCCCTGGGCGAGCGCCGGGATCGGGGTGTGTTTCACGTGAAACTTCCGGGTCAGGACGCCATAGCCCGCCAGGCGGGCGAACAACTGGTGACCCATCAGGTGAAGCTCCCGAAGAAAGTGGTGGAGCGCCCGATCCGCCAGGTCGCCAAACGACTGGCGATGGCCCTGCTGGTGCTGGTGGCGACCGCGTTGATCGTCTATGCCGACCGCGACGGCTACAACGACAACTCCGACGGCTCCGTCGATCTCCTCGACGCGTTCTACTACGCGACGGTCACCCTCTCCACCACCGGATACGGCGACATCACCCCGGTCGGCGACGGCGCCCGGCTCACCAACATCTTCGTCATCACGCCCCTGCGTGTGCTGTTCCTGATCATTCTCGTCGGCACCACGCTGGAGGTGCTCACCGAGCGCACCCGTGAGGAATGGCGCCTGAATCGCTGGAGGTCCACCTTGCGCGACCACACCGTCGTCATCGGCTTCGGCACGAAGGGGCGGTCGGCGATCCAGACCGTGCTGGCGACGGGGCTGCGGAGGGACCAGGTCGTCGTGATCGACCCCAGCAGCAAGGTGATCGACGCCGCGACGGCCGACGGCTATGCGGGCGTCACGGGCGACGCGACACGCAGCGAGGTGCTGAAGCGGGCCGAGGTGCACAAGGCCCGGCAGATCATCGTCGCGCCGCAGCGCGACGACACGGCCGTCCTGGTCACCCTCACCGCCCGGCAGCTCAACCGCAGCGCCAAGATCGTGGCGGCGGTGCGCGAGGAGGAGAACGCGCCGCTGCTCAAGCAGTCGGGCGCGGACGCCGTCATCACCAGCGCCAGCGCGGCCGGCCGGCTGCTCGGCCTGTCCGTGCTCAGCCCCGCCGCCGGCATGGTGATGGAGGATCTGATCCAGCAGGGCAGCGGCCTCGACCTCGTCGAACGCCCGGTGGTGAAGGCCGAGGTGGGCCGGGGCCCGCGGGACATGGACGACCTGGTGGTGAGCGTCGTGCGCGGGCACCGGGTGCTCGGTTACGACGATCCGTCCATCGGCACCCTCCAGTTGACGGACCGTCTGATCACGATCGTCCGGGTGACACCGGGTGCGCAGGTCGCCCCGGACCTGCGGCCGTTGCCACGGGACTGAGCGGGCCTCATCCGAAGGCCACCGCGGTCAGGGGTAGCGTCGCCGTCATGCATGCGATCACGATTCCCGAACCTGGTGGGCCCGAGGCGCTGGTGTGGGACGAGGTCCCCGATCCGGTGCCCGGCGAGGGCGAGGTGCTGGTCGAGGTGGCGGCCGGCGCCGTCAACAGGGCCGACATCCTGCAGCGGCAGGGCTTCTACAACCCGCCTCCCGGCGCGTCCCCTTACCCCGGCCTGGAGTGCTCCGGCAGGATCACCGCGCTCGGCCCCGGGGCCTCCGGCTGGGCCGTCGGCGACGAGGTGTGCGCGCTGCTCTCGGGCGGCGGCTATGCAGAGAAGGTCGTCGTCCCGGTCGGGCAGCTGCTGCCGGTCCCCAAGGGCATCGGCCTCACACAGGCCGCCGCGCTGCCCGAGGTGGTCTGCACGGTCTGGTCGAACGTCTTCATGGTCGCCCATCTGCGCCCCGGTGAGACGCTGCTCGTGCACGGCGGCTCCAGCGGCATCGGCACGATGGCCATCCAGCTCGCCAAGGCGGTCGGGGCGAAGGTCGCGGTCACGGCCGGTACCAAGGAGAAGCTCGAACGCTGCGCCGAGCTGGGTGCCGACGTGCTGATCAACTACCGCGAGCAGGACTTCGTCGCCGAGATGGAACGGGCCACGGACGGTGCGGGCGCCGACGTCATCCTCGACAACATGGGCGCCAAGTATCTGGACCGCAATGTCCGGGCCCTCGCCGTCAACGGCCGTCTCGCGATCATCGGCCTGCAGGGCGGCGCCAAGGGCGAGCTGAACATCGGCGCGCTCCTGAACAAGCGGGCCGCCGTCAGCGCGACCTCGCTGCGGGCCCGACCGCTCGCCGAGAAGGCGGCCATCGTCGCGGCCGTGCGCGAGCATGTGTGGCCTCTGATCGCCTCCGGTCACATCCGCCCGGTCGTCGACCGCGAGCTGCCGATGTCCGAGGCCGCCGAGGCCCACCGGGTGGTGGAGGCGAGCGGCCATGTCGGCAAGGTCCTGCTGATCGCGCGGTAGCGCCCGGCGCCCCGGCGCGGCCGGGCGGCCGGGCGGGCGGGCCTCAGCCCCTGCGTACCCGCAGGGCGACGAACGCCAGGCCCAGCCCCAGCCCGATGAGGACCAGGCCGCTGCCCAGCGGCAGGATCTGCAGAGCGGGCTCGGCGGTGGACTCGCCCCCGTGGGCGCCGGTCTGTTCCGCGGGCCGTGCCGGGGGCGCGGAGGGGACCAGCCCGGCCTCCTGGGGCGAGGCGGAGGACGCCGTGCTCGGAGTCGCGAGGGCGCTGGCGTCGTCGTCCTCGCCGGGATCGTCCGCTTCCTCCTGGGACTCGGTCTCGTCGCCCTCGACCTCCGCGGCGGGCTCCTCCGGCCGCCCCGGCCGCTCGCGCCCCTCACCGGCCCGGCTCCCGGCCCGGGACGGCTCCGGCGAGGCCGAAGCGGAGGCGGAGCCGGAGGCGGTGGGGCCGGAGCCGGCGGCCGAGGCCGACGCGGAGCCGGAGGCGGCGACCGTGGGGGCAGGGGAGCCCGGGGGCGAGGCCTCGGCGCCGTACGAGGGCACGGCGCCGCACGGAACGGCCATCGCACCGAGGACGAGCGGCAGCCCCGCGGTGCGGAGCGTGAAACGCAGCCATGGAGTCACAGCGGTGACCTCCTGGAACCCAATCGCCAAGATCGACAGAAATAAGCCTCACATTTATGAAGCATCCCGGCATTCAGGATTCCGCCGACGGAGCTAAACGGTGGATCAGGCCCCATGGGGGGCACCACGGTGGTGAGGTGTAGGCGTGCGAGAGAATGGCGGCATGGAGATGCCGAGGAACGAAAGGTCGCCGGAGAATCCCCAGATCCTGGTCCTGGGCCAGGACGGGATGGCGCTCGGTGGCACAGGAGACGAGGACTCCCGCGAGACGCCGGTGACGGATCAGGTGGAGCAGCCGGCCAAGGTGATGCGGATCGGCAGCATGATCAAGCAGCTGCTGGAGGAGGTGCGTGCCGCTCCCCTGGACGAGGCGAGCCGGGCCCGGCTCAAGGAGATCCACCGCAGCTCGGTCAAGGAGCTGGAGGACGGGCTCGCCCCGGAACTCGTGGAGGAGCTGGAGCGGATCTCGCTGCCGTTCATGGACGACGTGACGCCGAGCGACGCCGAGCTGCGCATCGCGCAGGCTCAGCTGGTCGGCTGGCTGGAGGGGCTCTTCCACGGGATCCAGACGACGCTGTTCGCCCAGCAGATGGCCGCCAGGGCCCAGCTGGAGCAGATGCGCCGCGCCCTCCCGCCGGGCGCGAGCCACGACGGCGACGACCCGCGCGCGGGCGGCCGCACGGGCGGCCCGTACCTGTAGCCCGTACCCACCAGGGCCCGGCAACCGGCCCGTACACAAGAGGGCCCGGCAAAGGATGCCGGGCCCTCTCTCATGCGCTCGTCGGGCTCAGCCGGTCGGCGGGTTGCCCGTGGAGACGTAGACCTGGATCTCGACGTTCTTCGGGTCGACGTCCGAGTCGGGGGCGGGGAGCTGGTTGATGACCGTGCCCTCGCCGTACGTGTTCTCGTCGACCGGCACCGTCTTCACGGTCCAGCCCGCGGCCTGTGCGCAGGCCTTGACCGACTTGATGTACTTGAAGCGGAAGTCGGGGAGCTGGATCTTCTTGGGGTCGTTGTACGACTCCTGCGGCTCCGTGCACTCGTTGGTCTCGATCGTCCGCGACGTGTCCGGCCCGCGGTAACCCGCCGCGTGGGACGCCGGGGAGGACGCGCTCGCGCTGCTCCCGCCGCCCCCGGCGTTGTCGTCGCTGCCGTTGTTCAGGACCAGCGCCACGATCAGGCCGACGACCGCGATCAGGGACACCGCGATCGAGCCGATGATCACCGGCTTGTTGCTCTTGGAGCCGCCGGGGGACTGGGCCGAGGTCTGGGGCGAGATGGTGTAGGGCGGCGGGGTCGACGGGGCCTGCTGCCCGTACCCGACCGGGGCAGGCGTCTGGTAGCCGCCCTGCTGCGGGTAGCCGTACGCCGGGGACGGCGTGGGGGTGCCGTACGGGTTCGGGGCCGGGGTCGGCTGGTACGGCGTCTGTACGGGACCGGTGGGCGCCGGGGTCGCCTGGTCGACCGGCGGGAACACGGCGGAGCCGACGCCGGCGCCGCTCTGCGCGGGCGTGCCCGGCACGATGCTCGGCGGGGTCGCCTGGACGGAGGCGGCGACGCGCAGGCACTCGTCGCGCATGGTCTCGGCGGACGGGAAACGCTCGTTCGGGTTCTTCTTCAGCGCGCGGGCCACCAGCGCGTCCACGGCCGGCGGCAGCGCGCGGTTGATCGACGAAGGAGCCACCGGCTCCTCCTGCACATGCGCGTAGGCGATGGCCAGCGGGGAGTCCGCGTCGAACGGCAGCCGCCCGGTGACCAGCTGGAACAGCATGATGCCGACCGAGTAGAGGTCGGAGCGGGCGTCCACGCCCCGGCCGAGGGCCTGCTCGGGCGAGAGGTACTGCGGGGTGCCGACGACCATGCCGGTCTGCGTCATGGAGGTGACACCGGACTGCATGGCGCGGGCGATGCCGAAGTCCATCACCTTGACGACGCCGCGCTTGGTCATCATCACGTTGCCGGGCTTGATGTCGCGGTGGACCAGCCCCATCTCGTGGCTGATCTCCAGGGCCGCCAGCACATCGGCGGTGATCTTCAGCGCCTTGTCGACGGGCATGGCGCCCTGCTGCCGGACGTCCTCGTCGAGGACCGAGCCCAGCGGGCGGCCCTCGATGTACTCCATGACGATGTACGGAGTGGTCATCCCGTCCAGGTCGTCCTCGCCGGTGTCGAAGACGGAGACGATATTGGTGTGCGTGAGCTTCGCCACGGCCTGGGCCTCACGGCGGAACCGCTCACGGAAGGCCTGCTCACGGCCCAGCTCGGTGTGCAGTGTCTTGATCGCGACCTGGCGGTCGAGCACCGCGTCGTACGCCAGGTGAACCGAGGCCATGCCGCCCTCGCCGAGCAAGTCGCGCAGCTGATAACGGCCGCCGGCGAGCGCCCGCCCCGCATACCGGCCGTGTGCGCCGTCCTGGCTCATCTTTCCCTGTCCCCCACTAGGCTCTCAGGCGCCGTCGTTGACCGGTTGTTGTTGATCGAATGTGTCATTCCCGGCCAAGTCTGCCCCAGGGCACTGACACGTCAAGCGCGGTGCCCGTTCCGTGACCGTACGCGAAAGAAGCGTCGCGGAAGCGTTACAGCGGCCGTACGAGCAGTACACAGAATTTGCACGACAGCGCGTGCTACGGGTTTGATGACCGGCCGGTCCGGGGCCGGTCCCTGTGCCGAACGCGGACCGGCGGCTTGCGCGGAGGCTGTAGCGTGGCCGACGGAGACCGTAACAACACCGCGCGCACCGCGGGCAGAAACGACGGCGAGGACTGATGGCACAGACGCAGCGCGCCCAGGGCCCGTCCGACCCCGAGGCGTCCGGCGGCGGCATGTCAGACGCGCCGGAGATGTGGGGCAACGGAGGGCTGGTCGGTGAGGGCCGGTACCGGCTGACCCATCGGCTCGGCCGGGGTGGCATGGCCGAGGTGTTCGCGGCCGAGGACGTGCGCCTCGGGCGCACGGTCGCGGTCAAGCTGCTGCGCGCCGACCTCGCCGAGGACCCGACCTCCAAGGCCCGCTTCACGCGCGAGGCCCAGTCGGTGGCCGGTCTCAACCACCACGCGATCGTCGCCGTGTACGACTCCGGCGAGGACTTCGTGGGCGGCCAGTCGGTGCCGTACATCGTGATGGAGCTGGTCGAGGGCCGCACCATCCGCGATCTGCTGATCAACGCCGAGGCGCCGGGCCCCGAGCAGGCCCTGATCATCGTCTCCGGTGTCCTGGAGGCGCTGGCCTACTCGCACCAGCACGGCATCGTGCACCGCGACATCAAGCCGGCCAACGTCATCATCACCACCAACGGTGCCGTCAAGGTGATGGACTTCGGCATCGCCCGCGCGCTGCACGGCGCGTCCACGACGATGACGCAGACCGGCATGGTCATGGGCACGCCCCAGTACCTGTCGCCGGAGCAGGCGCTCGGCAAGGCCGTCGACCACCGCTCAGACCTGTACGCGGTGGGCTGCCTGCTGTACGAACTGCTCGCGCTGCGGCCCCCGTTCACGGGCGAGACCCCGCTGTCGGTGGTCTACCAGCACGTGCAGGACATCCCCAAGCCTCCCTCCGAGGCCTCCGATTCCGTTCCGCCGGAGCTCGACGGCCTGGTCATGCGCTCGCTCGCCAAGGAGCCGGACGACCGCTTCCAGACGGCCGAGGAGATGCGCGGTCTGGTCCAGTACGGCCTGCAGATGCTGTACGACCAGGGCGGCCACACCGGCACCTGGAACACCGGTCCCGTGACGATGCACGACGGCCGGCACACCCCGGCCGGGGGCTTCGCCGGCACGACCGCCATGGCGCACCCGGCGCACGCCTCAGGCACCACCCAGATCCCGCAGCCGATCCTGCCCGCCGGGTACGGAAGCGGCGACGACGGCGGCTTCGAGGGGTACGGCAACAAGGGCAGCGGCCGCGGCAAGCTGTGGATCCTCGCCGTCCTCGCGGTGATCGCCATCGTGGCGGGGGTGGCGCTGGCCCTGAAGAACACCGGCAACGGCACCGGTGGCAGCGGCACCACGCAGTCGCCCACCACCTCGCAGACCACGAAGCACGAGAAGGCCACCCAGAGCCCGACCGACGAGGCGACGGACGAGCCCACGGACGAGGCCACGGGCGACACCACGGACCCGGGCACCGGTTCCGACTACACGCCCTCGTACACCCCGTCGTACACCCCGTCCCAGAGCCCGACCAGCGAACCGACCGACGAGCCGACCGATCCGACGCCCTCGGACGAGCCGACGGATCCTGGGACCCCGTCGCAGCCGCAGTCCTCGGACCCGGCGACGGACCCGACGGGCGGCCCGGGCGCCACGGGCGGGCCTTGAAGGGCACCGGCTGAGACGCCGGCCCCCTGAGACGACCGCCACGCGCGCGTGAGAGCCGATCGATGCCTCACGCGCGCGTGCTGCTCGCGGGCTCATTCGACGAACGCGTCGCACACGGCGTCGTACTCCCGCGTCCACCACACCGCGAGCGCCGACGCGGCCGGGAACTGGGGGTCCGCGCGGGTGTCGCCGCGCTCGTAGTGCCAGCGCAGCATCCAGAAGTCGTTGAGCCGCTCCCACCACACGCGGTGCACGGCCGCCGCCAGCTCCGAGGGCGTGGCCCCGGCCGCGCGCCGGTACGCGCGCGCGTACTCCCGCACCTTCGGCAGGTCGAGCGCGCCGGCGGGCCGTACGAAGAAGATCGCGGCGGCCCGTACGGCCTCCTCCGCGCGGGGCTGCACACCGAGCCGGTCCCAGTCGACGATCGCGGCGGGCGCGTCACCCTTGTAGAGCAGGTTGAAGGGGTGGAAGTCCCCGTGCACCCAGCCCACCGAGCCGCCGCGCGGGGGGCGCCGGTCCGCGTGCTGTTCCAGGAGTGCGCGGCGTTCGAGCAGCCGGTGCCGGGCCAGTTCGTCGAAGGCGTCGGCCGGGCGGTGGCGGCTGACGTGGGCGAGCAGTTCGTCGATGAGGGCGAAGGTGTCGGCGGGGTCGGCGCTCTTCACGGGGTGCGGGCTGGTGGCCGGGCGCGTGCGCCCCTTGGGCGGCATGACGCGCTCCAGGGCGGCGTGCACGGCTCCCAGCAGCGCCCCGAGCCGCACGCACTGTCCCGGGGTGAGCTGGCCGCCGTGGCGGTGCCTGCCGTCGATCCAGGGGTGCAGGGCGTAGGCGTGGCCGCCCACGACGGCGACGGTGCGCCCGTCGCGGCCGGGGAGCGGCGGGGCGACGGGGACGCCCAGGTCGGCCAGGCGCTGGGTGGCGCGGTGCCGGCGCTCGATGGCGGCGGGATCGGCGGTGTCGGGGTCGAAGTGGTGCTTGAGGAAGTAGCGGCCGCGAGTGGTGCACAGCCGGTAGCCACGGTTGAGCAGACCCTGCTCGACGGGCTCGCAGGCGACGGCGGAACCGGCGGCGTACAGAGGGAGCAGGGCGCCCAGAGGGGGCGCAAGGGGTACTAGGGGTGGTACACATGAGCGCGGCACGCGCCAGATGTTAGGGCAACCGTGGGGCCGGTGAGCTGGGGCTTGTCACAGGCAGTCGCATTCGTTCACGGTCAGTGCTCGAAGTGTCGTCGACTCTGCCGTTTGCGTGAAATAAGCCGATACAGCCCCATTTCTGTGCCAGGTCGGTTTCGGACGTCGACTCTTCCCGTGGCCGGGGTGTGCGGGATAACGTGCCGTTGCTCCGGCCTCCTGCAAGGCTGTGACCAGCGACCTTCCCGTCCGCGCCGATTTACTTGGAAATCCAAGCAAAATCGCAGGTCAGGAGGGGTTTCACAGAAATGTGGAGCACTGGGTAACGTGACGTTTGCAGGGCGCTCGCCGGGGCACCTGTCACGCCTGTTCCCGGCCGAGCGGCACCCACCCCGTGCACGGGTTTCGGAACAGGTGAGCCGCTCTCCCGAGCTCAAAAGAGCAAGGGGGACCCCCAGCTCACCGGCAACCCCGGGGGCCGGATCGACGGAGGAGCACACGTGACCGTGGACAGCAGCGCCGCGAGCAAGCCGCGACGCAGCACCGCAGGCAAGGCCGGCACCACCGGCACCAAGCGCACCACCCGCAGCACCGCGAAGAAGAGCTCGGAACCCGAGCTCGTGCAGCTGCTGACGCCGGAGGGCAAGCGGGTCAAGAACGCCGAGTACGACGGATACGTCGCCGGCATCACCCCGGACGAGCTGCGCGGCCTGTACCGCGACATGGTGCTCACCCGCCGCTTCGACGCCGAGGCCACCTCCCTGCAGCGCCAGGGCGAGCTGGGCCTGTGGGCCTCGCTGCTCGGCCAGGAGGCCGCCCAGATCGGCTCCGGCCGGGCCCTGCGCGACGACGACTACGTCTTCCCGACCTACCGCGAGCACGGCGTGGCCTGGTGCCGCGGGGTCGACCCGACCAACCTGCTCGGCATGTTCCGCGGTGTGAACCACGGCGGCTGGGACCCGAACAGCAACAACTTCCACCTCTACACGATCGTCATCGGCTCCCAGGCGCTGCACGCCACGGGCTACGCGATGGGCATCACCAAGGACGGCGCGGACTCGGCGGTCATCGCCTACTTCGGCGACGGCGCCTCCAGCCAGGGCGACGTGTCCGAGGCCTTCAACTTCGCCGCGGTCTACAACGCACCCGTCGTGTTCTTCTGCCAGAACAACCAGTGGGCCATCTCCGAGCCGACCGAGAAGCAGACCCGGGTGCCGCTCTACCAGCGCGCGCAGGGCTTCGGCTTCCCGGGCGTGCGGGTCGACGGCAACGACGTGCTGGCCTGCCTCGCGGCCACCCAGTGGGCGCTGGAGCGCGCCCGTGCCGGTGAGGGCCCGACGCTGATCGAGGCGTACACGTACCGCATGGGCGCCCACACCACCTCGGACGACCCCACCCGCTACCGCCACGACGACGAGCGGGCGTCCTGGGAGGCGAAGGACCCGATCCTGCGCCTTCGACGGTTCCTGGAGTCCGCAAACCACGCGGACGAGGGATTCTTCGCGGAACTTGAAGCGGAGAGCGAAGCGTTGGGCAAACGAGTACGCGAAGTGGTCCGAGCCATGCCGGATCCGGACGACTTCGCCATGTTCGAGAACGTGTACGCGGACGGGCACGCGCTCGTCGACGAGGAGCGAGCCCAGTTCGCCGCCTACCAGGCGTCGTTCGCGGACGCAGAGGGGGGCAACTGACATGGCCGAGAAGATGGCGCTCGCCAAGGCGATCAACGAATCCCTGCGCAAGGCCCTGGAGTCCGACCCCAAGGTCCTCGTCATGGGTGAGGACGTCGGCAAGCTCGGCGGAGTCTTCCGTGTGACGGACGGACTGCAGAAGGACTTCGGCGAGAGCCGGGTCATCGACACCCCGCTCGCCGAGTCCGGCATCGTCGGCACCGCGATCGGCCTGGCCCTGCGCGGCTACCGCCCGGTCGTGGAGATCCAGTTCGACGGCTTCGTCTTCCCGGCGTACGACCAGATCGTCACCCAGCTCGCGAAGATGCACGCCCGCTCCCTGGGCAAGGTCAAGATGCCGGTCGTCATCCGCATCCCCTACGGCGGTGGCATCGGCGCGGTCGAGCACCACTCCGAGTCCCCCGAGGCCCTGTTCGCGCACGTGGCGGGCCTGAAGATCGTCAGCCCCTCCAACGCGTCGGACGCCTACTGGATGATGCAGCAGGCCATCCAGAGCGACGACCCGGTGATCTACTTCGAGCCCAAGCGGCGCTACTGGGACAAGGCCGAGGTCAGCACCGAGGCCATCCCGGGTCCGCTGCACAAGGCCCGTGTCGCCCGCGAGGGCACCGACCTGACCCTCGTCGCCTACGGCCCGATGGTGAAGCTCTGCCAGGAGGCCGCCGACGCGGCCGCCGAGGAGGGCAAGTCCCTGGAGGTCGTGGACCTGCGCTCGGTCTCCCCGCTCGACTTCGACACCGTCCAGGCCTCGGTCGAGAAGACCCGCCGCCTGGTCGTGGTCCACGAGGCGCCGGTGTTCTTCGGCTCGGGCGCGGAGATCGCCGCCCGGATCACGGAGCGCTGCTTCTACCACCTGGAGGCCCCTGTGCTCCGGGTGGGCGGCTACCACGCCCCGTATCCGCCGGCGCGCCTGGAGGAGTCGTATCTTCCGGACCTGGACCGGGTGCTCGACGCCGTCGACCGTGCCCTGGCGTACTGAGGAGAGGGTCGTGACGACGATGACGGAAGCATCCGTACGCGAGTTCAAGATGCCCGACGTGGGCGAGGGACTCACCGAGGCCGAGATCCTCAAGTGGTACGTGCAGCCGGGCGACAAGGTGACCGACGGCCAGGTGGTGTGCGAGGTCGAGACCGCGAAGGCGGCCGTCGAACTCCCCATCCCCTACGACGGAGTGGTCCGCGAACTGCACTTCCCCGAGGGCACCACGGTGGACGTGGGCACGGCGATCATCGCGGTGGACATCGCGGGCGGGGCCCCCGCCGAGGCGCCCGCACCGGCTGCCGCCGAGCAGCCCGAGGAGGAGCAGAAGCCGGAGGGCCGCCAGCCGGTGCTGGTCGGCTACGGCGTCGCCGCCTCCTCGACCAAGCGCCGCCCGCGCAAGGGCACCGAGGCCACGGCCCCGGCGGCCGCGCAGGCGGTCCAGACCGAGCTGAACGGCCACGGCCCCGCTTCCTCCGCCGCCCAGCCGCGCCCGCTGGCCAAGCCCCCGGTGCGCAAGCTGGCGAAGGACCTCGGCGTCGACCTGGCCACGGTGGTCCCGTCGGGCCCCGACGGCATCATCACGCGCGAGGACGTGCACGCGGCGGTGTCGGAGGTCACGGCGGTCGCGCCCGCGGCTGCCGAGCCCGTGGTGGCGGCACCCGCCGCCGTGACGCCTCCGGCGCCGGCCGTGACGTACGACGGCGCGCGCGAGACCCGTGTCCCGGTCAAGGGCGTCCGCAAGGCGACCGCGCAGGCCATGGTCGGCTCGGCGTTCACGGCGCCGCACGTCACGGAGTTCGTGACGGTGGACGTGACGCGCACGATGCGGCTCGTCGAGGAGCTCAAGCAGGACAAGGAGATGCAGGGCCTGCGGGTCAACCCGCTGCTGCTGGTCGCCAAGGCCCTGCTGGTCGCCATCAAGCGCAACCCGGACATCAACGCGTCCTGGGACGAGGCGAACCAGGAGATCGTGCTCAAGCACTACGTCAACCTGGGCATCGCCGCCGCCACCCCGCGCGGCCTGATCGTCCCGAACATCAAGGACGCGCACGCCAAGACGCTGCCGCAGCTCGCGGAGGCCCTCGGCGAGCTGGTTGCGACGGCGCGGGAGGGCAAGACGTCCCCCGCCGCGATGCAGGGCGGCACGGTGACGATCACCAACGTCGGCGTCTTCGGCGTCGACACCGGCACGCCGATCCTGAACTCCGGCGAGTCCGCGATCCTCGCGGTCGGCGCGATCAAGCTCCAGCCGTGGGTCCACAAGGGCAAGGTGAAGCCGCGTCAGGTCACCACCCTGGCGCTGAGCTTCGACCACCGACTGGTGGACGGCGAGCTGGGCTCGAAGGTGCTGGCCGACGTGGCGGCGATCCTGGAGCAGCCGAAGCGGCTGATCACCTGGGCGTAACTGCCGTCGGGAACACAGATACACGGAAACGGGCCCGTCGTGACGACGACGGGCCCGTTCGCGGTACTGGTGGGCGTCAGCCCAGCTTGGCGAAGCCGTAGTTCATCAGCTTCTTGGCGTCCGACTCGCGCTGCGAGATGGAGGTGGAGGAGAGGACGGTACCGATGACCGTCTTGCCGTTGCGCGTGGCGGCGAAGACGAGGCAGTACCCGGCCTCGGGACCGGAGCCGGTCTTCACACCGATGGTGCCGCTGTAGCTGCTGAGCAGCCCGTTGGTGTTGGTCCACGGCGCCATCGTGCGGGTGCTGCCCGTCTTGGTGATGGTCTTGGCCGTGTACGACTTCGTCTTCACGACCGTGCGGAACGTGGAGTTCTTCATCGCGCTGCTGGCGATCTTCGTCAGGTCGCGCGGCGTCGAGTAGTTGGACCCGTTGCCGATGCCGTCGAACGAATCGAAGTGCGTGTTCGTCAGGCCGAGGTTCTTCGCAGCCGTGTTCATCTTGCCGATGAACGACTTCACGCGCGCGGCGCGGGTCGTACCGGAGCCGAACTTGTCGGCGAGCGCGTAGGCGGCGTCGCAGCCGGACGGCAGCATCAGGCCGTACAGCAGCTGGCGGACGGTGACCTTGTCGCCGACGATCAGGTGCGCCTGGGAGGCGTTGTTGGCGACGACGTAGTCGCTGTAGGCCTTCTGGATCGTCACCTTGGCGTCGAGGTTGAGGTTCGACTGGGCGAGCACGACCTTCGCGGTCATGATCTTCGTCGTCGAGCCGGTGGAGCGCTTGGTGTCCGCTGCCTTGGTGTACAGCGTCTTGGCGGTCCCGTTGTTCATGACGTAGCCACCCTTGGCCACGATCGTGGGCGTGGTGACGGCCTGCGCCGGTGCCGCGGTGAGGGCCCCGGTCGCGAGCACCGCGCCGGACGTGACGGCGACGGCTACGGCTCTGCGGAGGCGGATGCCCTTAATGCCGGTAATCAAGTGAATACCCCGAATTGTGTCGAATGCCCCTGCGGTGCGGCCGAGTTGAGGTGGCAAGGAGAGTGGGGCCGCACGTGTGTGACACGTAAATAGCACAGAAGGTTGTGTTGTTCCTGGGGAGAATTTCGGCCCGTCCGCATGATGGACCGCCACCCCGATGCGTACGTGTTGTATCTATCCTGTGGACATGAGCCTGGCCGTCAAACAGCCCCCCGCCGCCGACCGCGTCTACAGCCATGTCAAGCAGGGTGTCCTGGACCGCCGTTACGAGGGCGGCACGCTGCTCACCGAGGGCGAGCTGGCCGAGGCCGTCGGTGTCTCGCGCACACCGGTGCGCGAGGCGCTGCTGCGGCTCGAGGTGGAAGGACTCATCAAGCTCTATCCGAAGAAGGGCGCCCTGGTGCTGCCCGTCTCCGCGCAGGAGATCGCGGACGTCGTGGAGACCCGGCTGCTGGTGGAGGAGCACGCGGCCCGCAAGGCCGTTCCCGCACCGGCCGGTCTGATCGAGCGTCTGGAGGAACTGCTCGCCCGGCAGAAGGAGCAGGCCGCCGCCGGTGATCTGGCCGCGGCCGCGGTCACCGACCGCTGTTTCCACGCCGAGATCGTGCGCAGCGGCGGCAACGAGATCCTCTCCCGGCTCTACGACCAGCTCCGCGACCGCCAGCTGCGCATGGGCGTCGCCGTCATGCACTCCCACCCCGACCGGATCGCCAAGACGCTCACGGAGCACGAGGAGATCCTCGACGCGCTGCGCTCCGGTGACGCGGAGGGGGCCGTCGGGATCGTGCACCGGCACGTGAGCTGGTTCTCGCACCTCGCACGGGGTGAGGTGCGATGAGGAACGCCACCCTTCCGGGTGACCCTCCGGGCGGCCGCCGCGCCGTCGCCGTCTGGGGCATCGGCGTCTCGGTCTACTTCGTCGCCGTCATCTTCCGGACCTCCCTCGGAGTCGCCGGCCTGGACGCGGCCGACCGCTTCCACGTCAACGCCTCGGCCCTGTCCACGTTCTCGATCCTCCAGCTCCTGGTCTACGCCGGCATGCAGATACCCGTGGGCCTGCTCGTCGACCGGCTGGGCACCAAGAAGGTGCTGAGCATCGGGGCCGTGCTGTTCACCGCGGGACAGCTGGGCTTCGCCTTCTCACCGTCGTACGGCATGGCCCTCGCCTCGCGCGCGCTGCTCGGCTGCGGTGACGCGATGACGTTCATCAGCGTGCTGCGCCTGGGCACCCGCTGGTTCCCGGTGCGGCGCGGGCCGCTGGTCGCGCAGCTCGCGGGACTGGTCGGCATGGCGGGCAACCTGGTCTCCACCCTGCTGCTGGCCCGGCTGCTGCACGGCATCGGCTGGACCCCGGCGTTCGGGGGCAGCGCGCTGGCGGGCGCCGTCGTCCTCGTCCTCGCCCTGCTCTTCCTGAAGGACCACCCCGAGGGCCACGAGCCCGAGCCCTTCCCGCACCGGGGCGCGGCCTACGTACGCCGGCAGATCGCCGCGTCCTGGCGGGAGCCGGGCACCCGCCTGGGCCTGTGGGTGCACTTCACGACGCAGTTCCCGGCGATGGTGTTCCTGCTGCTGTGGGGCCTTCCGTTCCTGGTCCAGGCACAGGGCCTGAGCCGCGCCACCGCGGGCGGGCTGCTGACCCTGGTCGTCCTGTCGAACATGGTGGTCGGCCTGGTCTACGGCCAGATCGTGGCCCGGCACCACGCGGCGCGGCTGCCGCTGGTCCTGGGCACGGTCGCCGCGACCGCCGTCGTCTGGGCCGCGACCCTGCTCTACCCGGCCGACCGGGCGCCGATGTGGCTCCTCGTCGTGCTGTGCTCGGTGCTGGGCGCGTGCGGTCCCGCGTCGATGATCGGCTTCGACTTCGCCCGCCCCGCCAACCCGCCCGAGCGACAGGGCACCGCGTCCGGGATCACCAACATGGGTGGTTTCGTCGCCTCGATGACGACCCTGTTCGCGATCGGCGTCCTGCTGGACGCCACCGGCGACAACTACAGCGTGGCCTTCTCGGCGGTGTTCGTCCTGCAGGCGCTGGGCGTGAGTCAGATCCTGCGGCTGCGCAGCCGGGCGGTGCGGCGGGAGCGGGAACGGCTGGTCGCCAGCCGGGTGGAGACGGTGCACGTCCCCGCGTGAGCCGGCCGGCCGCGGCGACCGGTACGAGGGTGAGATGGACGATGCCCAGGATGCCGCGGTAGGTGAGCCACCGGGCCCGGTGCCGGTCGAGGTCCGCGCGCGTCTCGGCCGCCCGGGGATGGTCCGGATGCCCGGCGAGCCACACCTCGGTGTCCGCCTCGTACGCCGACTCGAACTCCTCCCACTCGTCCAGGCTCGCGGTCTCGATCCCCTCGGGCCGGAACCCGGCCTCCACGGCGAGGTCCACGAGCCGAGCCAGGTCGTAGTGCTGCCCGCCTCGGCCCCGGGCCACATGCCCGCCAGCTCGGCCGACGTCGGCGGCCGCTTCCAGAAGCCCTCGCCGAGCACCACACGCTCGCCGTCGGAGACCAGCCGCCGCAGCTCGCGCAAGGCCTCCAGGGTGTGCCCGGGGGGCTCGGCCGGCCCCGAGGCACAGCACCAGTTCGGCGGGCCCGCGCTGCGTCCCCTCGGCGGACTCCCCGACGAACTCCACCCGGTCCGCGAGCCCCCGCGCCCCGGCGTTGCGCCGGCCCCGCTCCAGATCCTCGCCGCGCACATCGATGCCGGTCCCACGGGCGTCCGGTACGGCGTCCAGGACGCGGAGCATCAACTCGCCCCGGGCGCAGCCGACGTCGAGCACACTGCCGGCCCGCAGCCGCGTGAGACGGCCGACCAGCGGGGCCGCGCTGGCCTCGGAGAGCGGGCCGTGGAGGGGCAGCCGGTTCCAGGCGGAGCGGTCGGTCGTCGGTCCCGGGGGTGGCCACTGTGTCCGTCACGGCGGGCACGCTGGTTACCGGCAGCGGACCGGGGACACCGAATTACCCGCCCCGGACGGCCGTACTGATCGACCGCCCGGACGGCCCCGCCGAACGACCGTCCGGGTGGCCCTGCCGCGTGACCGTGCGGGCGGCCCTACTGCGTGACCGTGAAGTTCCGCAGGACGGCCGCCGTCAGTTCCGGGTCGCCCTCCGTCTTCACCCGCTCGCCCGCGGCCTCCGGCGTCAGACGGCCGCAGGCCAGCCGGACATAGGTCTCCCAGTCCAGGGTGAAGGAGGCGGCGGGGCCGAGTGCGGGGGCCGTCTCCAGGGTGCCGCGGCCCTGGATGTCGACGCGGATGGTGCGCAGGAACTCCACGGGCCCGTACACGTCGAAGACGATCGCCGAACTGCGCGGGGCGTTCGCCTTGTCGGCGACGACGTGGGGCAGCTCGGCGAGCAGCATGTCACGGGTGATGTGCGCGCCCGGGGAGTCGAGGTTGCCCGGCTGCCCCAGGGCCGTGCGCAGATCCTGCTCGTGGACCCACACGTCGAACGCGCGGTTGCGCATGGCCTCCTCAAGCGTGATCTCGGTGCCGAGCGGGCCGCGCACCTTGTGGCCGGGCTCGCGCGACTCGTTCCGCAGCTGGCGGTTGCGGCGGATGATCGTGTACTCCAGCTCGGAGGTCATCTCCGGGGCCGTGTGATGGCGGCGGACGTCGACCTGCATCTCCATGTACCGCTGGTGTTCGTTCGTCACATGGAACAGGTCGCGCGGCAGTGCGTGGATGGGACGCGGGTCGCCGAGCATTTCACAGTCCATGCCGATGACATGGGAGACGATGTCGCGGACCGACCATCCGGGGCATGGGGTCCGCCGGTTCCACTCACCCTCGACAAGAGGCTGCACCAGCTCGGATATCGCATCGATGGAGTGGGTCCAGGCGTCGGCGTAGGGCTGGAGGGTGGGATGCAGACTCACGGAACGGGACCCCTCGGCGGTCGGTACACGGGCAGGTTGGGCGGCGGTGCCAGGGACGTGCCTGTCGGCGGGTGTCTTGGAACTCCCCCAGGCTCTCGGCTTTGCTCGAACAGGGGGGACCCCCAAGTTACGCTGCTGTGAGGCACCCCGGCAGTGCTTTCGTGTGACGATCGTAGGCCCGTGTGGACGGCTCGAATGCCAGGACGGTGGTAGTGTGCGCGCCTCGCTGATCCAGATCGCAGTAGATGAGGGCGAATCGGTCGAATCCCGTCGGCGGCGGGTGGCCGCGCTGGTACGGGACCAGGCCGACTCCGATCTCGTCGTGCTGCCCGAGCTGTGGACGACGGGCGCCTTCGCCCATGAGGAGTTCGGTCGCGAGGCCGAGCCGCTCGAAGGCCCCACGTACGAGGAGATGGCGAAGGCCGCCGGCGAGGCGGGTGTCTGGCTGCACGCGGGCTCGATCCCGGAGCGCGACCCCGACGGCCCCCTCTACAACACGTCCCTCGTCTTTTCCCCCTCCGGTGATCTGGTCGCGGCCTACCGCAAGATCCACCGCTTCGGCTTCGACAAGGGCGAGGCCGTCATGATGGGCGCGGGGCAGGATCTGGTGACGGTCCGTCTGCCCGGGACCACCCTTGGCGTGGCCACCTGTTACGACCTCCGTTTCCCCGAACTCTTCCGCGGGCTCGTCGACGCCGGCGCCGAGACACTGGTCATCCCGGCGGGCTGGCCCGAGCGCCGGCGCGCGCACTGGACGCTGCTGGCCAGGGCGCGGGCGGTCGAGAACCAGGCGTTCGTGCTCGCCTGTGGAACGGCCGGGACCAACGGACGGGTTCCGCAGGCGGGTCACTCGATCGTGGTCGATCCCTGGGGCGACGTGCTGGCGGAGGCGGGAGCCGAGGAGCAGGTGCTCACCGTGGAGTTCGACCCGGCAAGGGTGGCGACGATCCGGGAGCAGTTCCCGGCGCTCAAGGACCGCGTCCTGGGGCTGGCGCCCCCGCGCCACGCCCTTTAGATCGCGAAGGGAGCGCGAAGGGGGGCGCGAAGGAACCGCGTAGGGAGCGGATGGCGGCGGGCGGCGAATGGCGGATGGCGGCCGCTCTACGTCCCGTCCCACCCGGCCGGCAGCGGCTGTTCCGCCCAGACGACCTTGCCCTCGGCCGTGTAGCGGGTGCCCCAGCGTTCGGCGAACTGGGCCACCAGGAACAGGCCCCGTCCGTCCTCGTCCGTGGCGGACGCGCGGCGCAGATGCGGGGCCGTGCTGCTGCCGTCGGCGACCTCGCAGATCAGGGTGCGGTCGCGGATCAGACGGACGCGGATGGGGCCGTCGGCGTGCCGGATGGCGTTGGTGACCAGCTCGCTGAGGATCAGTTCGGTCGTGAAGGCGGACTCCGCAAGGCCCCAGCCCGCCAGCGTCCGGGCGGCCGAGGCACGGACCCGGCCGACGGCCGACGGTTCGGACGGCACGTCCCAGGCCGCTGTGCTGTCGGCGGCGAGCATCCGCGTACGGGCGACGACCAGGGCCACGTCGTCGCGCGGCCGCTCGGGCACCATGGCCTTCAGCACCGCCCGGCAGGTCGCCTCCGGTGTCCGGCCGGGCCGGGCCAGCGTCTTCCGCAGCAGCTCAAGACCCTCGTCGATGTCACGGTCGTGGTCCTCGACCAGCCCGTCCGTGTACAGCACCAGCGCGCTGCCCTCGGGAAGCTGCAGCCCGGTCATCTCGAACGGGAGGCGGCTGCCCAGGCCCAGCGGAGGCCCGCCGGGGACGTCGAGGAACTCCACGCTGCCGTCGGGACTGACGACGGCGGGCTGGAGATGCCCGGCGCGGGACAGGACGCACTGGCCGGAGCCGGGGTCGTAGACGGCGTACAGACAGGTGGCTCCGGTGACCGGCGGGCCCTCGTCGCCGGCGGTCCCGTCCTCGTCCTGGTCGATACGGGTCACCAGCTCGTCCAGGTGTCCCAGGAGCTCGTCGGGCGGGACGTCCAGGGTGGAGAAGTTGTGCACCGCGGTCCGCAGCCGTCCCATCGTGGCGGCCGCGTGCAGACCGTGGCCGACGACGTCCCCGACGACGAGCGCCACCCGGGCGCCGGGCAGCGGGATGACGTCGAACCAGTCCCCGCCGACCCCGCCCTGTGAGGCCTGCGCGGGCAGATAGCCGTAGGCCACGTCGAGGGCGCTCTGGTCGGGCAGGGCCCGGGGCAGCAGGCTGCGCTGCAGCGTCACGGCCATCGCGTGCTCGCGGGTGTAGCGGCGGGCGTTGTCGATGCTGACGGCGGCGCGCGCCACCAGCTCCTCGGCGAGGGAGACGTCGTCCTGCTCGAAGGACTTGCGCGGGCCGTGGCGCCAGAAGGTGGCCACGCCCATGATGACGCCGCGGGCGCGCAGCGGGGCGGCGATCATGGAGTGGATCCCGAACTCCACGAGCTTGCGGGCCCGCTCCGGGTCCTGTACCTGCCAGCCGGAGAACGCGGCCAGGTCCGCCTCCAGCACGGCCTCGCCGGTGCCGAAGCCGGAGGCCTGCGGGGTGGCCGGGACGAAGCGGATCAGCCGGCCGACGCCGTAGAACGGGCTGCCCTCCCGCACCCCGCGGAACGCGACGCGCCGCATGTCGGGGGAGCCGTCCCCGGGCTCCCCGCCGCGCAGGACGGGATCGGCCAGGTCGATGGTGACGAAGTCGGCGAACCGGGGTACCGCGACGTCCGCCAGCTCCTGGGCGGTGCGGGTCACGTCGAGGCGGGTGCCGACCTCCAGCCCGGCGTCGTACAGCAGCTTGAGGCGCTCCTGGGCCTGGTCCGCGCGGCCGGTGAGGGCCTGCAGCTCGGTGGTGTCCCGCAGGGTCGCGACGCTGCCCGGCGGCCCGCCCTCACGGTCGGTCGGCCGCTGGCTGACGGCCAGCAACCGGCCGCGGGCCAGGTGCACCTCGTCGGTGGCGTCCCGTCCGGAGGCGAACAGGCGGGCGATGTCGCCGCCGATGTCCAGGTCGAGGGCCGCGCGTCCCTCTGCGTCCGCGGGCAGCCCGATCAGTCTGCGCGCCTCGTCGTTGGCCAGCGCCAGCCTGCCCTCGCCGTCCAGGATCAGCACGCCCTCCCGCACGGAGTGCAGGACGGCGTCGTAATGCTCGTACATCCGGGTCATCTCGGCGGGCCCCAGACCGTGCGTCTGGTTCCGCAGCCGCCTGCTGACCAGGGCGGTGCCGGCGGTGGCGACGGCGAGGGCCACGGCCGCCGCGCCGATGAACACGGGCAGCTGGCGTGCGACGACCCCCGTCACCTCGGAGAGCCTGACCCCGGCGGCGACGAGACCGACGACCTTGCCGTGCGCGTCCTTCACGGGGACGACGGCGCGCACCGAGGGGCCCAGCGTGCCCGTGTAGGTCTCCCGGACGGTTCCGCCGTTCGCGGCGGGGCCGATCGTGCCGATGTAGGGCTTGCCGATCTGGCCGGGGTCGGGGTGCGTGTAGCGGACGCCGTTCTTGCTCATGGCCACGACAAAATCGACGCCGGACGCCTTCCGTGCCGCCTCGGCGTGCGGCGCCAGCGCCGCGCTCGGGTCGGCACTCTGCATCGCCGCCGCGACGCCCGGCGAGTGCGCGAAGGTCTGGGCCACCGCGAGCGACCGGTTACGGGCCTCTCGTCCGCTGTCCGACCGCACCTGAAGCAGGACGGCGGCCACCGCGGCGACGACGAGGAGCACCACGATCGCCGCCTGGAGGACGAAGACCTGCTGGGCGACGGTGCGTGCGCTCAGCACCGAACGCAGGCGGCCGGGAAATCCCGCCATGCCTCTTTTCTAACACTGTTCCGCGGGCCGGACACGGTGGCCGTCAGCCCGCCGCCCGCTCCTTCTCCGCGAGGTGGATCACGCACACCGCCACCGCGATCAGCAGCGCCGGGTCCGCGTCGTCCCGTACGACGTCGACGCCGTACGTCTCCCGGACGTGCAACCACCGCCGGGAGATCACCGCGAGGAGCTCTCCGTCGTACTCGATCGCGAACTCACGGTCGAGGATCTTGCCGCTGACGTCCAGTTCCGTGCCGTCGGCCAGGGACACGCGGTAGTGGTTGCGCAGCAGGGAGAGCCGCTTGCGCCGAATGGTCGCCAGCGGCTCGCCGGCGCGCTGGACGACCATGGTGTCGCGCAGCGAGAACACCTTCCGGTGGATGTCGATCAGGACGCGCCCGTGCGTGTCCTTCAGCTCGAAGGTGTCGCGCAGCCGCATCGCCTTGCCGTCGACGAGGAAGACCTTGTCGCCGTGCTCGTCCTCGATCCAGTAGTCGTCACCGATGCCCAGGAGCCGGTCGCGTACGAGGAGTCTCATACGGTCACCGGTTCCCGGGAACGGGCCGGTCATCACGGACGGGACCCGAAACGGCGGCGGTAGGCCGACGGGCTCAACCCCGTCTCCCGCCGCAGTCGTGCTCGCAGGTTGGCCGCCGTGCCGAGGCCGCTGCGGGACGCGACGACGTCCAGTCGTTCCTCTCCCCGCTCGATCAGACGGCAGGCCAGCGCGACGCGCTCCCCGGTCAGCCAGGCCAGCGGGGTGGTGCCCAGCTGGGTGCGGAAGCGGCGGTGGAGCGTGGCGGGGGAGAGCGCCGCGCGGGCCGCCAGGTCCGCCACCGTCAGTGGTTCGGCCAGCCGCTCCAGTGCCCAGGCCAGCAGCGGGCCGAGCGACGCGTCGGGGACCTCGGGGACCGGGCGCTCCACGAACTGTTGCTGGCCGCCGTCCCGGTGGGAGGCGAAGACCAGGCGCCGGGAGACCGCGTTGGCGGTCTCGGCGCCGTGGTCCCGGCGCCAGATGTGCAGCCCCAGGTCGAGGGCGGCGGCGCTGCCCGCGGCGGTCATGAGGTCGCCCTCGTCCACGAAGAGCACGTCCGGCTCCAGCCGCACCTTCGGGTGCAGGGCGCGGAAGGTGTCGGCCCAGAGCCTGGGGGTCCCCCCACGCCCTTAAGGCAGTGGGGGAGCGTGGTGGCCCGTCGGCCGTCGAGCAGCCCCGCCTCGGCGAGCGCGAAGCTGCCCGTGCAGAAGCTGACGACCCGGGCGCCCCGGGCGTGTGTGCGCCGGATCGCGTCCAGGACCTCGGGCCCGCGCGGTACGACGTTGTCCGGGCGGCCGGGCACGACCAGGGTGTCCGCCTCGTCCACCGCCTCCAGGCCGGGCACCGCCGTCAGCGTGAAGAAACCGTGGTTCATCCGCACGTCGGGCGTCGGCGCGCACAGCGTCACCTCGTACAGGGGCCGGGGCAGGCCCAGCTCGGGGCGCGGCAGCCCGAACAGCTCGGTGGCGACACCGACCTCGAACGGGTTCGTGCCCCCGTCGACGATCACGGCGACCCGGTGGGGCCGCATCGGCTGAGAGGATCCTTGCGGCATACGCGATTTCTAGCACTCGTGCGACCGTGACGGCACCCCGCACGATGGGCCCATGGCATCCCACGAACCCGTCTCCCTGGCAACGGCCCTCGCCTCCTTCGCCGAGCGGTGGAGCCCCCGCATCGTCACCACCGTCAACGACTACGACGTACGCGTGGCGAAGGTCGAGGGCGAGCACGTCTGGCACGTACACGACCACACCGACGAGTTCTTCCTGGTCCTCGGCGGTGAGCTGCACATCGCCCTCAGGGAACCGGCCGGCGAGCGCACGGTCGTCCTCCCCACGGGCTCGGTGTTCACCGTCCCGCGCGGCACCGAGCACAAGCCCTACGCCCCCGGGCCCGCCGAGATCCTGGTCTTCGAGCCCACCGGCACCCTCTCGGTGGGCGACCGGCACGACGAGGTCCCCGGGCACGTGGACGCGACCACTGGACACGCCTTGTCCTGACCGGGGCACGGAATCCTCCGGGACGAGGGGTGTCCCGCAGTTGAACTTCCGGTGCGTGCAAGGAAGTTGCCCAACCTGACGCCTCGGCCCCGAGTCGAACGCTGCGTAAGTCGCCAAGATTCCGCACGTTCCTCCCGGAGGTTCCGTCATGCTCTCTCGCCTTGCCCGCCGCAGGCCGGCACACGCCGTCCCGGCGCTGACGCTGGCCCTCGGCGCCGCCCTGGCCGTTCCGTTCGCGCTGGCCGGCCCGGCCGACGCCGCGACGGCGCCCGCCACCGCCTCGGTCAACCGGTACGACTGGCAGCTCACCTACCAGGCCGCCGCCGGCCAGACCAACAAGGCCACCGTCACCGCCGCGCTCACCGCGGACCGCACGGGCATCACCTATGTGATCGACGACGTCGTCCAGATCAGCGCGGGCCACGACTGCGCGTACCCCGACAGCGCGGACCGCACGAAGGTCTCCTGCACGGTCACGATGCTGGACAGCCAGGACCCGTACGCCGCCCTGGTCATGAACCTCGGCGACGGCAACGACACGGTCGCGTACAAGAACTCCACCGACCAGATCTACTACTACGCCGAGATCTCCCTGGGCGCCGGCAACGACCGGCTGACCGACTCCGGCCGCCTCGACGGCGCCTACGCCTCGGGCGACGCGGGCAACGACACCATCACCGTGGGCGCCGAGGGCCTGGCCTGGGGCGGTGACGGCAAGGACACGATCTACGCGAGCGGCGGCGACAACATCGTGCAGGGCGGCAAGGGCGACGACGAGCTGCACGGCGGCGCCGACGCCCAGTACCTGTCCGGCGACGACGGCAACGACAAGCTCTACGGCGGAACCGGGAACGACAGCCTGTACGGCGGCAAGGGCAACGACGTCCTGTACGGAAACAGCGGCAACGACAAGCTCTACGGCAACAGCGGCAACGACAAGCTGTACGGCGGCCCCGGCCGGGACACCCTGTCGGGCGGGCCCGGCAGGAACGTGGTCCACCAGGACTGATGACCGTCCCTCACCGTTTCCGGTGCGGTGAGCGGGGCGTGGAGGGTGGTGGGGGCGGCGGCTGTCTGCTGACGGTCCTCACCGCCGACCGGGCCGTCCAGAGATTGGGCCTCGGGACGCCAAACTCGGGTGCCTGGGTCATCCAACGCGGAGGGACAACCACACGAGTTCATTACCCTTGACCCTGCTGTTCGTTCACCGAGTAAGCAACTCTGGGAGGGGACGTGCAGCAGCGTGATTCCTACGCCGATCTCTACTTGCGGCTGTCAGTTGACCGCGAGGGAAAGACCGCCATCGAGCGGCAGGAGGCCGACTGTCGCGACTGGGCGGCCCGGCATGATCTGGTTGTTCGCCAGGTGCACGTCGACCGAGGGAAGTCCGGCTACAAGGACGTGATCCGAAAGGGCTTCGACGCAGCCACGAGGGCTGTTGTCTCAGGTGCCGTGGGGACGCTGATCGTATGGAAGCTGGACCGCCTCAGCCGTAAGGGCACTGCTGAAGTCGGCCCAATCCTCGACGAGTTCAACAGAGTCGGAGGTCGGCTGATCTCTGTCATGGACGGGCTGGATTCGAGTTCTCCCGGGGCCAGGCTCGCCCTCGCGTCCCTGTCGGAGTGGGCGCGAGTCGAAGCCGAGACCCAGGGCGAGCGGATTCACCACGCCAAGGAGTATCTGCGCGGCAAGGGAAAATGGATCGGAGGCCGGCCGCCTTACGGACTGTGTACCGATCTTGAGACCGGGCGGCTCGTGCCGGACCCGGAAACCTCTGTGTACGCACGTCTGATCGCTGACGAGGCACTCGCGGGGCAGCCTCTTGTGAGAATCGCAAGGCTCCTGAACGAGTATGAGATCCCTGCCCCGCGAGGAGGCTTATGGCAGGTGGGTTCCCTGTCCCAGCTTCTCAAGGCACCCGCGTTCGCGGGTCTGCTTCCTGAGACGGAGACGGTCTGGGACGAGGATCTCGGTCGCCGGAAGTACACCGGTGTCGTCCGACCGTACCGGGATCCGCAGACAGGAGAACCCGTGGCCGTTGGTGAGGGAGTCGTGTCCGTCGAGGAACAGCGGCGGATCGTTGCACTGTTGACGACCAGGACTTGCCAGCGGGGCAATGGAGCGAGGCGCCCCGTTCGCGGACCAGTCCATTTGCTGACCGGGCTGCTGTACTGCGACGTCGCAGGCTGCGGAACACGCATGAGTATGAACGGCACATCGTACGTGTGTCAGGGCGTGCGACTCGGACACACCTGTCCGGGAGCCCGCGCGATGGCCCGCCCTGTCGAGGAGGCAGTGGTCTCCGCATTTCTCGACAGGCATCCGATGTCGGCGGCGATGTGGGAGGGCAGTGATACCCCGCAGAGGCGGGCTCTGCTGTCCGCGTCCGTGGAACGGATTGGGGTAACCAGGGCTCCGGGAAGAGGCCGACGGTTCGACCCCGACAAGCGGCTTCGGATCGAGTGGGCCGAGCGGGCGGGCGTGGAATAGCGCAGGTCGGTGATGTGGTTGGGTTGACTCATGGCAAAGCGCGCACGCGTCCGCGCCCCCGAACTGATTGGCAGGGGCGGTTGGATCAACACAGGTGGCAAGGAGCCAGGCCTCGCCGGGCTTCGAGGTCGCATCGTAATTGTTGATTTTTGGACATTTTGCTGTGTGAACTGCCTGCACGTCCTCGACGAACTGCGCGAACTTGAGGAGAAGCACCGGGACACGGTCGTGATCATCGGCGTGCACTCGCCGAAGTTCGTGCACGAGGCGGAGCATCGGGCGGTGGTGGACGCGGTGGAGCGGTACGGCGTCGAGCATCCGGTGCTCGACGACCCCGAGCTCGCCACCTGGAAGCAGTACGCCGTGCGCGCCTGGCCGACGCTCGTCGTGATCGACCCCGAGGGGTACGTCGTCGCGCAGCACGCCGGTGAGGGGCATGCGCACGCCATCGAGCGGCTGGTGCGGGAGCTGGAGGCCGAGCACGGCGCGAAGGGGACGCTGCGGCGCGGGGACGGGCCGTACGTGGCGCCGGAGCCGGAGCCGACCGTGCTGCGCTTCCCCGGCAAGGCGCTGCTGCTGCCGTCCGGGAACTTCCTGGTCAGCGACACCACCCGGCATCAGCTGGTGGAGCTGGAGGCGGACGGGGAGACGGTCGTGCGGCGGATCGGCTCCGGTGCGCGCGGCTTCGTGGACGGTGCGGCGGGGACGGCCTCCTTCAGTGAGCCGCAGGGCCTCGCCCTCTTCGAGGACGGGGCGTCCGTGGTCGTCGCGGACACCGTCAACCACGCCCTGCGGCGACTGGACCTCGGCACGGGCGAGGTGACCACGCTCGCCGGCACCGGCCGGCAGTGGTGGCAGGGGTCGCCGACTTCGGGACCGGCCCGTGAGATCGACCTCTCCTCCCCCTGGGACGTGGCCGTCTTCGGCGGGAAGGTGTGGATCGCCATGGCCGGGGTGCACCAGTTGTGGGCGTACGACCCGGTCGAGGGCACCGTCGCGGTGGCCGCGGGGACCACCAACGAAGGGCTCGTCGACGGGCCGGCCGCCGAGGCCTGGTTCGCCCAGCCCTCCGGTCTCGCGGCGAGTGCCGACCGGCTCTGGCTGGCCGACTCCGAGACCTCCGCGCTGCGCTGGGTGGACCTCGACGGTCGGGTCCACACCGCCGTCGGCACCGGGCTGTTCGACTTCGGCCACCGTGACGGCGCCGCCGAACAGGCGCTGCTCCAGCATCCGTTGGGGGTGACGGCGCTGCCCGACGGTTCCGTGGCCGTCGCCGACACCTACAACCACGCCCTGCGCCGCTACGACCCCGCGACCGGTGAAGTGACCACCCTGGCCACCGACTTGAGGGAGCCGAGCGATGCCGTCCTCGTCGGCGAGGACATCGTGGTCGTGGAGTCGGCCCGGCACCGGCTGACCCGGCTGCGGCTGCCGGAGGAGGCGGTCCGGGTGGCGGCCGTCGCCCACCGCACCCGGCGCGCGGCGACCGAAGTCGCCCCGGGCAGGCTGCGGTTGGACGTGATCTTCCAGGCCCCGGCCGGCCAGAAGCTGGACACCCGGTACGGCCCCTCGACCCGCCTCCTGGTCTCCGCCACCCCGCCCGCGCTGCTGCTGGAGGGCGAGGGCGCGGACACCGACCTGTCCCGCACCCTGGAGCTCGATCCGGCGGTGGCGGAGGGGGTCCTGCACGTCTCGGCGATGGCGGCGTCGTGCGACGACGATCCCATGAACGAGTACCCCGCCTGCCATGTCCACCAGCAGGACTGGGGCGTTCCGGTCCGCCTCACCGAGGGCGGTGCGGACCGCCTTCCCCTGGTCCTCGCGGGGATGGACGACGCGGGGACGGATTGTGCGGGGACGGACGACGCTCAGACGCCGTAGCCGTCGCCGTAGCTGTCATGGTGGTGGTGCCGCTCCTCCTCGACGACCGTCGTCGGGGGCGGCACCACGATCCTCCTGCGCCGGGCGATGCTGGTGAACGTGGTGACCCCGATCAGCCCCACGGCCATCAGGATGAGTCCGACCAGGTCGAGGTTGACCCCTTTCATGTGCCAGTCGGTCGCGAACGTGAGGATCGCGCCAGCGGCGATGAGGATGATGCATCCGCCGAGGCCCATGGGTGTCTCCTCCCCTTGCGATCCGGTGGTTCCGGTCGGGGGTCGGGTACCCGGGACCCCGCTGCTCATGCCCGGGGTGCGCCGGCGGGCCTACTGCTCCAGGAACGCCACGAGCGCGTTCGCCAGCAGGAACGGGTCGTCCGCGCCGCACAGTTCGCGGGCGCTGTGCATCGACAGGATCGCCGCGCCGATGTCGACGGTCCGGATGCCGTGGCGGGCCGCGGTGATCGGGCCGATGGTGGTGCCGCAGGGCATGGCGTTGTTGGAGACGAAGGTCTGGAAGGGGACGCCCGCCCGCTCGCAGGCGGCGGCGAAGACCGCGCGGCCCGAACCGTCCGTGGCGTAGCGGTTGTTGACGTTCACCTTCAGGATCGGCCCGCCGTTGACCCGCGGGTGGTGCGTCGGGTCGTGCCGCTCCGCGTAGTTGGGGTGGACCGCGTGGCCCGTGTCGGAGGACAGACAGACGGTGCCGGCGAAGGAGCGGGCCCGGTCCTCGTACGACCCGCCGCGCGCGAACACCGAACGCTCCAGGACGCTGCCCAGCAGAGGCCCGTCGGCGCCGGTGTCCGACTGCGAGCCGTTCTCCTCGTGGTCGAAGGCGGCCAGCACGGGGATGTGGGGCAGGGCCCGCTCGGAGCAGGCCACGGCCGCCAGGGCCGCCGCGCCCGCGTGTACCGACAGCAGGTTGTCCATCCGGGGACCGGCGACCAGCTCCTTGTCGCGGCCCAGGTAGGAGGGCGGCTCCACGGAGTGCGTCATCAGGTCCCAGCCGGCCACGTCGCCCGCGGGCAGCCCGCACTCCTCTTCGAGGAAGGCGATCAGGTCGCCGTCGCGCACATCGCCGCTCAGGCCCCAGACCGGCTGCAGATGCCGCTGCTTGTCGAGCTTGAGCCCCTCGGTCGACACCGACCGGTCCAGGTGGATGGCCAGCTGGGGCACCCGCAGCAGGGGCCGGTCCACGTTCACCAGGCGGGTCGAGCCGTCCCGCAGGGTGAGCCGCCCGGCCAGGCCCAGGTCCCGGTCGAGCCAGGAGTTGAGCAGGGGCCCGCCGTAGATCTCCACGGCGACCTGGCGCCAGCCGTGCGCCCCGCTGTCCGGCTGTGGCTTGACCCGCAGGTTCGGCGAGTCGGTGTGCGCGCCGACGATCCGGAACGGCGTGTGGGGCGCGGCGCCCTCGGGGACGTACCAGGCCACGATCGCGCCGCCGCGCAGCACGAACCTGCCGCCGCTCGTCCCGTCCCACGCGTCCGTCTCCGCGACCTGCCGGAAGCCGGCCTTCTCCAGCCGCTCGGCGGTGTTCGCCACGGCGTGGTAGGGCGACGGGCTCGCCGCGAGGAAGGACATGAGGTCATCGGTGTGGCCGCGGTCGAAGCGGGCTGGTTCGCTCATGGGGTTCACCTTAACGACGGGCGAGGGCCCGCTCCCCCTTACCGGGAACGGGCCCACGCAGGAAACCTGTGGCAGAGGCTGCCGGGACTAGAAGGCCGCCTCGTCCAGCTCCATGAGGTCCAGGTCGACGCCCTCGGACACCTTGCGGGCCAGGGTGACGCCGGGCAGGACGTTGGCCGCGAAGAACTTCGCCGCCGCGATCTTGCCGGTGTAGAAGGCCACGTCCTTGGAAGACACAGCCTTGGCGGAGGCCGTCTCCAGCTTCTCGGCGGCGACCGCGGCGCCCTTCAGCAGCAGGTAGCCGACGACCACGTCACCGGAGGCCAGCAGCAGGCGGGTGGTGTTCAGGCCCACCTTGTAGATGTTCTTGACGTCCTGCTCGGTGGCCGCGAGGTCGGTCAGCATCAGGCCGACGATGGCCTCCAGCTCGACGGCGGCCTTGGCCAGGTGCTCGCGGGCGCCGGCCAGCTCCTCGCCGCCGGTGCCGAGCGCCAGGAACTTCTTGATGTCCTCCGCGAGGGAGTTCAGCGCGGCGCCCTGGTTGCGGACGATCTTCCGGAAGAAGTAGTCCTGGCCCTGGATCGCGGTCGTGCCCTCGTAGAGGGTGTCGATCTTGGCGTCGCGGATGTACTGCTCGATCGGGTACTCCTGCAGGAAGCCGGAGCCGCCGAAGGTCTGCAGCGACTGGGCGAGCTGCTCGTAGCCCTTCTCGGAGCCGTAGCCCTTGACGATCGGCAGGAGCAGGTCGTTGAGCGCGTGCTCGGCCTTCGAGTCCTCGCCGTTCGCCTCCTTGACCGCGATGGCGTCCTGGACGGAGGCGGTGTAGAGGACGAGGGCGCGCATGCCCTCCGCGTACGCCTTCTGCGTCATCAGCGAGCGGCGCACGTCGGGGTGGTGCGTGATGGTGACCTTGGGCGCGGCCTTGTCCATGAACTGGGCGAGGTCGGGACCCTGGACGCGCTCCTTGGCGTACTCGAGGGCGTTGAGGTAGCCGGTGGACAGCGTGGAGATCGCCTTCGTGCCGACCATCATGCGGGCGAACTCGATGATGCGGAACATCTGGCGGATGCCGTCGTGCTTGTCGCCGATCAGCCAGCCCTTGGCCGGGTGGCGGTCGCCGAAGGTCATCTCGCAGGTGTTGGAGGCCTTCAGGCCCATCTTGTGCTCGACGTTGGTGGCGTAGACGCCGTTGCGCTCGCCCAGCTCGCCGGTCTCGAAGTCGAACAGGTACTTCGGGACGAGGAAGAGGGACAGGCCCTTGGTGCCGGGTCCCGCATCCTCGGGGCGGGCGAGGACGTAGTGGAGGATGTTCTCCTCCATGTCGTGCTCACCGGACGTGATGAAGCGCTTGACTCCCTCGATGTGCCAGGAGCCGTCCTCCTGCTGGATCGCCTTGGTGCGGCCGGCGCCGACGTCGGAGCCCGCGTCGGGCTCGGTGAGCACCATGGTCGAACCCCAGGTCCGCTCCACGGCAATCTGCGCGATCTTCTTCTGTACGTCGTTGCCCTCGTCGTAGAGGATGCCGGCGAACGCCGGGCCGGAGGAGTACATCCACACGGCCGGGTTCGAGCCGAGGATCAGCTCCGCGTACGCCCAGATCAGGGACGGGGGAGCCGTCGTGCCGCCGATGCCCTCGGGCAGGCCCAGGCGCCAGTACTCGGAGTTCATGAAGGCCTTGTAGCTCTTCTTGAAGGACGCCGGGACGGGCGCGGTGTTGGTCTCGGGGTTGAAGACCGGCGGGTTGCGGTCCGCGTCCGTGAAGGATTCGGCCAGCTCGTTCTCCGCGAGGCGCGTCAGCTCCTCCAGGACGCTCTTGGCGGTGTCCGTGTCCATTTCACCGAACGGGCCGGTGCCGTACAGCTTGTCGCGCCCGAGTACTTCGAACAGGTTGAACTCGATGTCGCGTAGGTTCGACTTGTAGTGCCCCATGGGTGACGGCTCCGTATCGGACTCGGCGAGGCACTGTCTCCTCGCAACTGGTTCACGTACCAACAAGTAGCTACGATGATGCTACCCGTCGGTAATAAGAAGCAACCCCTGCCCGTCCAAGTGTGAGAAGGGTCTACATAAGAACGCTGGGGAACGGCTCAAGAAGGCTTGACGGGCCTTCGGCGACCCCGGTGGGGTCGGTAGGCTAGCGCCCATGTACGGCTACGACCAGAACGTGGGTGCGCAGTACGCCCCGCCGCAGCAGCAGCCCGGCGGTCTCGGCGGGTACGGCCAGCAGTCGCCGCTCTACCCGGAGCCGTCGCCGCCGTCGCTCGCGGACGCGGTGCGTGCCTTCACCACCGGTCAGCTGGCCGCGGAGGACTTCCAGCAGGTCTTCGCCACGTCCAAGGTCTACTGCCCGCGCGGCGACAACCCGGGCTTCCTCGCCCTGCACAACACCCAGCAGCCGGTGATCCCGATGTTCACCTCGCTCAAGGAGCTGCGCCGGTACGCCGGCAAGGAGTCCAAGTACTTCGTGATCACCGGCGCCGAGGTGATCGACCTGCTGCCGACCGGGTACGGCTTCGTCCTGGACATGGAGGGCGAGCACCGGATGGTCTTCGACGCGAAGGCGGTCGAGCAGATGGTGGACTTCGCGATGCGCCGGATGTACGGCGGCTGAACCGTCCCCTCCGCCCACGGGTCGGCCCTACTGTGCCCGCGTGACCCCACCCGACACCTCGCCGCCGGCCCTGCACGACCGGCGGCGTTCTACTGCCCGACTCCGCCGCGGCGTACTGCTGTTGGAGCCGGGGGGAGTGCGCCGCGGGACACCCGTCGCCGCGATCCGACGCGTCGAGGAGCGTGGCCCTTGGGGTGCTGGGTGTCCCCTACGTACTGGTCGTCACCGTCCCCTGTGTCCTGGTGCCCGGCGTCGCCGCCGTGGTGGCCGGCCTGCGCATGCTGCGCGACACCGTCGTGCTGCGGGCCCGGGGGATCGCGGTCGAGGGGCGGACGGAGTTCTCCCACGACATCGGAGCCGGCGACGGGCCGCTGCGCCGCCCTGTTCGGCTGACCGGCACCCGGCGGGGGCCCGGAGGGAATGTCCTCCGGGCTTTCTCTGTTGGGGGTGGCAGAAAGTTCAATGCTCAACTAAAGTGGGCTCACAAGGAGGTACCGACCAATGCCTGCAGTGACCGTCGAGAACCCGCTGACCCTGCCCCGTGTGGCCGCGCCGGCCGATGCCGTCGCCCGTCCCGTACTGGCCGTGACGACCGCACCGAGCGGATTCGAGGGCGAGGGCTTCCCGGTGCGCCGGGCGTTCGCCGGAGTCAACTACCGCTACCTCGACCCGTTCATCATGATGGACCAGATGGGCGAGGTGGAGTACGCGCCGGGCGAGCCCAAGGGCACCCCGTGGCACCCGCACCGTGGCTTCGAAACCGTCACCTACATCATCGACGGCACCTTCGACCACCAGGACAGCCACGGCGGTGGCGGCACCATCACCAACGGCGACACCCAGTGGATGACCGCCGGTTCGGGCCTGCTCCACATCGAGGCCCCGCCGGAGTCCCTGGTCATGTCCGGCGGTCTCTTCCACGGCCTGCAGCTGTGGGTGAACCTCCCGGCCAAGGACAAGATGATGGCCCCCCGCTACCAGGACATCCGCGGCGGCAGCGTCCAGCTGCTCACCTCCCCCGACGGCGGCGCGCTGCTCCGTGTCATCGCCGGTGAGCTGGACGGCCACGCCGGTCCCGGTATCACCCACACCCCGATCACGATGATCCACGCGACCCTCGCCCCGGGTGCGGAGATCACCCTGCCCTGGCGCGAGGACTTCAACGCCCTCGCGTACGTCCTGGCCGGGCGCGGCTCCGTCGGTGCCGACCGTCGTCCGGTCCAGCTGGGCCAGACCGCCGTCTTCGGCAGCGGCTCCTCGCTGACCGTCCGCGCGGACGAGAAGCAGGACTCCCACACGCCGGACCTGGAGATCGTCCTGCTCGGCGGGCAGCCCATCCGTGAGCCCATGGCCCACTACGGCCCCTTCGTCATGAACACCCGTGAGGAACTCCAGCAGGCCTTCGAGGACTTCCAGAAGGGCCGGCTCGGAACGGTCCCGGCCGTCCACGGCATGACCGAGAGCGGACCGCAGGCCTGAGCCCGGGTCCGGCGAGAGCCCCGTCCGTCAACGGCGCCGGACGGGGCTCTCGCCGTACCGCGTCACCCGGCCGGGCCCGAGCGCAGGACAGCCCGGCCGCGGGCGTGATCGGCTGGGTGCGTGCAGCTTCTGCCCGACCCCGTCCGCCGACTCGCCGCCTGGTGCGTGGTGATCCTGCTCGTCTACGGGGTCGGGTACGTCGGGGTCCGGCTGTGCACCACGTTCCGTACGGCCGTCACTCCCGTGCTGCTCGCGCTGCTCGGGACCGCGCTGCTCGGGCCGCTGTACCGGCGGCTCGTCCGGGCCGGGGTGCAGCGCTCGCTGGCCGCCGGGCTCACCTGTGTCGCGGTCGTGGCCGTCATCGGCGGGGCCGTCTACATCGTGGTCGCCGCGCTGATCGACACCGGGGGCCAGATCATCTCCTCGCTGCGGGCCGCCGCGAGGTCCGTCGCCGAGCACTTCGGGGCGGCCGGGACCTCGCTGGACGACCTCGCCGAGAACGCCAGGAACCTGCTGGCCAAGTTCGGCGGGACGGCCGCCTCCAATGTCATCAGCGGGGTCAGCGTGGTCGGCGAGAGTATCGCCATGGCCGTACTGGCGCTGCTGCTCGTCTTCTTCTTCCTGCGCGACTCCCACCGGGCCGCCGAGAGCCTGCGCTCCCTCGCCCCACGCGGCACCGGCGACACCCTGGAGGCCATGGCGCGGCGGGCCTTCGCGGCCGTCGAGGGGTTCATGCGCGGCACCACCGTCATCGCGCTCATCGACGCCACCTGCATCACCATCGGGCTGCTGATCCTCCAGGTGCCGGGCGCGCCCGGCCTCGGCGCGCTCGTCTTCGTCGGCGCCTACATCCCCTACCTCGGCGCCTTCCTCTCCGGCGCGGTGGCCGTGCTGGTCGCGCTCGCCGACCGGGGGTTCGTGATCGCGCTGTGGGCCCTCGGGGTCGTCGTCGCCGTGCAGGTGCTGGAGGGCCATGTGCTCCAGCCGGTGATCCAGAGCCGGACCGTGCAGATGCATCCCGCGGTGGTGATGCTGGCGATCACGGCCGGGGCGTCCGTCGCGGGCATCGTCGGGATGCTGCTGGCCGTACCGCTCACCGCGGCCGCCTTCGGGGTCGTGCACGAGCTGCGGAGCCGGTACGCCACCCAGTAGCGACCGCTCCGACCAGGTCACCCCTTCTCGTACAGCTCGAACCAGATGCTCTTGCCCTCACCTCGCGGATCCACCCCCCACGCGTCCGCGAGCAGCTCCATCAGCACCAGACCGCGCCCGGAGGAGGCCAGCTCCCCGGGGCTTCGCTTGTGCGGGAGGTCGTCCCCGACGTCGGTGACCTCGGCCCGCAGCCGCCGCTCGCCCCTCTCCCCGGTGACCTCGGCGAGCAGCAGGGCGTCGGCGTCGGTGTGCACGAGGACGTTGGTGAGCATCTCCGACACCAGCAGCGCCGCGGTGTCCACCTGCTCGTCGGAGGTCCAGTCGTGCAACAGCCCGCGCACCTGATCGCGGGCCTCGGCGATCCGCTCCGGCTCGTCCTGCGCCACCGCCAGCAGGGTGCGCCGGACCGTGGGCCCGACGAGCATCGTGGCGCCGTAGCCGTCGCCCACCCCCGGCCTGCCCAGCAGCAGCACGGCTATGTCGTCCTCGCGGCGATCGGCCAGCGGCCCCGGCGTCTGGTGCGAGGACGGTCCGTGCACCGCCTGCACCAGGGCGTCCGCGAGCGACTCCAGGCCGCCCTCGTGGTCCTCCAGGACGGCGCGGAGGCGGTGCCATCCGCTCTCCAGGTCATGACCGCCGGTCTCGATCAGCCCGTCGGTACAGATCATCATGGTCTCGCCGGGCTCCAGCGCGAACCGTGTCGTCGGGTAGTCGGCGTCCGGGTCGATGCCCAGCGGCAGACCGCCCGCCGTCGGCCGCATCATCACCGTGCCGTCCGCCATCCGGATCGCCGGGTCCGGATGCCCGGCGCGGGCGATCTCCAGGACGCCGGACACCGGGTCGACCTCCACATAGAGGCAGGTCGCGAAGCGCGGGTCGGCGTCGTCACCGCCGCTGTCGTCGACACCGTGCAGAGCGCCGTCGTTGACGCCGTGCAGAAAGCGGGAGGCCCGGGAGAGGACCGCGTCGGGGCGGTGGCCCTCGGAGGCATAGGCGCGCAGGGCGATCCGCAGCTGTCCCATCAGACCGGCGGCCCGTACGTCATGTCCCTGGACGTCACCGATGACCAGCGCGAACCGGCTTCCCCCGGACTTCGTCCGGGAGGTGCCCCCGGGCAGCGGGATCATGTCGTACCAGTCGCCGCCGACCTGGAGCCCGCCGCCGGTGGGGATGTAGCGGGCGGCCACGCCCATGCCGGGGACCTCGGGGCCCAGCGTGGGCAGCATGGAGCGTTGCAGTCCGTCGGTCAGTTCGCGCTGGGACTCGGCGGCTCCGGCCCGGGACAGGGCCTGGGCGAGCATGCGGGCCACCGTCGTGAGCACCGAGCGCTCGTCCGGTGTGAAGGCGACCGGATAGGCGAAGGCCGCCATCCAGGCACCCATCGTGCGGCCGGCGGCCGTGAGCGGCAGGAACGCCCAGGACTGCCGGCCGAAGTGCTGGGCGAGCGGCCAGGTCACCGGGTAGCGGCTCTTGTACTGCTCGGGGGAGGACAGATAGACCGCACGGCCGGTCCGGACCACCTCGGCGGCCGGGTAGTCCGTCTCCAGCGGCATATCGGTGAAGGGAGCCTCGTCGCCCGGCTGATGCCCGTGATGGCCGATGACCGTCAGCCGGTCGCCCTGCACCCCGAAGACGGCCAGCCCGTCCGGCGAGAACCCCGGCATCGACAGCCCCGCCGCGACCCGCAGCACCTCCGACGTGGACCGAGCCTCGGCCAGCGCCCGGCCCGCGTCCAGCAGGAACGCCTCCCGGGAGCGGCGCCAGTCACCGGTGACGGGGGTCTGCGCGGCGGTGCCCGGCGTCGGTTCGGTGACCTCCTGCAGGGTGCCCGTCACCCGGTACACGCGCTCCTTGCGGTCGTACACCGGTCTGAAACGGCTGCGTACCGTGCGTACGATCCGGCCCTGCTCGTCCATGATCCGCAACCGCACCTCGGCCAGCGTGCCCTCGTCGGAGGCGAGCCGGATGATGCTGGTGTTCTCGTTCCAGTCGACGGGATGGAAACGGGCGCGTGCCCGGGCCTCGGTGAGGGTGGTCGTCCCGCCGGGCAGTCCGAGCAGCCGAGCGGTCTCCGCGTCGATCGTGACCAGCCCGGTGGCGGTGTTCCAGTGCCACACCCCGGTCGCGAGGGAGGAGAGAACCTCCCCGACGGCGGGCAGGGGCTCGCCAGTGCGCATTGCCCCACTTTAGGAAGATGCGATCGAAGAGTGCCACCGCTCCCCGCTGCGGTAATGGTGGGAGGCGATCTTCGGGTGCCCGGTACGCTGGTCTGTGTTTCACGTGAAACAAGCTGAAGCAACCTGAAGCACAGCCCCACACAGGCCCCGATCCGCGAAGACTGGATGAACGACGATGCATCGGTACAGGTCCCACACCTGCGGCGAGCTCCGCGCCTCTGACGTCGAGACCGACGTCCGGCTGAGTGGCTGGCTGCACAATCGGCGCGACCTGGGCGGCATCCTCTTCATCGATCTGCGCGACCACTACGGCATCACGCAGCTCGTCGCCCGCCCCGGCACGGCCGCGTACGAGGCCCTGGACAAGCTGTCCAAGGAGACGGTGGTCCGCGCCGACGGCAAGGTCGTCTCGCGAGGCACCGAGAACGTGAACCCGGACCTGCCGACGGGCGAGATCGAGATCGAGGTCGGCGAGGTCGAGGTGCTCGGCGCCGCCGCCCCGCTGCCCTTCACGATCAACGCCGAGGACGGGGTCAACGAGGAGCGGCGCCTGGAGTACCGCTTCCTGGACCTGCGCCGCGAGCGCATGCACCGCAACATCATGCTGCGTACGGCGGTGATCTCCGCGATCCGTCACAAGATGACCGCGCTCGGCTTCAACGAGATGGCGACGCCGATCCTGTCCGCCACCTCCCCCGAGGGCGCCCGTGACTTCGTGGTGCCCTCCCGGTTGAACCCGGGCAAGTTCTACGCCTTGCCGCAGGCCCCGCAGCAGTTCAAGCAGCTGCTGATGATCTCCGGCTTCGACCGCTACTTCCAGATCGCGCCCTGCTTCCGTGACGAGGACGCCCGCGCGGACCGCTCGCCGGGCGAGTTCTACCAGCTCGACATCGAGATGTCCTTCGTCGAGCAGGAGGACGTCTTCCAGCCCGTCGAGAAGCTCATGACGGAGCTCTTCGAGGAGTTCGGCAACGGCCGCCACGTCACCTCGCCCTTCCCGCGGATCCCGTTCCGCGGGGCGATGCTCAGGTACGGCTCCGACAAGCCGGACCTGCGCGCCCAGCTGGAGCTGGTGGACATCACGGATGTCTTCGAGGGCTCCGAGTTCAAGGCGTTCGCGGGCAAGCACGTGCGCGCGCTGCCGGTCCCGGCCGTCCAGGACCAGCCCCGCAAGTTCTTCGACCAGCTGGGCGACTTCGCGGTGTCGCTGGGCGCCAAGGGCCTGGCATGGGTCCGGGTCGCCGAGGACGGCTCGCTGACGGGCCCGATCGCGAAGTTCCTGACGGAGGAGAACGTCAAGGTCCTCACCGAGCGCCTCGGGCTGGTGGCCGGTCACGCCGTCTTCTTCGGCGCGGGCGAGTTCGACGAGGTCTCGAAGGTCATGGGCGCGGTGCGGGTCGAGGCCGCCAAGCGGGCCGGCCACTTTGAGGAGGGTGTCTTCCGCTTCTGCTGGATCGTCGACTTCCCGATGTACGAGAAGGACGAGGACACCGGCGCGATCGACTTCTCGCACAACCCCTTCTCCATGCCGCAGGGCGGCCTGGAGGCCCTGGAGAACCAGGACCCGCTGGACATCCTGGGCTGGCAGTACGACATCGTCTGCAACGGCGTCGAGCTGTCCTCCGGCGCCATCCGGAACCACGAGCCGGAGATCATGCTCAAGGCCTTCGAGATCGCGGGCTACGACCGGGAGACCGTCGAGGAGAAGTTCGCGGGCATGCTCCGCGCCTTCCGTTTCGGCGCCCCGCCGCACGGCGGCATCGCGCCGGGCGTCGACCGCATCGTCATGCTGCTGGCCGACGAGCCGAACATCCGCGAGACCATCGCCTTCCCGCTCAACGGCAACGCCCAGGACCTGATGATGGGCGCGCCGACGGAGCTGGAGGAGGCACGGCTGAAGGAACTGCACCTGTCGGTGCGCAAGCCGCAGCCGAAGTAGGCACCAGCGCGTCCCGAGGGGCCCGAAACCGACACCGGTTTCCGGCCCCTTTCGCGTGCGGCTGCGAAAAGGAGCCGTTTTCTCAGCTCGGTGACAGGGTTCCTGCCTACCTTCCGGGCGCATGACAGCCCATGAGGAACCCCAACAGGAAAAGAACACAAGCGCGTTGACACGCCGTCGGGTGGTTGCCGTCGGCGCGGGCGCGGTCGCCGCGGCGGGACTCGGCGGCGGTGCGTTCGCCGCGAACGCGACGGCCGGGCAGCGCCGCGCGCTCCCCGCCGGCGAGGACTGCTATCTGCTGACGTCCGAGACGGTCGAGGGCCCCTACTACATCGACGCGGACAAGCTCCGCCGGGACGTCACGGAGGACCGCGAGGGCGTTCCCCTACTCCTCGCGCTCAAGGTGATCGACTCCGAGACCTGTCGGCCGGTCAGGAACGCGGCCGTCGACATCTGGCACTGCGACGCGATGGGCGTGTACTCCGGCTACGAGAACCAGGGCAACGGCGGTGGCGGCGGCCCGGCCCCCACCGGCACCCCGACGGACACCCCCACGGGCGCGCCCCCGTCCGGCGGACCGGGCGGCGGGGGCGGCGGCCACCAGGAGCCCACGGACGACACCCGCTACCTCCGGGGCACCTGGCGCACGGACCACCAGGGCCGGGTGAAGTTCCGGACGGTCTTCCCGGGCTGGTACCGGGGCCGCTGTGTCCACATCCACGTCAAGGTGCACGTGGACGGCGAGTGGACGGACGCGGGCTACGAGGGCGGGCACACCTGCCACACGGGCCAGTTCTTCTTCGCGGAGGAGGCGGTGCTCGCCACGGCGACCGTGGACCCGTACGCCACGAACACAGCCGAACGCACCACCCTCACCGAGGACACCATCTACGACCAGAGCGGCACCCGGGGCGGCCTCCTGAAGCTCCGCTACCACAAGGACCACATCGCCCGGGGCGTCCGGGGCTCGATCACCGTGGCCGTGGACCCGGCGGCCACCCACGACGGCCAGGACGCTCCCCGGCCCAGCGCGTCGGAGACACCGTCGGCGACGTCGACGTCGACGGCATAGCTCCGGACGAGGGGGCGTCCCGGGATCATTTGTCCGGGGACGCCCCCTCCTCCAGCAGCCGCTCGGCGATGTCCGTCGACCAGGCCTGGGCCCAGGCGCGCAGGGCGGTGATCTCGTCGTCCGCCAGGCCGTAGGCCGTGAAGGCCGTGTCCGGGTAGTAGTCCGTGCCCTCCAGGCGGGTCCGGAGGGTGGGGAGGTCGAACTCGTCGCGGACGTGGCGGCGGGCCAGCTCCTCCAGGTCGGGGAAGGAGAACAGGTCTGCCGCCGCCCGCGCGTCGATCAGATCGACCGCCAGCCCCCGGTCGTAGAGGGCGCGGATCTTCGTCCCCACCGCGTCCTCCAGGCAGAGCGTCGGGCCGTACGAGGTCAGGACGGGCGGGCTCCAGAAGGCCTCCTTGTGGAGGCCGAGGGGGACGGCCGTGCCGGTCGGCGGATCCGTGACCGTCAGATGGGCGGAGAGGGGATCCACGTCCTGGACGGTCGTCTCACGGCCCCGGGAGACGAGCGCGTCGTGCAGCGCGGCCGCGATCCGGGGCATCGGCTCGGCGCTCTCCGTCGCGAAGTCCACGTTCGCGTGCGTGCGTTCGAGCAGGCCGTGGGCCTGAAGGGCGTATCCGCCGGCCAGGGCCATACGGGCGGCCACGGCCGGGACGTCGGCGAGGAGACGCCGATGGGGGTCGGGGAGGTGTGCGGCAGGGGATGCGGGGAGGTTCACTCGGTGGCCCGGGGGAGGTGTGGTCGTAGGGCTGGAGCCTAGTGGCCGGGCGCGGTGCCCGATCTTCGACGAGGCCGTGCGGTCGCGGCAACCTTTTTGGGCGGGGCGGCAACTGAGGAGGCGTAAGCCCCCTCGCCGGGGGCTTCACACCAGCACGTGAACCACACCCACGTAAGGAATCCCCCGTGGCCTCTGCCTCTCACCGCCGGTCCCGCCGCACGCGGCGCGTCCTCGCCGTCTCCACCGCCTTCGTGGTCGCCGGCGCCGGTGCCGGTTTCTTCGTGATGAACGCGAACGCCGGTGGCATCGACCTGTACCACCAGACGCTTCCCGCCAAGGACGGCTGGGCGGCCTCGGGTTCCGGGACGAGCGGTGGTGCGAAGGCCGACTCCGCGCACACCTTCACCGTCAGCACGCGCGCGCAGCTCGTGAAGGCGCTCGGGTCGGCGTCCGACACCACCTCGCGGATCATCAAGGTCAAGGGCACCATCGACGCCAACACGGACGACTCGGGGAAGAAGCTGACCTGCGCCGACTACGCGTCGGGCACCGGCTACTCGCTCTCCGCCTATCTGAAGGCGTACGACCCCTCCACCTACGGCCGCTCCAAGCTGCCCTCGGGCACCCAGGAGAAGGCCCGTGCCGTCGCCCAGGCCAAGCAGGCGAAGAACGTCGTCTTCAGGGTGCCGGCCAACACCACCGTCGTGGGCGTACCGGGCACCAAGGCCGGTATCACCGGCGGCATGCTCCAGATCCAGAACGTGGACAACGTCATCGTCCGCAACCTGACCTTCGCCGCCACCGAGGACTGCTTCCCGCAGTGGGACCCCACCGACGGCGACGACGGCAACTGGAACTCGAACTACGACTCCGTCACCCTGCGCGGCGCGACCCACGTCTGGGTCGACCACAACACCTTCACCGACGCACCGCGCTTCGACAGCGCCAACCCGAAGTACTACGGCCGCGAGTACCAGATCCACGACGGCTCCCTCGACATCACCAAGGGCTCCGACCTGGTGACCGTCGAGCGCAACCGGTTCACCAACCACGACAAGACGATGCTGATCGGCAGCAGCGACACCGACAGCGTCGGCAAGCTGCGCGTCTCCCTCCACCACAACGTGTGGAAGGGCATCGTCCAGCGTGCCCCGCTGACCCGCATCGGCCAGGTCCACATCTACAACAACCTCTACGACACGACCACCCTCAACGGGTACGTACTGCAGTACAGCATCAACTCCCGCGCCAAGGCCCAGGTCGTCGCGCAGAACAACTACTGGAAGGTCGCCGCCGGCCAGAAGATCTCCAAGCTCCTCAGCGGCGACGGCACCGGCTCGGTCGCGGGCAGCGGCAACCTCGTCAACGGCACGACGACCGACCTCGTCGCCGCGTACAACGCCACGACGTCGAAGAAGCTCAAGACGACGGTGAACTGGACACCGACCCTCACGGCCGGCCTGCAGACCTCCGCGAAGAACCTCCCGACGGAACTGGCGACGACGACCGGCGCCGGGATTCTGTCCGGCGGCTGAGCGATCAGGGCGGGGGGCGTGCGGACGCGAAGTCTCCGGACGGTCCTGCGAGGTTTTTTGCGTGGGCTGTCACATGTGTGGGTTCGGGGGCGTCAGAGGGGTGTCCGGTGTTGATTTCGAACGGAGCTTCTCATGCGTGTCGCCTATGTCGTCGTCACCGTCCTCGCCGCCCTGATGTCCGGCTTCTCGGGTGCCGTTCTGCTGCTGCGGGCCCAGTGGATCGTCAAGCTGCTCGAGGACTACCGGGTGCCCCGGTCGTGGTGGACCCTGCTCGGGCTGGCCAAGGCCGCCGGGGCCGTGGGGCTGCTCGTCGGGCTGTTCGTGCCGGTGGTCGGGGTCGCGGCGGGGGTGGGGTTGGTGCTCTACTTCGCCGGGGCCGTCGTCACCGTGGCACGGGCGCGCTGGTACTCGCACATCCCGTTCCCGCTGGTCTACGCGGCCCCGGTCATCGGTGCGCTTGTTCTCGGTGCCTCGGTCTGAGGGGAGGAGCCGGGCGGATTCACGCGCCCGGCTTCTCCTCCAGGCGCGGGAAGAGGGCCGGGCCCTTGGTCACCGTCGAGGCGGCCGGGAGCCTGCCCCACTGTCCGGCCTGCTGGATCCGCTGGTCCGACAGGGGGCCCAGGGAGGGCTCCGCGCCCAGGGAGTCCCAGAGCCTTCCGGAGGTCTCGGGCATGACCGGGGCGAGGAGGACGGCGACCGCGCGCAGGGACTCCGCCGCCGTGTAGAGGATGGTGGCCAGGCGGGCCCGGCCCTCGGCCGAGCCGTCCTTGGCCACCTTCCACGGCTCCTGCTCCGTGAGATAGCCGTTGACCTGCTTGATGAAGTCGAAGACGGCCAGGATGCCGCCCTGGAAGTCCAGTTCGTCGCCGATACGGCGGTCGGACTCGGCGACCGCCCTCGCGAGGCCCTCGTGGACCGCCCGCTCCGCCGCGCCGTCCGCCGTGGCCCCGGGCAGCGTGCCGTCGAAGTACTTGCCGACCATCGCCGCCACACGGGAGGCGAGGTTGCCGTAGCCGTTCGCCAGCTCGCTCGTGTACCGGGCGGAGAAGTCCTCCCAGGAGAAGGAGCCGTCCTGGCCGAAGGCGATGGCCCGCAGGAAGTACCAGCGGTACGCGTCCACACCGAAGTGGGACGTGAGGTCCTGCGGCCTGATGCCGGTCAGGTTGGACTTCGACATCTTCTCGCCGCCGACCATCAGCCAGCCGTTCGCCGCGACCCGGGCGGGCAGCGGCAGGCCCTGTGCCATCAGCATCGCCGGCCAGATGACCGCGTGGAAGCGGAGGATGTCCTTGCCGACCAGGTGCACATCGGCCGGGAAGGTCGACTCGAACTTCTCCTGGTTCTCGTTGTAGCCGACCGCCGTGGCGTAGTTCAGGAGCGCGTCGACCCATACGTAGATCACGTGCTGGTCGTCCCACGGGACCGGGACGCCCCAGTCGAAGGTCGAGCGGGAGATGGAGAGGTCCTGCAGACCGCGCCGGACGAAGTTCACGACCTCGTTGCGCGCGGACTCGGGCTGGATGAAGCCCGGGTTGGCCTCGTAGTGCGCGAGGAGCCTGTCGCCGTACTCGCTCAGGCGGAAGAAGTAGTTCTCCTCGCTGAGGATCTCCACCGGCTTGCGGTGGATCGGGCACAGCTTCCGGCCCGCGAACTCGCCCTCGCCGTCGATCAGTTCGCCCGGGGGCTTGTACTCCTCGCAGCCCACGCAGTACGGCCCCTCGTAGCCGCCCTTGTAGATCTCGCCCTTGTCGTACAGGTCCTGCACGAACTCCTGGACGCGGTCGGTATGGCGCTTCTGCGTGGTGCGGATGAAGTCGTCGTTGGCGATCTCCAGGTGCTCCCACAGGGGCTGCCAGGACTCCGTGACCAGCCGGTCCGCCCACGCCCTGGGCGTCGTGCCGTTCGCCTCGGCCGTGCGCAGGACCTTCTGGCCGTGCTCGTCGGTGCCGGTGAGGAACCAGACGCGCTCGCCGCGCCCGCGGTGCCAGCGGGCGAGCACGTCCGCCGCGACCGTGGTGTAGGCATGGCCCAGGTGCGGCGCGTCGTTGACGTAGTAGATCGGGGTGGTGACGTAGTACGACGACGGGTTCCGTGTCGTCACGGGGTCATCCCTCCTGGCCGCCGAAGCGCTCCTTGTACGTCTCCAGGTCCTCGTCCGTCAGCTTGGCGAACAGCACCGGCGGGACCGTGAAGGGCGTCCCGGCAGAGACGGAGGAGAGGGCCTTCGCCTCGTCCGCCGAGACCCACACGGCCGAGTCGTCCTCCAGGTCGAACGCCGCGCGCATCGTGGCCGCCGAGCTGGGGATGAGGGGCTCCGAGACCACCGCGTACAGGTGGATCAGGTTCATCGCCGTGCGCAGGGTGAGGGCCGCGCCGTCCTTGTCGGTCTTGATCTCCAGCCAGGGGGCCTTCTCCTCCAGGTAGGAGTTGCCGGCCGACCACAGGGCGCGCAGCGCGGCGGCCGCCTTGCGGAACTGGAGAGCCTCCATGTGCTCCTCGTACTCCGCGAGGAGACGCGCGATCTCCTCGCCGAGCTTCGCCTCCGCCTCGCCCGGCTCGCCGCCCGCGGGGACGTCGTCGCCGAAGCGCTTGCGGGAGAAGGACAGGACGCGGTTGACGAAGTTGCCGAGGGTGTCGGCGAGGTCCTTGTTGACCGTGGCGGTGAAGTGCTCCCACGTGAAGGAGGAGTCGTCGGACTCCGGGGCGTTCGCGATGAGGAAGTAGCGCCAGTAGTCGGCCGGGAGGATCTCCAGGGCCTGGTCGGTGAAGACACCGCGCTTCTGGGACGTGGAGAACTTTCCGCCGTAGTACGTCAGCCAGTTGAAGGCCTTGACGAAGTCGACCTTCTTCCACGGCTCGCGCACGCCCAGCTCGGTGGCCGGGAACATCACCGTGTGGAAGGGGACGTTGTCCTTCGCCATGAACTCCGTGTAGCGGACGTCGTTGTCGACGTCGTACCACCAGGACTTCCAGTCGCGGGTCTCCGGGTCCTGGTCCGACCATTCCTTCGTCGCGCCGATGTACTCGATCGGGGCGTCGAACCAGACGTAGAAGACCTTGCCCTCGGCGGCCAGCTCCGGCCAGGTGTCGGCCGGGACCGGGACGCCCCAGTCCAGGTCACGGGTGATCGCGCGGTCGTGCAGGCCCTCGGTCAGCCACTTGTGGGCGATGGAGGACGCCAGCTGCGGCCAGTCCCTGTCGTGCTTGGCGACCCACTCGCGGACCTCGTTCTCCAGCTTCGACTGGAGGAGGAAGAGGTGCTTGGTCTCGCGGATCTCCAGGTCCGTGGAGCCGGAGATCGCCGAGCGCGGGTTGATCAGGTCGGTCGGGTCCAGGACACGGGTGCAGTTCTCGCACTGGTCGCCGCGGGCCTTGTCGTAGCCGCAGTGGGGGCAGGTGCCCTCCACGTAGCGGTCCGGGAGGAAGCGGCCGTCGACCGGGGAGTACACCTGGCGGATCGACCGCTCCTCGATGAAGCCGTTCTCGTTCAGCTTGCGGGCGAAGTGCTGGGTGATCTCGTGGTTCTCGGCGCTGGAGCTGCGGCCGAAGTAGTCGAAGGCGAGCGCGAAGCCGTCGTAGACCGCCTTCTGGGCGTCGTGCGCCTGCGCGCAGAACTCGGCGACCGGGAGGCCCTGCTCCTTGGCGGCCAGCTCGGCGGGGGTGCCGTGCTCGTCGGTCGCGCAGATGTACAGGACGTCGTGGCCGCGCTGGCGGAGGTACCGGGAGTACACGTCCGCCGGGAGCATGGACCCCACCATGTTGCCCAGGTGCTTGATCCCGTTGATGTACGGAAGGGCGCTGGTGATGAGGTGTCGAGCCATCGGGGGCTGCTCCCAGGTCGCGGTCGCTGTGTGTACGAACCTTGAAATCGTAGCCGACATGTGTATGCCGCCCGCTTCCCGTTTTACGGGGTGAGAAGCGGGCGGCATGGGGTGGGTGGGGATGTTCGGTTATGGGGTGTCTACGGGGAGTTACGGGCGCCAGTTCGCCAGGACGCCCTCGTACAGCTCCGTGTCCGTGAGCTCGCGGGGGGTCGGGCCCGCGTGGAAGAACGACGTGTTGTCCGTCTTCAGCTTGCGGAGGTAGTCGAAGGCCTTGTTGTCGTGCTCACCGAAGGCGACGAAGGAGAAGAAGACGGCGGGGTGGGTCTTCGCGGCGGCCGTGAGGGACTGGGTGGCGGGGGTCTTGGCGTCGGGGGCGCCGTCCGTCTGGAAGACGACCAGGGCGGGGGCCTTGGCGTCGTTGTTCTTGTCGTGGTGGGCGAGTACGGCTTCCACGGCGGCGTGGTAGCTGGTACGGCCCATGCGGCCGAGGCCGGCGTGGACCTCGTCGATCTTGTTCTCGTGGGCGGCGAGGGTGAGGTCGGTGGTGCCGTCCACTTCCGTGGAGAAGAAGACGACGTGGACCGTGGCCTCGGGGTCGAGGTGGGCGGCGAGGGCGAGGGTCTGCTCGGCGAGGGCCTGGGCGGAGCCGTCCTTGTAGTACGCGCGCATGGAGGCGGAGCGGTCGAGCACGAGGTAGAGCTTCGCTCGGGTGCCGGTGAGGTTGGTGTTCTTGAGGGTGGCTGTGGCTGCGCTGTAGGCGGTGGCCAGGCTGGGGGCGTCGGCCTTCAGGCGGGCGAGGCCCTCTGGGAGCTCGGCGTCGTCAGCGGCCTCGGCTTCGCCTTCGGCCGGGTCGTTCCCACCCGCACCGCCCGTGCGGGTCTCGTCGTCGAGTGCGGGTGGCCCCTGTGGGGCGTCCTCGCCGTCGGCGGCCGCGGGTGCGTCGGCCTCGGCGGCAACCGGCTCCACGACGGGCTCGGGGGTGGCCTCCGCGGTCGGCTCCGGCGTCGGCTCGACGACGGCCTCGGGCTCCGGCTCCGGCTCAGGTTCCACGACGGGTTCCGCTTCGGCGACCGGATCCGGCTCGGCCTCGGCGGTCGGCTCGGGCTCCACGACGGGCTCGGCCTCGGCGACCGGCTCAGGCTCAGCTTCAACCTCGGCCTCAGCTACGGGCTCGGGCTCCGCCTCGACCTCGGCCACCGGCTCGGGCTCAGCCACGGGCTCCGGCTCGGCCTCGACCTCGGCCTCAGCCACCGGCTCAGGCTCGGCCTCGACCTCGGCCTCGGCCACCGGCTCGGGCTCAGCCACGGGCTCCGGCTCGGCCTCGACCTCGGCCTCAGCCACCGGCTCAGGCTCGGCCTCAGCCACCGGCTCGGGCTCAGCCACCAGCTCAGGCTCGGCCTCGACCTCGGCCTCAGCCACCGGCTCAGGCTCGGCCTCGGCCACCGGCTCCGGCTCAGTCACCGGCTCCGGCTCGGTCTCCGGCTCAGCCGCCGGCTCCGGCGTCCGCTCCACCCCCGGATCGGTCGGTGTCGGCTGCTTCGGGACCGTGATGTTGTTGAAGGCCGCCGAGACCAGTTCGTGCTCGTCCGAGGTGGACGTGCGGGGCTCGGGGACCTGCGGGGTGGGGGGCGTGACCTGCGGTTCCTGCTCCTGCGAAGGAACTCGTTCCGCACCCTCCGCCTCGGCGGTACGCGTCTTGCGTGACCGGCCGAATGCGTTCCGCAGGAGAGTGAGAATGCCCATGTGCGCAACCCTTCGCGTGAGTTGATGCCCGTCAATCCCTGGCCAGGACGGACACGTAAGGTTAGCGGCCCCTGGGGGTGATCTTGGGGAGGGTCAGGTTTGCGCCGAGGACCCCCGCTCCCTCGGGTTCACCGTTCGTTCATCCGGAGGCTGTCCGCCCGCACATAAGCACCCCTAACGTCACGCTCATACCAAGGGCACGCAAGGGGATAGTAAAATGCGCAAGCTGCAGCCGATCGTCGGAACTCCGTCCGGCTCGCACCCAGGTGGGCGATCCGCCCTCACCTGTCGCTTCCGGTGTGGTGACGCCTGCTTCCACGAGGTTCCCAACACCAGCTCCAACGACTACGTCGGCGATGTCATCGCCGGCACCCTCAGCCGCCGCAGCGCCCTGCGCGCCGCCGCCGTCGTCACGGTGGCCGCCACCGCCGGCGGCGTCGGGGTGGCCGGGGCCCGGCCCGCCGCGGCCGCGACGGACACCTCCGCCACGTACGGCAAGAACGGCGCGAACGGTGCGCGCGGGCTGCGGTACAGCCCCGTCGCCCCCAACACCACCGACGCCGTCGTCGTCCCGGACGGCTACCGGCAGAACGTCGTCATCCGCTGGGGCGAGCCCATCCTGCGCGGCGCGCCCGCCTTCGACCCGGACAACCAGACCGCGGCCGCCCAGGCCGGGCAGTTCGGGTACAACAACGACTTCCTGGCGCTGCTCCCGCTGCCCGGTGAGCGGAACCGGCAGCTGCTCGTCGCCAACCACGAGTACACCGACGAAGTCCTGATGTTCCGGGGGTACGACGCCGCCAACCCCACCCGTCAGCAGGTCGAGGTCGCCTGGGCCGCCCACGGGCTGGGCGCCGTCGTGGTGGAGGAGGACCGCAAGACGGGTGCCCTCACCGCCGTAGCGCGGCACCGGCTCAACCGGCGTGTCACCGCCACCACCGAGTTCCGGGTCACCGGCCCCGCCGCGGGCTCCGCGCTGCTGAAGACCTCCGCCGACCCGACCGGCACCAAGGTCCTCGGCACGCTCAACAACTGCTCCGGCGGCACCACCCCGTGGGGCACCACGCTGCACGGCGAGGAGAACTTCAACCAGTACTTCGCCAACGGCAGCAGCGCCAACGACAAGCGGTACGGCATCGGCACCGGGGCCACCGAGCGCAAGTGGGAGCGTTTCGACAAGCGCTTCGACCTGGCGCAGGAGCCCAACGAGGCGCACCGGTTCGGCTACGTCGTCGAGCTCGACCCGTACGACCCGGAGTCCACGCCCCGCAAGCACACCGCCCTCGGCCGGTTCAAGCACGAGGCCGCCACCGTCCGGCTCACCGACGACGGACGGCCCGTCGTGTACTCCGGGGACGACGAGCGGTTCGACTACTTCTACAAGTTCGTCGGCAGCAAGCGGATGCGCCACGGCAGCGGCCGCGCCGTGCGCGAGCACAACCTCTCGCTGCTCGACGAGGGCACGCTCTACGTCGCCAGGCTCACCGGTGACTCGCCGACGGCCGAGATCGACGGCAGCGGAAAGCTGCCCGCCGACGGCGAGTTCGACGGCGGCGGCACCTGGATCTCGCTGGCCACCGCCACCGCCCACGGGGCCGTCTCGCACGTGGACGGGATGACCGCGGAGGAGGTCTTCGTGTTCACGCGCCTCGCCGGCGACAAGGTGGGCGCCACGAAGATGGACCGTCCCGAGGACATCCAGCCCTCGCCGCGCACCGGCAAGGTGTACGTCGTCCTCACCAACAACACCAACCGGGGCAAGGCGGGCTCCGCGGCCGCCGACGAGGCCAACCCGCGCAACAACAACAAGCACGGGCACATCCTGGAGCTCACCGAGCACCGCAACCGGGCCGACGCGAAGAGCTTCGGGTGGTCCCTGTTCCTGGTCGCCGGTGACCCGGCCGACCCCGCCACCTACTTCGCGGGCTTCCCCAAGGACCGGGTCAGCCCGATCTCCTGCCCGGACAACGTGGCCTTCGACCCGCACGGCAACCTGTGGATCTCCACCGACGGCAACCAGCTCGGCTCGCACGACGGACTGTTCGGCGTCGCCACGCGCGGCGAGCGGCGCGGTGAGCTCAAGCAGTTCCTGACCGTGCCGACGGGCGCCGAGACCTGCGGTCCGCTCGTGCAGGAGCGCCGGGTGCTCGTCGCGGTGCAGCACCCGGGCGAGCTCGACGGGGCGTCGGTGGAGAAGCCGGCGAGCACCTGGCCCGACGGGCCCGGGAAGATCGTCCGCCCGGCCGTGGTCGCCGTGTGGCGTGCGGACGGGGAGGACATCGGGGTCTGAGGCCCGACGCGCCGACGATGCACAGCTGCGTGCGGTGGGGCGAGGTGCGTCCGTCGGCTCCGCCTCACCGCAGTCGGCTCCGGGTCACTTCCGCTGGTGCAGCGTGATGTCGACCACCAGCGCGCGGTGGTCGGTGCCGGTCAGGCCGACGAAGCGGGCGTCGGCCGTGGAGAAGTCCCGGGACACCAGGACGTGGTCGATCTGGGCGCCGAGGACCGGGGAGGTGCGGGCGGGCCAGCTGGGGGTGCGGTCGTGTCCGGCGAGGCGGGCGGCGTCGTACAGGCCGGCGTCGAGGATGCGGCGGAAGGCGGCGTGGTCCTGGGAGGCGTTGAAGTCGCCGGCCAGCACCGTCGGGGTGTCGTCGTCGGCCTCGGCGAAGTCGCGCAACCGGCCCAGCTCACGGCGCCAGACGTCGAGCTGTCCGGGCAACGGGGGCATGGGGTGGGCGAGTTGCAGGCGCACCCGGTGTCCCTGGACCTCGGCGACGGCCCCGGGCATGCCCATCGTGCCGCGGACGCCGTCGGTGCCTTCGAGCGGGTAGCGGCTGAGCAGCAGTGAGCCCGCCGAGCCGCCCGCCGCGACCGCCTGCCGGTGGGGGTAGGCGCCGCCGAAGTCCCGCTCCAGGGTGGCCCGGCAGGTGTACTCGCACTCCTCGACGAACACCACGTCGGGACGCAGCCGCCGGATCTCGGGGGCGAGGGCGCCGGTCGCCCGCCCGAACTCGACGTTCGAGGTCAGCACCCGCAGCCGGGCCAGGGGCGCGCCGGTGGGCTCCGTGCTCCTTCCGTACGGCTCGATGAACCACGCCAGCAGCGCGAGGGCGGCCACCCCCCACACCAGCCCCGTCCACCACCGCGCGAGCAGCGCGCACAGCAGCGCCACACCGGTGGGGAGCAGGAGCCAGGGCAGGAAGGCCAGCAGCTGCGGTACGGGGGTGACGCCGTCGGTGTCGGCCAGCCGGCAGCCGACGACCGCGCTCACGCCGGCCAGCAGCAGGGCGGCACACCACACGCGGAGCCCTCGCCCCGCTCGCCGGGGGTGGTCGGCGCCGTACTCCCCGTGCTCCCCGTTCGGACCGAACGGCCTTGTCCCGGAACCCCGGACGGGCTGGTGGGTCACGAGCCCGAGGGTACGCCGTCACACCTGCGCGCGCGTGGGAGCCGGGGCGGTCGCCGTCGCGGCCGCGCGCCGACGTCGTACCAGGCGTACCGCGCGCACGTACCGGGTGAGCCAGGCGGTCAGCGCCACCGTCAGGCCGAGGCCCACCAGCAGCCAGGACACCGTGCGCAGGGTGGCCGTGAGCGCGTCGTAGACGGCGCCCGCGGCCGCGTGGGGAACGTCGGCGGGCAGGTCGGCGAGGGTGAGACCACGGCCGACGGCGAGGGCGACGCCGAGCAGGGCGCCGCCCAGGGCCGTGCCCAGGCCGGTGGCGACGATCGCGCGACGGCGGTGGACGGCGAGCGCGATCCCGGCGACGGCGAGGACCACGGAGGCGACGGGGAGCCAGAAGCCGGCGACTTCGAGCACGTGGAAACCCTTCCGGAACGGGGTCAGTCGGCCCGCCGGGAGCACGGTGACCGCGGTGTGCTCGACGGGGATGCGGGCCGCGAGCGGCACATGGTCCTGGGCGAGTTGCTCCTTGACCTGGGCGGTGACGGGGGCCAGATCGACGAACACGGCGCTCTCGCCCCCGCCGTCCTCGTCGCGCAGCGCCCGCAGGACGGCGTCGTGCGTGGCCCGGTTGCCCGCGTCCCAGGCCAGACGGAAGGCCCGGGTCTGGGTGAAGGAGCGCACCGCGTCGTGCACGAAGGGTCCGACCGTGCCCCGCATCCGGCGGGTGTCGAAGCGGTCGTCCACCTCGCGCATGATTCCGGCCCCCACGGTGTCCGCCACGGCGTCCCGCACGTCCGGGTCGGTGGCGAGGGGCGCCATCGTCGTGACGTACCGGCCGGTGTCGGCGAGCGTGTACGCCGCCCAGGCCGCCAGTGCGCCGAACGGCACGAGGAGGCAGGACAGGGCGATCAGCGCCGCCGACAGGGCGCTCCTGAGGCGTGGGGGCACGCTTTCAGGCAAGGGCCTGGGGGCCGGGAACGCGAGCGGTGCGCCTGCATTCGGGGGCATTTGGGGCAACGGGTCCAACCGAACGGGGGTCGCCCCGACGGTCCCTTCGACGGGGCGGCGACCATGCGCTCCGGTGGAGGGATCACCCAAACGGGTGTTTCCTGGTGTTGGGGAGGGACGGGCTCAGGCCCGGCACTCGCGTGGACCACCGCATGGACGCCGTCGAGCATCTGGAGCCTGCTCGGCGGCCGGTGAGGAGGGAACAGGGGAGCGCGTGGGCCCCGGCAGTCCGGCCGGGGCCCACACGTGCCCCACGGATCAGCGGATCCGGTGTCCCGCCGCGTCCTCGTGCGTGTAGTAGCGATAGAACAGCGTGACGAACACCAGCGCGCCGATCGCCAGGCCCAGGATCGCGGACTCCAGCGGGGTGTGACCGCGGCCGCTCAGGCTGAACAGGAAGCCGACCGCGATGCCCGCGAAGGCGCTCCACAGCACCGCGTGCACCTCCCGCGGCAGCCGCGGGGCCAGCGTCTGCAGACCCATGTACACGGCGAAGAACACGATCGCGGTCACAAAGCCGAACAGCAGGTTCCAGCCGGTGATGGGGCCGCCGTAACGGGTGTTGGCCGCGGCCCAGTACCCGTAGATGAGCCCCAGTACCGCGGGCGTCACCCACCTGGCGATCGCATGGGTCCGTTCGCTGAAGACGTCGGGTGGTGCGCCGCGCCGGGCCACCGTGCCGGTCGCGGGTGCCGCATGAGCCATGAGAGCACTCCTCTCTCTCCTCGCCCCCGCCTTCCAGAGCACACCTGGGGGGACCGCCTGGCAAGTCGGAAAAGGGGTCCGGATGCGACCGGAATCACCGCGTGCTTGGCTGAGCCGCGTGACCCACGACCCGGACCTGCGCCGGCAGCAGCTGCTGCGGATCCATGGGCGGAGCGTCGCCTGGCTGGCGCCGCTGCTGCTGCTCATCGTCATCGCGGTGATCGACTACTACACCGGCGAGCGGTTCCGGATAACCTCCTGGATCGTCCTGGTGCCCGGTATCGCCGCCGCGATCTGCGGGGTGTGGACCACGGCGGCGTTCGCGGTGGTCTCGGTCGTGGTGTACGTCCTGATGAACAGCGTCTATCCGAACGAGTTCCACGCGGGCCTGCCCGACTTCATCCTGGTCGCCATCGGCGGTGTCCTGGCCACGCTGGCCTGTGCGGTCCGGGTGCGCGGCGAGCAGCGCATGCTGCACATGCGGGACGTCGCCGAGACCACCCGCCGTACCGTGCTGCGTCCGCTGCCGCCGGACTGGGCGGGGCTGGAGCACGCGGCGGTCTACCTCTCCGCGGACACCGAGGCCCGGGTGGGCGGCGACTTCTACGACATCCAGCCCGGCCCGTACGGCGCCCGCGTCCTCGTCGGGGACGTGCAGGGCAAGGGCCTGGGCGCGGTGGAGACCGCGGCCGCGCTGCTCGGCACCTTTCGGGAGGCCGCGTACCACGAACCGGACCTGGTGACCGTCGCCGCCCGCCTGGAGATCCGTATGCTCCGCCACCGCGGCCACACGACCGCCCTCGGCCGCGACGACGCCGACCGCTTCGCCACCGCCGTCCTGCTCGGCTTCTCGGACGACCGCCCCGGAAAGGTCGAGGTCGTCAACTTCGGTCACGAACCCCCGCTCGCGGTCGGCCGTGACGGCGTACGCCCCCTGCCGCCCGGCGACCGCCTCCCGCTGGGCATGAACGACCTCGTCGCCACCGACGGCCCGTCTCCCCCGGTCACAGTCCCCCTCGCCTCGGAGACGACGCTGCTGATCACCACGGACGGCGTGACGGAGGCCCGGGACGGCCACGGTGAGTACTACTCCCTCGCCGACCAGGTCGCCCGCGCCGTCGCCGCCGACCCTGACGTCGCCGACCCGCGGCGCCTGGTCGGCCACGTGCGCGACGGCGTCCTGCGCCACAGCGGCGGTCGTCTGGGCGACGACACCACGATCTTCGCGGTCCGACGGCTCCAAGGAGCCGCGTTGGGAGGACGATTGCCGTCCTGACGCCCCCCTTTGCAGCCGCAGCGGTTACGGTGCTGCTCTGACCGATCACCGGGACCGACGACCGCGGACCGACGACAGGGGGGACGATGCCCGGAACCGTGCTGCTGCTCGCGGCCTCGCCGATGGGCCGTGGGCAACTGGTGGACGCGGCCTCCGTCCTCCCCGTCCTCGCGGCCGTCGCCCCCGCCGTGCTCTCCGGCACGGACACCGCCAACGTGGTCGAACTCGCCGACCCGCTGGAGCCGCAGGCCGTCCTGACCCGGCTGCGCGCCGCCGCGGCCGCCCCCGGTCCGCTGACCGTCTTCGTCACCGGCCAGCTCCAGCTGGACCGCCGTCAGCGCCTGCCCCATCTGGCGCTGGCCCGCACCACCCCGGCGACCGTCCGCTACACGGCCTTCCCCTGGCACTGGATCCGCGAGGAGCTGCGGCTGCGCCCGAACGGCGCCACGACGCTGGTCGTCGATCTGCACGCGGACGCCGAGACCTGGGAGCAGCTGACCGCCCGTCCGCTGGACTCCGGCCGCAACAACGCCGTTTACGGTCGCATCGCACCGCCGCCGTCCCGCCGCGGCGCCGGCCTGCCGTCGTACATGAAGGCGGTGGCGACGATCCTGCGCAGTGGACACCGGCCGCCGCTGGAGCAGTTGCACCAGCAGGCGGTCGCCCGGCTGGGGGCCCAGGCCGCCACGAACGTCCTGCTGACCGCGCGGGTGCCGCACAGCGGTGATCCGCACGCGGCCATCGCCGCCGCCGTCGAGGCCGGGCGGCACGTGGAGGCCGACGGGCTCGCCGCGCAGTGGGAGCAGGCCGCGGTGCGCGCGCACGGGCCCGGTTCCGAGGACGCGCTGCACTGGGCCGAAGTCCGTGCGGATCTCGCGATGTTCGCGGGGGACGCGGCGCGCAGCTGCCGTACCTGGCTGACGGTCGCCACCGCCCGGCTGGCCGCCGGACAGGCCGTGGACGCGCCCGCCGTGGAGGCGGCCGCGGACCGGGCGCACCACCAGTGGGGGCGTATCGACGACAGAACGCGGGCCCGTGAACTCGGGCCCGCGCTCGCGGAGTTGAGGCTCAGGGTGCCGGGGCGGAAGCAGGGTGCGCTGGACCATGTCCAGCAGCAGCTGCGTCAGCTCCAGACCCAGTGAGACCCCGGCCGGCCGGTCGGCCGAGGTCTCAGTCGGTGGCTCAGCTGGTGAAGGTGAAGTACTTCCAGGCGCCGTGCGTCGTGGAGTTCACGGTGTCACCGGAGCTGCTGTTGAGGTACGAGGAGCGGGCCCGGAAGCGCCAGCCGACGTCCTCGCCGTGGTTGCCGCCCAGCTCCACCTTGGACACGCCGTTGGAGCCCAGCGGGAAGTACTGCGAGCCGGCGTCGTACCAGGTGCCCTGGTAGTAGACCTGGAACTGCAGCCGCTGCTGACGGCCCGGGAAGTACGACATCGTGGTCGTGAACAGCGGGTTCTTGGACTTGTGGAAGAAGTAGTAGGTGTGGCCCCACGTGCTCTTCGTCTTGTACTGCCGGCTGACCGACATGGACACCTTCACCTTGGCGCCGACCGTGCTGGACACGGAGCGCGGCTGGTAGCGGGCGTCGCCCGTGAACTTCGCCGTGACCTTGGTGTCCCGCTTCAGGTCCAGGGTGACCGACAGGTTGCCGCTGGAGTTGACCGTGCCCTTCTTCACCAGCTTGTTGGGCTTGTCCGAGCCGAACGGATCGGCCCAGATCTCCACGGTGCGGTTCTTGTACGTCGACCCGAGGTGCGCCGTGAACTTCACGTCGGTGCCGTACGAGTACACCTTGCCGTTGTTGTTGACCGTCAGCGTCGGCCTGGCCCGGGAGACGTCGACGGTGTCGGACGCCTTCGCCGCGGCGTGGTCGGCGTCGCCCGCGTACGCCACCGTGTACTTCACCTTGCCGCCGGCCGGCGGGGTGTCGGTGAAGGACCAGGTGCCGTCGGCCTTGACCGTCACCGGGGTGAGGGCCTTGCCGTTCGGGGACTCCAGGTCGGTGCGGGTGACCGTCAGCTGGGTGCCCGCGGGCAGCGCGATCGTCGAGGTCGCCTTGCCGGTGACGGTGAGCTGCTTGGCGCGCGGGGCCGACGCCGGGGCGTTCACCGTGAGGTTGGTGGCCGCCTTGGCCGGGGCGTCGAACTCGCGCAGCGAGTACACGCCCTCGCTGTTGGAGGTCACCGCGAACAGGCGGGAGGCGTCCGGTGCCCAGGCCAGGCCGCCCGGGGCGAGGGTGTCCGCGCCGCTGGTGTTCCCGGTGTTGGGGAAGTCGTAGGTGCGCACCGCCTCGCTGCTGCCCGGCCGGAAGACGTAGACGTCCGGGTCGTACCAGGCGAAGCTGCCGCCGGCGACGGTCCCGTTGGGGGCGATGGCGACCGAGTTCGGGTAGGCGGTGCTCGTGTACTTGCCGTCCTCGTTGAGGTCGGCGGTCTTGAACACCTGGTGGTAGTAGGGCGCACCGCTGGCCACCACGACGTCCTTGCCGTCGGGGGTGACCTGGAGGTCGCCGAGGTTGCTGCCGGCCTCACGGGTGGACGCCAGCTTCTTGGCGGTGCCCGACGAGACGTCGTAGGAGGCGATCTCGGCCGGGCTCTGGCCGAGGGCGCCCGCGACCAGGGTGTCGGAGCCCGGTGCCGCGTCCAGCAGCGGCGCCGCGTACCAGCCGTTGTCCTGGCCGAGGGTGACCTCGTGCGTCTCGCTCGCCAGGTCGACGGAGCCGATGTTGCCCTCGGTGGAGCCGCCGTAGCCGAACCACAGCTTGCCGCCGGCGAGGGCGACGCTGAGCGGCTTGTCGCCCACCGGGTACCGGGTGGACTCGGTGTCGGTCGCGGTGTCGATGACGGCGATCGCGTCCAGGTCCTGCACGGCCGCGTACAGCGTGCCGGAGTCGGCGGACAGCTCCAGGCCGGTGACGCCGGACAGATCGGTGGTGAGCTGCTTGACGACGTTGCCGGCGTAGTCCGTGACGACGATCTTGCCGTTGCTCGGATCGCTGATGAAGACCTGCTGGTGGACGCCGTCCACCACGATGTCGCCGGACTGCTTGATCGGCAGGATCTTGCCGGTGTCGGCGAACGCCGGCGTGGCGGCCAGCGCCGCCGAGCTGAAGAGGACCGCCAGGGTGGTGGCAGCCGTGAGAGTGCGCATACGCACGCTGATTCGAACCCCCCGGGTACGAATGGAGAAAACCGGACGCCACGGAACACGGCTGTTGTGTGTGTGCCCTGTGAGCCATGTGTGGCGGATGCAAGAAGACTAGGAGGGGAACACTAGGTCATGCCACTGACAAAAGGGCGAGCGCCCCCGAGACGAGCGTCCGCACGCCCGGTGCCACGGTGGCGAGGTCGGGCGCGAAGTGCGGGCTGTGGTTGCTCGGCACCTGCTGGACCTTCTCCATCAGCTCGTCGCCGGGCGCCTGCTGCCACACCTCGGCCGGAGTGGTCGTCACGAACCAGTAGGAGTACGGGATCGAGCCCACCGCCAGCTGCGGGAAGTCCTCGCTGCCCATGGCCGCACCCGGGTCGAAGACGGTCCCGGCGCCGAAGACCTCGCCGTGCACGGCGGCCACCCGGCGGTCGGTGTCGGCGTCGTTGACCATCACCGGGAAGGTGGCGTCGACCGTCACCTCCGGCTCGCGCGGGCAGCCGGCGGCCAGGCACTCGCCCCGTGCGATACGCCGGATCGCGGCGAGCATCCGCTCCCGCACCGCCTCGGACTGGGTGCGCAGGTTCAGGGCGATGCGCGCCTCGGACGGGATGATGTTGTGCCGGGTGCCCGCCTCGATACGGCCCACGGTCAGCACGGCCGGCTCAGGGGCGGCGAGTTCACGGGAGACGACGCTCTGCAGCCGTGTGACCAGATACGCCGCCGTCACCACCGGGTCCACGGTCGACTCGGGCCGCGAACCGTGTCCGCCCCTGCCGTGCACCACGATGTCGACGTCCGTCGAGGCGGACATGATCAGCCCCGGCGCGTGCGGGTACAGCCCGGCCGGTCCCGGCGCCGCGTGCTGCCCGAGCAGCACATCGGGGCGCGGGAACCGCTCGTACAGCCCGTCCTCGACCATGCGCCGCGCGCCCTGCCCGGTCTCCTCGGCGGGCTGCCCGACCGCCAGCAGCGTGCCCGACCAGGTCTCCCGCCCCGCGGCCAGCGCGGCGGCCGCCCCGGCGAGCCAGGTGATGTGCAGATCGTGTCCGCAGGCGTGCATCAGGCCGTCCGTCCGCGAGGCGTACGGCAGCCCGGTCTCCTCCTTGACCGGCAGCGCGTCCATGTCGGCGCGCAGCAGCACCACCGGCCCGTCCCCGTTGCGCAGCACCCCGGCGACACCGGTCCCGCCGACCCCCTCGGCCGTCTCGAACCCGGCCGCCCGCAGCCGCCCGGCGAGCTTCCCGGCGGTGCGGTGCTCGCGCAGGGACAGTTCGGGATGCCGGTGCAGATCCCGGTAGAAGCCCTCAAGGTCCGGGACCGGGAGATCGGCGGTGAGGTCCAGCGCGGTACGAGCGGCGGGAGAGGTCACGAGGTCAGCGTAGGCCCCGGGCGGCCGGCCGGCGGCCCGGGGAGACGCGCGCTGTACCAGTCATGGAACGGCCCTATCGAGCCGTCTTGGCTGTCTGTACGGTCTGCTGGACCGGGTGGGCGTCGGCCGCGCGGGCCGGGCCGGCGTTCGCCGCCGTGATCAGGGCGATCACCGCCACCACGGCGGCGGCCAGGCCCCTGGCGGTGGGGGTCTCCCCGATCGAGCGCATGCGGGAAGGGGGGAGCGTGGAGGGGCGTCCGTAGCGTTCGTGCACGGCAACCTCGCAACAACAGCGACGTGTTAAGCATGTTTAATGCGCGGTTTAACCTAGAGGCTGATGGAGTCCAACGGCAAGGGGCACTGGGGCAGTTGGGGGCGATTGCGGTGCAGGAGCGGGACGATCCGGAGATCATCGGGCGGCGGGTGCAGCAGCTGCGCACGGAACGGGGGCTGACGCAGCGGCAGTTGGCCGAGCCCGCCTACACGCCCGCCTACATCTCCACCCTGGAGGCGGGGCGGGTGCGTGCCTCCGACGACGCGCTGCGGCACATCGCCGGGCGGCTCGGGGTCGCCTTCGAGGAACTGGCCATCGGGCGGCCCGCCCACCTCGCCACCGATCTGCGGCTGCGGCTCACCGAGGCACAGCGCACCCTGGCCACCGGGGAGGCCGAGGAGGCGGCCGCGCAGTACGCCGCCTTGTTCGCGGAGGCGGAGACGCACGCGCTCCCGCTGGAGCAGGCCACCGCGCTGCTCGGACTCGGTGAGTGTGCGCTGGACACCGGAGACCTGGCCGGGGCCCGAGGGCACTTCGAGCGGGCCGAGGAGCGGATGGCGGGGGAACCGCTGCCGCTCCGGGTGCCCGCGCTGCGCGGGCGGGCCGTCTCGCACTACCTGGCGGGTGAACTCCGGTACGCCGTCTACCTGCTGGAGTCCACGCTCGACGAACTCAACCGCGGCGGTCTGCACGACCCCGACGCCCTGCTGCTCCTGTACGCCAGTGTCATCGGCCCCTACATGGACATGGGTGCCCATGCCCGCGCCGCCCAGGCCGCCGAGTTCGCGCTGGCCCTCGCCCCGCACGTCGCCGACCCGGCGCTGATCGCCCGGATGCACCGCTCCGTCGCCCGCACCCTGCTCGCCGAGGGCCGGGTCGCCGAGGCCGACGCCTCGCTGGCCAAGGCGGCCGAGCTGTACCGCCAGCTGCAACTGCGCACCGAACTCGCCAACTGCCACTGGATGCGCGGGTACGTGTACGCCCAGGACGGCGAACTGGAGCGGGCCGAGGGCGAGTTGCGGGAGGCCATGACCATGCTCTCGGCCACCCGTGCCGCCCTCTACAGCAGCCAGGTCGCCGTCGAACTCGCCGACGTACTGCACCGGCGCGGAAAGTCCGACGAGGCCGCCGGACTGCTGCACGGGGTGCTGGGGGACCTGTCCTCCGAGCGCGGTGCCGTGCACTCCGCCGCCGCGCACCGGCTGCTCGGCATCATCGCCGAGGACGCCCGCGAGACGGAGGCGGCCGAGGAGCACTACGTCCGCGCCCTGAGCCTCCTGGAACGGGCGGGCGCCGCCGGCGACCTCGCCGACCTGTGCCGCCTGCTCGGCGACCTGCTGCGCCGCACCGGCCGAGTGGAGGCCGCGCTGGACGCGTACCGGACGGGTCTGGGTCACCGGACGGCCCCGGGCACCACGACGCTCGGCCCGGCGCCTGCGCAGCCGCCTTTGTGAGGGTGCGGGGGCTTTTTTCGGCCACGGCGTCGTGCTGCCTGTTGGGTGATCTGCTGCGTCGTACCGGCGAGTGGGGGCCGCATTGGACGCGTACGGGACGGGTCTGGGTCACCGGACGGCCCCGGGCACCACGACGCTCGGCCCGGCGCCGGCGCAGCCTCCTTTGTGAGGGTGCGGGGGCTGTTTCGGCCACGGTGTGGTGGGTAGTCGGTAGGCCCCTTCCGACGGGAGCGTCGCTCGCCCGGGCCCTTCGGGCTGTGCCGATGCTGAAGGAGGCGGTGCAGGTGCAGCGGGTCGACGAGGCGATCGTCGAGCGGCTGCGGGGCATGGCGCCCTGGGCCGCGCCCGGGCGGGTGTGCGCCCTGGCGGTGGAACTGCTGCCGGTCACCGGCGCGAGCGTGTCGCTGTGCGTCGGGGGACTGCCGCTTCGGATCGGGGCGAGCGACGAGGCGGCGGCGGGCATGGCCGAGCTGCAGACCACGCTGGGCGACGGCCCGAGCCTGTACGCCGCCGGGATCGCCGCGCCCGTGCTCGCCCGCGACCTCACGGCCGTCCCGGCCGTGCTGCGCTGGCCGGTCTTCGCCCATCAGGCGACGGCCGCCGGGGTACGGGCGGTCACGTCGATACCGCTGGGCGTCGAGCCGGTCTGCGTGGGCACCCTCGACCTGTACGGCGCCGAACCCGGCGATCTGGACGGCGGCGATCTGCACACCGCGCTGGTTCTGGCGGGCGTCCTGACCTCCGCTCTCGTCGCCCTGCCCCGCGTGGAGGAAGGTGCGGAGGAGAGCGCCTACCCGCCCGGCGGGGACGGGCTGAGCGGTCTGACGGCGGGCCACGGCCAGATCCACCGGGCCGTCGGCATGGTCATGGCCCAACTACGGGTCCCCGCGGACGAGGCGCTCGACCGGCTGCGCGGATTCGCGTTCGCGCGCGGCCGTACGGTGCTCGACGTGGCGCAGGACCTGGTCGAGCACCGCGGGAGCCTGTACGCGGACTGAGCGCCGGGTCAGGCCTGCGCGCGTCCCTGTTCCCGGACCTGGGCGAGACGCCGGCTGCCGAGTTCGAGGGCCTGGGCGACGGCATCGGAGGGCGGGGTGCCCAAAGAGCCCTCGGTGAGGACGATCGCGTCGTCGCCGACGCGCACGACCGCGACGTCCACGGTGAGGGTGACGGCCTCGCCCTCGTCGTCGACGGTCTGCCCGGTCAGCGTCACCCGTAGGCCCTGCCGGGCGTCCCCGACCTGCGGCAGCTGGGCCTCGTAGACCTGGACGGTCTGGGGCCCCGCGCCGGTGGTGGCCGCCGAGAACTGCGCGCACGTCTGCGGCAGCGTCCTCAGCCAGGCCAGCGCGCGGTCCACGTCGGCCCTGCGGTCGCCGGCCACCTGGTAGCGCAGCTGCGCCTGGTCGTCGCCGTCGTCGAGGGCCGTCACGGCGTACGCCCCCGCCGACTGGCCGAGCAGCTCGTCCGCGTACAGGGCGTCGAGCAACTGCTGGCACTGAGGGGCCGCGGTGGCCGCCTTCAGCAGCGTGTCCCGCCAGGTGGCGGCCCCCTGGGTCGGCCCCCACGGCACCCCCAGATCCGCCTCCGTGATCAGAGCCGACCTCGCCTGGGCCGCCGTGAGCGCGGGGCCGGCGGACGGGGAGAGCTGTCCGGCGGCGGAGGCGGCGGGGGCCGCCCGCCGGGCCGCCTTCCCGGGCTGGCCTGCCAGACAGCCGGAGGCCGTGACCAGCACTCCGACGGCGAACACGGAGGCGGTGAGGCGACGGGCCGGGCGGACGGACATGGCGGGGCCTCCTGAGCGTGCCGGGGACCGGGTACGTGTGTGATCTCACGGCACCACCCCTCGGCCCCGCCCACCAGCGCGACGAGCCGTCCGGGTGAGGCGCGGTGGCCGGTGCGGAAAACCGGTCGACCGTGCGTCCGCGCCCTGTTAGCTTCGGCCCATGCAGCGCGCCCTGTCGTACCCCTTCCGCACGACGACGCCGGAGAGTGTCCCGGCGCGCTGACAGCTGACCCAGTCCGAAGCCCCGGGGCGAGTACCCCGGGGCTTCGTCGTGCCACGGGGTGTTCGCCTCCCGCGCAACCCGCAACCGAGGAGACCACCGTGCACGACCACCGCCGGCTCGGCCGAGAGCTCGACCTGTTCGACACCGACCCGCTGATGGGCGCCGGGCTGCCCTACTGGCTGCCCGACGGCGCCGTCGTACGCCACACCCTGGAGGAGTACGTCCGGGACGCGGAACGCGCGGCCGGGTACCGGCACGTGTACTCGCCGGTGCTCGGGAAGCGGGAGCTGTACGAGATCTCCGGACACTGGGACCACTACAGCGACGACATGTTCCCTCCCATGGAGCTGGGCTCGGAGCAGATCGTCCTGCGCCCGAGCCTCTGTCCCCACCACGCCCTGATCTACCGCTCCCGCTCGCACAGCTACCGCGAACTGCCCCTGCGCATCGCCGAGCTGGGCGGCATGTACCGCTCCGAGCTGTCCGGTGTGCTCGGCGGTCTCACCCGGGTCCGCGCGATCCAGCTCAACGACGCGCACATCTTCTGCACCCTGGACCAGGCGGTCCAGGAGGCCCGCGCCGCCCTGGAGCTGATCGCCCGCGCCTATGCCGACCTCGGCATCCGCGCCGCCCGGTACCGCCTCTCCCTCCCGGGCGAGGGCGGCAAGTACGTCGCCGACCCGGCGCTGTGGCAGCGGGCCACCGCGCTGCTGAAGGAGGTCCTGGCCGAGTCCGGCGTGGACTACGAGGAGGCGGAGGGCGAGGCCGCCTTCTACGGCCCCAAGATCGACGTGCAGATCGCCGACCCCGCGGGCCGTGAGTCCACCCTCTCCACCGTCCAGATCGACTTCCACCAGCCCGAGCGCTTCGACCTGCACTACATCGGCCCCGACGGGGCGAAGCACCGGCCCGTGATGGTGCACCGCAGCGTCATCGGGAGCGTGGAGCGGGCCGTGGCGCACCTCGTCGAGGAGCACGGCGGGGCCTTCCCCGCCTGGCTGGCGCCCGTGCAACTGGTGGTGCTGCCGGTCGCGGACGAGCAGTACGCGCGCGCCCAGGCCGTGGTGCGGGAAGCCGTCGCACGGGGGCTGCGGGCCGAGCTCGCCGGTCCCGGGCAGGGCAGCCTCGGTGCCCGGATCCGGGCGGCGCGTCTGGTCCCGTACCAGGCGGTGATCGGCGCGCGCGAGGCCGACGGCGACGCGGCGGCCCTGCGGCTGCGGGACGGCCGCCGCCCGGGAACCCTGCCCGCCGGCGAGCTGCTGGACCGGATCGCCGCCCGGGTCGGGGCTCGCGGGACCGCGCTGTGGGACTGAGGGGCGCATAGGGTCGGGGCGAGGGAAGAGGCACGAGGGACCAGAGAAGGAGCCCCCGCCGTGACCGACCGGACAACCATCCCCGTGATCATCGACTGCGACACCGGCGTCGACGACGCCCTGGCCCTGCTGTTCGCCGTCCGCCACCCCGGCCTGGACCTGCGCGCCGTCACCTGTGTCGCCGGGAACACGAACGTGGACGGGGTGGTCCGCAACACCCTGACGGTGCTGGAGCAGGCGGGCGCCGGTGACATCCCCGTCGCCCGCGGGGCCGCGCGGCCGCTGATCGAACCGGTCCGCTCGGCCCGGCATGTGCACGGGGAGGACGGGATGGGCGACCTCGGGCTGCCCGCGCCCACCCGTGCCCCGGCCGACGTGGACGCGGTGACCCTGCTGCGCCGCGAGATCCTCGCCTCGCCGCGCCCGGTGACCCTGATCCCGACCGCGCCCCTGACGAACATCGCGCTGCTCCTGCGCACCCACCCGGAGGTGACCGGCAACATCGAGCGGATCGTGTTCATGGGCGGCGCGGTGGCCACCGGGAACGCCACGCCGGTCGCCGAGTTCAACGTGTGGCACGACCCGGAGGCGGCCGCGATCCTGCTGACCGCGGGGGTGCCGATCACGATGTACGGACTCGACGTGTTCACCCGGGTCGTGGTCCCGGGCGCCGAGGTGCGGCGGCTGCGGGCGAGCGCGGAGCCGGGCACCCGGCTCGCCGGTGAACTGCTGGCCCACCGGCCCTCCGCCCCCGACCCGGACGGCGACGACCCGGCGGGCGGGCTCGGTGACGCGGGCGCCGTGTGCGCGGTGGCCGACCCGGCCGGCATCGCCACCCGCCCGCTGCCGGTCGAGGTCTCCCTCGCCCCCGGCCCGACCCGCGGCCAGACGATCGTCGACCGCCGGCCGCGCCCCGGGGAGTCCGAGATCCATCACGGCGTACGCGAACAGCCTCTGGTGGACGTGGCGTTGGACGTGGATGTGGAGCGCTATGTGAAGCTCTACCTGGAGACCGTGGAACGGGCCCAGTGACGGCCCAGTGACGGCCCATTGACGGCCCGGTGACGGTCACGCCCCGCTGCCGTACGCCCGAACGCCCCGGAGCGGGGGTCTCCGGGGCGTTCGTTTCGGGGGTGGTTCAGGAGCGGGCCGTGCGGCGGCGCTTCGTTGCGAAGACGATCGCGGCGCCGCCCGCGAGGAGCACCGCTGCGCTGCCCGCGATGATGCCGCTGGCGCTGCCGCCACCCGTCTTCGCGAGGTCACCGCCGCCGCCGTTCGGCGTGGGGGCCGGTGCGGGGGTCGACGCGGAGGCGCTCGGGGTGGGGGGCTCGGTCGGCGGGGTGTCCGTCGCGGGCGGTGTCGACTCCTCGGCCGGGGTCGAGGGCTGTCCGGACTCCGGGGCGGACGGGGTGGGGGTGGCCGGGGGCTGCGACTCGGTCGTCGTGCAGTCCTTGGTGCCGCCGTTCCAGGCCGCGATCAGCTTGTCCTTGATGACCGGGTGGTCCGGGCCCTTGGGCAGATCGCCGTGCTCGAAGCCGTCGTTCGCGTCCGCCTTGCCGTCGAACTTCACCGCGCCGCGGTAGAGGTCGATCTGGGCGAAGCAGCCCGCGTCCGGCACCGCGATGTCGAGGGAGTCGGTCTGGCCGGGCTTGACCGTCACCGAGTCGAAGTCCACGAAGACCTGCTCGCCGGAGGTGGCGAAGGAGGAGCCGTGGGCGAGATAGGAGGCCAGGGACGCGGTGCAGGTGGTGGCGTCGCCGGCGGCGCGCACCTTGATGTGGACCTTGCCGTCCTCGGTGGGCTTCAGGTTCTGGTCGTCGACCTTGACCGAGTCGTAGAACGCGCTGCCGTCGAGCGAGAACTGGCAGCGGTCGGTGCCGGTCTCCGTGCCCGCGCCCGTGCCGGGCCGGTAGGTGCCGCCGGACTTCCAGCCGTCACCGCCGGGCGTGCCCTGGGCCCAGGCGCCGGACGCGGCGGCGACGGAGGCCGCGCACAGGGCGAGCGACGCGGCGCCCGTCCCCAGCAGGCGGCGCGCGGTGACACGTCTGGCTATGGACATACGTATCCCATCTCAGGAGCTCGAAGAGAGCGGCAAGGAAACACCGGCCCCATTGGTCACTTGCGGCACGGCGTGAGCACATGGTGGTTCTTGCGGTTTAAACCTGTCAACCTGCGCCGATGCAGGGGGAGTTGACGCGCCGATCACAACTCCGCCACATCGGGAATGATCCGCTCCGGCAGGCACGAAGGTTCGCTTTCCCGGCAATGTGGACAGTCTTCTCTCGTCCTTCTCTCGTCCTTGTCTCGTTTCTCTCGTCCTTCTCTCGCCGTCCTTCCGGAAGGAGCCCGAGTGACCGACCTTTCCCCCAGGAACCCCGACTGGTGGCGGCAGGCCGTCATCTACCAGGTCTATCCACGCAGCTTCGCCGACGCGGACGGCGACGGGCTGGGCGACATCAAGGGCGTCACCCAGCGCCTGAACCACCTGGCCGTTCTCGGCGTCGACGCCCTGTGGCTCAGCCCCTTCTACCCCTCCGAACTCGCCGACGGCGGCTACGACGTCGCCGACCACCGGGACGTGGACCCGCGCCTGGGCACCCTGGACGACTTCGACGCCATGGTCGCCGAGGCCCACCGCCTGGGCCTCAAGGTGATCGTCGACCTCGTCCCCAACCACACCTCGCATCTGCACCCCTGGTTCCAGGAGGCCCTGCGCGCGGGCCCCGGCTCCCCGGCCCGCGACCGCTACGTCTTCCGCCCCGGCCGCGGCACGCACGGCGAACTCCCGCCCACCGACTGGCAGTCGGTCTTCGGCGGCAGCGCCTGGCGCCGGGTTGCCGACGGCGACTGGTACCTCCACCTCTTCGCTCCGGAACAGCCCGACCTCGACTGGGGCAACGAGGAGGTCCGCGCCGACTTCCGCACCACCCTGCGCTTCTGGTGCGACCGGGGCGTCGACGGCTTCCGCGTCGACGTGGCGCACGGTCTTGCCAAGGACCTCGACGACCCGCTGCGGGACGTCGGCGACGTGGGTGCGACGGGCGAGGAGGCCCTGGACCGGGTGGCGCCCGGCACGCACCCGTACTGGGACCGCGACGAGGTCCACGAGATCTACCGGGACTGGCGCAAGGTCCTCGACGCCTACTCGCCGCCCCGTACGGCGGTCGCCGAGGCCTGGGTGCCGGACGCCCGGCGCGCGCTGTACGCCCGGCCGGACGAACTGGGCCAGGCCTTCAACTTCGAGTATCTGCAGACGGGCTGGGACGCGGACGCGCTGCGCGAGGCGATCGGCGCCTCACTGGCCACGGCCCGCACCGTCGGGGCCTCCGCCACCTGGGTCCTGTCCAACCACGACGTGGTGCGCCACGCCTCCCGGCTGATCCTGCCGCCCGGCACGGACGAGAACGCCTGGCTGCTCTCCGGCGGCCGTGCACCGCGGACCGACGAGGCGGCGGGCCTGCGCCGGGCCCGGGCGGCGACGTTGCTCATGCTGGCGCTGCCCGGATCGTCGTACCTCTACCAGGGCGAGGAACTGGGCCTGCCCGAGGTGGCGGACCTGCCCGTCCCCGTTCTCCAGGACCCCGTCTGGGAGCAGACGGGCCGTGTCCGCAAGGGCCGGGACGGCTGCCGGGTGCCGCTGCCGTGGACCAGGACCGGGCCGTCGTACGGCTTCGGGCCGGGCGGGGCCTGGCTGCCGCAGCCGGCGTCCTTCGCCGCGTACGCCGTGCAGGCGCAGTCCGGTACGGAGGGCTCGACCCTGGAGCTCTACCGCACGGCCCTTCGCCTGCGCCGCAAGCTGCAGGAGGGCGAGACGCTGACCTGGGCGCCCGAGGCCGTTGCCGGGGTCCTGGACTTCACCCGCACGGAGGCCTGGCGCTGTGTCACCAATCTGTCCGCCGCGCCGGTCCCGCTCCCGCCCGGGGAGGTGCTGCTGACCAGCACGCCCCTGCACGAGGGGCGGCTGGCCCCGGACACGACGGTCTGGCTGGGCCCCTAGGCCCTGTCGTCAAATCCCCGTCTGCCCGCCGACGCCATGCACGCTCCCCCAAGCTCTTCGAGCAGGGGGGAGCCCAACTCGCCGCACCGGGCCCCGACCCGAGTACATCCAGTACGAGGGCCGAGGCCCGGCACGCCGAGAGCACGCTCCCCCAAGCTCTCGGCTGCGCTCGAGCAGGGGGGACCCCCATGACGCCGCGGGGCCCGCCCTTCGGGCGGACGACGGGGATTTGACGACAGGGCCTAGCGCACCGTGGGGCTGGGACTCGGGGTGGCGCCGCCGGCGCCGGCACCGCCGCCGCCACCGGCGAGGCCGTCGATGTTCACCGGGGTGGAGGTGGCGTTCGGCGGCGGGGTGAGCACGACCTGCGGCTGTCCGGCAGGCGGGGGCGGCGGCGTCATGTCGGAGTTGGGCAGCTTCGGCGGGGTGGTCTGCTGGAAGATGGTCTGGTCGAAGTCGACCAGACCGGTCTTCTCCATCACCGTGATGTGGTCGAGCACGGTGTCGTTGGCCTGGTCGGCCAGGGCGCGCACGAGCGTGTTCTTGGTGGTGGACCGGATCTTCGCGATGGTGTTGAAGATCGAACCGTGCGTCATCCGCAGGATGTTGGCGAAGTCGGAGTCGAACTTCTTGCCGCTGTCGGACTTCAGCTGGGTGACGAAGCCTTCCTGCTGCGGACTCGCGATGTTGGGCAGCGTGATGTTCAGCATGGGCGCGATCTTGCGGCAGGTGGCGTCCAGCGCGGCGTGCCCGTCGATCAGGTGCTGGCTCGCGGTGATGACCGCCTTCGTGGTGCCCTTCTGCAGCCCGATCTGACCGACCGGGTACTCCCACAGACCGGCCGCGCGGACCTTGACCACGAAGTCCCGGTCGCCCTCGGTCAGCGGCCCCCACTGCGTCTGGGCGATGACGAGGTCCGGCGAACTGGAGACCTTGCTCACCCCCAGCATGCTCGGGTAGAGGAGCGCCCCCAGGGTCAGGCTCAGGGCACCGCCCACGAAGAGAGTTCCCGTCGCGTTCCGCGAAAAGCGCACCGTGCCTCCTGCCGGTCGTGGATCCCCATCAGCAGTACGGATCACGAACGGCCGGGAGTCTTTTGATTTGGTAAAAACTCGGCCCGGCTGTGAACCGGCCCCGGTTGACGGAATGTTGACCCCCTTGAGGGAGAGTCCTGGTGAACCCCGGTCCTAGATTCGCCACATGCCCCCACAGCCTCCCCCGAGAGTCCCCGCCTCTCTTCCCGTCCTGCCCTATCGCAAGCCCACCAAGGGCCGTGACTACTGGGTGCTGGACGACGTGCTGCCCGACGTGGACGCCGTGCGGGAGCGGTGTCTCGGCAAGGACGACTGGGTCAAGGGGTATCCGTACACGTCGGAGACCTGGCCGGGACTGCGCACCATGCCCGGGCTCGAACCCGCCGAACTGGGCCGGGTGGAGCGGCTGGTGAAGAAGGCCACCGGCGCCAGGGAACTGTGGGTGCAGCAGGCGCCCGGCGGCGGGACCCTCAACCACAACTGCGTTCAGGTGGTGGGCGAGGGCGAGAGCGAGCCACGGCCGCACACCGACTCGCGTGCGCTGTGCCGGTATGCGGCCGTGCTGTATCTCAACCCCGGTGTGCCCAAGGACTGCGGGACCAGTTTCTACCGGCAGTCGATGCCCGGCGGACGCCTCGGCGGCAACGTCGTCCAGGCCCCGCACAACAACCTCGTCGAGGCCCTGGGGACGCGGTTCGTCGCACCCGACGCGTTCGAGGAGGACGTACGGGTTCCGCACAAGTACAACCGGCTGCTCCTCTACAACGCCAACCTCGTGCACAGCGCGACCGGTTACTCCGGCAGGACGCTGGAGGAGAAGAGGATGACCGCCGTCTTCTTCTGGATGGCCTGAGCGGATGGTCCGAGCGGATGGTCCGAGCCGGGTCGGGGGCCGTCAGTAGCGCACGGCCGTCCCCACCTCCGCCTTCACCTCGCCCGAGAGATTGTGGGTGCTGCGGGCCGTCCCCGTCCCGGTCTTGCCCGCCGCCACGTCCGTGATGGTGACGACCACCGTGTCGAGGAGGTTGCCGCCCGTGTCCTTGAAACTGACCTGGACGGCGAAGGACTTGGCGGAGTCCGCCGTGTTGTTCGCCGTGACCTCCACCGTGGTGCGGCCGTCGGAGGCGGTGGCGGGTGTGCCGAGCTTCACCTCGTCCTTGGCGTTGACACCGTTCTTCACCTCGGCGAGCCGCCGCCGGGCCTCCGCGGACGCCGACGCGACCACGTCCTGGCCCTTCGAGGCGAGGGAGGACGCGGCCGACGCCGCCTTGCTGACGGCGGCCGACGCGGCCTTGCTCGCGGTGGACGACGCGTTGCCGCCGTCGGAGCAGCCGCTCAGTGCCGTACCCAAGGCCGCCGCCAGCACCAGCGCCGCACCCGTTCGATAACCCGCCATCACGTACGCCTCCATCGGTGTCACTCGGCCAGGCTGTCCCCCCAGTCAAGATCCGGATCGGCGCCACCGCATGTCGACGTCAGCCGTACGGCGCAATTGCCCGGCTGCCCCGTCCTCACCCGGTTCGGGTGAGGCCATGAGGCACCTGCCGTGCGCAGTCTGAGGGCAGCAGACAGCCGCGGCCGGGTGACGGCCCGGGGCGGCGGGAGAACCCGGAGGGAAGACGTGGACACGGAGTACCTCGCGTACGACTATCCGCTGCTGAGCGCGTTCTGGACGATGCTGTGGTTCGTCCTGCTGGTGATGTGGTTCGTCCTGCTCTTCAAGGTGATCGTGGACGTGTTCCGGGACGACTCCCTGAGCGGCTGGGCGAAGGCGGGCTGGCTGGTGTTCGCCATCGTGCTGCCCTTCCTCGGCGTCCTGGTCTATGTCATCGCCCGCGGCAAGGGCATGGGGCAGCGCGAACTCGCCGAGGCACGCCAGCGGCAGGAGGCCTTCGACTCGTACGTCCGTGAGACGACGGCCCCGCAGAGCCGGCCCAGCAGCTCGGACGAGCTCGCCAGGCTGTCCGAACTGCGCAACCACGGTGACATCACGGAGGACGAGTTCCGCCGGGCCAAGGAAATGGTGCTGAGCGGCCGTTCCCCGAGATGAAACGAACGTGAGCGGCGGCCGGAACACCGGATGGGCTCGGCTGGCCCTGCTCGCCCTGGCGGCCGGCGTACTGGTGCCGCTGCTGGCGGCCGGGCTGAAGAGCGTGCTGTGGGCGCTGGCCGGCCTCGCGGGGCTGGCCCTCACCGCCGTCGGGCTGTGGTGGGCCCTCGCGCACACCGGCGTCGTACGGGCCGCGGGGATGCTGCTGGCGGTGGCCGCCCCGCTAGCGGTCCTCGCCCTGTTCGCCGCGCACGGCCTGATCTGGGAGGCCTCACTCTCCCTGGGCCTGTGGATACTGGCGGTCACGTCCGCGCGGATCGCCCTGACGCCCTCGGGAGCGGCTTCCGGGCGCCACCGTGACACGGTGCCCGTCGAGCCGCCGCGCCATGCGTGGCTCCTGATGAACCCGAACGCCGGCGGCGGCAAGGTGGCCCGCTTCCATCTGGCCGAGCGGGCCCGGGCGGCCGGCGCCCGGGTCGTCCTGCTGGACCCCTCGCTCCACCCGGACGTGGCGGAGCTGGCCCGGAGCGCGGTGGCGGCGGGCGCGGACCTGCTGGGCGTGGCCGGCGGGGACGGCACACAGGCCCTGGTGGCGGAGGTCGCGGCCGACCACGACCTGCCCTTCGTGGTGATTCCGGCCGGTACCCGCAACCACTTCGCCCTCGACCTCGGCCTCGACCGCGAGGATCCGGCGGCCTCCCTGGAGGCGCTGACCGACGGCGAGGAGCTCCGGGTCGACCTCGGGTTCGCCGCCGACCGGGTGTTCGTCAACAACGCCTCGTTCGGCACGTACGCGGCCGTGGTGGGCGAGCCCGCCTACCGGAACCGGAAACTGCGCACGGTCCTGCGTACCCTGCCCGACCTCCTCACCGGCGACGAGGCGCCCCGGCTGGGGATGCGGTCGGGAAAGCGGCACCTCGACGGCCTGCAGGCGCTGCTCGTCAGCAACAACCCCTACCGGCGCGCCGCCGACGCCTCCCGCCCGGGCCGCAGGGAGTGCCTGGACTCCGGGCTGCTGGGCGTGGTGTGCGTACGGATCGGCAGTGCGGCTCAGGCGGCCCGGCTGGTGAGCGGCACGCGTTCGCCGGGCCTGACGCGGCTGACGGCGAGGGAGGTGGTGGTCGAGGCGACCACACCCACCGTCCCGGTCGGCGTGGACGGCGAGCACACCGTGCTGCCCGCACCCGTCGTGTGCAGGATCGCCCCCGGGGCGCTGCGGGTACGGGTGCCGCGCCGTCGTCCGGGTGCCCCGGCGAGCAGACCGACGGCCGACTGGCGACGGGTGCTACGGCTGGCGCTGCGGCCGGGGTGTCGTGCCTGAGCGGGGAGTGTCGTGCCTGAGCGGTGAGTGAGGAGCGGGGCTTACGCCGGTGTGGTGGTCCTGCCGAGGTGTCTGGCCGTGAGCTTGCCCAGTTCCCACAGGATCAGCAGTACCAGCGGGGGTACCAGGGCCCAGCCGAACTGCCGCGCGGTGATCTGGGTCGTGCCCAGCAGCCGCTGGAAGCCGTCCATCTGGGTGACCAGCACCGCGAGTGCCAGCTCCACGAGCATCGCCCAGTTCATCTGCTTGCTGTCGAAGCTCGCGGTGGTCAGGACGGTCTCCGTCTCGCTGCGGCACTCCAGCGCGGCCACGATCAGACAGAGGGCGAAGGAGGTGAACGCGATCGACTGGCCGACGGCGGTGCTGCCGTAGTGCGACTCGCCCAGCTTGATCAGGGCCAGCAGCCCGATCGTGATCACCAGCCCGGACAGCCCGACCGTGATCATCACGCCCCTGGTCAGCACGGGCTCGCCGCGCGGTCGCGGCCGGCGCTCCATGAGCCCCGGGCTCTGCCGGTCGAAGCCGAGCGCGAAGCCGAACGCGGCGTTGACGAAGAAGTGGATCCACAGCACCTGGGCCGGGGAGAAGGGCTCACCCGCCGCGATGTCGAACAGGGTCGCGCCGAGGAACGTCAGCACGAACACGACCAGGAGCACCAGGACGAAGCGGATGTACTTGGTGAGGTTGTCGTAGATCTTGCGGCCCTGCTCCACCGCGAAGACGATCGTGGCGAAGTTGTCGTCGGCCAGCACCATCCGCCCGGCGTTCTTGGCGACCTCGGTCCCGGAGCCCATGGCGATGCCGATGTCGGCCGCCTTGATGGCCGGGGCGTCGTTGACGCCGTCCCCGGTCATGGCCACCACGTCGCCCTTCTCCTTGAGCGTGTCGGCGAGCAGCACCTTGTGCTCGGGCGCGACCCGGCCGACCACCCCGATCCCGTCGATCCGGGCGAGCCGCTCGCTCTCCGGCAGCGCGGCGAAGTCGGCGCCCAGCACGGCCTCGCCCTCGATACCCAGCTGCCGAGCGATGGCGGCACCCGTCACGACATCGTCCCCGGTCACCATCCGCACCCGGATGTGCGCGGACTGCGCGTCGGCCACCGCGGCCCGCGACTCCTTGCGGGGCGGGTCGACCATGCCGACCAGGCTCGTCATCTGCAGGTCGCTGACATGGGCGAGCAGATCGCCGTCGGGATCGAAGACGGCGGCGTCGAGGTCCCGGCACGCGGCGGCCATCACCCGCAGGCCCTCGCCGCCCATGCGCTCGACATGTGTCTGGGCCTGCTGCCGCAGCTCCTCGTCCCAGGGGACGCTCGTACCGTCCCGCAGCGCGGTGGCGGCCCGGGCCATGACCGCGGGCGCCGCCCCCTTCACGAAGCACCGCACGACCGGTCGGCCCGCCGCGTCCGTGGCCGAGTGGAAGGTGGCCATCAGCTTGTACGAGGGGTCGAACGGCAGCGTGGCCAGCCGGGGCAGCCGGGCCCGGGTGGCGTCGATGTCCAGCCCGGCCTTGTGGCCGAGCACCAGCAGGGCGCCCTCGGTGGGGTCGCCCACCACCGCGCCGTCCACCAGCCCCGCGTCGCTGGCCAGCACATACGGCAGGATCGCGGCCTCCAGGCCCGGGTTGCTGCCGACGGCGTGGTGGATCCTGCCCTCCAGGCCGTACCCGGTGCCGGAGACGGTGTAGCGGTCGCCGGGGTCGAGGACCTCGACGACCGTCATCTGGTTCATGGTGAGGGTGCCGGTCTTGTCGGAGTTGATGGCCGAGGTGAACCCCAGCGACTGCACGGACGGCAGGTCCTTCACGATCGCCTGACGCTCGGCCAGGTCGACCCCGCCGATCGACAGGATGGTCTGGGTCACCGTGGGCAGGGCCTCCGGAATGGCGGCGATGGCCAGCGACACGGCGCTCACGAAGAGCGCGTCCCACGCCTCGCCGCGGCCGCGCCCCAGGACGAACATCACGATCATCGTCAGACCGGCCGCCCCGGTGATCCACAGGGTGAGCCGGTTGAGCTCCCGGTCCAGCGGCGAGGCCTCGCGGGGCGTCGCCGACAGCATCCCGGAGATACGGCCGAGTTCGGTGCCGGCGCCGGTGTCCGTGACGATCACCGTCGCGCTGCCGTGCGTGACCGGCGTGTTCATGAACGCCATGTTCGTGCGGTCGCCCGGTGCAAGATCGCCGCCGGTCAGGGTCGACGGGTCCTTGGCGACCGGCACGCTCTCGCCCGTCAGCGCCGACTCGTCGATCTGCAGGGCGCTGGCCGCGACGATCCGGCCGTCGGCGGGGACCTCGTCCCCCGCGGCGAGCAGCACGACGTCGCCGACGACGACCTCCTCGGCCGGGATCTCCGATTCCGCCGCGTCCCTGCGCACCCGGGCGGTCTCCTGCAGCATCGACTTGAGCGCGTTCATGGCGCTCTCGGCCTTGCCCTCCTGCCGCATGCCGACGACCGCGTTGAGGACCGTCAGCACGAGCAGCAGGATGCCCGTGCTCCACTCGGCGATCAGGAAGGACACCACGGCGGCGGCGACCAGGACCAGTTGCATGTAGCTGCGGTACTGGGCCAGATAGCGGCGCCAGCCCGGCAGGGGTTTCTCCTCCGGGAGCGCGTTCGGGCCGTTCTGCGCCAGGAGTTCGGCCGCCCGCACCGAGGACAGTCCCACGGCCGAATCCACCCTGAACGCGGCGGCGACCTCCTGCGGCGGGCGCGCGTACCACGCCCGGTCCTGCGTCGCCCCTTCGTGCGGGGCATCCGTCTGCGCGGTCATGGCGCGGGCCTCCTCTCAGCCCCTCCTCGCGGCGTACGGGTCCGCGGCGGCACCCTTGGGTGCCTCGCGCTCCAGCTCCCGCTTCACCACGGCCAGTTCGTGCCGGGTCTCATCGCTGACCTGCGGGTACTGGGGATCGATGCCGATCAGGGTGTGTGCCAGCACCGCGGCGGCGCAGACGCGCGCGAACCACTTGTGGTCGGCCGGTATGACGTACCAGGGCGCCCAGCGCGTGCTGGTGGCGGACAGCATCTCGGAGAACACCCGCTGGTAGTCGTCCCAGCGGGCCCGCTCCCGGGCGTCGGCGGGAGAGAACTTCCAGTTCCGCTCGGGAACGTCGATGCGCTTGAGGAAGCGGATGCGCTGCTCCTCCTTCGACAGGTTCAGGAACATCTTCACGACCCTGAAGCCGTTGTCGGTGAGATAGCGCTCCCAGTCGTTGATCTCCCGGTACCGCCGCTCCCACACGTCTCCGCGCCGGGCCGCCTGCGGCAGCATCTGCCGGTCGAGGTTCTCGGGATGCACCCGTACGACGAGCACCTCTTCGTAGTGGGAGCGGTTGAAGATCCCGATCTCGCCGCGCCGCGGCAGATGCCGGTTGTAGCGCCACAGGAAGTCGTGGTCGAGCTCCTCGGTCGAGGGCACCTTGAAACTGGTGACGCGCACACCCTGTGGATTGACGCCGCTCATCACATGGCGGATCGTCCCGTCCTTGCCGGCCGCGTCCAGCGCCTGCAGACACATGAGGACCCCGTAGGTGTCCTGGGCGGCCAGCCGCTGCTGGTAGTCGGAGAGCAGTTCGATGCCGTTGCGGAGCAGCTCGACGCCCTCCTTCTTCTTGCGGGCGCCCGCCGTCTTGTAGCCGGGGTCGAAGTCCTCCGCCAGATGCACCTCGGTGCCGGGCGGGACCCGCAGGGGCTCTATGAAGTCCGCGATGCGCTCGGCTCTCTCGTCGGCCATCGTCCACCGTCCCTTCCGCCACGCAGGCCGTGCGGGCCACGCGGACCCGCCGACACCGGGGCCGCGCACGGGCAGCGTCCCGCGGCCGAACGGGGGCGGCCTCACCCGCGACGGGTGGTTCGGCGCCGTACGAAGGCGGTCAGAGCCGACCGTGCCGGCCGGTCATGGGCATGTCGCCTGGTTCGGGTCCCGATCGATGCGGCAGGATGCGCGGGTGAACGACCACATAACGCAGTCCCCGCAACCCCCCGTCCTGCAGCCGGTCCGAGGTGCCGCCCAGGTCGCCGTCGCCGCTCTTCTGCTCGCCGGCGCCGCCTGGGTGGTCCGGGCGGTGTGGGAGATCCGGCTCGCCGTGGCGGGGGAGCCCGCCTCCGGGCCGCCGGACCAGGGCGACGGCAACCATCGCGCGCTGACGGCGCTGGAGGACTCGTACCACTCCGTCGTCACGCTCGGCGGGGTCGCCGCGCTGATCTGCGCCTTCGCGTTCCTGGCGTGGCTGTGGCGGGTCCGGGACAACGCCCGGATCCTCTCCGGCAGCCCGGCACGCCACCTCGATATCTGGGTCTACCTGGGCTGGATCGTGCCCATCATGAATCTGTGGGTGCCCCGCGGACTGGTCGTGGACGTCTACGAGCGGAGCACCGGGGGCAAGCCGGCGCCGCTGGTCCTGAACGTCTGGTGGGTGCTGTGGCTCGTCGGCATGCTCAGCGGGGTCGGGCTGGTGTACGAGGACTCGAAGGACGAGGTCATCGAGCGGGCGTACACGGAGCTGTGGCCCCTGCTGGCGTCCGACGCGGCGGTGGTGGGAGCGGCCGTGGCCGCCGTGTTCGTCGTACGCGCGGTGACCGCCGCACAGCTGGAGGGCGGGGCTGAGGACAGCGCCGCGCCGACCGGACCCGCCCCGGCCGGATCCGCCCCGGCCGCCTGAGACGGGTCCGGGGGGCGTGACCCCGGCTCGGCCTACGGGTGCGGTGTCCCCGGGAAGGCAGTACGGTCACGCGTCATGAGCACCATTGCCATCGTCGGGGCCGGTCCCGGACTGGGTGCGGCGGTCGCGCGCCGGTTCGGGCGTGAGGGGTACGGCGTCGCGCTGGTCGCCCGCGACCGGGCCCGGCTGGACGCCCTCGTCGGGGAACTGGGCGCCGAGGGGATCACCGCGCGCGCCTTCGTCGCCGACGTGCGCGACCCGGAGGCGCTGGCGGCGGCCCTCGCCGCGGCGGGCGAGGAGGTCGGGCCGGTCGAGGTGCTGCAGTACAGCCCGGTGCCGCAGCGGGACTTCATGCGGCCGGTGCTGGAGACCACGCACCAGGATCTGCTCGGGCCGGTCGAGTTCTCGGTGTACGGCCCCGTCGTCGCCGTCCAGCAGGTGCTGCCCGGCATGCGGGCCCTGGGCCGCGGCACGATCCTGTTCGTCAACGGCGGCAGCGCCGTCGTCCCGCACCCGGAGCGTGCGGGCACCTCCATCGCGTTCGCCGCCGAGAGTGCCTACGGTCATCTGCTGCACGACCGGCTCGCCGCGGAGGGCATCCACGTCGCCCAACTCGTCGTCCCCGGCTCGATCGTGCCGGGGCATCCGCGCAAGGACCCCGCCGTGCTCGCGGAGACCCTGTGGGGCATGCACCAGGACCGGCACGGCTTCCGGCACTACGCCGACGACCTCGACAGCTGACCCGGCCACCTCCCTTCTCGATCACTTGTTCGACCTGTCGGTGGCTGCTCCGCAGTGTCGGAAATCAATTCGTGCGCAACGATGGTGGTAGATCCGGAATGCACCGGAACGCACCGGAGCGCACCCTCTGAAGGGGGTCGAGATGGCTGTTGAGATCCCTCCCCTGATAAAGCCCTCGCGGCTCAGGCGCCGCGGAGGCCTGCTGGGCGAGTGCCTGGCAGAGTTCCTGGGGACCTTCGTCCTCATTTCGTTCGGTTGCGGTGTCGTGGCGATGGCGGTCGCGGCGCTGCCCGGCTCGGGCCGTGCCGCGACACCCACGACGATCTTCCTGGCGGCGGGTGACTGGCTGCTGATCACCTGGGGCTGGGCCCTGGCCGTGGTCTTCGGCATCTACGTGGCCGGCGGCGTCAGCGGAGCGCACATCAACCCGGCGGTGACGCTGGCGTTCGCCGTGCGCCGCAAGTTCCCCTGGATCAAGGTCCTTCCGTACTGGCTGTCGCAGGTCCTCGGCGCGCTCGCCGGGGCGGCGCTGGTGCTGGGCGTCTACCACGACGCGATCAACGCGTACGACACGGCCTCGAAGGATCCGCACGTGGGCGGGAAGACGCTCGCCACGTTCTCGATCTTCGCCACCTTTCCGGCGCCGTACTTCCACGGCGGTGTCTGGGGGCCGCTGATCGACCAGATCGTCGGTACCGCCTTCCTGCTCCTGTTCGTCGTGGCGGTCATCGACCTGCGCAACACGGCGGTGCAGGCGAATCTCGGCCCGCTGGTGATCGGCTTCGCCGTCGCCGCCGTCGGCATGTCCTACGGCGCGAACGCCGGATACGCCATCAACCCGGCCCGTGACTTCGGACCGCGTCTGCTCACCTGGTTCGCCGGATGGGACGGTTACGCCTTCCCGGGGGACGGGGCGTGGTTCAGCAACTACTTCTGGATCCCCATAGTCGGGCCGCTGATCGGCGGCGTGATCGGGGTCCTGGTGTACGACCTGTTCATCAGCGACGTACTGCACGCCCGAGCAAAGCTGGGCGAACTCCCGGAGCCGGGCCGCACGCGTCCCACCATCGAGGAGTGACGCCGACAACCGTAGGGGGGTGAGTGCCGAAGAGGGTGCGGACGTAGCGCGGGGCGAGGACGCGCCGACCACATCGAGTGCCTCGGCGGGTACGAGTCACCTCCGTGGGCAGGACTTCGACGGCGCCCCGGCGGCGTACGCCGGAGTCGCCCGCACCCGCCCGCGCCACCACCTCGGCGACCGCGAATTCACCGCAACCGCGCGCGGCGACGACTGCGGTGAGGGCCTGGTGTGCCGTGGCCGGCACCAGGGCGGTGGCCGGCTCGGCGGCGGCCTGGTGCGCCGTTGCCGGCACCCGGGCGTGCCGCCACTTCGGCGACGGCCCGGTGTGCTGCCGCGCGCGCCCGGGCGCGGGGTCCGACGGGCCGCCGGGACTCCGTCGTCTCAGCCGTGCGGGCGGGCTCGTCGACGAGCTGTATGGGCTCGCGCCCGCGTCGTACCGACCGGTTGGCGGCGTCCTCGCCCTCACCCGGCTCGGCGTCCGTGCCAGTTCAGTCGCCTGGTGGGCGGAATGCGCGTCTTCGCCGCGGAGCGCTCCGGCACCGACGCCGGTTCCGCTCACCACGCCGACTCGCACCCCGGCCGCGCTCCGCCGGGGGCCCTCCAACCCCGGTCCACCTCCCCTCAGCCCCAACTCCCTTGCGGGAACTGCATGTCCGCAGCGGTATCGGTGACAGGTTCTGGTCAAGAAATGGCCAAGTCTCGGATGTTTTCTCCCCTGCGTGATCGGGTCTCTGCGACGGCTGCATCAATGCCCCGCATGGGAGGATCCGTTGTCATCACGCACCCGCAGGAGACGCAGGCTCACGATCTGCGCCCTCACCGTCTCCGCCGCACTGGTGTCACTGCCCGCAAGTGCCGCACCCGGCAAGAACAGCACCCCCTTCGGTGCCCGCGCCCTCGCCCGGCTCGCCGCCGAACGAACGCACTCGACGGGCGGCATCACCCACAAGGCCGAGGCCGCCGACGAGGACGACGGGAACGAGGCCGACGAGATAGCCGAGGGCGCCGCCCAGTACGCCGAGGCCCGTACCTCGCCCGGCATCGTCGCCCCGGGCGCCTACGGAGCCGCCTGGAACACGCTGGGCGAACTGCCCGGCACCGGCGGACGTTGGCACCACGTCACCGACCTGCCCTACAACTCCGACGACCCCCGCTACCGCGACTACGACTCCAACTCCAGCGGCGGCGCGGGCAATGTCACCGGCCGGATGGCGGCGATGGCCGCCGACGACGACGGATACGTCTACGCCGGAAGCGCCGGCGGCGGTGTGTGGCGGTCGCGCACCGGCGGCGGGCACTGGCAGCCCATCAGCGACCGGCTGTCCTCGCAGTCCACCGGCGCCCTCGCGCTCGACGGGTCCGGTCGGCTGTGGCTGGGCACCGGTGAGGCGACGACCAACGCGGACGCCTACCTGGGCAGCGGCGTCTACGTCCTGACCCACCCGCACCACGGGAACTTCTCCATGCGCAGCCGGGTCGGCGGCGACGAACTGGAGAGCACCACCGTCCACCAGCTGCGCTTCGGCGCCGGCAAGGTGTGGGCGGCGACCGGCAAGGGCGTGTGGAGCCACTCCACGAAGAAGCTCACCGGCGCCTGGAAACTGGAGTTCGCGCCCAACCCCGACTATCTGCCGGGCGGTTCGAAGGCGAACGACTCCTCCGCCGCGTACAAGAACATCGCCAACGACATCGCGATCGACCCCAAGGACCCCGCCAAGGTGGTCCTGGCCGTCGGCTGGCGCAGCGGTGACACCTACAACGGCTTCTACACCAAGGTGAACGGCGCCTGGACGCGGATCACCAGCGGCCTCGGCGACCTGCCGGCCGACCCGGAGGGCGTCGGCAACGTCACCTTCGCCCGTTCCGCCGACGGCTCCCGCTACTACGCCATCGACCAGTCCCCGGAGCAGCTCAACACCAACCCGGACAGCGGCCTCGAAGGCATCTTCGTCTCCAAGTCCGGTTCACCGACCGGTCCCTGGACGAAGATCGCGGACTACAAGGGCCTCGCGGCGGACGGCTCGGCGCTCACCAGCAGCGGCTACATGCCGGGCGTCCAGGCCTGGTACAACCAGTTCCTCACCGTCGACCCGAGCGACCCGCAGCACGTGTACGCGGGACTCGAAGAGGTCCACGAGACCAAGGACGGCGGCAGCACCTGGTCGGCGGTCGGCCCGTACTGGAACTTCGGCTTCCCCTGCTGGAGCATCGACCCCGCCAAGCAGACCGGTGACTGCAACCAGACCACCCACCCCGACCAGCACGGCGTCGCGATCGGCCGCTACCACGGCAAGAGCTTCGTGTACGTGGGCAACGACGGCGGCGTCTACCGGCGCCCGGTCACCGGCGCCCAGGACTCCTCCGGCCACGCCACCGACTGGACCTCGCTCAACGACGGCACCATCGACACCCTCCAGTACTACTCGGTGGGCATCGGCAAGGACCTGACCTACGGCGGAGTTTCGGTCACCGGCGGACTGCAGGACAACGGCCAGTCCATGCTGCGCGGCAACGACAAGGTGATGGGCTCCAACTTCGGCGGCGACGGCACCGACACCCTCACCGACCCGGCCGACGGCTGCAACATCGCCCAGGGCTATGTCTACCTGGCCATCCAGGTCACCCAGAACTGCGCGGTCAACGACGGCAGTTGGATCACCGACCCGAGCAAGGTCACCTCGTACAACGTCGCCCCGGCCGACAGCGCCACCAGCGAGGCCCGCTTCGTCGCCCCGCTCGCGGCCGACATGAAGGACAGCTCGACCTGGATCGCGGGCGGCCGCCACGTGTGGGTGCAGACCCACGGCTACGCCATCCGCAGCGGCTCGGAGTGGACCAGCCTGCACGACCTCGGCGCCGGCCGCACCGCGACCGCCGTCGCGGCCTCGGGCGGCAAGGTGTACGCGGCCTGGTGCGGCCCCTGCAACGACCAGGGCTTCGCCCGTGGCATCGCCGTCGGCAACGCGGACGGCACCGGCTGGCACGACATCAACCTGCCGGTGAACGGGAACGTACCCAACCGCTACCTCAGCGGCTTCGCCGTCGACCCGAAGAACGCCGACCACGTGTACCTCGCGGTCAACGGCTTCTCCCGGCACTGGACCGAGGGACCCGGCGCGGGCGTCGGCCATGTCTTCGAGTCCAAGGACGGCGGCACCACCTGGACGGACATCTCGGCGAACCTGCCCGACGTGCCGACCAACTCCGCGGTCGTCACGGCGAACGGCGGCCTCGCTGTGGCCACCGACCTCGGTGTCGTCTACCGTGCGCCGGGCCGTACGACCTGGCAGCGCGTGGGCCGGCTCCCGGCCATCGCCGTGCTCCAGCTGAAGCTGAGCCCGGACGGCCGCACGCTGTACGCGGCCACCCACGGCCGTGGCATCTACAGCATCAAGGTCAGCGACTGCGACTGACGCGAGAGGGACCAGAGGGAGGGGTGGTTCCGGCCGCAGCCCGGTTTCCGGGGGCCGGGGTCACCCCTCCCGCGGGTACGGCACCACACTCACGTCCAGCGTGAAGGCGACGTCCGGCGCGCCCGCCACGTCCGGCGCCTTCGCCGTGGCGGTCACCTTGGCCGTACCGCCCCGGGTGCCCGCGCAGCGCAGCGAGGCCCGGGCGGTGCCGTCCGGGTCCACCTGCCAGCCGGACGGCAGCACGAAGGCGGGCGCGGAGCTGCGTACGGCCGTCCATCGCTTGTCGTCCCTGCGGGGTTCGAGGACGAGCGACACCACCGTCCCGGGCCGTGCGCACAGCCGCCGTACGGGCGCGTCACCGGGCGCGACGGTGACCTGAGTGCGCCCGGCGGCACAGCCGCCCGCCGAGGCGGAGGGCGCGGTCGAGGGCGTGGCCGACGGCGATGACGCGGAGGCGGGTCCGGACGCGGGTCCGGAGGGGGTCCCGGACGGGGGCGCGGTCGTCCGGGCCGGCGCGCCGGACGTCGATGACGCCGAGCCGTTCCCCGTTCCGGAGGGTCCCGTGGAGCCTCCGCCGGGCGTTCCCCCGTCGGACCCCCCGCCCCCCGGCCCGCCGCACGCCGCCAAGGCGACCACCCCGGCCACCAACCATGCCCCGGCCCACCACCGCATGCCCGTACCTCCTGCCTCCCGGCCCGCTCGTCCGGACTCCAGCATGCCCCGGCGCAATGTGATGCGGTTCACGCTTGGACTAGGCTGGTTGATGAGGGAAGTGATTCCGTTGTCCATCGCCTGGGACGACATCGGCGGGCTCGTCGATGCCCACGAGCGTTTCCTGGCCGGTGAACGAGTGGACGCGGACGTCCGCAGCCCGGTCCTGGACTCCTGGAAACGGTGCAGGTCCATAGGGCTGGAGCCGCACCGGCTGCTGCTCCCCTACACATCGGATCTGGCACTGGACGACCCGCTGCTGCGGGCCGCCGACCCGGTGCTGAGGAAGCTCGCCGACTCGCTCGCCGACGTGAACATGATGGTCGTACTGTGCGACGGGCAGGCCCGCCTGATCCGGCGCTACGGCGGTGACCCACGGCTGCGCGCACGCCTCGACGAGGTCCACTTCGCCCCCGGTTTCGACGTCTCCGAGCAGGCCGCGGGCACCAACGGCGTCGGTACCGCGCTGGCGGAGCGTGGCCCGGTCTTCGTCGCCGGCCGCGAGCACTTCGCCGACTGCCTGCTGCCGTTCGCCTGCGCGGGCGCGCCCGTCCGCGACCCGCTCAGCGGCCATGTCGAGGCGGTGCTCGACCTCACCTGTCTGCGCGGCGACGGCGACCCCGCCATGCTGGCGCTGGCCCGGGACGCCGCCCACGACATCGAGGCGCGGCTGCTCGGCCAGGCCGCCGAACGGGAACAGGCCCTGCTGGCCGCGTACCGGCTGGCCGACGCCGGAGGACTGCCCGCGGCGGGCGAGCCCCCGCCCCTGTCGGCGCGGGTGTCCGGCCACAACGGCGGCGAGATCGGCCGGCTCGACCTGGCCGTGCTGCGGGAGAAGGCCGAGGAACTCATCGCCTCTCCGCAGCACACCGTCGAGGAGGTCGAGCTCTCCGACGGCCGGACCGCCACCCTGCTGCGCCGTCAGGTCAGCTCGGCGACCGGCGAGACGGGCGCGGTCGTGGAGGCCCGGGTCCTCGGCGGCCCGCGGCTGCGCCATGTGCAGCCCACCGCGCCCGCACCGGCAGCCGTGGCGGTCCCGGCGCGTTCCGCGATACGGGCCGTCGTCCCCGCCGTCGTACCGCCGCTCGCCTCGGCCCCGCCGGTCCGAGCGGCCCCCTCCCGGGCCACCGGCGACGAGGACGGCACCGACGCCAACGGCTGGCTGCTGCTCCTCGGCGAGTCCGGCGTCGGCCGGCTCGCCGTCCTGGCCCGCAGGCGCCTGGAGCTGCTGCACGACGCCGGCGTCCGGATCGGCACCACCCTGAACGTCACCCGCACCGCGGAGGAGCTGGCGGAGGTCACCGTCCCGCGCTTCGCCGACTTCACCGCCGTGGACCTGCCGGACGCGGTGCTGCACGGCGAGGAGCCGGGCCCCCTCGGCGCGAACGCGCCGCTGCGCCGGGTCGCCCTGAGCGCCCTGCACGACGACTCCCATCTGTACGGCGTCGGCGACACGGTGCGCTATGTCCCGACCACCCCGCAGGCCCGCGGCCTGGAGACCCGCCAGTCGGTGCTCGAACCCGTGCTGGCCGCGGCCGGCGGCTGGCTCGCCCAGGACCCGGTCCGGCTGGAACGGGTGCTCGCGACCGGGATCCACTCGCTCATCACCGTGCCGCTGCGGGCCCGTGGCACGACCCTCGGCGTGGTGAGCTTCTACCGCGCCGAGCGGCCCGCGCCCTTCGAGGACGACGATCTGTCCCTGGCGCAGGAACTGGCCGCCCGCGCGGCGATCTGCATCGACAACGCCCGCCGCTTCACCCGCGAGCACACCACCGCGCTCGCCCTGCAGCGCAGCCTGCTGCCCCGGGGGCGGCCCGAGCAGAGCGCCGTCGAGGTCGCCTACCGCTATCTGCCCGCGCAGGCCGGGGTCGGCGGCGACTGGTTCGACGTCATCCCGCTGTCCGGCGCCCGGGTGGCGCTGGTGGTCGGCGACGTGGTCGGCCACGGGCTGCACGCCGCCGCCACGATGGGTCGGCTGCGGACCGCCGTGCACAACTTCTGCTCCCTGGACCTGCCGCCTGACGACCTGCTCACCCATCTCGACGACCTGGTCGGCGGGCTGGACCGGGGCGAGGGCTGGGGCACGGGCGAGAACGCACCGGACTCCGGGATGGCCGGCGCGACCTGTCTGTTCGCGGTGTACGACCCGGTGTCCCGGCGGTGCACCCTCACCCGCGCCGGGCACCCCGTCCCGGCGGTCGTCGGACCCGACGGCACGGTGGACTTCGTCGACCTGCCGCCCGGACTTCCCCTCGGCCTGGGCGGGATGCCCTTCGAGACGGCCGAGCTGGAGCTGGCCGAGGGCAGCCAGCTGGTGCTCTACACCGACGGCCTGATCGAGGACCGCCGACGGGACGTCGACACCGGCCTGGACCAGCTCCGTACCGTCCTGGCCTCGGCCGGCCGGCCGCCGGAGGACACCTGCGAGGCGGTGCTCGACGCGCTGCTCCCGGCCCGGCCGAGCGACGACGTGGCCCTGCTCGTCGCCCGCACGCACGCCCTGGGTGCCGACCGGGTCGCCCAGTGGGACCTGCCCAGCGACCCGGCGGTCGTCTCCCGCGCCCGCGCCGCGGTCACCGAGCAGCTCGCCGCCTGGGGCCTGGACGAACTGGCCTTCACCACCGAACTCGTCGCCAGCGAACTGGTCACCAACGCCATCCGGCACGCCACCGGCCCCCTCCGGCTACGGCTGATCCGCGACCGCGCCCTGATCTGCGAGGTCTTCGACGGCAGCGCCACGTCACCCCGGCTGCGCCGCGCCAGGACCGAGGACGAGGGCGGCCGCGGCCTGTTCCTGGTGGCCCGTCTCACGGAACGCTGGGGCACCCGGTCCACGACCGAGGGAAAGGTGATCTGGACCGAACAACCACTACCGCACCCCGCGGGTGGGCTCAGCGGCCGATGGTGAGGACCGGCTGATCCGCCGGTGGCGAGATCGTCCGGGAGGGTCGGGCTCTGCCTGCGGCTGCGGCTGATTCGTGCCCGTGCGCTGCCTCGGCGAGGTGTTCGACGGCAGCGCTGCCTGGCTCGCCGGGCGGGTGGGTGCCGTGGGCGGTGGCGAGATCGTCCGGGAGGGCCGGGCCCTGCCTGCGGCTGCGGCTGATTCGTGCCCGTGCGCTGCCCCGGTGAGGTGTTCGACGGCAGCGCTGCCTGGCTCGCCGGGCGGTGGGCTCCGTGGCCGGTGGCGAGGTCGTCCGGCAAGGTCTGGCTTTGCCTGCGGGTGCGGCTGATTCGTGCTCGTGCGCTGCCTCGGCGAGGTGTTTGACGGCAGCGTTGCCTGGCTCGCCGGGCGGGTGGGTGCCGTGGGCGGTGGTGAGATCGTCCGGCAAGGTCTGGCTCTGCCTGCGGCTGCGGCTGATTCGTGCCCGTGCGCTGCCCCGTGGAGGTGTTTGACGGCAGCGTTGCCTGGCTCGCCGGGCGGGTGGGTGCCGTGGGCGGTGGTGAGATCGTCCGGGAGGGTCCGGCTCTGCCTGCGGCTGCGGCTGATTCGTGCCCGTGCGCTGCCTCGGCGAGGTGTTCGACGGCAGCGCTGCCTGGCTCGCCGGGCGGTGGGCTCCGTGGCCGGTGGTGAGATTGCCCGGGAGGGTCCGGCCCTGCCCGCCGCTGCGGCTGTGCGGGATCGGTGACCGCGGACGCCACCTGGGCGGCCCCTCCGCCCGGCGTGCGCTGTCTGCCAGGGGTTCGACGGCAGCGCAACCTCGCCGCGGCCCCCGGTGGGCTCAGCGGTCGGTGGTGAGGACCATGCGGAAGCGGGCCCTGCCCTCGGTCATCTTGGCGACCGCGGCCGCGGTGTCCTCCAGGGGGACCTCCTCGACCCAGGCCCGTACGCCGGTCTGGGCGGCGAAGCGCAGGGTGTCCTGGGTGTCCACGGCGGCGCCGGAGGAGTGTGCGTAGACCTTGCGGGCGTTGTTCAGGAGCTGGAGGGGGCTGACGTCGAGGGGGTCGGGTGAGACGCCGACCATCACGAGTTCGCCGCGGCGGCCCAGCCCGTCGATCGTGGCGGACATCGCGTCGGCGTTGGTGACGGTGGCCAGGACCACCTTGGCCCCGCCGAGCGCCTCCAGGGCCTGGGAGACCTCGCCCGCGGTGCTGTCGACGTAGTGGGCGGCGCCGAGCTTGTGCGCCAGGTCCCGCTTCTCCTGGCCACGGGCGATGGCGACCGTGTCGAAGCCCATCTTCTGGGCGAACTGGACGCCCAGGTGACCGAGACCGCCCAGGCCCAGGACCGCGACGACGTCGCCGGGGCGGGCGGCCGTGTTGCGCAGGGCGTTGAAGACGGTCACGCCCGCACAGGCCAGCGGCGCGGCCTCGACGGCGGTCAGCTGGTCCGGGATCGCCGCGAGGGCGACGGCCGGTACGACGATGGAGTCGGCGTAGCCGCCGGGGTAGGCGACGCCGGGGACCGACAGCCGAGGGCACAGCACGGCGTCGCCGTCGCGGCAGGCGTCGCAGTATCCGCAGCTGCCGCCGTACCAGCCCACCGCCACCCGGTCACCGGTGTGCCAGCCGGCCACGCCCTCGCCCACGGCGTCGATCCGCCCGGCGATCTCATGACCGGGTGTCACCGGGAACGTGGTCCCGGGCAGCATGCCCGAGCTGATCAGCAGGTCGGAGTGGCACACACCGCACGCCTCGATGGTGATCCGCACGGACCCCGGTCCGGCCTCTCGCGGGGAGACCTCGACCAGTTCCGGTGTGCCGCCGGGCACGGTGACCTGCGCGGCGCGCAGCGGGCCGGTGTAGGAAGTGCTGGACGCAGACATGAGCTAACCCTTCGTCACGGCGCGGAGCCTGGGGCGGGCCGCCACACGTACCGGCTCCCTCGGCCTCGGGGCTCCTTCGGCCGCGAGCCGGCCCGGGCGGATTTCCGTGGTCTGCACGTCCGACGATAAGCAGGGCGCGGCCCCCTCGCACGCGCGCGTGCCGCCCGCCGCTCACCCCCGGCGGGTGAGGCAGGCGCGCCACGGCGGCCGAACGATGGACGGGCAAGGCCGGGACGGCGCCTGACCGGGCGCGGCGGCTCGACCGAGGAGGCTCCGTGGACCGTTATCCGCCCATCGCAGAACACGGAATGGTCGGCGATCTCCAGACGGCGGCCCTGGTGTCGTCCGGCGGCACCGTCGACTGGTGGTGCACGCCGCGTTTCGACTCGCCCAGTGTCTTCGCCTCGCTCCTGGACAGCGAGCGCGGCGGCCACTGCCGTCTCGCCGTCGACCTCCCGGAGGGGAACGGACTGACGGTACGGCAGCTGTATCTGCCCGACACGGCGATCCTGGTCACCCGGTTCATGGCGCCCGGAGGCGTCGGCGAGGTGGCCGACGTGATGACGCCGATCGAGTCCACGGCACCGACGGACCGGCACCGCCTGGTGAGGATCGCGCGCGTCGTCCGCGGCAGCCTGCCCTTCAGCTTCGCCTGCCGCCCGCGCTTCGACTACGGCCGTGCCCCGCACACCCTCACCCTGGACGACGACCACTCCGCGGTCTTCCGCGGCCCGGGAACCGACCTGCACCTCCAGTGCACCACCGGGGTCGCCCTGCGGGCCGACGGGGACGACATCACCGCCCACTTCACGCTGTCGGCCGGCGAGGCGACCGCCATGGTGCTGACCAGCACCGTGAGCGGCGGCGCCGTTCCGCCCCGGCCGTCCCTGGCCGGCATCGTCGACGAGGTGGAGGACTGCCGGGCCTTCTGGCTGAAGTGGCTGCGGACGTGCACCTACCGCGGACGCTGGCAGGACGTGGTGAACCGCTCGGCGATCACGCTGAAGCTGCTGACGTACGCCCCCACGGGGGCGCCCATCGCCGCGGCCACCATGGGACTGCCCGAGCAGGTCGGCGGTGAACGCAACTGGGACTACCGCTACACCTGGGTGCGGGACGCCTCGCTCTCCGTCCGCTCGCTGATCGACCTCGGCTTCGAGGAGGAGGCGCACGCCTTCCGCCGCTGGCTGCGCGACCGTATCGAAGCCGGCGGCACCGCCTCCGGCGATCCCCTGCAGATCATGTACCGGGTCGACGGCGACCCCCATCTGACCGAGGAGACCCTCGACCACCTGGAGGGCTACATGGGCTCCCGGCCGGTGCGGGCCGGCAACGCGGCGGCCGACCAGCTGCAGCTCGACATCTACGGCGAGGCCTCCGACGCCCTGGTGATCGGCAGCGACATCGGGGCGATCCGCGGCTGGCGGGCCATCAGCCGGGTGATGGACTGGCTCGCCGACCACTGGGACCGGCCCGACGAGGGGATCTGGGAAACCCGCGGCGGCCGGCAGGACTTCACCTACAGCCGGCTGATGACCTGGGTCGCGTTCGACCGCTGCATCCACGCGGCCGTCACCGGCTCCCGCCCGGCCGACGTCCGCCGCTGGACCGAGGTCCGCGACCAGGTCTTCGAACAGATCGTGGAGCGCGGCTGGCACGAGAAGCGGCAGGCCTTCGTGCAGCACTACGACACCGATGTGCTGGACGCCTCGCTGCTGCTCATGCCCCGGGTCGGCTTCATCTCCCCGCGGGATCCGGCCTGGCTCACCACCCTGGACGCCATGGGCGAGGAGCTGGTGAGCGACAGCCTCGTCTACCGCTACAACCCCGCCGCCTCGCCCGACGGGCTGCGGGGCTCCGAGGGGACCTTCAACCTGTGCAGCTTCTTCTACGTCGAGGCCCTGGCCCGCGCCGGCCGGCTCGCCCAGGCCCGGTACGCCTTCGACAAGATGCTCACCTACGCCAACCATGTCGGCCTGTTCGCGGAGGAGATCGGCCCCTCGGGCGAGCAACTGGGCAACTTCCCGCAGGCGTTCACCCACCTCGCGCTGGTCACCGCCGCGATGGCGCTGGACGAGCAGCTCAGCGAGGCGGAGACACGGCCGGGAAGCCGCGACGACCTTCCGGTGGCCCAGGGCTTCGCGGTGCCGGTCGCGCCCACGGCCGGGGGTGACACCGGTGGATGACACGGACGGCGCGAAACAGGCCTCGCCGGGACGGCGCATTCTCGCCCCGCTGGCGCTGGCCCAGTTCATCTGCAGTTTCGCCGGCTCCAACATGAACGTGATGATCAACGACATCAGCAGGGACCTGGACACCACCGTGCAAGGCGTGCAGATCGCCATCACGATCTTCCTGCTGGTCATGGCGGCACTGATGATCCCCGGCGGCAAACTGACCGACCGCTACGGCCGCAAACGGTGCCTCCTGGTGGGCCTGGTCGTGTACGGGGTGGGCGCGCTGCTGAGCGCGGCCGCGCCGGGGCTGGGCGTCCTGATCCTCGGCAACTCGATCCTGGAGGGTGTCGGCACGGCCCTGCTCATCCCGCCGGTCTACATCCTCACGACGCTCCTCCACCCGGATCTGACCTCCCGTGCCCGCGCGTTCGGCGTGATCATGGCGCTGGGCGGTATCGGGGCGGCCGCCGGCCCGCTGATCGGCGGGCTCATCACCACGGCGATCAGCTGGCGGGCGGCGTTCGTGTTCCAGGCGCTGGTCATCGTGGTGATCGTCGTCCTGAGCCGGCACATCGAGGACCCGCTGCCGCCCGATCCGTCCCGGCCCTTCGACACCGGCGGGGCGGTGCTCTCCGCCGTCGGCCTGGTCCTGATCGTCATGGGCATCCTGGCCGCGGACAACAACGTGTGGCTGACGCTGGGTCTGCTGGTCCTCGGTGCGCTCGTGCTGGGGTGGTTCTTCCGCTCCGTACGGGCCAAGGAGGCGGCGGGCGAGGAGCCGCTGCTGTCGCTGTCCCTGTTCCGTGACCGCACCTCCAACCTCGGGCTCGTCACCCAGAACGTCCAGTGGCTGCTGCTGATGGGCTCGTCGTTCACGGTGGCGGCCTACCTCCAGGTCGTGCGCGGCTACGACGCCATCCGGACCGGGGTGATCTTCACGGCGGCCACGCTCGGGCTGCTGGTCACCTCGCTGTGCGCCGAGCGTCTCGCGAAGCGGCGCCCGCAGCGGACGCTCATCATGACCGGCTTCGTCACCACCCTCGCGGGCATCGTCGTACTGATCGCCCTGGCCGGCAGCGTCACCGATGCGTGGGCCTTCGCCCCCGGACTCCTCCTGATCGGCCTCGGCCTGGGCCTGATGCTGACGCCGTCGGTGAACGTCGTCCAGTCGAGCTTCCCCGAGGAGCAGCAGGGCGAGATCTCCGGCCTGTCCCGCAGCGTCTCCAACCTCGGCTCCTCCTTCGGCACGGCCATCGCCGGCACGATCCTGGTCTCCGGCCTCACCACCGGCGCCTACGCCGCAGCGATGATCGCCCTGGCCGTGGCAGGCCTGGGCGGCCTCACGGCGGCAACTCTCCTGCCCAGACCTCCCGACCCCCACGACCCAGGAGGCCTACCGACCGCGCCACCGCGAGACACCACCCCGCCGCGAAGCCCCGGGTGAGGGCCGGGGAGTTGGCCAGCCAGGCCTTCGGCCGGGTCTTCGCCTTCGGCCGG
>NZ_JBFAIQ010000005.1:252612-543740 GCF_040654755.1 Streptomyces sp. NPDC050625
CCGGGTCTTCGCTCTCGGCCGGGTCTTCGCCTTCGGCCGGGTCTTCGCTCTCGGCCGGGTCTTCGCCTTCGGCCGGGTCTTCGCTCTCGGCCGGGTCTTCGCCTTCGGCCGGGTCTTCGCTCTCGGCCGGGTCCTCGCCTTCGGCCGGGTCCTCGCCTTCGGCCGGGTCCTCGCCTTCGGCCGGGTCCTCGCCTTCGGCCGGGCCCTCGTCCTTGCCCGGGCCCTCGCCCTCGCCCGGGTCCTTTCTTTCGGCCGGGTCCTCGCCCTCGCCCGGGTCCTCGCTCTCGGCCGGGCGCCCGGCGTCAACGGAGTTCGGGCCGACCGGCGGCAGCGGGCCGTCCGGACAGTGGTCGGCAGGCTGCCTGAGTTCTCCGACTCGTGGGACGCGGCACCAAAGGGCAGGCCCGGGTCAGCGACCCGGGCCTGCCCCTGCGAGCGGAGCTCGGCTACTTCGTGGCCGTCACCTGGAGCGGTGCGAGGTTCGGGCTCGGGGTGGAGCCGGTGGTGGGCCCGGACAGGGGCTGGGCGGTGGGGGACACCGGCGCGAGCCCCTTGTAGTACGGCGTGTAGACGTAGTGCGTGCCCACGCCGATGGCCGCGCCGAGCTTGGGGATGAGGGAGGCGTCGACCGACGACGTTCCGCCGAAGACGGCCACGTGGTGCAGGCTCGACGACATCAACATCAGGTAGTGCTTGGTGTCGTACGGCAGCGAGGTGGGGTCGGTCCACAGCAGCGGACCGTACGTGGCCATCGCCGACGACGCGGAGACACCGCCGCGCCAGCTGTTCGAGGCGGCGACCGCGGCGTCCGACGGCAGCGACCACCAGAACTCGGCGAGCCGACTGGCGTTGGACTGCGGAGTGCCGCCCGCGACCCGGTAGTAGCGGTACGAGCTGGGCCAGTGCGGCATCTTGCGGGCCTGGTACGCCCTGGCCAGCGCCGACTCGGAGTCGACCCCCACCGTGATGATCTTCGTCGTGCTCGGGCTGAACCTGTCCAGGTAGCCGTAGACCGACGAGGTCATGGTCGACCCCTCGGTCAGCAGGACGACCGCGGTCCCGGAACCGCCCAGGGAACCGGCGGCGGAGCTGGCCGCGAGGGCGTTGTGGTAGTCGGTGCCGGTCGCCAGGAAGATGTACTTCGGCGCGCTGGTGATCGCCTTGGCCACGGCCACCGAGGTGGAGTAGCGCGAGGTGCCGTACAGCCGCTTGGCGACGTACCCGAGGGAGGTCACCTTGGACGCCACCGAGCTGCTGAGCACCTTTGTGCCGCCGATCAGATAGACCGTCTTACCCTTCGGCAGCGTGCGCTTGAGCTCGGTCTGCACCGCGGAGTCCAGAGCGGTGCCGGAGGTCATCAGCACCGGCCCGCGCTTCTTGCCGCCCAGTGAGGTCGCGGTGGTGGCGTACGCCGAGTCCGACTTGCTGATGAGCACGGCCGAGTTGGCGTTCGTGAGGCCGGGCGTGCTGGTGCCGACCTTGTTCCAGGTCCACTTGGACGCGGCGATGTTGGTGTCGTAGGTGTCGGCACCCCAGACCCGGGAGATCGCGTTGTTCCGGATCGGCTGCCAGGCCACGTCGGTGCCTTCGACCGTGGGCACCCGCGTCTCCGTGCCCGTGCCGAGGTCGTGGATCCACACCTGCGGACCGCTCGGGCCGGTGTCCGCGCTGCCGGTGAAGTAGATGTCGTACGCGATCCGGTCGCCCTGCGGAGACCAGGCGGGCCGGTTGTGGTCGGTGGCGTCGGTGGTGAGCTGGGTCAGCCCGGTGCCGTCGGTCCGGATCGAGAACAGCTGCTTGTGACCGTCGACGGAGCGGGTGAACGCGACCGACTGGCCGTCGGGGGAGATGCTCGGCTCGCGCGCGTTGTCGGCGAGCTTCTTGAACGCCCCGGTGCGGCCGTTGTGGACCCACACGGCCGGGGCGCCCGCGGCCCCGCAGCTGGTCCCCGTGCGGACGAAGGCGAGCATGCCGTTGACGGCGCCGCTCGGCTTCGAGTCGCAGCCGTCGACGTCCGTGCCGAACAGCGCCTTGGGCGCGCGGGTGCCGTCGGCCGCGGTCACCCGGAGCCGGCCGGCGGCCGTGAAGACGATGTCCCCGCCGCCGAACCAGAAGGTCGGGTCGGCCGGATGCCAGCCGCTGCCCGACGGCATGGCCAGGTCGAGGCTCTGCGTCCCGTCGGACAACGCCGTGCCGATGTGGTCGTCGTACGGGTTCACGAAGACGATCTGGCTGCCGTCGGCGGACCAGGCGCCCTGGTTTCCGGTCGGGTAGAACTGGGACCACCACGACCCGTCGGGGTTGATGTAGTTCATCGAGCCGCCGCCGACCGTGTACAGCAGCTTCCCGTCGGTGGCGGGCCAGCTGCCGGAGTCGGCCGCCGCCGGCCCCGGAACCGTGGCGAGGAGCCCCGCGGCGAGCGCGGTGGCGCCGGTGAGCGCCGCGAGTCTGCGGCGCGTACGCGTGTTCAATGTGCCCCCACAAGTGAATGGACGGCTGCCGGACCTCTCCCCCGAGGTGAACGGACGGCATCGACGAGCCGTCCGCGCGGCAGCGGCGAAACATTAGTGCCAGGCCAGGGCGGGTGTGAAGGCGGGGGTGCCCGATTCGCGGGACGGGTGAACTGGCGCGACGCGGCGAGGGGTTGCCGGGTCAGGTGATTGTAAAGAACCTTGACAGTCGATTGGTCTAGTCCAACCATGGTCGCTGTTCTTCCGGTCCTTCCACCATCCACGCCTGCTCTTGGCCCCGTTCGCCCTGGGAGCGTCAATGAGACGATCTGGCCGCATTCGTAACCTGATGTCCGGTGTGACCGTAACTGCCCTGTCGACCGCGCTGGTTGCCCTCGGGGGAGGCGGCGCACAGGCGTCGTCACAGCTGTCCTCGCACCTGCCCTCGCACACCGCCAGGCCCATGCCCGCACATGTCGCCGCGCCCTACTTCGAGGCATGGACAGGTGAGAGCCCCGCCGCGCTCGCCGCCGAGTCCGGCAACAAGTACCTCACGATGGCCTTCCTCCAGACGGACGCGGCCGGTTCGTGCACCACCTACTGGAACGGCAACACGGCCCAGCCGATCGCCGAGGCGAGCTTCGGGAGCGACATCGCCGCCATCCAGGCCCGCGGCGGCAACGTCATCCCGTCCTTCGGCGGATACAGCGCCGACACCACCGGCACCGAACTGGCCGACAGCTGCACCAGCGTCGACGCCATCGCCGCGGTCTATGAAAGCCTCGTCAAGATGTACGGCATCACGCGCATCGACCTCGACATCGAGGCCGACTCCATCGAGAACACCGCCGCGATCGACCGCCGCAACAAGGCCGTCGCCAAGGCCGAGCGCTGGGCCGAACGCACCGGCCACCGGCTCCAGTTCTCCTACACCCTGCCGACCACGACCACCGGACTCGCCCCGAGCGGAGTGGCCCTGCTGCGCAACGCCGTCGACAACGGCGCCCGGGTGGACGTCGTCAACATCATGACCTTCGACTACTGGGACGGCGCCACCCACGACATGGCGGCCGACACCGTGAGCGCCGCCACCGGCCTGTACCGCCAACTGGCCGCCCTCCACCCGAAGAAGAGCCCGGCGCGGCTGTGGGGCACGGTCGGTGTCACCGAGATGCCCGGCATCGACGACTACGGCCCCGAGGAGACCTTCACCACCCAGGACGCGGCCGCGGTCGAGAAGTGGGCCGTTGCCCGGGGCATCGACACCTTCTCCTTCTGGGCGCTCCAGCGTGACAACGGCGGCTGCGTCGGCACCGCGGGCGCCAACTCCTGCTCCGGAATCGCCCAGGACACCTGGTACTTCAGCCACACCTTCGAGCCGTTCACCCGCGGCGGCGCCCGCCACTGACGGCCGAGCCCCCGGCCCCCTGCCGGACCGCCCGGTCTTCGCCGCGGCGGCGGCCGGGCTCGCGGTCACCGTCACCGTGACCATGAACGCCGAGGCGGCATGGACGTCGGCCTGGAACGTGTCGGCCAAGGGGTGGTCGCCCGCCGACTCCCCCCAGGTCTCGGTCGACCGGCAGGGCGACGCCCTGCCGGCCTGGACGGCCGGTGACCTGTCGACGACGTACTCCTACCAACGCGTCCAGACCAGAGTGAAGTTCGCGAACGGAACGACGGGCGCGATCCGCACCCTGTCGCCGGACGGCGCCGCGGTGGCCTGGCCGGAGGCCGACTCCGACGACACCGGCGACTCAGCGGTGGTCTGGCAGCAGGACAGCCAGGTCGTGGGCCGGCGGGTCGCCGCCTCCGGCAGCCTGGTCGGACCGCTCCGGCAGCTCTCCACGTCGGCGCCCGCGACCACCCCGGTCGTCGCCGTGTCGCCGGGCGGCACGGCGATGGCGGCGTGGACGGAGATCCGCGACGGAAGCTGGTACGCGGTCGCCCGCCGGCTGAAGCTCGACGGCACGGTCGGCGCGCCCATCACCCTCGGATCGGGCTCGGCCGAGAAGCCGGCCGTCGGTGTCGACCGCAGCGGCCGGTTCGTCGTCGCCTGGGCGCGCGGCGCGGACGTCGTGGCCAGGCGCATCACCTCGACCACCGTCTCCGCCACGGAGGTGCTCACGTCGCCCATCGCGTCGTAGGGCGGCTTCGGCATGGTGCGGATCGGTGTCGACCGGGACGGCGACGCGGTCATCAGCTACCACTCCGGCGGCGGTGCCGTCGCGCAGGTCTGGGTCTCGCGCTGGAGCCACACCGGCACCCTGGCGGCCCCGCTGCGCATCTCGGCCGCCGCGGACAACGTGGGCTTCCACCACGCCCTCGCGACCGACCTCGACGGCGACTCGATGATCGTGTGGACCCGCTACAAGAGCGGCAAGCTCGAACTGCTCGGCCGTCGGATCTCCGCGGGCGGCACCCGAGGGAGCGTCACCGTCCTCGGCGCGGGCGACCGGCCCGACCTGGCCCTCGACGACGACGGCGACGGCATGCTGGTCTTCCACACGACCGTCGCCACCTCGACGCCCCCGTACAGCGCCACCAGGGTCACCGCCCGGCTCATCAGCCGCGCCGGCACGTTCGGCACGTCGAAGACGGTCGCCTCGGACGGCCGGGTACCCCAGGTCGACACCCGCCCGACCGCCCGCTTCGCGGCGATCTGGCAGCAGGCCTCCAACCCGTACACGATCAAGTCGGTCACCGGTCCCTGACCCACACCCTCCCGACCCCCGGGCGCCGACAGCGAGTTCAGGTCACCACAGCGCACGCTCGCTCGATCGGCACGTCGGACCCGCCCGGCCGGTCCCGGGGTACGCGTCCTCGACGTGGCGCTGAGCATCCTCGGCACGCTGCTGCTCGGATTCGTCCTGGACGTCGGCCCGTTGGGCGACCTCCGCCATGCACGTGACCGAGCGCCCCCGGCGGTGGGCGGCGGTGCGCACCGCTCCCGGTCTGCGCCGCGGGCGCTACTTGTGCTTCCCGCTGCCCTTGCCGCTGCTCGTCTGCCCGTTGCCGGTCGCGCTGTCCGTGCCGCCGGAGTTGCCGCCGGAGTTGTTGCCGGACGTGCCGTTGCCGGAGGCGCCGGTGTTGCCCGTCGTGTCGTTGCCGGAGTTCGCGGAACCCTCGTGCGACTTGCCGGTGCCCGTCGTCCTGCCGGGCGCGGCCGTCGCCCGCGACAGCTGCTCGGCGCAGTACGAGGCGACCTTGGACTCGCCGCCGGCAGCCTCGACGAGCTGCTTCCAGGCCGCCGCGTCGAGGGCCTGGCCACGATCCTCGACCTGCTCGTAGGCCCGGCAATGCGCTTCGGTGTCCTTGGCGGTGGCGGGGTGGCCCGCCTTCCCGGGGCCACCGGAGGACCTGGACGAGGCCGCGCCTCCCGGTCGGTCCGGGGCGACCGCCGAGGGGTGCGCGGTCCCGCGGCCGTCACCGGCACCGTCCGTGGACGAGCCGACGGAGCCGATCGCCGCGACCGCGACACCGCCCAGGGTGAGGCTGGCGAACACCGCGCCGAACGTGATCCTCAGCGGGCGCCGGGCACGCCGTGCCTCGGGCAGCCGCCAGTCGTCCCGGCGCCGGGTACGGGCTCGGTGCGCGCCCGCGGCGTGGGCGGCCCGGAAGGCGGCCAGCGCTCGCTGCTCGGCCTCGGGTTTGAGGTCGTCCGCGCGTATGGCGGCGGCCAGCACCGCTTCCAGCGTGGCGGAGTCGTATGCGTCCCACGGTTCGGAGACGGCGCCGCCGGGGTGCACACGTCGGCGGCCCGGAACTCCGTCGCCGCTCAGCCGTTCACCCATGCGCGTTTCCGTTCCTGTCCGACAGGTCTCGATCGTTCGGCGTACCGGGCCTGGCGCCTGTCCGCCGGCCTGCTGTCGCTGTTGTTGTCATTTCGACTCCCCCAGCGTCCGGGTGGCCTCATCCGTCACACCTCGCCCGCCTCGCTGCCGACACCCAGCTGGTGGGCGAGGCGTTTGAGGCCGCGGTGGGCGGCGGTGCGCACCGCTCCCGGGCGCTTGCCGAGCACGCGTGCGCTGGCGGGACCGTCCAGACCGACGACGACCCGCAGGAGAACGGCCTCGGCCTGGTCCCGCGGCAGCCCCTGGACCAGTTCGAGGGCCCACTCGGTGGAGAGCGATTCCAGGGCCTGCTCGGATGTGCTGTGCGGGCCCGGCAGGTCGAGTACGTCCTGTTCGGTACCGCCCGACCGTGGCCGTACCCGCTGCCGCCGCAGATGGTCCAGCGCCCGGTGCCGGGCGATCGTCGCGGTCCAGCCGCGGAACCCGGCGCCGTCGCCCTTGAAACGGCCGATGTCACGGGATATCTCCAGCCAGGCGTCGGAGGCCACGTCCTCCGCGTCGTCACCGACGAGCCCGCGCAGATAGCCGAGCAGGCCCGGCTGCACGATCCGGTAGACGACCGTGAAAGCGGTCTCGTCACCGTCCTGGGCCCGCGCGACTGCAACGCTCAGTTCCCCGTCGCGCGACTGTACGCGGCGGGGTTGCCGTACCTGGCCCAAGGCTGTCCTCGTTCGCACCGGTCCGTAGCGATTCCGTGCCATCCGCCGCGCTCCGGTCGCACGACGGCTCCATGATGACCAGCGTCTGTCGTCACGGAAGTGTCACAACGCATCAGGCGTCCTTCGCTTTCTCACCGGTACAGCGCCGTCCTGGCCGACTGGCACTGCCTCGGCCATGTGACGCTTCGCGCAGGCCATGCGCTGGGTGAGTGCCGGGTTGGGTACCCGCGCACGCCGGGGGAGACCAGCCGCTGGATGGGCGGCACGAAACACCGCCCCTCGGCTTCTCCCGGCGCCGCTCGTCTCTCCCCCGTGAGCGGCGCCGAGAGGGACGGAGCGGCCGGAACCCCGCCCACTGCATGGGGTCCCGGCCGCTCCGCGCACGATGCACGGCCCGGTCGACCACGGTGGTGCAGTGGTGAAGTCCCCGTCGACTTGCGGCGTTTGTGTCTGAATTGCGCCTATTACACGCCTTCTCATGCCATTTGCCCTCGCTGCAAGGTCGAGGTGTAACACTTCCGGCCGAGCGCGCTCTTTCCATGCGGACGACCATGTCGGTCGGCCAGGACAGGGGGCACGACCCGTGCATTGGACGGACGAAAGCGGCGCAGCGTACGGCGAAGATCCGTACGGCGGCGCCGGATACGCGTATGCCCCCGGTCACCGGGGCAGCGGCGGCACCGTCACCGACACGGCCACGCTGTCCTGGTACCCGGTGCAGCCCGGGCAGGCGTACCCGACGGATCGCTTCCGGACGACGGGACCGGCCCCCCTTGTCACGGCAGTGTGGGACGCCCCCCACGGTGACGTCTTCACCGCGATGCCTCCGGATTTCGGCACGCCCGCCCACCCCGTTCCGGAACCGGCCGCACCGGAGAGCGAGCCGGCGCGGCCGGTCTTCGTCGATTCGTCGGGGCGCCGCCAGCGCCGCGTGCTCCGTGCCGCCCGGCTGCTGGTGATCCCCGCCGGCGGATACGTCGCCCTGCTGATCAGCGCGCTGCTGGGCGGCCCCAGCATCAGCTCTCCGTTCGTCCCGCAGCCGGACTCCGCGCACCGGACCGTCCCCCACGCCACCGCAACCGACTCCGCGTCCGGCACCGGACACTCCGAAGAGCGCGCGACTCCCGCCGCGGCGCAGCAGACTCGCCCTGCGGCACGGCAGACCCCCGGCTCCGCCGATGGGTCGATGGCCTCCACCGTGCCCGCGGCCACGTCCGGGCCCACCGGGATCACCTCCCCGTCCCCCACCTCGACCGCTCCCGCCACCACCCCCGCCTCCAAGGGGCGAGCCCTCGGCACGTCCCACAAGCCCGTGAAGTGATCCAAGGCCCCGACGTGACCGACCGCCGACGCCGCAACGCTCCTGCCCGCAGCCGCAGCCGCACCCGCCAGATCACACCTCGTGCCCACTGGCTGCTGCTGAGTGTGCTCGTGGTGACCCTGTCGACCGCCCTCCTGCTGCAGGGCTACACCCACCACATGTTCGGGATCACGTCGGACGCCGTGACCGGCCAACGGGGCCGGAACGAGGCGGTGCCCAGCAGGGTGACCCACGGCGGTCCCGTGATCGCGAACGCCGCCGGCTCTGCGCACACCGCCCGGCTGAAGGCCGGTACCGTCGCCCTCACCTTCGACGACGGCCCCGACCCCGTCTGGACTCCGCGCATCCTGGACGTGCTGCGGCACAACCATGTGCACGCGACTTTCTTCGTCGTCGGCACGGAGGTCGTGGACCACCCGGAGCTGGTCCGCCGGATCGTCGCCGAGGGCCACCAGATCGGCATCCACACGTTCACCCATCCTGACCTGGCACGGCTCGCCCCGTGGCAGCGCTCGCTGGAACTGCGCGAGACGCAGCTGGCGGTGGCCGGTGCCGCGGGCGTCACCACCGCGCTGCTGAGGCCGCCGTACTCCTCGAAGAACGGCGCGCTGGACGACGCGGACTGGTCCGTCCTCCAGCAGGCCGACGAAGCGGGCTACGTCACGGTGCTCTCCACCCAGGACGCCGAGGACTGGCAGCGTCCCGGAGCGGACCGCATCCTCGCCAACGCGACCCCGCACGGCCACGCCGGACAGGTCGTGCTGATGCACGACGGCGGCGGTGACCGAGCGCAGACCGTCACAGCCCTCAATGCCCTGATCCCACGGCTCAAGGCACGCGGCTTCCGGTTCGCGACGGTCGGCGCCGCGGTCGGCATGGCCGGACCCGTCCAGCCCGCAGGGCTCGGTGAACACCTTCAGGGAATTGCTCTCATCAAGGCGCTGCAGGCCGGCGACTGGGCCGTATGGCTGCTGGGCGTGCTGATGTACGCGGCAGGGGTGCTCAGTGTGCTGCGCGCGGCGGTCGTGCTGGTCGCGGCCCGCCGGCACCGGCGGCTGCGGGCCAAGGGCCGCGGCCGGTCCTGGGGGCCACCGGTGACCGAGCCGGTCAGTGTCATCGTCCCCGCGTACAACGAGAGCGCCGGGATCGAGGCGGCCGTACGCTCCCTGCTCGCCTCGGACCATCCGGTCGAGATCATCGTCGTCGACGACGGATCGACCGACGGCACCGCCGACCTGGTGGAGTCGCTCCGCCTGCCGGTGCGGGTGATCCGGCAGCAGAACGCGGGCAAGCCCGCCGCACTCAACACCGGGCTCGCCGCCGCCTCCTTCGACCTGGTGGTCATGGTCGACGGCGACACCGTCTTCGAATCCGACACCGTCCGCACGATCGTGCAGCCCTTCGCCGACGCCCGCGTGGGAGCCGTCTCGGGAAACGCCAAGGTCGTCAACCGCGGCGGCCTGCTGGGCCGTTGGCAGCACATCGAGTACGTGGTCGGGTTCAACCTCGACCGCCGCCTGTTCGACCTCGCCGAATGCATGCCGACCGTGCCCGGCGCCGTCGGCGCGTTCCGCCGCCGGGCACTCCTCGGCCTCGGCGGCGTCAGCGACGTCACCCTCGCCGAGGACACCGACCTCACCATGGCGCTGTGCCGCGCCGGCTGGCGCGTGGTGTACGAGGAGGACGCGCGGGCCTGGACCGAGGCACCCGCGTCCCTGAACGCCCTGTGGCGGCAGCGGTACCGCTGGTGCTACGGCACCCTGCAGGCGATGTGGAAGCACCGCGGTGCGCTCGTGCAGCGCGGCGCCGCCGGCAAACTGGGCCGCCGGGGCCTGGTCTATCTGCTGCTCTTCCAGGTGCTGCTGCCGCTGCTCGCGCCCGTCGTGGACGTCTTCGCCCTGTACGGCCTGGTCTTCCTCGACCCGGTCCGGATCATCGGGCTGTGGCTCGCCTTCCTGCTGCTGCAACTGCTGATGGGGCTGTACGCGTTCCGCCTGGACGGAGAACGCCCGGGGCCGCTGTGGAGCCTGCCGTTGCAGCAGTTCGTCTACCGCCAGTTGATGTACCTCGTGGTGATCCAGTCCGTCTTCACCGCCCTGTCGGGCTCACGGCTGCGCTGGCAGCGCATGGAGCGGTACGGCAGCTTGCAGGCCCCGGTGGGCACAGAGGCGCACCAGAGCGATCTCACCCCGGAGGAGCCCGGCTTTGCGCAGCCGGGGCCGTACGGCGGTCATGTGCAGCCGGTTCCGTACGGCGGTCATGCGCAGCCGGTGCCGTACGACGGTCATGTGCAGCCGGTTCCGTACGACGGCTATGTGCAGCCGGTTCCGTACGACGGCTATGTGCAGCCGGTTCCGTACGACGGCTATGTGCAGCCGGGGCCGTACGACGGCTATGTGCAGCCGGCGCCGTACACCTCCCAACCGCAGCCCGCACCGCACGACGCCACCCAGTGGTACTGAAGGGACAGTGATCCGAGCCCATGAGCGGACACCGGCGACGACCGCCGCAGCGCTCCCACGCCGGCCACCGTGCCGCGGGTGAGCAGGCGACGTCACGCGGCGCCCGGAGGAGGGCACCGCAGAAGAAACGTTGGCTCGACTACCCGCGCCGCGGCAAGCAGGGCCCGCGCCGCTGGCTGCCGTCGTGGCGCCAGGTGCTGGCGCTCTTCCTGTTCTTCTTCGGCAGCACCGCGGCGCTCGTCGGCTATGCCTACGCCACGGTCACCATCCCCGACCCCAACCCCACGACGCTGCTGCAGAACAACGTCTACTACTGGTCGGACGGCACGGTCCTGGCGACCGACGGCAGCGTCAACCGCCAGAACGTCACCCTCGCGCAGGTGCCCGCCGCGGTGCAGTGGGACTTCATCGCCGCGGAGAACGCCTCCTTCTACACCGACCCGGGCATCGATCCGCAGGGCATCCTGCGCGCCGTCGTCCACATGGCCGGGGGCGGCTCCGTGCAGTCCGGATCGACGATCACCCAGCAGTTCGTGAAGAACACCTACCTGGATCAGTCGCAGACGGTCTCGCGCAAGTTCAAGGAGCTGCTGATCTCCACCAAGATCGGCGCCTCCATGACCAAGGAGCAGATCCTCCAGGGGTATCTGAACAGCTGCTTCTTCGGCCGCCAGGCCAACGGCGTGCAGGCCGCGGCCCGCGCGTACTACAACCTCCCGGTGGAGAAGCTCGACGTGAGCCAGGGAGCCTTCCTCGCTGCGGCGGTCAACGAGCCGAGCCTCTTCCAGCACGTGGACTCCGACCCCGCGGCGAAACGGCAGGCGGTGGCGCGCTGGTCCTGGGTGCTCGACCGGATGGTGGACACCGGCAAGCTGACGCCGGCGCAGCGGGCCAAGTACGCCGCCGCCGGATTCCCGATGCCGAGGAAGTGGACGCCGGGCTCGGGGCTCACCGGCCAGACCGGCTATCTGGTCCAGCTGGCCAGGGCGTATGTCCAGCAGCACGACCCGACCGTCACCGACGGCAGCCTGAGCCGGGGCGGCTACCAGATCCACACCACGTTCGACCGGAAGAAGACGGCGGCGCTGGAACGCTCCGTCGCACGGACCCGCCGGGAACGCCTCGACCCCGCCCACCGATCGGTCGACCGGGACGTCCAGGTGGGAGCCGCGTCGGTGGAACCCAGGACCGGCAAGATCCTCGCCGTCTACGGCGGCCCCGGCTTCGACCACTCCCACTTCTCGGACAACGCCGACACCTCCGGCGTCCCGGTGGGCTCGACGTTCAAGCCCGTAGTCCTCGCCGCCGCACTCCAGCACGGAGCCGTACTGCACCCCGGCAGGTCGCCGGAGCCGATCACCCCGGCCAGCAAGTTCAACGGCGACGACGGCATCAAGATCAAGGACCAGCAGGGCAACTACGTCACCGACGACAAGGACCCCACCGGTCTGCTCCACCAGCGCAACGACACCCGCGACCGCTGGGGCTACATCACCTTGCGCAAGGCGATGGAGCAGTCGGTCAACACGCCGTACGTGCAACTGGGAGAGGACGTCGGCCACGAGAACGTGGCGAGCACGGCCCAGGCCCTGGGCCTGCGCCCGGGCAGCCTCGCCGCCCCCAGCGCCGGCTTCTACATCGGCACCTCGACACCGAGCGCCATTCGCATGGCGGGCGTCTACGCGACCTTCGCTGCCTCCGGTGAGCAGGCCACCCCGTACTCGGTGACCAAGGTGACCCACAACGGCTACGTCCGGCCCGGCTTCACCGCCCCCGTCCCCGCACGGGCCCTGCCCAAGGCGATCGCCGACAACGTGACCGACGTACTCCGGGGCGTCATAGCCCGGGGCACCGGCACCCGGGCCCAGGCTCTCGGCAGGACCGCGGCGGGCAAGACCGGAACCACCGACGACTACCGCTCGGCCTGGTTCATCGGCTACACCCCCCAACTCGCCACCTCCGTCGTCCTCTTCAGAGAGGACCCGAAGCACCCGCAACTGCTGTCCATGGCGGGCGTCGGCGGCCTGGAGAAGGTGTTCGGCGGGGACATCCCCACCTCGATCTGGACCCAGTACATGCGCGACGCCCTCACCGGCCTGCCCGACAGCCCCTTCCCCGCCCCGGCCTCCCTCGGCCGCGGCGCCGACGAGCCCGGCGCCGCCAAGCCGTCCCCGTCCGCACCCCACGACAAGCGGGGCGCCAAGAACGGCGGCAAGCAGGGGACCCCCACGACCGGCTCCACACCGGGCGCCCCTGCGCCAGGCCCCAAGTGCCATGGACACAAGTGCCGTTGACACCGGCAGCCGAGAGAGCGAGAAGGACGTGCCGGAGCTAGGATCCGGGTCATGGCCCTGACCATGAACGACGTGGACCGGTTCGAGGCCTCCAGGCCCCGCCTGGAGGCCATCGCCTACCGTCTCCTCGGCTCCGCGAGCGAGGCCGAGGACGCCGTGCAGGAGACGTTCCTGCGCTGGCAGGGCGCCGACGTCGACCGCATCGAGGTCCCCGAGGCCTGGCTGACGAAGGTGCTCACCAACCTGTGCCTCAACCAGCTCACCTCGGCCCGCGCGCGGCGCGAGACCTATGTGGGCCAATGGCTCCCCGAGCCGCTGCTCGCCGGGGACCCGATGCTCGGCCCGGCCGACACCGCCGAGCAGCGCGAGTCGGTCTCGTACGCGGTCCTCGCCCTGCTGGAGCGCCTCACCCCGGGCGAACGGGCGGTGTACGTGCTGCGGGAGGCCTTCGACTACCCGCACCGGGAGATCGCCGCGATCCTCGATGTCACCGAGGCCGCCAGCCAGCAGATCTTCCACCGCGCCAAGAAGCATGTCGCCGAGGGCAGGGCCCGTACCGAGATCGACGAGGCCGCCGCCCGGCGGATCATCGACGAGTTCCTCGCGGCCGCCACCAGCGGCCGGACCGAGCCGCTCGTACGGCTGCTCACCCAGGACGCCGTCTCCATCGGCGACGGCGGCGGGAAGGTCCCGGCCCGCGCCAAGGCGTTCGAGGGCGCCCTCGCGGTCGCCACGTTCCTGCGGGGCCTGTTCAAGCCCAGCAAGGCCAAGCGCGCCCTGGCCGGCGGATCGCCCGAGGTCTACGCCACGACCGCCAACGGCGACCCCGCCGTCGTGGCGGTCCTCGACGGCCGGGTCATCGGCGTCATGTGCCTGGAGATCACCCCCGAGGGCATCGCCGGGTTCCGCAACCAGGTCAACCCCGACAAGCTCGAACGCGCGACCAGGCGCTGGGCGGCCGCCGACCACGGCGAACCGCTGCTCAACGCCTTCTGACCCCGATGTGAGGTGCTTCACACCACGTACCTGTCAGGAAACGGCGGGCCGCCCGGTTCAAGGGGCGAATCCGCCCACGACAGGAGCAGGGACATGCAGCACCGCATCATCGTCCTCGGAGCCGGATACACCGGAGCCATCGCCGCCGGGCGCCTCGCCAAGCGGCTGCACCGCGAAGACGTCGCCATCACCCTCGTCAACGCCGAGCCCGACTTCGTCGAGCGTGTCCGGATGCACCAGCTCGCCACCGGCCAGGACCTCAGGCCCCGGCCCTTCAGCGAGATGTTCGCGGACACAGGGGTCGTACTGAGGCTGGCGAGGGTCACCGGCGTCGACGCCGACCGCAGGACCGTCGCCGTCAGCGACGCGAGCGGCACCGAGGAACTGGAGTACGACACCCTCGTGTACGCCCTCGGCAGCGGCTGGAACGACCAGGCCGTCCCCGGCACATCCGAGCACGCCCACGAGATCGCCGGCCGTCCCGGAGCGCTCCGGCTGCGCGAGCGCCTGGCCCGGCTGGACGCCGGACAGCCCGTGGTCGTGGTCGGCGGCGGCCTCACCGGCCTGGAAGTCGCGACCGAGATCGCCGAGGCCCGCCCGGACCTCGACGTCGCCCTCACCGCCCGCGGCGGCCTCGGCGACTGGCTCTCGCCCAAGGGCCGCCGGCATCTGCGGAAGGTCTTCGACCGGCTCGGCATCACCGTGCACGAGCACGCCGCCGTCACCGCCGTCGAGGCCGACCGCGTCACCACCGCCGACGGCACGTCCGTCCCGGCCGCGGTCACCGTGTGGACCACCGGCTTCGCCGTCCACCCGATCGCCGGGGCCACCACCCTGGAGGTCACCGGCACCGGCCGGATCGTGGTGGACCGGACGATGCGCTCGGTCTCGCACCCGGACGTGTACGCCATCGGCGACGCGGCCCTGGTGGTGGGCCCCGGCGACAAGCCGCTGCGGATGTCGTGCGCCTCGGGCGTGCCCACCGCGTGGCAGGCCGCCGACGCCATCGCGGCGCGGCTGACCGGCGGAAAGCTCCCGAACGTGCCGCTGCGCTACTTCAACCAGTGCATCTCGCTGGGACGCAGGGAAGGCCTGATCCAGTACGTCACCGCCGACGACCGCGCCGTCCGGGCGGCCCTGACCGGACGGCTCGCCGCCGTCTACAAGGAGCTGGTCTGCAAGGGCGCGGCCTGGGGCGTCGCCAACCCGACGGTCCTGCCGACCCGGCGCCGCCGCGTCGTACGACAGCCGGCCCAGGCGGTCGCGACGGCCGAGACGACGGCCGAGGCGACGGCCGAGGCGACGGCCTGAGACCCGCACGGCGGCCCCCTGCACACCGACGCCGGAACTCCGTCAGGCGTCAGGAGAACAGCAGCCGCCAGGTCAGGGGTCCGGGCAGGCCGTCGGCGTCGCCGCGCAGCTCCGTGCGCGACTTCTGGAAGTCGCGCACGTTCAGCCGGTCCGCCTCGCTCCAGTGTCTGCTCGGGCCGACTCTGTAATGGTCGCCGAAGCCACGCTTCACCAACTGCCGCCCGAGCTGCAGGACGTAGTCGTTCGAGGCCCCGGCCACGAAGTACTTGCGTCCCGGGAACACGGGGACCTTCGACTTGGGGGGCGTGCTCGGCGCCGGGTCGTCGTCGTTCAGGTCCAGGTCGGCCTTCGCGTGCTCGACCAGCAGGGGGAAGTCGATCGCTCCCGGGTCGCCATGGTCGTTCTCGGGCACGTGCATGTGCCCGCAGACGCCCTTGAAGCCCGTCCACTGCGCGCCCGTCAGCCGCTGCCCGCCGCCCTTCCCGAACGACGTGGGGTACGCGGGCCACGCCTTCGGGCCGGACAGCGGCACGCCGTGTTCCTCGTGCATCCAGGCCAGGAAGCGGGCGACCCCCTGCAGGGCCCAGTCGGGCGCGTCCGGCCAGTGGATGTGCGCCCGGCCGGCGCCCTGCCACTTCGAGTGGGTCTTCGGATCACACGTACCGACCAGCTCGACCTGACACACGTTCAGGGTGTTCGTCTCGACGCCGCCCCGCAGATTGACCAGCGCCCGGGAGGAGGTCTCGATGTCGAAGTGCTGGTACCACCTCAGCTTCTTGCCGGCGAGATCGGGGACCGCCGTCAGATTCGGCGCGGTGGAGCCGCCGTCGTAACCGGGCAGCCCGGTGCTCTCCGTCGTGTGCAGGACGACGACGTTGACCTCCATCGGGTCCCCGCCGAAGTCGTCCTGGTACCAGTTCGCCCGGCTGGCGCCGGGGTAACGCTGGGGTCCCGTCCTGGTGCTCATCACAGACTCCTGAGGTGAGTGTGTCGAGACGGGGCGGTTCGTCATCGATGAGCACGCCGCATCGCAAAGCGTGTCCATGACGTGAGTTCAATGGCGGCCACCCCCGTTGCTCCGCTGCGGTCCGAGTGCTGTCCGCGTCGGCCCACAGCGATAATCCCGCGAAATGCGCCTTTCGCGCAGCTATTTGCGGCAAGCCGGAGTTGCCCGTGGTCAGCGGCTACGACGCCGACAGCCGCGCCTTCGGCACGCGCAGCGTGGCTACGACGCCGGCATGGTCGGAGGGCCACAGCCCCGACGGCGTACGGTCGCTCTGCTCGTTCCCGGCCAGGTGGATGTTCCTCACCTCGAAGTCCCCGCGGAACAGGACCAGATCGATGCGCAGACTCAGGGCGGAGACCGGATTCCTCAGGTCGGGCGCCTGACAGCAGGTGAAGCCGGGATCGCCGGGGTGCGCCGCGCGCCAGGCATCGGTGAACCCCGAGTCGATCAGGAATTGATACGTCGGATAGGTCGGGTTCTGCGGATCGTCGGCGGCCGTGTTGAAGTCACCGGCGAACACCACCGGAAGATCGGTGTCCGCCGCACTCGCGACGAGGTCCTGAGCCTGCGCTCGCTGGACGGCGAACGGCGGCAGCGGCTCCAAGTGCGTGGTGACGAACCGGAACGTGCGGCCGTCGACCGTGGCGTCGACCGACGCCCAGCCGTTCCGGCTGGTGATCGAGCCGACCGGCGACTGGAGCACATGTTGCACGGCATACGTCTGCACTTGCAGGTTCGACACCTTGACGTGCCGGGACGGACCGACCCGGGCGAGGATCACGTTGCGCACGGAGAGGCGTACGTCGAAGCCGAGCGCGCTCGGGGCCTCGACGTCGTCCTCGGGCACGATCGCCACCGCCTCGTAATGCCGGCCGAGCCGGTCGAGCGCGGCGAGGAGCGCCTTGAGCTGGTCCGAGCGCACGTCGGTCGCGGGCGGAGCCCCGGTGCGCACGATGTCGGCCTCTTGCAGGGCGACGAGATCGGGCTCGCTCCGGGCGACTTCGCGGGCCACGGCGGCGGCGCGCTCACTCGGCCGTGACGCCAGGATGTTCTGGTAGGTCAGCGTCACCGCGGCGAAGAACTGCTGCGGCGTCCGCGCGTCGGCAAGGGCGGAGAAATCACTGCCCACGTACATGTTCTGAGTCATGAACCGGACATTCACACCGCCGCCCCCACCTCCACCCCCACCCCCACTTCCGCTCCCGCCCGCGAGGGCCACGGCATCGCTGGGCAACATGGCAACACCGAGAAGCACACTCACCAGAAGTGCGTTGACGGCACGAGATAGCCCGCGAGAAAGCCAATGCATCGGATCGAACCCTTGCTAGCGGTTGGCGCAGGTGTTGCCCGCCGCCGGGTTGAGCAGCCCGACGACGTTCACGGTGTTGCCGCAGGCGTTCACCGGGAGGTCCAGCGGAGCCTGTACGACGTTGCCGGACAGCAGACCGGGCGAACCCGTGGCGGTGCCCACGGCTCCACTCCTGCTGTTGACGGTCAGGGTCGCGGCGGCCGGAAGATCCAGACCGACCGTGGTGATCGCGTCGGGACGGTTGACGTAGGTTCCCGCCTCGCCGACGGTGACATTCACGGTGACCGTGCAGGACTTCTGGCCGACGGCCAGGTCACCACCGGCCAGAGCGACGGAGGAGCCCCCCGCGGTCGCGGAGACCGCACCGTTCCCACACGTCGTCGACGCGTTCGCGTTCGCGGCCACCGTCACTCCGGCGGGCAGGCTGTCGGTGAAGCCGAAGTCGTTCTTCGCCGCCAGTTCACTGGTGTTGGTCACCGTCATGGTGAGCGTCGAGGTGCCGCCCTGGTCGATCGTGGCGGGACCGAACGCCTTGTCGAGCTGCGGGGTGGCATCCAGGATCCGAATGTTGTCGAACGCGTGGTCATTACCGAACGCGTGGCCCTGCCCATTGAGCATCTTGATGCCCAACTCGGTACCGCCGAACAGCACGGCTCGGTCACCGGCGAACGACCCGGCCATGAGCCCGCTCATTCCCCCGGAATAGGGCTTGGCTTTGGGGTCGGTACAGGGATCGATGGGAGTGGTGAAGGTCGGAATATCAGGACCGCTGCCGGTGAGGTAGAACTTCAGCAGTGGATCCTCGTAACGGCAATTGTCCGCCGCGACGTCCACCGCGAAGGTGATGTACCGATTCGGCTTCGCGCTCGGGATCGGGATCGGCTGCTCGGTCCGGAACTCCACCCGGTCGACACCGGGATCCACAGTGTCGCTGTACGCCGACACCGCGTGGTTGGTCGGCGGATTCGTCCCGCCGACCTGCCCCAGTGCATCGGCCATGTCCTTCAGATACGACACCCACCGGCAACCGGGCTGATCAGCACCGGCACGGCTGAGGACGATGCCATTGCACTGCCCGTGGTCGAGCCAGGGCGGGTCGGCCGTGTAGGTCTCGTTCAGCGGCGGAGCCCCGACGTACTTTTCCAGCAGGACCGGGCTGTCCCCCGCCTCTTCAAAGTCCTCGACGAACACAGTGACCGGGGCCTGCGGAACCCCAGGAGTACCCGGAGCTCGGCCCTGGGCCCGTGCTTGAGCCGATTGCGGAACACCGGCAAGAGCAAGTACCACCAAGGAAACAGAAGCGGCGCGCGCACACCAGGAAGACTTCACTGCGGAAATCACTGCCACCTCTTTTTCCCATGAGCAGGTCGCGCACATTCAAGCACGCACCCCCAAAAGTAAAATGGCCGGTGAACTCGGCGATCACATCTTTCACCGCGTTGGTCGAACCGAACCGACGCCCGCGGCGACGGCGATCGTCGCCAGCCTGGTCGCCACCTGGAGCGCCCGTTCGCAGGCCCGGACCGAGGCCAGAACTCGTAGGGCGGAGGCGACGAATCAGCGCCGACGGGAGTCCTACCGCGCGATGACCAGGTGCGTCAGTGGGTTCTCCAAGGTTCTTTGGCGTATGGCTCAGGTCGATCAGGAGCCGGACGACGCTGTCCGTCGTGGCCTGGTGGACAGCATCCGAAGTGATGCGCGCACGGCCTTGGACGAGGTGGAGGAGGCCACTCGCGGCGTTGAGATCGATGGCCCTGAGGAGGTCTCCAAGGCGGCGTCGGAGCTGTGCTTCACCGCAGTTCTGGCACATCACGCGCTGTCCGCGCTGACCGATGGCCGAGATCCGCTCAGGGTCGAATACGACCAGGCATACCGTGAGTACCGGCGATGTGAGGATCGATTCCTCAGGTTGGCACGCGCGACTCTGGGGGAGAGGTGATCGTCGCCGTTGGCGTTCTCACGATGCTGGTGGGTCATTGACGGGTGGTGAGGTTGCTGGACTGCGCTGCCGTACCGAGACGGCACTGTGTGCAGCTGATCGCCGAGCGAACGCATGGCGAGGTTCCCCTGGCGCCACCACCCCAGCGTGGCGGCGATCTGCCAACGCTCGGCCACTCGCTGCGTGACCTCGCCGCGAAGCGCCCTCTGCTCCTCCAGGAGCAGTTGGATGACCTGGTCCTCGGCGCCAGGCGTGCACCCTCCGGCGCCATCTGTCTTCGCTCCGGCGCCGATCAGCAGCGTGCGGTCCGGCTCCCCTGAGCACCGGATGGCTCACGACCGTGTGGCAGTCCCGCACCCCGCATCGCCGGCCTCCCGTATGCGTGTTTCCATCGACGTGCTCCGGTCGTACGGGTCGACCTCCGGGCCGTCTCCCGGGCGCGAGGCCGCGCGCTCGGCGCTGAACTTGGGGGTGAGGTACCCGGTGAAGGTGTCGCAGCCGCCGTTGGTGGTGTGCACCTTGTAGGAGACGAGGGAGAACGTGTCCGGCTCGACGACGACCTTCGCCGGGTCGTCCCAACTCAGCACGACCTCACGGCGCACGATGGTGCGTGTGACTTCGTCGCTTCCCGCCGCGGAGCGCACGACGGGATACACGTACGTGACATCGGTGGTCACCTCGACCGCACCGCGCTTGCCTTCTCGGTACGTGATTCGCCCCCGTGTCTTGACCACGTCCCCGACAAGCCGGACCTTCGTCTTCTCGAACCGGCTGAACAGCAGCAGAGGATCGTTCTCCCGGCTGGGCGTGCGGAATGCCGTCGCCAGGTAGTCCTGGACATCCTGCTGATGAGGATTGATCAAGGCGATCGCCTTCCTCGGCCGCTCCCCGCGCAGCACACCAGGATCCAGACTGGACGCGGCGAGGAAGTCCTGGGTCCTCCCGAGCGCCTGCGCGACCTGACCCTTGCTCATCCACCCGGTCGCCCGCGCCTCAGGCAGACCGATCCCGGCCGTACCGTCCCCCCACCGCGCCGCGGGCGACCCCCTGAACGGCTGCTCCAGGCTTGGAAGTCGGGCCGCCGCTTCCGTCGGCGGCGGTTCATCCGGACGCTTCGACTCCGCGGCGAGCGGCGCACTCTCACCGCCCCCGCCCACGCCGCCGAACCATCCAGCCACCCGCCCCGGATCCAGCGCCACGACCAGCACGGCGGCCGCAACCAGCAGACCGACCGCGTACCAGCCCTTGCCCCGTTGCCTTCGGGCCGGCCGCGGACTCCGCCACGGCTCCGGTCGGCCGGTCTCCTCCCGCAGCCGCCGCGCCACCATCCGGGCCCGCGCCGACGGCTCCTCGGGCGCGCCCTGGGTCCCCGCCTCGGCTTCACGCAGGAAGCGCTCCCACTCTTCGTCCGGTATGGACTCCTCACCCTTGCCCACGATGGACCTCACCCTTCCCACGCATGCGGTCCCTCCCCAGGGCCGGTGATCTTCCTGCATCATCACACGGCTCGACGCCCTTCCTCGGCGAGACCGGCGACCGGCCGACCCCACCGCTGGGCGCAGCGGATCGCTGTGCGATGATCCCCGCCTTGTTGATCCGATTGTCGATCCGATTGTCGATCCGAGCAGAATCGGGCTCTCATGCCTTCGCACAGATGCCGTTTCCTTGCTGTTCCGGCAGCCCTTACGGCGCTCACCTTCGTCCAGGCCGTCACCCCGGTCACCGCGGCCGCCGCGCCTGCGACCGACGTGACCGCCACGCTGGCCGCCCGCCCGACGTCCGCGCCGGCCGCCGATGAGATATCCGGTTCCGGTCATGCGGTCGTCTGGCGTCAGAAGACCTCCGCGGACACCCTGGCGCACGGCTGGCTCGCTGTCTCGGGAGGAACACCCCAGGATCTCGGCCGGCTTGCCGACACCGGCGAAGCGGTGAACGTCGACGCGGTGTCCGTGCAGGACGGAGTCGTGGCCGTCGCCACCTCCGCCAATCCGAACGGCGATCTCGCCGACCATGTCACCCTGCGCCACCTCGACTCCGGCGAACAGGACACTCTTCCTGTCGCATACGACAGTTCCGGAGCCGCGGGGGACGAGCGCTACCGTGCCCAGGCCGGCAACGGCATCCTCGTCCAGCAGAGCTACTACGACGACAGTTCCGCGTATCGGGTGCGCCTGCTGCTGCGCACACCCGGCCACGAGGACCGGACGCTGTTGTCCGACGACGAGCAGTACCGGGTCCTCGCCTCGGACGCCCACGGCGCCCTGGTGCTCCGGCGGACCGCGCCCGGCTGGGACCACAAGATCGTGTACGTCGACTTCGCCACCGGCGCGACGGTCACCGTGGCGGAGCCCGCGACCGACGAGTTGCCTCAGGGCCTGGAGTTCACCCCCGGCCATGTCGGGGTCATCGACGGCACGACCCTGACCGAGTGGCAGCGGTCGGCGCCCGGGGACGGCTCGTCGACCGTCACCCTGCCCAACGGCGGGGCGCACTGGATCAGCGATGACACGCTCGCCTTCTACAAGACGAACTGGGCGGACGGAACGTACGAGCTGTTCGCGATGCCCAGGGACGGATCCGCACCGGCGCAGGACCTGGGTGGGACCTCCACCGACCTCTCGGTCGGCGACGACGGCAGGATGCGGGTGACGCTCTACCGCCCTGATGGGGACGCCGCGATCCAGACGCTCGCCGACGGCCGGGTCGCGACCTTCGCCGGTGACGCCACCACGATCCCCGCCGGTCCCGCCAGGCTGGACGCCCTGGCGCTGTCCGGCGGTGCGCTCTACACGGCCGACGACTCCTCCCGCCAGCAGGGCGTCCTGCTCCGCTCGGCCCTGTCGGCCGGCCCGGCCGGGGCCTCGGCGGGCACACCGTCCCGGGTACTGGCCTACTCCGCCGGTCTGGTGCACCGGACCCTGGCCGCCGCCGGGGGACGGGTCCTGGTCGAGCAGGGCAACGGCTACGAGCCGGGCCACTTCCAGGTGTACGAGGACGGCAAGCTGGTCGGCACACCGCTGAACTACTACGACGTCTCGACCGTGAACGTCGTGGACTTCGACGGTGAGCACGTCCTGGTGTCGGACAAGGTGACCGCGTCCGACGGCACGCTTCACCTCTACACCTTCGCGGGCGGCCACAGTGAGAGGGTGCCTGGCGGCTCCGCGCTGGACGACGGCGCCGTGTACTCCTCCGTACGGAACGGTACGACGTCCACCTGGTCGATCCGCCGGACCGACCTGACCACCGGCACCGTCACCACCGTCGCCACCGTGAACTGCCTGCCCGGCGCCCTCCAGGTGCGAGGCTCCCGGATCCTGTTGACCACCTGCGGGGCCGGGTCCACCAACGGCCTGCTGCTCAAGGCGGGGAGCTCGACCGGCACCACCGTGGACGCCTCCGTACGCACGCCGATCCTCGGCACGGACGTGCTCTACACCTTCACCAAGTCCTCGGGGGCCGTCACCCTGAACGCCCAGACGCTGAGCGGCACGGCAACCGCGCCACAGCCTCTGTTCGCCCTCCCCGAGAAGGCCGACTCCGCCGCCGCCGAGAGGTGGGCGGTCGACCGCGACGCGCCCTGGGCGGCCTGGATGGACGACGCCGGTGTCACCCACGTGACCTGGGCGGGCGTTCCCACCGCCGCCAAGGCCGCCGCCCCGGCCGGCTTCAGCCCCAACGGCGACGGATCCGCCGACACCTGGACCCCCACCTGGAGCTACAACCGGCCGGTGAGCTGGACGCTCACCCTCAAGTCCGGTACCACGCAGGTCCGTTCCCTCTCCGGTACGGCCTCCGACGGCACCGTCGAACCGGTGTGGAACGGAACGACACAAGCGGGCACGGCAGCCGCCGAGGGCGCGTACACCTGGACACTGACCGCGCGCGACACGGTGACCGGCCGGACGGCGGCCGACGTCGGCGGCAAGGTGACCCTGCGCCGGACGGTCCCCGCCGCCTCCGTCACCGCGCCGACCGTCGCGAGCAGCGCCGCCACGAGCGCCGCCGTGCCGGTCGTCTGGTCGGCCAGGACAGCGGGTGTGAAGTCGTACGACGTCGGCTGGCGCGTCGCCACCCGTGACAGCGCGGGCGTCTGGAAGCTGGGACCGCTGCAGACCTGGCGCACCGGCACCACGGCGACCTCCGCGGTCTTCGGCAAGGCGGGCAGCCCCGTGAAGCCGGTTCCCGGACTCACCTATCGCTTCTACGTCCGCGCTCACGACGACGCCGGCCAGACCGGCTCCTGGAGCGGGGCGGCGACCAGCGGCATCCCGCTCGACGACCGTGCGGCGACACTGCACTACACCGGCACCTGGAAGTCGGTGGCGGCATCCTCCGCCTGGTCCGGCACCGAGCGCACCTCCGCCGCCAAGGGCGCGTACGTGTCCTTCTCGGCGGACGGCACCCAACTGCGCATCGTGGCGACGCGGAAGTCGAACGGCGGGCGCTTCGCGGTCCTGGTGGACGGAAAGACGGTCGGTACGGTGAACACCTACGCCGCGAGGACGGCCTACCGGCAAGTGGTGTTCACCCACACGCTCGGCACCAGGATCACGACCCACAAGGTGCAGTTGCGGGTCCTCGCCGGCAGCACATCCGGACGATCAACCGTCTTCCTCGACGCTGTCATGATCACCCGCTGATCCGGCCGCCGGCTCGGCCGTGGGCTGCCACGACAGACTCGGCCGTACGACCACGGTGCGAAGGTGCCCGGTGACATCAAGTCACCGGGCACCTCGGAGGACCGAACTCACCGCCTACGAAAGGAGCTTGTAGCCGCTCCAGCCGCTCGCGATCTGCGTCCGCGGACCGAACGAGCCCTTTCCGTCCCCGCTGTTGCGCCACACCTTGCCGCTGGTGTCGCGGGAGACCAGGTCCGGCCTGCCGTCGTCCGTGATGTCGCCGACCCCGACGACCGCGTTGTACGAGCCGCCCCAGTTCGACAGCACCTTGACGCGGGCCGCGAACGTGCCGTCGCCCTTGCCGTTGTAGCGGTAGACGTTGTTGGACGTGTCCTGGGCCAGGAGGTCGGCCTTGCCGTCGCCGGTGATGTCACCGGTGCCGACGATCTTCTTGTAGCCCTTCCAGTTGTCGTAGAGCTTGACGCGGGAGGCGAGCTTGCCGTCGCTCGTCCCCTTGTAGAGGTAGACCGCTCCGGTGGACGAGTTCCTCGCGATCAGGTCCGGGCGTCCGTCGCCGCTCACGTCGCCGGGCGAGGTGAGCGCGTTGTACTGCGTCCAGCCGCTGGTCCCGAGGGTCGTGTACGACGTCGACGGCTTGACCGCCGCCCCGCAGCCCGGCTTGTACAGCCGCAGCGCGCCGCTGCTGTAGCGGACGAGGACGTCGTTGCAGCGGTCGCCGCTGAGGTCGCCGAAGGGGATCGCCATGATGGTCGTGGGCCAGCCGGTGCCCGTGTACTTGTCGCCGAGCTTGCCCGTCCCCGTGCCGCTGTGGAAGGTCAGCCCGCCCGAGGAGTTCAGGGTGAGCAGGTCGCCGCGGCCGTCCGGGCCGTCGGGGCTGACGAAGTCGCGGCGCACCGCGGCTCCGCGCTGCAGGAAGCCCTTGCCGGTGGTCACCGTGTCCGGCGTGGCGGTGCCGAGGCCGGTCGCCTTCAGGGTCCAGGCGAAGTGGCCGTTGGGGAAGTAACTCCCGCTCGCCGTCTTGCCGTTCCAGGTCGCCGTCACCCGGCCCGGGGTCGCGCCGCCGGTGAGGGTGCGGGTGGCCTTGCCGTTCGCGCCGCTCTGTACCGAGGTGAAGGTGAGCGACCAGGAGGTGACCGGACGGGACAGCACCCAGGTGCCCTGGAAGGGCGTCCCCGGGCCCACGTAGTCGCCGGCCGACGCCTCGAAGGCCGTCACGGCGGACGGGACGATGCCCGTGGTGGTGACGTGGGTGCGCTCGTAGTCGTCGAACCAGGCGACCAGGCCGGTGTACTCGTCGACCGTCCAGCGGTAACGGCGGTCCACGGTCAGACCCTTGTCGGCCAGGCCGGAGGCGATCGTGCGCGTGGTGCCGGTGGCCGCCTCGGTGAGGACCAGCGTGCCCGCGCCATGGTCGTGGCGGACGGTGAAGCCGTCGCCGAGAAGCACGTCGCCGGGGGCGACCGCCGTCGACGTACCGGCCTTGGTGTCGTACACGCCCGCCGAGTCCGTTCCGCAGGCCCAGTACACCCAGCGTCCCGCCGCCTGGAGTTCGCTCGGCACGCAGGCCAGGCCCGGGACGGTCACCGTGGTGAGCGTCTTCTCCTGCGGGATGCCGTACGAGGTCAGCTTGCCGACGGTGCCGGCGCTCCACAGGGTGGAGCCGTTCAGGGCGGCGGCACGCACGGACCGCTTGAGCTTCTGGCCCTGGCCGAACTCACCGACGTACTGAGCCGGCGTGGTGCCGCCGGAGTCGAAGACGGCGTAGTCGTCGGAGACGTCGACGATGCGGCCGCCCCGGCCGCCGAAGTCCAGATAGTGGCCGCCGATCTCCACCAGCCGGTCGTCGCCGAGGCTCCCGCCCTCGCCGGTGCCGCCGTTCGAGTCGAGGTAGACGTCCCGGGCGTCGAGGTTCCCCCACAGCGCCGAGCACGTGGCGCCCTCGTACGGGCAGAGGGCGGAGCGGATCGAGCCGCTCGCCGTGGCCTCGGACGCCGTCAGCGTGGCGGAGCCGTCGGTGGTGAGGGTGCGCACGGACGTGGTGTCCGCGGTGGCGTTCGGGTCGTCCTCGGCGACACGCAGGCTGCCGCGGCTGAGCGCGATGCCCGTCTTGGCGTTCTCCACCGCCGGAGCCTGCTGGACCTTCGTCAGGTTCAGCGTGCCGTCCGCGGCCTGGCTCACCCGCTGCACCCACCAGTCGGTGGCGTCGGTGCCGCCGGTGACCAGCGCACTGCCGTCACCCGCCGCCAGCGTGTACTCGCCGGCCCTCGCCAGCAGGGTCTGCTGCACCGAGGGGTCGGTGACGTTGACCGCGAGGAGCTTCGAGCCGAGGTCGCTGGAGGACAGCGGCAGCAGCAGCCAGTCGCCGACCAGGACCGGGTCGCCGTCGAGCGCGCCCGGGTTGACGGGCAGCGTGACGACCTGTTCGCCGGCGGTGAGGTCGGTACGGGACTTCAAGTGCAGTTCGGCGGTGCCGCTGTAGTACCAGCCGACGCGGTCCGCGCTCATCAGGAACGTCGAGTTGCTGGTGGCGCCCGCGAAGGCCTTGGTGCTCACGGCCGACTCGATGTCGATGTACTGGAGCGAGCCGTAGGTGCTGTTCGCCACGAGCACACCCGAGGAGTCCGCGGCGAGGACGTCTTCGCTCCCCACGCTCGTCGCGTCACCGGTGACCTTGCGGGTGCGCCACTCGCCGTCGACCTTGTCGATCAGGGAGTTGGTGGTGACGACGGTGTCCCCGGCGAGGGCCCGGTAGTACCCCTGGCCGTATTGGACGGAGCCGTTCCAGCTCACCTTCCTGGACGTGGCCGTCGCCGGATCCCACAGGGTGGCGTACGCGTCGTTCGCCGTGGTCGGCAGAGCGACCAGGTCGCTGTCGGTGCCGTACCAGGCGATACGGCACCCGGAGCCGATGGACGTGCAGCCGGTGCCCGGGGTGTAGACACCGTCGGCGTTCTCGACGGTGAGGGTCCTGCCGGTCGTGTAGTCGGTCCACAACAGTCCGGTCCTGCCGGTCTGCCGGTGCAGGAAGCCGGTGTCGCCCGCGACGTACGGGCGGTCGGTGCGTGGTGTGGTCGAGCCGGGGTCGACCAGCGTGATCGCGGTGGTGTAGGCCTCGGCCGCTTCCGCGGAGCCGCCGCCCTCCGAGATGACGACGGACGCGGCCACGACGGCAAGCGCGAGCGAGGAGACGACGGCGGCCAGTCCGCCCCGTCCCAGGGCGTGTCTGCCCACGTGATGTTCCCTCCCCTGCGAGGGTCCCTGCCCTCGCACAAGTGGCCGGATCTTACCTGACCCTTACCAAGGGGTGGCGGCGCCTCGGGGCCGGCGAAGCGCGAAATGGACGAAAGCCTATGTTCTATGACGTCGGTCACAGCGCTCCGCCAACCAACCGGCGCACTTAGTAGACGCGACGCGGCAGACATGTAATGATTTGTCCGTATTGACTCGGATGCGGATTCCGGCGCGCGTCCCGTAATTCCGCCCGGCAGGCCCGCGCGCTCGCTGCCCCGTGACGCAAGGCTTCTGACGTCACGTCACCTTTCCCTCCCACCGCAATATGCGGACCGGAGCCCCGCGCACTGCCCCGGCGAGGTTCAGGGACCCCTACGAGGCGACGTAGTGGCGGGACCCCTTTGCGCTCCCTGTCGAGCCGTTCTAAGAATGACGACCCACAGGACGTCGCCGCAGTTCCGGACCGGTTTTCACGCAAAGTCGACCGCGCACCGGACGCTCGGCGTCACCGAGTGAGGCGCTCGGCGTCACCGAGTGAGTAGGAGCCCCCACATGAAGCCGTCCCGAACATCCGCGAGACTCCTGGCTCTCGCTCTCGGCCTGGGTCTGGGTCTGGCCCCCGGCGTGCTGGGCGCGGCGGTGCCGGCGAGCGCCCAGACGGCCGCCACCCCGTCCGCTCCCGCCGGTGCCTCCGTGGCGCGGTACGCCGGGTCGGTCGAGGAGGCCGCGAACAACAAGGCGTTCTTCGAGGCCGTGCGCAAGTCGGTCGCCCAGAAGCGCGCCGCCCAGCCCGGCGCGCAGGCGGTGACCGTCTACTACAACGCCTCCCGGGCACCGAGCTTCCGTTCGCAGATATCGAGCGCGGCCTCGATCTGGAACAGCTCCGAGTCCAACGTCAAGCTCCAGGAGTCGTCGAGCGGTGCCGACTTCTCCTACTACGAGGGCAACGACCCGCGCGGGTCCTACGCCTCCACCAACGGCCACGGAAGCGGCTACGTCTTCCTCGACTACACCCAGAGCCGGCAGTACGACTCGATCCGCGTCGTCACCCACGAGACCGGGCACGTGCTGGGCCTGCCGGACGACTACGGCGGGCCGTGCAACGAGCTGATGTCGGGCGGCACCGCCGGCCCGTCCTGCACCAACCGCTACCCGAACGCCACCGAGCGCTCGCGCGTCGACCAGCTGTGGGCCACCGGACTCGCACAGGCCCCGGGCACGGCGAACCAGCCCTCCGGCCAGCTGAGCACTGCACCGACGGCGCCGACCCTGACACCGGGCCGCGGCCCGTGGCGTTTGCTCGTGGTGCGCTAGCGGTGCGCTAGTGGTGTGCCAGTGGTGCGGCACCCGCCCACCGGTCTGGACAACAAAGAACCCCCGGGCCCACGGCCTGGGGGTCTCTGCTGGAGCGGAGCTCTGTGGGTGCGGCTCGGACAGGCCACACCGGTGGTCGCCGGGCAGCCTGGCGGCGACAACCGGGCGGAGCGGGCCGTACCGGCCTCGTGCGGCTTGCGGCTCACCCGAAACGTCGCATGACCTGCCGTCGTCCAGGAAAGCGTCACCAACCGAGCGCATCCTCGTCGGCCCGGGCGTCCCGGTGATCACTTCCCCGACCTGCATCACGGGGTAGACACGGCGCTCGATGGTCACGGACACGCCGGTGACGGGCTCGGGCGCGGTCCTCCACAGGGGTGGGGAAGAACACCGGAGACGCCGACCGCGCCACGGCGGTCGGACGGCGGTCAGGGCGTGAGAGCGAGGACGCCCAGGGCGTAGCCGTGTTCGTCGATCACGGGGGACACGTGCAGGGTCCGGTCCCGCATTGCGGCTTCCGCCTCGCCGAGTGCGGCCATGGACGAGGTGAACGGACCGCGGTCGAGCGGGATGTCCCGCAGCCGGGTCCGGTCGCTGTACCACGAGCCGCCGCGGTGCGCGGCGAGCTGGGCCCGGGTGACCAGGCCCGCGCACCGCCCGTCCTCGTCCTGGAGGAGCAGGTGCGGGACGCGCGCGCCGATGAGCACGGACAGGGCCACGTCGACCTCCATGTGGTCGTCGACCTGCGGCCCGGGGGCGTGCATGGCGTCGCGGGCGGTCAGACCGGTGCCGTCGGCACTGTCGGTCTGCCGTGTTCGGGGCGGAAACAGCGTCAAGGGCTTGTCCTCTTCGTCGGGGCGGGCAGGACGGGCGACGGCTCGTCCCGCCCGCAGGGAGCGCATCCTCGTGCTTGGGCTATGGGTTGTTCCTCGGGGCAGGCCGACGGGCTCGGCCGGCGGCCCGGCCGCTCTCGGCTCGGCCGGCGGCCCGGCCGCTCTCGGCTCGGCCGGCGGCCCGGCCGCTCTCGGCTCGGCCGGCGGCCCGGCCGCTCTCGGCTCGGCCGGCGGCCCGGCCCCCGCGCTTCCGGTCGGCAGATCCCTTGCCCTCTCGTCGTCCGTCGACCGGTGCGGCGAAGGTGACGGGCACGCCGGAGGGGGTGCGGGCGCCGGTGATGCGATGCAGTTCCGCCTCGCCCGGGCGGATCCGGACGGTACTCGGAGCGATGCCGGCATCGGCCATCAGGCGGTCCACCGCGCGCCGCTGGTGCGGCAGAACAAGGGTGACCACGGTGCCGGACTCGCCGGCGCGTGCCGTACGGCCGCCGCGGTGGAGGTAGTCCTTGTGGTCGCCGGGAGGGTCGACGTTCACGACGAGGTCGAGGCCCGCGATGTGGATTCCGCGGGCGGCGACGTTGGTGGCCACCAGGACCATGACGTGGCCGTCCTTGAACTGGGTGAGCGTCCGGTTGCGCTCTGTCTGGGACTTGCCGCCGTGCAGGGCCGAGGCACGGACCCCGACGGACAGCAGGTGTTCGGCCAGCCGGTCCACCGCGTGCTTGGTGTCCCGGAACATCAGCACCCGTCCGTCGCGAGCGGCGATCTCGGTCGCGGCGGTGTCTTTGTCGGCGTCGCGCACGTGCAGCAGATGGTGCTCCATGGTGGTGACCGATCCCGCAGGTGGGTCGACCGAGTGCACGACGGGATCGTGGAGGTAGCGGCGGACCAGGAGGTCGATGTTGCGGTCCAGGGTGGCCGAGAACAGCAACCGCTGGCCGCGGGACGGGACTTGGTCGAGCAGCGCGGTCACCTGGGGCATGAAGCCCATGTCGGCCATCTGGTCGGCCTCGTCGAGGACGGTGACGGCGACCTGTTCCAGCCGGCAGCCTCGCCGCTCGATGAGGTCCTTGAGACGGCCGGGCGTCGCGACGACGACCTCGGCGCCGGCGCGCAGCGCACTCGCCTGACGGCCTATCGACATGCCGCCCACCACGGTGGCGAGTCGCAGCCGCAGGGCGCGGGCATAGGGGGTGAGCGCGTCGGTGACCTGCTGGGCCAGTTCCCGGGTGGGTACGAGGATGATGGCGAGCGGTTGCCGAGGCTGGGCGCGCTGCCCATCCAGGCGGGCCAGCACCGGCAGGCCGAAGGCGAGCGTCTTGCCCGAGCCGGTGCGACCCCGGCCCAGGACGTCCCGGCCGGCCAGCGCGTTCGGCAGCGTGGCCGCCTGGATCGGGAAGGGCACGGTCAAGCCCTCGGCGCCGAGCGCGGCCAGCAGCCGCGCGGGCATGTCCAGTTCGGAAAACGTCTCGACCGCCGGCAGCGGCTCGGTGTGGGTGACAGGCAGGGCGAACTCCTGTCGGCGCGGGGTGGGGCGTGCGCCCTGGCCGCTCTTTCGTCCGGTGCCCGGACGGGGAGCCTGGCGGCCCGTCCCCTGCGTACGGAAGCGGTTGCCAGGAGTACCGCCGGTGCGACGGGTGCGGTTCATGGAGGAACCTTCCTCGATGCGGCGTATCGAGGAATTCCGTCCAGTGGCGACTGACCGCACGAGGATTCGCAAGAATGAGCCGAAAAATAAGAAGTGCCGGGTCTTGTCGCGCGGAAGCGGGGCGGCCGGCGGTCCGGAAAATCCGGAAAGTGAGAAAAACAATGAGCTGGGGCCCGCACCCCAAGAGTGCGGGCCCCAGCCATATAATGCGCGAACCGCTGGCTCGCGACGATTCGCGTCAGTGTCAGGCGGGAACGATGTTCTCGGCCTGCGGGCCCTTCTGGCCCTGCGTGACGTCGAAGCTAACCTTCTGGCCTTCCTGAAGCTCGCGGAAGCCGCCGTTGCTGATGATGTTCGAGTAGTGGGCGAACACGTCAGCGCCGCCGCCGTCCTGCTCGATGAAGCCGAAGCCCTTTTCCGCGTTGAACCACTTCACGGTGCCAGATGCCATATTGAATCTCCCTTTGGGGGCAGTGCCGGACTCCGCACTTTGCGGAGTCGAGTCGCCGCGATGATCACCCCTCCGGAAGGATCCGGAAAGCTCTGCAAAGAAAAAATCTCTGGCAACCAAAACTGCAACTGCTATCACGTTAACACAGGTCAGGTGGAACCGGCGCCGTTTTTTCGGGATCGCCCGGTAATTCTCATATCGCTGTGGGCCGTATTACTGTATCGGCGAGACTAGGTATCCGTGCCGTGCTCGTCCAGCTTCCGGCGCATTTCCCGGTTCAGGTGGAGGGCGTCGTCGAGCTGGTTCTCAAGAGAGATGATGCGGCACGCGGCCTCGATGGGGGTGCCCTGGTCGACCAGCTCACGGGCGCGGGCGGCGATGCGCAACTGGCGGCGCGAGTAGCGGCGGTGGCCGCCTTCCGAACGCAGGGGAGTGATCAGCCCGGCTTCGCCTACGGCCCGTAGGAAGGCGGGGGTGGTGCCGAGAACGTCGGCGGCCCGCCCCATGGTGTAGGCGGGATAGTCGTCGTCCTCGAGGTTGCCGGCGACGGGGGCGTTCTCAGCGGGCATGGCACCTTCGTTTCGGGGACGCGGCGAGGGACCCGGGTGCGTGTGGCAGCCGTGCTCCAAAGGAGTCAGCACCATGTGCCTCGTGCGACAACCCTAACTCCGGCAGGCACGGACATATGGCCTCGCCGTGACAGATTCTCCCCCGCGCACAGCCCGACGAGTCGCCGTACGTCGCCGAACCCGCTCACTCAGCTCGCGAAGTGGCCCTGCTCCGGTGCCAGCCCGGCGGCGGACATGAGCGATTCGGCGGCCCGCTCGGTCGCCTCCGGTGGCACGACCAGCAGGTCCCGGCGGCCATGGCCGGGGGCCATCAGGACGATGGTGCTCGGTGCGTGCGCCGTGGTGGTCCTGCGCAGCCGTACGACCTGGTTGCAGACGAGCATGCGGCCCGGTGCCCCGGTCCACAGTGTGCCGTTCACCAGGACACTGACGATCTGGCCCCAGGCACACGGCAGGCCGGAGAGCAGTTGCGGGAGTTCCGCCAGGAGATCGAAGGTGCGCGGCCACCAGGCCCCGTCGATACGGCGTGGCACGGTGCTCTCGGGCGCGAGGTACAGGCGGAGGAGGGGCGGGGCTGGTTGCGGGGGCCGTAGTCCGTTGTTCATGAGGCGTCCTGTCGAGAGGTTCGGCGCGGTACGTCGTCCTCGGCCGGACGGTGTTCCTCGGCGGCCAGGAGTGCGCTCGCGGTGAGACGAAGTGCGGGGTCGGCGGCTGCGGTGATCAGCCGGCCGCCGTGGGCTCCGTTCCGGGCGGGACGACCGGCGGGTCCCAGCGGCCGAGGCCGTACGAGAAGATCCTGATCGTGTACGGGTCGAGCCCGGAGGCGAACCAGGAGGCCCTCACGGTGTGGCCGGTCACGGTCAGGTCGCACGGGGCGGTCGGCCAGGTGCTGCGGCCGACGGCGACGTGCCTGACGCGACCTCGCCTCGTGTCGAAGACCTCGGCAAGCGCGGGGAGTTCGGCTGCGAGGTCGCCGGAGCGCGGCAGGCAGGCGCCGTACCCGTGGCCGGGTGGGAAGGCCGGCGGACGCAGGGCGAGCCGTGCGGGAAGCGAAGGAGTGGGGGGCTCCGGCTGGACCGAGCGGCCTTGTCACTGGACGCGTTCATGTCGAGTCCCCTGTCTCCCGGCCGCCGAGCGCTGCTCGGGTGCTGTGGTGCGCGGGGAATGACGCCGACGCGGGAGGCGACGTACGGGAAACTCCTGATTCCTCCGCGGTACTCCGTCGGCTCGGCCCCCTGGCGCGGTCACTTGTGCCGGCCGGGTGGCTCCGGTCGGCATCGGGGCGGGTCCGGCCGAGTCCTCGGAGGTGTGCTGACCTGGTCCGGTGCGTCGGCGTCGGCCGTTCGTCCTTCCCAGGCGTCCTGCGCGCTGGCATAAGCGGGGAAGCGGTCCAGGAGACCGGTGCAGCGGAAGACCAGTTCGGTCGTGTGGTTGTCGTAGACGATGCGTATCCAGCCGTCCCGGGCGCGACAGTCGGACCACGCCTCGCACAGTGGCGGCAGGATGCCGCAGTCGGTGAAGGTCACCTCGCTCAGATCCACGATGAGGAGGAGTCGTCCGGGGCGGGCGGCGCGGGCCTCGGCCAGGGCGCGGACGAGTGGCCCCACGGTCTGCGCGTCCAGCTCGCCGCGTGCGCGGACGAGGCGGCACTCCTCGATGAGCGCGGGCGCTTCGTCCTGAGTGGCCAACGACTCGCGAGGGGAGAGCGGTTGAGGTCGGACGGCAGTCCCGGCCGTGGGCGACCAAGGGGCCGCCTGCCTCATACCGCTTCCCCTGTCATGCCCCCGAGGCGACCGGTCTCTGCGAGCGCCAGCATCCGCGCGGCGGTCAGCGGGTTCTCGGGGTCAGCCGCGGCGGCCAGCAGCCGGGCGGCTGTTCCGGCGGGTTCCTCGGGCGGGACGACCAGGAGCGCCCAGCGTCCCACGGTGCCACAGTCCAGAGTGATGACGTGTGTCTCGCTTCCGGGTGCGGCCGGCTCCACGGCGATCACCCGTCCCGGCGCCATGACCGTGTGCGGGGCGTCGGGCCATTCGGCGGGGTCCACGGTGACTCTTACCGTGGTGCCCGCCTCCGGCTCCAACGAGCCGACGAGCGAGGGCAGTTCGAGTTCCAGCGCGTCGCAGCGCGGCCACCAGGCTCCGTCCAGCGGGCCATGGCTGACGTCGGGGGTGAGGGTCAGGCGCGGCAGGGGCATACGGAACGTGTGCGGGTCGTCCGCGGACGCGCCTTCCGCCGGCGTTCTGCTGGGTTCCATCGTGCGGTCCCGTCCCCGGGAGTCGTGGGACGACTGCCGGTTTCGTCACTCGCCGGGAACGGCACCGCCGGTCGCGCTGCGCGAAAAGCCCTCGGTACGGTCAGGCTACTCCCGGTCGAGGAGAAGCGGGCGGGTCAGTCGTCCGACTGTGTCTTCTCTGCCTCCTCCTGTTCCTCCTGTTGCTCCTGTTCCTTCTGTTCCTCCTGTTCCTCCATCAGGCGGATGCCCTCGTGCGTCAGCGACACGGCCGCGGGGGTCTGGTGCGAGGTCCAGTCCACGCTGATCAGGCCCTCGTCGGCGAGGAAGGCGCAGGCGGCGAAGAGGTCCTCGTCGGGCAGACCCAGCTCGGTGCGGAGCGCCGATCCGCTGACCTCAGGGCGGTTGAGCTCCGCAGCCTCGTACAGGGACCTCAGGACCAACTCGCGGTTGTGCTTGCGTTCGTGGAGTTTCGTCATGGCTGTCGTTCTCCGAGGTGTTGACGGCCGTGTGGGGACGGATGCGACGGCGGATCCTGGTGGCCTCACAGATCCGGGTCACACCTCGTCGGCGTGTGTCTGGTCATGGCCTGTCGATTCGCTGGTCGCAAGCCAGGACCGTGCGGGTTCCGCGGCATGCGCGGTGTCGAGGGTGAGATGGAGCCGGGTCCCTCCTCCGCGGCCGGCGGGGTAGCTGCGCTGCTCGGTCGAGGCGAAGCAGCGCCGGAGCACTTCGGCGACTCGACGGGCGACCTCAGGCGTCGCGGCGACGATGCGGACCTCGGCGTGGCCCTCGGAGGGCAAGGGCTCGTGATCCATACGGACCTCCTGGCAAGCGACGGGCACGAAGCGGTCGCTGCCCGGCAGGCCGGGCGACGGCGCGGGGACTGAGACGCGTTTCCACGACGGCCCCATTCTGAAGGGTATGCCGGGTGAGGTCGGCCGTGCGTGCCACGGCCGACCGGCGCTCCTGCCGGCTGCCAGACCCCCGTGGCCGATCGGAGCCGGCCTGTGCCGGAAAGCAGCGAACACTTGCGGAAGGCCGGTGCCCTGCTCGGCGTCGGCTGCCGCAGCCGTCGGCGACCGCCGGGCCACCGTGGCGGGCCCCGCCCGGAGTACGGTGGAGACACCGAGGGCATGCCGCGTACCGGCTCCGAGACCGGTGCCGCTCTCGGCGACCGACGACGCCGGGGCGGCCTTCGTCCGTGCCCGGGGCAGGGTTCGCCCCATGACCGCGCACATGATTCTCCCGACGACCTCGAACCTGCCCGCGCCCCGACCCGCACCGGGCAGGTCGCGCACGCGGGGCCGACCGAAGCGGGAGCAGGGATCCTCGCCCCACGAGGGAGAACGTCTCCGCCCGCTGACACGTGGCCAGGTCGAGGACCGCCTGCAGGAGCTGGGCGATCTTTACGCGGAGGTCTCCGGTGGCGGCCCATCGGCGTGGAACCAGGCGCGTACCGGATTTCTGCGGCATCTCGCGGCCGACGCGCGACGGCCGGGGTTCTCGCTGCTGATCGCGGAGACCACCGCTTTGACCGGATGCGCCTACGGCTTTCCCGCGCGCAGCGCCGGTCCGTGGTGGGAGGGCTTCGACGGCCGTCTTCCGGTGAGTCTGCTCCGCCGTGCCGCCTCCGGGCGGCTCTTCGTCGTCTCCGGGATCGTCGTCCCGCCCCGCGTACGCCGGGAGTACCAGGACCGTGCCTGGAACCTCGCCCGGCGCCTGCAGCGGCGACTGCTCGCCGACCACGGCGGCGTGCTCGGCGTAACGTTGGTGGATTCCCAGGACGACGGGACCGTTGAGGCGCTGCGGTCCTGGGGGTGGCGAAGCGCCGGAGACGATGCCCGTACAGCCTTGCTGCCCGGCCCGTTCCGCGTTCTGGTGCTGGCTCCGGAGACGTGAGCATCCCCGTCGGGCGATGTCGTCGGTGCTGCCGGGGGGCATCCGGGCCGACAGCTGGTCGCACAGGGTGTCCAGCGGTTCGTGGGCGAGGGCGAGGGCGAAGAAGGCGCTCGGCCCGTGATCCCCGGTGCCCAGGTGGGTTCCGAGTAGCAGTTCCTGCCCGGCTTCGACGTACTGCCCGTTCCCGTCGGGGGTCAGCAACAGAGGCGGCGAGTGCCCCGCACTGGTCCAGCGCAGTTTTCAGGGGCCACCATGCCCCGGGAGACGCCGTCGTCCGTCAGAGGCGTGACCGAGCAGGAGATCGGGACCAGCCGTCCGTCACCCCGCAGGCACCTGCGGCCGTCTCCGGGTGCAGGACGCTGCCCGGCCCCGGCCTCCGGGATCACGGAGGCGTCGGTATCCCGATGGTCCCTCTGCGAGTACCCGGCCGCACGCCCGGCACGACGGCGCCTCCGCGACACCGCTGTACGGCCGCTGCGGCCGAGCCTGTCGCTGACGGTACGGATCGCATCGGCCGTCGCGGTTCTCTCCGAGTGCATGGACGTGTCCGCGGCAGTTCTCCTGTGGCGGAAGGCCAGTTGGCCCGCGGCGGCTGATCACCAGACACAACAACAAGGCCCAGGTCTCCGACCTGGGCCTCAATCATGGAGCGGGTGACGAGAATCGAACTCGCGCTCTCAGCTTGGGAAGCTGATGTTCTACCATTAAACTACACCCGCGTAAGACGCCGACCGAGTCGGTGTCCGAACGCTCGCTCACTGTACCTCATCGCGGACCCCCGGTGCTCTCGCCGTGGGGTCCGTGCGCGTTTCGAGGAGTGGATCCGGCTGCGGGGGAACGGAGTTGGGGCGTACCGTGGGGGTGTGGGAGAGGGTCTCGGCGAGGCCGGAGTGCCGCCTGGAGAGTCGTCTCTTTGATCCCGTAATGTGGCTTTTGTCGTCGCGGCAGTAAGCCAGACGCGGCTCTTGGGGAAGGGACTCTAGGACTTGATGGAACGCACCGTCGTCCGCTGTGCCGATGGGCACGTGTTCAGCACCGCTTCGTTCCCGATGCAGCAGGCCGAGCGGCTCGGCCCCGGCAGGCTCCTCCGGTGTCCACGGTGTGCCCGGCTGCGCAGCGTCGTGCCTGTCGCTCTGGAGAAGCGGTAGCGGTCGCAGAGAAGGCTGTGGTCGGTCGCAGTCCGTAGTCATCGGCGCGCGGGGTCGTCACGATTGTCACGGCTCCGCGCGCCTTGCGTATCCTCTGGACGTGCTTCTCTCAGACAAGGACATCCGGGCCGAGATCGACGCCGGGCGGGTACGGATCGATCCCTACGACGAATCCATGGTGCAGCCGTCGAGCATCGACGTGCGGCTGGACCGTTACTTCCGGGTGTTCGAGAACCACCGGTACCCGCACATCGACCCCTCGGTGGAGCAGGCCGACCTCACGCGGCTCGTGGAGCCGGACGGCGACGAGCCGTTCATCCTGCACCCCGGGGAGTTCGTGCTGGCCTCGACGTACGAGGTCATCACGCTTCCCGACGACCTCGCCTCGCGGCTGGAGGGCAAGTCCTCCCTCGGGCGCCTCGGACTCGTCACCCACTCGACCGCCGGGTTCATCGACCCCGGGTTCTCCGGGCACGTCACCCTCGAACTGTCCAACCTCGCCACCCTGCCGATCAAGCTGTGGCCCGGCATGAAGATCGGGCAGCTGTGCATGTTCCGGCTCACCTCGCCGGCCGAGCACCCCTACGGCAGCGAGCGGTACGGCTCCCGCTACCAGGGCCAGCGCGGGCCCACCGCCTCGCGTTCATTCCTCAACTTCCACCGGACGCAGGTGTGAGCGCGATGAGCGACGTGCGCGAGAACCTGACCTACGAGCGGTTCGGTGTGGCCGTCCGCGAGCTCGCCCAGACCATCGCCGACGACGGGTACGAGCCCGACATAGTGCTCTCCATCGCGCGCGGCGGAGTCTTCGTCGCCGGCGGGCTCGCCTACGCCCTCGACTGCAAGAACCTGCACCTGGTGAACGTCGAGTTCTACACCGGTGTGGGGACCACGCTGGAGATGCCGGTCATGCTCGCGCCCGTCCCCAACGCCATCGACTTCTCCGACAAGAAGGTCCTGATCACCGACGACGTCGCCGACACCGGCAAGACGCTGAAGCTGGTGCGCGACTTCTGCCTCGACACGGTCGCCGAGGTGCGGTCCGCCGTGATCTACGAGAAGTCCCACTCCCTCGTGAAGTGCGAGTACGTGTGGAAGCGGACCGACGAGTGGATCAACTTCCCGTGGAGTGTCGAGCCGCCCGTCGTCCAGCGGGCCGGGCAGGTGCTGGACGCCTGACCCCGGCGCCCAGCCTTCTGGAACGCGCCCAGCTTCTGGCTTGAACGCGTCCAGCCTCTAGAACGTGCCCAGCTTCACGATCGACAGCAGCGCGATCAGCTGGATCGCCGACGCGCCCAGCGCCTTCGGCCAGGGCAGGTCGTGGGAGCGGCTGACCATCAGGGTCAGGAGCGCGGCGGCCGCGACCCAGGTCGCCCAGCCCAGCAGCTGCACGAAGCCCGCGTCGCCGCCGAGGAACATCGCGACGACCAGGCGGGGGGCGTCCGTGATGGACGTGATCAGCATGGACAGGCCCACCGTGGGCTGCCACGCCCCGTCGCCGCCCAGCTGGCGGGCCAGGGTGTGGGTGACCACGCCCAGGATGAACGCGCTCAGCACCATCGCGACCGCCGTCGTCAGGACGATGGGCACCGCGTTGGAGAGCGTGGCGCTGATCGCGTCCTTGCGGGCGCCGTCGAAGCCGAACACGGCGAGGAGGCCGTAGAGGAACGTCACGACGAGGGCGGGGCCCCACATCGTGTAGTCCCGCATTTGGAGGAAGGTCTGGCGTGGGGCGAACACGATGCCCCGCAGCAGTTCCTTCCAGTGCAGGCGCGGCCCGATCGGGCCGGCCGGTGCGGCGCCCGCCCGGTAGGTCCCGCCCTGCTGGTACGGGTCGTCGACCGAGAACGCCTGGGTGTGGCCCGGGTTGTTGGCCGCGTACGGGTCCGGGGCGCCGCCCTGGCCCGGGTAGCCGCCGTAGTCGTCGCCGAAGTACTCCGGTCCGTCGCCGGGCCGGCCGCCCTGGTAGCCGCCGTTCGCCTGCGGCCACTGGGCACCGCCGCCGTACTGCGGCCGCTGCCGCGGATGGGGCTGCGGTGCCGACGGGTAGCCGTGCGGCGGTCCCTGCGGCGCCCGTCCGCCGTACGACGGTCCCTGCGGTCCCTGCTGTCCTTGCGGGGCACGGTTGTCCCGGCCGCCGCGTCCGATCCTGAATCCAGCCACGCCTTCGAACGTACCTGGTCCTGAAGAGTGACGTGCCGGGCCCGGCGGTCCGGGCCCGGCTTTGCTGCCGAGCTGTGACATCCCCTAGGGGGTGTCAAGGGCAACCCGTAGGTGTACGGCCGCTCAGTCCGCGAACAGCGCGCCGAACTGGGGTGTGCCCGACGTGGAGACGCCGACGGAGCCCGGGGCGACGGTGTGGACGCCGGTCGTGACGATCTTCGTGCCGTTGGACGGCAGATACATCACCTGGCCGTCGGCGCTGTTCTCGTACGAGCCCACCAGCAGGTCGGCCTTGCCGTCGCCGTTGACGTCGTCGAGCTTGACGTCCGCGCCGAACAGGTCGTTCTTCTCGTCGCTGCCGGGGACGCCCGCCGTGCTCTGGGCGAAGGCCTGTGCCCCGGAGGCGGTCCGCACCCCGGACGCCGAGCCGTACAGGACGGTTACCTGGCCGGTGTTGGAGACGCCGCCGATGTCCTCGTTCGGGGTGGAGACCACCAGGTCCTGGTAGCCGTCGCCGTTGACGTCGCCCAGGTCGAGGTCCCAGCCGAAGCCGTCGGCCTTCTCCGAGGTGCCGGGGACGTTGCCGGTGTCCTGGGTGATGCCGGTGGTGCTCGCCGGGCCGGAGGCGGAGCCGTAGGTGATGTTCACCTTTCCGCCCTTGGCGGAGTCTGGGATGGTGGTGCCGTCGCCGGTGGTGGCGTCCCAGGAGGCGCCGCTGACGATGTCCCCGAAGCCGTCGCCGTTGATGTCGCCGATGCCGGTGACCGTGCCGGTCTTCAGCTTCTTGGCGGACGCGACGCTCAGGCCGTTCGCGGTGCCGGGCAGCCAGTAGTTGGTGTTCCAGCCGTGCGAGGTGGCCGTCTCGTAGCCGTCGACGATCAGGTCGGTGCGGCCGTCGCCGTTGACGTCACCGGCGGTCAGGTGCATCGGGCCGTACGGGAAGTCGTTGGTGCCCGAATGGATCGGCGGCTTGACGGTGGTCCGCCCGCCGGGCGTGCCGCTGGTGCTGAAGCCGCCCTTGTAGACGTAGATCGTGCTCGCGGAGCTGCCGACGGCCAGGTCGGCCTTGCCGTCGCCGTCGAAGTCGCCGGCGGCCAGGTTCTTGCCCCAGTAGTCGTGGGAGCCGGTGGCCGGGTCGGGGACGTCGATCGCCTTGCCGGTGAGGCCGTTCGCGGAGCCCCAGAGGATGGCGAGGGCGCCGCCGTTGGTGTCGGTGCCGACCTTCTCGCTCGGGGAGCTCACGGCGAGGTCGTCGTAGCCGTCGCCGTTGAAGTCGGCGTACGCCAGCTCGCCGCCGAACATGTCGCCGGCCTCGGCGGTGCCCGGGACGCCGGCGGTGTTCTGGCTGATGGTGGTGTGCTTGGCGTAGGTCACGCCGGAGGTGGTGCCGTAGAGGGCGACGATCTGGCCGGCGTCCTTGTGGCCGCTGACGTAGGCGGTGGCCGCCGAGGTGACGACGTCGCCGATGCCGTCGCCGTTGAAGTCGGCCTGCGCGACCCTGACGGAGTCCGCGGCGGTGGCGGTGGCGGCCGAGATCGAGAGCAGACCGCCCGTCAGCGCGGCCGCGGTGGCCGTCGCGAGGGCGAGTCGCAGATGCGTGTGCATGCGGGGTCTCCTGCGGCATGCGGGGGATGCCTGGCGGGCATCCGCAGTCAATGGTGTGCGGACCGTCCGTGTTCGCCACGGGTTGTCCCGGGGTTCACGGCGCGGTCGCCGATCATGAGACCCGCGCCGACCGGCAGGGGTTGTACGGGAGTTCGATGAATCCCTGCGACGGCAGTTCGGTGAATCCACGCGACGGCTCTCCGCGTGGGCGGAGGAGCGCGTCACCGCACCAGGAACTCCGACGTCGAGAAGGTCACCGAGGGCTTCGCCGCCACGAGTCCCTTCTCCGCTCCCCGGTACACGGCCACCGTGTCCTCGGTCTCCCCCCGGTACGTCCGCACCACCAGGTCGGCCCGTTCGTCGCCGTCGAAGTCACCGGCCGTCAGGACGCGGGTGGTTCCCCGGGCGGGCGGGGCGAGAGTGACCGTGCCCGCCGGTGACAGTCCCTTCGTACGGCCCCGCAGGATGCGCAACCGCGAGCCGCTGGAGACCAGTTCGTCCAGGCCGTCGCCGTCGAAGTCGGCCGCGTCCAGCATCGAGCCGGGCGTGGCGAGGGTGGCGCGGGCGGCCGCCGGGAGGTCGTAGCGCAGGGACGTTTCCGCCATGCCGCCCACCGCCGCGTCCAGTGCCTTGCCCCGGCCGAAGCGGCCGAGGACGACATCGACGCCGCTGGGGAGTACGGCACCGGTGCGGGCCGGTCCGTCCGGGCCGCCCAGGAGCAGGGCCGACTTGGCGGTGCCCTCCGCCGTACGGACGACCAGGTCGTCGTAGCCGTCCCGGTTGACGTCGGCGGCGGGGCCGACCGGCACCTCGCCCGGTGACGGGAGCGGCGCGGCTGCCGCGTGCGGGGCGCCCTTGCGGCTGAACGGGCCGCGCAGATACGACAGTCGGCCGCCCGACGCGTGCAGCACCAGGTCGGACCTGCGGTCCCCGTCGAAGTCGCCGCACACCGGCTGGTCGGGCCAGTCGTTGCCGAAGCGGGCACGGGCGGGGACGGCCAGCTTCACGGCCCGCCCGGTCAGCCCGTCCGGGGACCCGAACAGGATCTGCAGCGGCACCGGGGGCTGCCCCTGCCCGTCGTACGGCGGATCGGTGGACACGACCAGATCGGTGAAGCCGTCGCCGTCCAGGTCGCAGCTCGCCTCCGCGTCGAAGACGGCGGGGAGTTGGCCCTTGGTCGGCGCGGCGTGCGTCTTCGGACCGATCAACTGCCGTGCGCCGGGCGTGAGTCCGTGCGCGCTGCCGTAGACGATCCCGATGCCGGCGTCGTCGGCGTGGCTCTGCTCCTTGACCAGGTCGTCGAGGACGAGGTCGCGGTGGCCGTCGCCGTTGAAGTCGCCCGGGACCTTGCTGCCCCTGCCGTGCGGTACGGGGATCTTCGCCGGGGCGTCCGCGACGGTCACCGGGGTGTGCTCGGCGGTCCCCGTGTCCTCCGTGGGTCCACAGGCGGCCAGCAGCAGCCCCAGCCCGCCGATCACAGCGGTCACCGTCCCGGCTCTTCCACCCCTGCGCACACGCACCGCCCATCTCGTCCACACCCTCGGCAACGCCTGGGCCATGATGCCCGCGTCAGGGACGACGCGACAGCCTGGCGCCCGCGCGGGACGGGCTCACCACCATGTTTCCCCGGGCGCGTCGCCCCGCCCTGCCCCCGTCCGCCGGAGGCACCGGGCAGGATGGGGGCATGAGCGTAGTCAAGATCAACGTACTGACCGTCCCCGCTGAGCAGCGGGAGACGCTGGAGAAGCGGTTCGCGCATCGAGCCCACGCCGTGGAGAACTCCGACGGCTTCGAGTGGTTCGAACTTCTCCGCCCGGTCGAAGGCACCGACAGCTACCTCGTCTACACGCGGTGGCGCGATGAGGAGTCGTTCCAGGCGTGGATGGAGGGGCCCATGAAGGCGGCACACCAGGGCGGTGGGGAGGGCAGCGAGAAGCCGAAGCCTGCCGCCTCGGGCTCGACGCTGTGGTCCTTCGAGGTCGTCCAGCAGGCCGAGCCCAAGAACGCATAGCCCATCCCTATGCGAATCGTCCCGCTTAAGAAGACATCTCATTTGGCCAGTCTGCGGTAGCAGATGAGGGCTGCGGCGATGCTCGCGAACGCGAGGAAGTGTTCGGCCTTGCGTTCGTAGCGGCAGTGGAGTCGGCGGCAGCCGGCGGGCCAGGCCATGGTGCGTTCGATGGTCCAGCGGTGTCGGCCGAGTCGCTGTGAGGTTTCGACACCCTTGCGGGCAATGCGGTGCCGGATGCCACGCTGAGACAGCCATCCCCGCAGGTGGCGATAGCCGTAGCCCTTGTCGGCGTGATCAAGGTCGAGCCATCGCGCTTGGGCCTGACAGCCTGACTCTCACAGGCGGCGCGGTCACCAATTGACTTGGGTGTGGCTCTCCTTGAGCGACGGCCACGCCCAACTGACCTACGCCTGCTCCTTGTAAACGGCTTCGATGTTGTTGCCGTCCGGGTCGTCCACGAACGCGCAATAGGCGCGGTACTCAGGCCAAAGCCGGGGTTCGTACCGGGACGTGCCACCAGCGGTCAGGGCGGCCTCATGGAAGGTGTCAACCGAGGCTCGGTCGCGTGCGGTGAACGCGATGTGTGCGCCCCGGGTCACCGTGGCGTCGCCCGCGGGGTACAGACCGAAGGAAGGAGTGTCCAGCTCCTCTTCCCAGAACTCCGCTCCGCCGTCAGCCGCTTCCCCGACGACACCGAGAGGCTTGAGCGCGGCAGTGTAGAAGCGGGTGCTTGCCTCGAGGTCCGAGGCGATGAAGGTGACGTGGTGGATGAAGGGCCATCGTTGTGTCATGACCGCGCAGACTACGAGTGCCGACGTCAAAGCCTGGCTCCGAGCTTGATGTGGCACCGAGTACGTCGACCCTGGCGGCGGCAAGGGCTCATACGCTGCATCCCGTCCGCACTACCTGGGAGAGCCACACCCAATTGAGATGATTTCTAAGGGCTTCTTCGACGGTAACTGAGTCGCAACCTTTTCCACCGGGTTCAAGGCGGCCCGCCTACGGCAGTCCGCGCGCGCTGGCGGTCACGTGCCGCCGCCGCTCCTTGTCTCCGCCACCGCTCCGGCGGCCCCCACCCGCTCAGCGCGCAGCCCTGCCAAGGCCGGACAGCCAGACCGTGAAGGAACTCGACCTCTCCTAGCACCAGGACCAGGCTGCCGCCCGCCAAGGATGGCCACGCCACCATGCGCACACCGCTTCAAGGCCGCAAGGCTCTCAGTGTCGCAGCCCAAGCCCAATGGCCAGGCCACGTCGATAATGCCCAAGCCGAGGAGGGACGAGGCCAGCGACGCTTCGAGAAGGCGTTGCTGAGGCCGGTACGGGGTTACTGGAAACACACGTGACGGGTGCTCGTTTGACGCACCCGCCGCTGTGGCTGACTTTCGGTGGCTCAGGTCAGAACCTCTCTCCAACTCGGCTACATGAAATTGGAGTTGTCAGGAACTTTTCCCCGATGTGGCGGACTTGGGTCGAGATCCCTTTTACGTCAGCCTGACGAGATTCCCCCCATGGTGCCGCGGCAACTGAACCGCCCGACAGATCCGCAGAGCGAAGCCCCACCAGCTCAAAACCTCAGTCTTTCCTCAAGGGCTTCACGGAACCCTCGCTTCCGGCATGTTCCTGTCATACGGTCAATGCGTCCGACGCCCTCAGGGCGATCCCCACCGGATAGGCACTTCCGTGAAAATCACCGCACGTCGCACCATGTTTGTTCCTGCAACCGCATTCCTGCTCTGCACGGCTCTGGCTGGGCCTGCGTGGGCCGATGATGAGACACCGCCCCTCGCGTCGACGGCATCTGCACAAGCCGACACCTCAGCCATCAACACGTCCCCGCCCGAGGAGCCCGACGAAAGCACCACCGACGTCCCCTCTGACGAAGTCGACAAGGAGCCTGCGGGGCCTGCTGAGCCCAAGCCACTTCCCGGGGATGTCCCTGCCTTCCGTGACTGTGCTCCCGCGCACGGCGTTTACATTCCCACCAAGCAGGGACGCCAGTACCACAAGGCGGTGGGACCGAGGAACTCAAACCACAACGCCACCTCCAGAACCGCCAAGTCCACATTCACCTCGGAGGTTACGGGCGAGGTTGGCGTATCCGTATCCACCGAGACGGACGTCTCAATTAACACGATGCTCCTTAAGATCAAGCAAAAGTTCGATGTCACCGTGTCCGCCAAGTTGACGGCCAAGCTGGGCAACTCAATCTCGGTCGATACCCCGCCGCACAAGACCACCAACGCCGTATACGGCGTATGGCGACTTAAGCACACGGGCAAGAGCTACTGGCTGCACCAGAACTGCACCACCACACCCGAAAAGACCGTCGTCAGCTACTCCCCCTACCGCGTGGGCTGGTACCTGTGGGAAGGCTGAACCTGATCGCCTCCGCAGCGACCCTGTCCGTTGTAGGTGTGCTCGTCGCCGGCTGCACTGAGAGCAGTGACAGCCATAAGGCCGCCCCGAATTCTTCGCCGCGCCCTTCGTCCTCTCCGACACAGACATCATCGTCCGATCGAGGCGAGCACATCCCCGGCGAGTCCACAACAAAAGCGCCGACCCTGCCGGAGGGATACGTAGTCGCTAAGGCGGCGAACGTTACTGGCAACCGGGAGATGGAGATAAAGGGCGGTCTCAAGAGCGGTCCCTTGTCCATCATGGTGAACTGTCAAGGCAAGGGAAAACTGATAGTTGCAGTCAGACCGGTCGGGCTAAGTTTTCCGCTGGAATGCATCGCAGGGGAAGTCAGTAGCACTTACAACCAGCTGACTCTGAAGCGCTCCCGCGAACAGGGGACCGTGAGCGTGACAGCGCCCTCTACCGTGCGTTGGGCAATCACCGTGGGTGATTGACCGACGGAGACAGCGGATCCCCTGTCGTGTCACGAAGTGACGCAGGCACGGACAAGCTGGACGAGGGGCCCACTGATCTCAGTTAGGCCCCTCGCTACGGCTCAGTCACCCAGTTCGATTCCGAGGCTGTCCGCCAGTTCGCGGAGATCCAACCATCGGAAGATGACCGTGGCGGGTCAGAGCCTGGCTGCCTTCCAGTGCCCAGTCATCGACATCGGCGACTTTCCTCCTCAGTCCTCGCCGGAGGCCTAGGCGGGCTTGCCCGGGGTCCCCTTCCGCGGCCAGTAGGAGAAGCCGTTGCCGGTGTACCAGTCCAGGCGGGTGTTGCCGCAAGCACCGCTGTGCACGTCGAGGAAGTCGTAGTCGACAGCCTTGATGGACTTCTTGGGGAAGGACACGGAGATCTCCGTGGTGACGGTGCCGTGCGAGGGGATCGTGCCCAGGGGCAGGGCCTGGGAGTTCCACAGGGGCAGCGTGCCGTTGGTCTTGCTGTTCCAGCGCAGCGCCATCGCGTGCCAAGAGCCCTTGCCGACGCGCCACCGAACATGGGGCGCGGGGCCCCGGTTCTTCATGAGGTTGCCGATGGCGAAGACATATGAGGCCTTGGTGAGCGCTGTGTTCTCGGTGTTGTGGAGCCGGAGCGTGGCGTAGAGCGGAACGCCGGGCTTCTGTGCGGTGGGTACAACCGATCCGGCCGCGTCCGAGACCGATACCGCTCCGTACCGGCAGGTGTATCCGATGGCGGCGTCCTTGGGCCGAGCGGCAGCCGCGGCGCCGTGGGCGGCGAGCGCGCTGAGGACGCAAGCGGTGGCGGCGAGAACGGCGCCGTGGCGAATAGTGGTGTTCAACATCTCCTCCTCATCGCCTCGATGCCACAGTGACCGCGACCTGCCGTCAATGATCTTTGCGGGATCATTGCGTACTGGAGGACTGGGCGTCGTCCTCCGTCCGGAAGAGCGGGGTCAGCCTCGTCTGGACTGGCTCGCGGCGCCCAACTGCTGCCTGATCCACCGGTTTCGGTCCCGCGTCAACCGCCGCTCTTGGGCCGTGAGCTCCTGAAGCATGGCGAGGCGGGCCCGAAGGGCGCCTAGCGGACAGCGGACAGCGGGCAGCGGCGGCGGACAGCGAGCGGCGACAGCTGAAGCGGATATACGACGGCGCCCCCTGCCCGTGCGGGTCAGGGGGCGCCGTCGGCCTTCAGGGGGGCCGGGCGGAGGCCGTCGGCCGTTCCGCGGTCGGCTACTTCACCGGCTCGGGCTCCGGCTCGTTCTCCGTTTCCTGCGTGCCCGCCGGGTCCACCGGCGTCCTGACGGAGTCGAGGAGGAGCTGGGCGACGTCCACGACCTGGATGGATTCCTTGGCCTTGCCGTCGTTCTTCTTGCCGTTGACGGAGTCGGTGAGCATGACGAGGCAGAAGGGGCAGGCGGTGGAGACGATGTCCGGGTTGAGGGAGAGGGCCTCGTCGACGCGCTCGTTGTTGATGCGCTTGCCGATCCGCTCCTCCATCCACATCCGGGCGCCGCCGGCGCCACAGCAGAAGCCGCGCTCCTTGTGGCGGTGCATCTCCTCGTTGCGCAGGCCCGGGACCTTGCCGATGATCTCGCGCGGGGGCGTGTAGATCTTGTTGTGGCGGCCCAGGTAGCACGGGTCGTGGTAGGTGATGATGCCCTCGACCGGGGTGACCGGGATCAGCTTGCCCTCGTCCACGAGGTGCTGGAGCAGCTGGGTGTGGTGGATGACCTCGTAGTCGCCGCCGAGCTGCGGGTACTCGTTGCCGAGGGTGTTCAGGCAGTGCGGGCAGGTGGCGACGATCTTCTTCGCCGACTTCGGCTTCTTCGACTCCGCGGTGACCTTGCCGTCGTCGTCCAGCTCCTCGCCGAACGCCGTGTTCAGGGCCATGACGTTCTCCATGCCGAGCTCCTGGAACAGGGGCTCGTTGCCCAGGCGGCGGGCGGAGTCACCGGTGCACTTCTCGTCGCCGCCCATGATCGCGAACTTCACGCCCGCGATGTGCAGCAGTTCGGCGAAGGCCTTCGTCGTCTTCTTGGCGCGGTCCTCCAGGGCGCCGGCGCAGCCGACCCAGTACAGGTACTCGACCTCGGAGAGGTCCTCGATGTCCTTGCCGACGACCGGGACCTCGAAGTCGACCTCCTTGGTCCACTCCAGGCGCTGCTTCTTTGCCAGGCCCCAGGGGTTGCCCTTCTTCTCCAGGTTCTTGAGCATCGTGCCCGCCTCGGACGGGAACGCGGACTCGATCATGACCTGGTAGCGGCGCATGTCGACGATGTGGTCGACGTGTTCGATGTCCACGGGGCACTGCTCGACGCAGGCGCCGCAGGTGGTGCAGGACCACAGCACGTCCGGGTCGATGACGCCGTTCTCCTCGGCGGTGCCGATCAGCGGGCGCTCGGCCTCCGCCAGCGCGGACGCCGGGACGTTCTTCAGTGCCTCGGCCGAGGCCTTCTCCTCGCCCTCCATGGTCTTGCCGCCGCCGGCCAGCAGGTACGGCGCCTTGGCGTGCGCGTTGTCGCGCAGCGACATGATCAGGAGCTTGGGGGAGAGCGGCTTGCCGGTGTTCCAGGCGGGGCACTGCGACTGGCAGCGGCCGCACTCGGTGCAGGTGGAGAAGTCCAGCAGGCCCTTCCAGGAGAACTGCTCGACCTGGGAGACGCCGAAGACGTCGTCGTCACCGGGGTCGGTGAAGTCGATCGGCTTGCCGCCGGAGGTCATGGGCAGCAGCGCGCCGAGCGAGGTCTCGCCGTCCGCGTTCCGCTTGAACCAGATGTTCGGGAAGGCGAGGAAGCGGTGCCAGGCGATACCCATGTCGGTCATCAGGGCGACCGTGATCATCCAGATGAAGGACGCCGCGATCTTCAGGCCGGCGAAGAGGTAGGTGAGGTTCTGGAGCGTGGAGACGTCCAGGCCCTCCAGCCACGACACCACCGGGTACGAGATGAAGAACGAGGCCTCGTAGCCGTCGACGTGGTGCTGGGCGCCCTCCAGCGCGTGCAGCATGAAGATGCAGACGCCGACGATGAGGATGATGGCCTCGACGAAGTACGCCTGGCCGAAGTTGGAGCCGGCGAAGCGGGACTTGCGGCCCGGCTTGTTCGGCTTGCTCAGCTGACGGATCACGATCAGGACCGCGATGCCGAGCACCGTCATGGTGCCGATGAACTCGACATAGACGTTGTACGGCGCCCACTCGCCGATGACCGGCAGGATCCAGTCGGCCTGGAACAGCTGGCCGATGGCGTTGACGATCGTCAGCAGCAGGGTGAAGAAGCCCACCGCCACGAACCAGTGCGCGATACCGACGATGCCCCACCGGTTCATCCGGGTGTGGCCGAGGAACTCCTTGACCACGGTGAGGGTGCGCCGGCCGGGCTCGTCGGTGCGCGTGCCCGCGGGCACGCTCTGGCCGAGCCGCATGAAGTTGAAGATCTGCAGGACGGCGCGGGCGAACAGGGCGACGCCGACCACGATCAGAACCAGCGACACGATGATCGCGGCGAGTTGCATTTCGGGGCTCCTCGGGCCTGCGAGGGACATTACTAAGCGGTAACTTATGCAAGTCCGTTTGACACTACCCGCATCATCCCCCGTGCTGTACCCAGGAGCGAGGTGATCTGGGTCGCTGAGGGGCGCCTGGGTCGGACCGGCAATCAGATCGTGTTATTCATACCGAATTGCCCCATTCACGCCTAATTTAGAGCCGTGCTCTACGGGATCATCGCCGCCACCTCCGCCCTTCTGCTCACCGCCGTGCTCGCGGCGCTGCTCCGTGCGCCCGGCCTGCGGGCCGGGATCGTCGAGCGGAGGCAGCCGGATCCGGCCCGACGCCGGCGGCCCGTGCCCCTGCTCGGGGGCGTGGCCGTGCTGGCCGCCACCTGTCTGGTCGCCGGGGCGGGGCACTGGACGCGGGTCGCGCCGCTGGGCGACGGGGTCGGCAGGCTGCTGTTCGCGGGCGCCGGGGTCGCCCTGCTCGGGCTGGTCGCCGACGTGTGGCGGCTGCGGCCGCGGGTGCTCGTCGCCGGTACGGCGGTGGCCGCCGTGTGTGTCGTGCCGTACGGCGGGACGGGCGTGCCCGCGGGGATCCTGGCCGTGGGCTGGATCGTCCTCGTGTCCTTCGCCTTCCGGGCTCTCGATCACACCGACGGGCTCGCCGGCACGGTCGGCGTGATCACCGCCTTCGGGGTCGGCGCCTGCGCCGCGGCCGAGCTGATGGACGGGTTGGCCGTGCTGCTCAGCGTGCTCGCCGCCGCCCTCACCGGGTTCCTCATGCACAACTGGCATCCCGCGCGGATCGGCCTCGGCGCGTGCGGATCGCTGTTCACGGGGTTCGTGCTCGCCTCCGCCGCCGTGTTCGCCCGGGCCGGGCACGGGCTCGGCGACAGCGCGGGCGTGCTGTTCTGCCTCACCGCCCTCGGCGCGGCCGACCTCGTCCTGGTGGCCGCGTCGAGGCGCATGGCCCGGCGCCCGCTCCTCAGGCGCGGGCCCGACCATCTCGGCCACCGGCTGCGCCGCCTCGGGCTCACTCCGCAGGGAACCGTCGTCCTGCTCGGCACGGGAGCCTTCTCCGGGGTGCTGGTCGGGGTGCTCGCCCACACCGGCTGGGCCGGGGACGGTGCCGTCCTCTGGGTGGCCGGCGGCGCGCTCGTGGTCGTACTTCTACTCCTTCGAATCCCTGTCTACGGCGCCCGTCGTATGGCATCATCGCAGGTCACACGGCAGTTGCGTGTAAGGAACGGATAAGAGTTGAGCCCGTACGACTCAGGTCTGTTGACCCCGTGGCGAGCCTCGTGCACACTTGAGTCCGTTCCACTCAAGTCAGCTGGAGGAAATCACCATGGCACGTGCGGTCGGCATCGACCTGGGCACGACTAACTCCGTCGTCAGCGTTCTGGAGGGCGGCGAGCCCACCGTCATCACCAACGCCGAGGGTGCCAGGACCACGCCGTCCGTCGTCGCCTTCGCCAAGAACGGCGAGGTGCTGGTCGGCGAGGTCGCCAAGCGCCAGGCGGTCACCAACGTGGACCGGACCATCCGCTCCGTGAAGCGTCACATGGGCACCGACTGGAAGATCCAGCTGGACGGGAAGGACTTCAACCCGCAGCAGATCTCCGCCTTCATTCTGCAGAAGCTGAAGCGCGACGCCGAGGCCTACCTGGGCGAGAAGGTGACCGACGCGGTCATCACCGTCCCGGCCTACTTCAACGACTCCGAGCGCCAGGCGACGAAGGAGGCCGGCGAGATCGCCGGTCTGAACGTCCTGCGCATCGTCAACGAGCCCACCGCGGCCGCGCTCGCGTACGGCCTCGACAAGGACGAGCAGATCATCCTGGTCTTCGACCTCGGTGGCGGCACGTTCGACGTCTCGCTGCTGGAGATCGGCGACGGTGTCGTCGAGGTGAAGGCCACCAACGGCGACAACCACCTCGGTGGTGACGACTGGGACCAGCGCGTCGTCGACTACCTGGTCAAGCAGTTCGCGGCCGGCCACGGCGTGGACCTCGGCAAGGACAAGATGGCGCTGCAGCGTCTGCGCGAGGCCGCCGAGAAGGCGAAGATCGAGCTGTCCTCGTCCACCGAGACCTCGATCAACCTGCCCTACATCACCGCGTCCGCCGAGGGCCCGCTGCACCTGGACGAGAAGCTGACCCGCGCTCAGTTCCAGCAGCTGACCGCGGACCTGCTGGAGCGCTGCAAGACGCCGTTCCACAACGTCATCAAGGACGCCGGCATCTCCCTCGGCGAGATCGACCACGTCGTCCTCGTCGGTGGCTCCACCCGTATGCCCGCCGTCGCCGAGCTCGTCAAGGAGCTGACCGGCGGCAAGGAGGCCAACAAGGGTGTGAACCCGGACGAGGTCGTCGCCATCGGCGCCTCGCTCCAGGCCGGTGTCCTCAAGGGTGAGGTCAAGGACGTCCTGCTCCTCGACGTGACCCCGCTGTCCCTCGGCATCGAGACCAAGGGCGGCATCATGACCAAGCTCATCGAGCGCAACACCACGATCCCGACGAAGCGTTCGGAGATCTTCACGACGGCCGAGGACAACCAGCCGTCGGTGCAGATCCAGGTCTACCAGGGCGAGCGCGAGATCGCGGCGTACAACAAGAAGCTCGGCATGTTCGAGCTGACCGGTCTGCCGCCGGCGCCGCGTGGCGTCCCGCAGATCGAGGTCTCCTTCGACATCGACGCCAACGGCATCATGCACGTCACGGCGAAGGACCTCGGCACCGGCAAGGAGCAGAAGATGACCGTCACCGGCGGTTCGTCGCTCCCGAAGGACGAGGTCGACCGGATGCGCCAGGAGGCCGAGCAGTACGCGGAGGAGGACCACCGCCGCCGCGAGGCCGCCGAGACCCGCAACCAGGGCGAGCAGCTCGTCTACCAGACCGAGAAGTTCCTCAAGGACAACGAGGACAAGGTCCCCGGCGAGATCAAGACCGAGGTCGAGGCTTCCATCGCCGAGCTGAAGGAGAAGCTCAAGGGCGAGGACACCGCCGAGATCCGCATGGCCACGGAGAAGGTCGCGGCCGTCTCGCAGAAGCTCGGCCAGGCCATGTACGCCGACGCCCAGGCCGCGCAGGCCGCGGGCGGCGCCGGTGAGGCCCCGCGCGCCGACGACGACGTCGTGGACGCCGAGATCGTCGACGACGAGCGCAAGGACGGTGCCGCGTGACGGAGGAGACCCCGGGCTTCGAGGAGAAGCCCGACGTCCCCTCCGGCGCCACCCCTGACGACGCCGAGCCGAAGGCCGCCTCCGAGGAGGGGGCGGCCCCGGCCGGGGACGCGAACCAGACAGCGGGCCTGGTGGCCCAGCTGGACCAGGTGCGTACGGCACTCAACGAGCGCACGCTGGACCTCCAGCGCCTCCAGGCCGAGTACCAGAACTACCGCCGCCGCGTCGAGCGCGACCGGGTAGCGGTCCGGGAGATCGCCATCGCGAACCTCCTGACCGAACTGCTGCCCGTGCTCGACGACATCGGCCGCGCGCGGGAACACGGCGAGCTGGTCGGCGGATTCAAGTCCGTCGCCGAGTCGCTCGAGACCGTCGCGGCGAAGATGGGACTGCAGCAGTTCGGCAAGGAGGGCGAGCCCTTCGACCCGACGATCCACGAGGCCCTGATGCACTCGTACGCGCCGGACGTCACCGAGACGACGTGCGTGGCGATTCTGCAGCCCGGGTATCGCATCGGCGAGCGCACCATCCGCCCCGCGCGGGTGGCCGTCGCCGAGCCGCAGCCCGGCGCGCAGACGGTCAAGGCCGAGGGTGCCGACGAGGGCACCGCGGCCGACGACAAGGAGAACGGTGGCCCGGAGGAGGGCTGACGTAAACACTGAACGGAAGGAGGGACGTCGGGGATGAGCACCAAGGACTTCATCGAGAAGGACTACTACAAGGTCCTCGGCGTCCCCAAGGACGCCACCGAGGCCGAGATCAAGAAGGCGTACCGGAAGCTCGCCCGCGAGTTCCACCCGGACGCCAACAAGGGCAACGCCAAGGCGGAAGAGCGCTTCAAGGAGATCTCCGAGGCGAACGACGTCCTCGGCGACCCCAAGAAGCGCAAGGAGTACGACGAGGCACGCGCCCTCTTCGGCAACGGCGGCTTCCGCCCGGGGCCGGGCGCGGGCGGCGGCTCCTTCAACTTCGACCTGGGCGACCTCTTCGGAGGCGGCGGAGGGGGCGGCGGCGCCCAGGGCCAAGGGGGCTTCGGCGGCGGCTTCGGAGACGTCCTGGGGGGCCTGTTCAACCGGGGCGGCGGCGCGGGCACGCGCACCCAGCCCCGGCGCGGCCAGGACATCGAGTCCGAGGTCACGCTGAGCTTCACCGAGGCCATCGAGGGCGCCACGGTCCCGCTGCGGATGTCCTCGCAGGCCCCGTGCAAGGCCTGTTCCGGCACCGGCGACAAGAACGGCACACCGCGCGTGTGCCCGACCTGCGTCGGCACGGGCCAGGTCGCGCGGGGTTCGGGCGGCGGCTTCTCGCTCACCGACCCCTGCCCCGACTGCAAGGGCCGGGGTCTGATCGCCGAGCACCCCTGCATGGAGTGCAAGGGCAGCGGCCGCGCCAAGTCGTCCCGGACCATGCAGGTCCGCATCCCCGCGGGGGTGACCGACGGTCAGCGCATCCGGCTGCGCGGCAAGGGAGCCCCCGGCGAGCGGGGCGGCCCGGCCGGCGATCTGTATGTCGTCGTGCACGTGGGGGAGCACCCGGTCTTCGGCCGCAAGGGCGACAACCTCACGGTGACCGTCCCGGTGACGTTCACCGAGGCGGCGCTCGGCGGCGAGGTCCGGGTCCCGACCCTCGGCGGCCCCGCCGTCACCCTGAAGCTGCCTCCGGGCACGCCCAACGGCCGCACCATGCGGGCGCGGGGCAAGGGCGCGGTCCGCAAGGACGGCACCCGCGGGGACCTGCTGGTCACCGTCGAGGTGCGTGTTCCCAAGGACCTGTCGGGGAAGGCTCGTGACGCACTGGAGGCGTATCGCGAGGCGACCGCGGGTGAGGACCCGCGTGCGGCGCTGTTCGAGGCCGCGAAGGGAGCTTGAGAGTGATGGACGGCCGTCGGCGTAACCCGTATGAACTGACCGAGGAGACCCCGGTCTACGTCATCTCGGTGGCGGCCCAGCTCTCCGGACTCCACCCGCAGACGCTGCGCCAGTACGACCGCCTGGGCCTGGTCTCCCCGGACCGCACCGCGGGCCGGGGCCGCCGCTACTCGGCCCGGGACATCGAACTGCTGCGTCAGGTGCAGGCGCTGTCCCAGGACGAGGGCATCAACCTGGCCGGTATCAAGCGCATCATCGAACTGGAGAACCAGGTCGCCGCGCTCCAGTCCCGCGTCGCGGAACTGCAGGCGGCCCTGGACGGCGCGGCGGCCGCGATGCAGCAGCGCGAGGCCGCCGTGCATGCCTCCTACCGCCGGGACCTGGTCCCGTACCAGGAGGTCCAGCAGACCAGCGCGCTGGTGGTGTGGCGGCCGAAGCGGCAGCAGGACTGACACCGACCCGAGACAGGGGCCCGGAGGAGATCCTCCGGGCCCCTGTCGCATGCGCTCCCGTCTTTGCCGTGCCATGAACTTCCGTTGGGTGCAGGGCCCGTAAAGGGTGTTTGGAGGTGATTCCGCTGGACCTTCACAAGCAAAGCGGAGCGTGGTGTTGCGCACTCGTTAAGTAGTTCGGCTTGACGCCGGGTGTTGCGGCCGCGTTGTCTTTTCAGACATCTGGGTCGCAAGCGGCCCCACATCCGGAACGCACCTGAAGTGAGCCCCCGAATGCGTCGTATCGCCATATCTGTGGCAGCCTCCACGATGACCCTCTCGCTCGCCGGCTGCGGCGTGCTGAACGCTTCGGGGAGTTCGACCGACGCAAGCCCGACCAAGGGCAACGACCTCACGGTGGGGCTTCTGCTGCCGGAGACGGCGAACACGCGGTACGGGAAGTTCGACTACCCCATCATCAAGAACAAGGTCGCCGAGCTCACCAAGAAGCAGGGCAAGGTCGAGTACGCCAACGCGGGCGCGGACGCCGGCAAGCAGTCGCGGCAGATGCAGCAGATGATCGCCGACAAGGTCGACGTCATCCTGCTCGACGCGGTCGACTCGCACGCCATCGCGGGCGATGTGAAGAAGGCGAAGGACGCGGGTATTCCGGTCATCGCGTACGACCGTCTCGCCGAGGGTCCGATCGACGCGTACATCTCCTTCGACAACGAGCTCGTCGGCGAGGTGCAGGCCCGCACCCTGCTGGAGGCCCTGGGGTCGGAGGTCGACACCTCCGACAAGGTCGTCATGGTGAACGGCTCGCTGACCGACCCGAACGCCAAGCAGTTCAAGCAGGGCGCGCTCTCCGAGCTGAATGGCAAGGTGACGATCGCGGAGACGTACGACACCAAGGACTGGAAGCCGGAGAACGCCACGGCCGAGATGACCGAGGCGATCAACAAGATCGGCAAGAACAACATCGCGGCCGTCTACTCCGCCAACGACGGCATGGCGTCCGGTGTCATCAAGGCCCTCAAGGCCGCGGGCGTCACCGAAATGCCGCCGATCACCGGCCAGGACGCCGAGCTGGACGGCGTGCAGCGCATCGTCATCGGCGAGCAGTACATGACCGTCTACAAGTCCTACCCGGCCGAGGCCGAGAGCGCCGCCGAGATGGCCGTCGCCAAGGTCCAGGGCAGGGACATCCAGTTCGACGCCCTCACCCAGGACCGCGTCGACAGCCCGACCAACAAGGACATCCCGGCGCAGCTCGTCACCGTGACCGCCCTGACGAAGGCCAACATCAAGGACACGGTCATCGCGGACGGCATCTACAAGATCTCCGAAATCTGCACCCCGAAGTACAAGGCGGCCTGCGCGTCGATCGGCCTCAAGTAGCCGTTGGTCAATGCGGCGGGGAGCGAGGGGTTCACCCGCGAGGGTGGGGCGCGCACGCCGGGGCGTGCCCTTCGCCCGCCGCTCGTGCCGGATCGATTTCGGCCACTTGCTCGCGTACCCCGCCGACTGGTGTGACCCCCGGGGAAGCGGGTTGCCCCGATGCGCCCGTGACCGTGGCCTCTCCACCGTCAGCTTGTTGCAAGAGGAGGGGAGGAGGCCGGGAGGAAAGGGGCGATACCAGCGGTTTACGGCGGCCATGGCGTGGAGAGCCGTGTTGCGGAGCCGCATCCGTCCGCGCATAGTTGCGCCACGGAAGTGGCAGCAAACCGGGGGTGGAATGGGCGATGGCCGGGCACGGAACGGAGGAGCATCCACACGGTGCCGACCGCCTGTGCGAGGCCGGGGATCGCGTGTATTCCCGGGCCGTACGGCGGGGCCGGGTGCCGCGCACCGACGCCGAGCCGGTGCCCTGCCTACTTGACCTCGCCCTGCTGCACCCCGACCCCGACGACATGGACTGGCTGGTGCCGACCTCCCCGCAGGAGGTCATGACCCGGCTGCTGCGCGGGGTGTACGACGAGGTCAGGGACAGCCAGCGGCGGGTGGGTTCGGCGGTGGCGGCCGTCGAGTGGTACGCCGGTCTCGGGCGCCAGCTCCAGGCCTCGGCTTCGCCCTCGACGGAGGGTACGGCGATCCGCGTGCTGGACGGGCTGTCCCGGATCCAGGCCGCGATGGACGAGGCGACCGAGGCGTGTACGACCGAGGTGCTGACCGTGCAGCCCGGCGGCATCCGGCGGGAGGCCGAGCTCACGGAGGGTCTGCACCGCGCGGTGGCGCTGCGCGGCCGGGGCGTGCGGATGCGGGACCTGTACACGCACGTGGCCCGGCACGGCCAGGGCCTGCTCAACTACCTGGAGCTGATGGGCGACGCGGTCGAGGCCCGTACCCTCGACGAGGTCATCGACCGGCTGATCCTGTTCGACCGCACGGTCGCCTTCATCCCCGCGAACGCCGACCGCACGATGGCCCTGGAGCTGCGCCACCCGGCGGTGGTCGAGTACCTGGTGACGGTCTTCGAGCGGCTGTGGCGCCTCGCGGTCCCGCTGACGGCCGCGCTGCCGGACACGGGTATCGAAGGCATCTCCCACCGTGAGCAGTCCATCGCCGCGCTGCTGGCGGAGGGCCACCAGGACGCGGTGATCGCGGAGCGTCTGGGCATCAGCGTCCGCACCTGCCGGGCCCATATCGCCCGCCTGTCGGAGACACTGGGCGCGGCGAGCCGCACCCAACTGGGCGTACGGATAGCCCAGGTGGGCCTGGACGGCCCCCCACGCACCGCCGACGTCCCCACGGTAACCATCCCCGACCAGGAATCCCCGAGCGTGCGCTGAGACAGCGGAGTCGGGCAATGCGCGCGCGGGTGCGGTCGGCCGCAGCAGCCGGCCGAAGGCCGCCGTGAGGAACCTGGGTAGCGCCGGGTGGCGCACTTCCGGGGCGAGTCGCCCGGTGTCGTGGGTGGGCGAGCGATCCGGTCCGGCACTTCGTCCAGGGCGCGGCGCCAAGTCCGCGCGCTGCGGCTCGTACCGGTCGATGGCCGGTCGGCGAACACCGTTCAGGGCGGGGCGCCGGACGGCCTGTGGACACACGGGCGTGGTGTGAAGAACCTGGGCAGCGCCGGGTGGCGCACTTGCAGGGCGAGCCGCCCGGTGTCGTGGGTGGGCGGGAGCGCCATCGTGCGGTCGATGCCGAGGTGCCGGTCCGGCACCTTCGTCCAGGGCGGGCCCCTACCGGTCGCAGTCGCCCCGGTCGAGCGGGGCCTGGTCGCGGGCCAGGCGACCGTCAGCGCGGCCACCGCGCTCGCTTGATTCCCAGCGGCCGCCCGCACTGCTCCACCAGCCCCTCCCCGCACCGGAGTTCGTCCGTGACGCGTGTCCGGGAGGCGCGCACCGTCCCCTTCGCGGGGCCGGGCAACTTGCCCTCGTTCAGCGTCAGTTCGTAGCGCTGCCGTCAGGGCGCGCTCACCGGTGGCCGCTCTCGTCCGGGAGTGATGTGTCCTGCTTGAGGATGCCCGACTGGGCTATGAGATAGCCGAGTTGGGCTCGGCTGCCGCTGCCCAGGGCCTGGGCCAGCTTGGCGATGTGGGCGCGGCAGGTCCGGACGTTCATGCCCAGCCGGCGGGCGATGGCCTCGTCGACATGGCCCTCCACGAGCAGCTTGGCGATGGAGTGCTGGATCTCGGTGATGCCGTGGGAGGCGACCTCGTAGGGCCCGCCCATGCTCAGCGGGACCGCGCGGCTCCACATGAACTCGAAGACCTTGATCAGATAGCGGACCAGGCCCGGCTGCCGGAGTTCCAGCGCGACCTGCTGGTCCTCGCGTATGGGGATGAAGGCGACGCTCTCGTCGCAGATGATGAGCCGCTCCACGAGTTCGTCGATGGTGCGGTACTCGGCCTTGCCGTCGGCGAGATGGGAGGCGTAGGCCAGCTTCTCCGGGCTGTAGCGTGCGGTGTGCTGGTACAGGGTGCGGATCCGCACGCCCCGTTCGATGAGGGGTCTGTCGCGCTCCAGCCCCCGCAGCACGCTGGCCTCGGAGACCCGGTCGCTCGGCTGGATCGTGAGCACCTCGCTCTGGCACTGCTCGGTGGCGAGATTGAGGGCCGCGTTGATACGGTCACCGCCCTCAAGGATGGTGAGTGCATCGCTGGTCGCCATCACCTGTGTGCTGAGTGACATGAAAGGCTCGAACACGTCGGCGAGTTCGATCGACAGACGCCGGCGCTCGGTTATCTCGCGTTCGATCGGGTTGAGCCGGTGCGCCAGGGCGATCGCCGGGGGTACCGGGCGCAGCCAGTCGGCGTCGTCCGGATCCGGATGGAGCAGGGCGAACTCCATCAGGCACGGGGCGTCCGCGACATCGGACCGGGCGACACGTCCCGTGCGCAGGGCGACGGCGTAAAGTCGGCGTCCTTCCTCGCACAGATCCGTCACCGAGTGGGGATGTATCGCTTTCGCCCGATTCGTTGCCAAATCTCCACCCCCCAGGGTCCTGAACATGCAGGAACATGATGCACCGATTGTGTGGCCACCACGTGCCCGAATGAGCCATCGTCGTACCTGACGGGGGAAAAGGGGACCTTCAAGTGAGGACGAAGCCGAACATGCGGAACAAAGTGCTTCGCTCGGTACTTGTCGCCGCTCTCTCCGTCATAGCGACTGCCGGAGTGTGGAGTGGCTACTCCGAGGCGAAGGGTGACGTTCGTGCCAACACCACGTGGCCGAGTGTCGTGGCGGATGCGGTGACCACGGGCGACACCAATGGGCAGATCTCGATGACCGATGGAGCCGGGAGCTGAAGTGACCACTCCACCCGACGACCGATCCTTCCGCCGCGAAATGGCCACCGCCTACCGCTCCGGCTGGCACTTCATCGACCTGGTCACCGCCATCCCCCACAGCGGTGACTCGTTGATGGTGACCGTCTTCGGAGAGCCGGTCGTCGTCACGCGGGACGAGGACGAGGACGTACGGGCCTACCGATGCCTGCGCAAACCCCGAGGCGCACCGCAGCCCGTGCGATGCGCCATCCGGTACGGAATGATCTTTGTGAACCTGGACCAGCGGGATCACCGGCTCACCGAGCCGGAGATCCCGGACGTAAGGACCATCTCTGCCACCCCCCGCAGTGCCTGACGCGATTCCCCCGTCGTAAAAGATCGCTCAGGTACTTCCCCCCGCAGCGGCGTCACCGTGACCTGAACACGGTGACGCCGCTGTAGTTTCTGGCGACATTTCAGGGTATGGGCGCGCTTCCACGGTGACCGAAACCCGCCGTGTGTCAGCCCCCTCAGCCGCGCCCCAGCGCCCGCCGCACCTCGATCTCGATGAGCACCCGGTCCGGGTTCGGCGAGGGCGTTCTCTCGTAGCGCTCGGCATAGCGCCGCTCCGCCTCCGCGATCAGTTCCGGGTCGGTGCGCACGAAGGCCCGCCCCTCCAGCGTCGCCCAGCGGCGGCCGTCCACCTGGCAGACGGCGACCCGTGCGCCGAGCGGATCGGCCGCGAGGACATGGGACACCTTGGTGCTCGTCCGGTTCGTCAGTACCCGAGCCAGTCCCGCCCCGGGGTCGTATGTCACTCCGACGGGGACGACGTGCGGGCTGCCGTCCGGGCGGAGCGTCGTCAGCGTGCACAGATGGCGCTCGCGCCAGAAGGCGAGGTACGACGCGCTGGGGGCGACCGGGTCCACGGAGTAGGTGCTCATGGCCCGGAAGTTAGCCCCCGAAGTCCTCCCGGACCTACCTTGAGTGGAATAGACTCAACTTTGTGTACGTTGGTTAAGTCAGCACTGGGAGACGCTGGAGACATGGCCGACGAGCCGACGCCGAGGAGGAGAACGCGAACGTGGACGCCGAGCTGACCAACAGGAGCCGGGACGCGATCAACACGGCCACCAACCGGGCCGTGACCGAGGGGCACGCGGACCTGACGCCTGCCCACCTGCTGCTGGCTCTGCTCCAGGGCCAGGACAACGAGAACATCATCGACCTGCTGGCCGCTGTCGACGCCGACCAGGCCGCCGTACGGGCCGGAGCGGAGAAGGCCCTCGCCGCGCTGCCCAGTGTGGCCGGATCCACCGTTGCGCCCCCGCAGCCCAACCGCGAGCTGCTCGCCGTCATCGCGAACGCGGCCGACACCGCGAAGGACCTCGGCGACGAGTACCTCTCCACCGAGCACCTGCTCATCGGCATCGCCGCGAAGGGCGGCGCGGCCGGCGAGGTGCTCTCCCGGCAGGGGGCCACACCGAAGAAGCTGCTGGACGCCTTCCAGAAGGCCAGGGGAGGACGCCGCGTGACCACCGCCGACCCGGAGGGGCAGTACAAGGCCCTGGAGAAGTTCGGCACCGACTTCACCGCCGCCGCGCGCGACGGCAAGCTCGACCCCGTCATCGGGCGGGACCAGGAGATCCGGCGGGTCGTGCAGGTGCTGTCCCGGCGGACCAAGAACAACCCGGTGCTGATCGGAGAGCCCGGCGTCGGCAAGACCGCCGTCGTGGAGGGGCTCGCCCAGCGGATCGTGAAGGGTGACGTCCCCGAGTCCCTCAAGGACAAGCGGCTCGTCGCGCTGGACCTCGGCGCCATGGTCGCCGGGGCCAAGTACCGCGGTGAGTTCGAGGAGCGCCTGAAGACCGTCCTCGCCGAGATCAAGGACTCCGACGGGCAGATCATCACCTTCATCGACGAGCTGCACACCGTCGTGGGCGCGGGCGCCGGCGGCGACTCCGCCATGGACGCGGGCAACATGCTCAAGCCCATGCTCGCCCGCGGTGAGCTGCGCATGGTCGGCGCCACCACCCTCGACGAGTACCGCGAGCGGATCGAGAAGGACCCGGCGCTGGAGCGGCGCTTCCAGCAGGTGCTGGTCGCCGAGCCGACCGTCGAGGACACCATCGCCATCCTGCGCGGGCTCAAGGGCCGCTACGAGGCGCACCACAAGGTGCAGATCGCGGACAGCGCGCTGGTGGCCGCGGCCACCCTGTCCGACCGGTACATCACCTCCCGCTTCCTGCCCGACAAGGCCATCGACCTCGTTGACGAGGCCGCCTCCCGGCTGCGCATGGAGATCGACTCGTCCCCGGTCGAGATCGACGAACTCCAGCGCGCCGTCGACCGGTTGAAGATGGAGGAGCTGGCCCTCGACAAGGAGACCGACCCGGCCTCCCGCGAACGCCTGGAGAAGCTGCGCCGTGACCTCGCCGACAAGGAGGAGGAGCTGCGGGGCCTGACCGCCCGCTGGGAGAAGGAGAAGCAGTCCCTCAACCGCGTCGGCGAGCTGAAGGAGAAGCTCGACGACCTGCGTGGCCAGGCCGAACGCGCCCAGCGCGACGGCGACTTCGACTCCGCCTCCAAGCTGCTGTACGGCGAGATCCCCGCCCTGGAGAAGGAGCTGGAGGCCGCCTCCGAGGCCGAGGAAGAGGCCGCCAAGGACACGATGGTCAAGGACGAGGTCGGCTCCGACGACATCGCCGACGTCGTCGCGTCCTGGACCGGCATCCCGGCCGGCCGCCTCCTGGAGGGCGAGACGCGGAAACTGCTGCGCATGGAGGAGGAGATCGGCAAGCGGCTGATCGGGCAGAGCGAAGCCGTACAAGCGGTCAGCGACGCCGTACGACGGTCCCGCGCGGGCATCGCCGACCCGGACCGCCCCACCGGCTCCTTCCTCTTCCTCGGCCCGACCGGCGTCGGCAAGACCGAACTCGCCAAGGCACTGGCCGACTTCCTGTTCGACGACGAGCGGGCGATGGTCCGCATCGACATGTCGGAGTACAGCGAGAAGCACAGCGTGGCCCGGCTGGTCGGCGCGCCCCCCGGCTATGTCGGCTACGAGGAGGGCGGCCAGCTGACGGAGGCGGTGCGCAGGCGGCCGTACTCCGTGGTCCTCCTGGACGAGGTGGAGAAGGCACACCCCGAGGTCTTCGACATCCTGCTCCAGGTGCTGGACGACGGCCGCCTGACCGACGGTCAGGGCCGCACGGTCGACTTCCGCAACACCATCCTCGTCCTCACCTCCAACCTGGGCAGCCAGTATCTGGTCGACCCGGTCCTCGGCGACGAGGAGAAGAAGGAACAGGTGCTGGAGACGGTCCGGACCGCCTTCAAGCCGGAGTTCCTCAACCGGCTCGACGACCTGGTGGTCTTCTCCGCGCTCGACAAGGAGGAGCTGGCCAGGATCGCCCGGCTGCAGATCGACCGGCTGGCCGGGCGGCTGGCCGAGCGGCGGCTCGGCCTGGAGGTCACGCCCGAGGCGCTGGCCTGGCTCGCCGACGAGGGCAACGACCCGGCGTACGGCGCCCGTCCGCTGCGCCGCCTGGTCCAGACCGCCATCGGCGACCGGCTCGCCAAGGAGATCCTCTCCGGCGAGATCAAGGACGGCGACACGGTCCGGGTGGACGCCTTCGGCGACGGCCTGATCGTCGGCCCGGCCACCGGCAAGACCCTCTGACCCGTCCTGACCCGTCCTGACCCGTTCCGGCACACGCGACGGCCCGCCCCTCGTCCCCCGGGGGCGGGCCGTCGCGCGCAGGGTCGCGCGCGGGTCAGACGGTGAACGCCGAGAAGGACACCACCGCGGTGCCGGCGTCCTCGTAGGTCACGTTGACGGTCACCGCGTCGGCACCCGCGTCCTCCGGAGGCGTCGCGAACTGCGTGTTCAGATTCAGACAGAGATCGGCGCCGGTGTCGCACAGATCGGTACCCGGCTCAGGGCCCTCGGGATAGGTGTCCGTCAGCCACGTCCGGACCGCCCCCCTCGGCATCCGGAACGCGGCGTGATAGTCCGTGTCCAGCCAGGTCTGCACCGTGCACTGACCGTCGTACGCCCCCTTCGGCAGCTTCGCCCCACCGAACGCCAGCGCCTCCGCGCACGGCACGGCCTCGGGTTCTCCGCCCAGGGGATAGTCCGAGGTCATGAACCTGATCACCATGGCGACCAGCCCGGCCAGGATCAGCGCCGGCAGCGCCATGACCGCCGCGAACACCCCCCACCGGGTGCCCCCGCGGCCCGCCCGCGCACCCGCCGTACCGCCCCGCACGCCCGCCATCGAGCCCCCTGCCCGCGCTCCGGATCGTCGTCGACCGGCCAGATCATGTCAGCCAGGAGCCGACAGGCCACGTCGGGGCTTGCCACCCCCCTCCCCGCATGGGGGAGGATGGCGGAATCCGTACGAAGGGAAATACACGGTGAGCATCGACCCGTCCTCGATTCCGAACTTCGGGGGCCAGCCCGAGCCGCAGCCCCAAGGACCGGCGGGCCCCGTCGTCCCGGATCAGGACCTCGTGAAGCAGCTCCTCGACCAGATGGAGCTCAAGTACGTCGTCGACGACGAGGGGGACCTCGCGGCGCCGTGGGAGCAGTTCCGTACGTACTTCATGTTCCGCGGGGAGGCCGAACAGGCGGTCTTCTCGGTGCGGACCTTCTACGACCGGCCCCACAAGATCGACGAGAAGCCGCAGCTGCTGGAGTCCATCGACGACTGGAACCGGCGGACCCTGTGGCCCAAGGTGTACAGCCACACCCACGACGACGGCACCGTCCGCCTCATCGGTGAGGCGCAGATGCTGGTCGGCACCGGCGTCGACCTCAACCACTTCGTCTCCTCCACGGTCAGCTGGGTGCGGGCCGCGATCGAGTTCGACAAGTGGCTGGTCGAGCAGCTCGGCCTCGAGGAGGAGGTCAACGAGGCCGAGAAGCCCGAGGACGACGAGGAGTAGCACCCTCGGCTCCGCGGAGCCCTCTAGAGCGGGGTGTGGGCGATCACTACCAGATACGCCCCGTAGACGAAGGAGAGCCCGGCCAGGGCGCAGACCACCACGGTCGCGTGCCAGGGCCGGGCTCTCGCCGTCCGCACCAGCGCCCGGGCCAGCGGCAGCAGCAGCGGGAAGGCGGGCAGCAGGAAGCGCGGCTTGGACTCGAAGAAGCCGGAGCCGCCGAGCGCGATGAGCAGCAGCACCCCGCTGTGGACGACGAGCGGCAGCGGGGCGCGGTCGGCGATCAGCAGCGCGTACATCAGCACGGCCGCCGCCACGATCACCATGGCCATGGGGAAGACGAACCGGCTGCCGTGCAGCAGCAGCTGGCGCACGAAGTGCAGCGACCCGTCCCCGAAGTCGAACCGGGACCCCCACAGCCGCTGCACCTCGAAGTAGCCGCCGAGCAGGTTCCCCTTGCGCCGGCCGACCCAGAGCACGTACGCCGTCCACCCCAGCGGGGCCAGCGCCGCGCCCGTCCACAGCCTGTGGGAAACCCGGCCGGTGCGCCGGAAGGTCCGGTACGCCTCGCAGAGGGCCGCGGCCAGGACGGCGGCGGCGACCGCGAAACCGTTGGGCCGGGACAGCCCGGCCAGCGCCGCGAGGCTCCCCGCCCACAGCCAGCTCCCGCTCAGGACCGCGTACAGCGACCAGGCGGCGAAGGCGGTGAGCACCGGCTCGGTGTACGCCATCGACAGCACCACGGAGTGCGGGAGCAGCGCCCACAGCAGCACCAGTGCCGTGCCCACGGCCCGCCCGTGCAGCCGCGCCCCGATCGCGTAGATCCCGCCGGCGGCGATCCCGGCCGCGGTCCACGACACGATCAGCCCGGCGGCGCCCCCGCTCAGCGGGGTCAGGGCGGTCATGACCCGCACCAGCGCCGGGTAGAGCGGGAAGAACGCCAGGTCGCTGTGGATGACGGTCGGGTGGAAGTACAGGGTGCGGCCGTAGCCGTGCGCGGCGATGCCGAGGTACCAGGCCGAGTCCCAGGACCGGCCGAGCAGGGCGAGCGGCTGCCTGCCGGTGGCCCAGGCGGCCACGGCGAGCACGGCCGTTCCGGCGAGCCGGGCGGCGAAGAACAGCCCGACGGCCACCGCGCTCGCCGCGGCGAGGGACAGCGCGGAGCCCGTGGACAGCCCGGGGCGCGCACGGTGCAGCGTCTCGGGTTCGGTGACGGTGGGCGTTGCGACGGTCGTGGCGTGGGTCACACCCGCACATTGCAGGAGGAAACGGGCTGTCGCTAGCGATGGGCGGCCGTGCGGGTGCGATTTCGCGGCGTCCGGCGTGGCTGCGTGACATGGGCGGCGTGTCCGACCCGCCCGCACGGCCGCGGTTCGGCGAAGATCGTCGATGACCGACACGCCGACGGATACACCGACGGATACACCGACGGACACACCGACCGACCAAGGGGGAAGAGTGTTCAGCAAGAAGGAAACGCACTTCGTCGTACTGAACGATCTGGACGAGGCGCGCGCCGCGATCCAGCGGGCACTGGACGACGCCATCGGCAGCGACACGGCAGCCGGCCTGCGGCGGGCCCTGGAGATAGTCGACGGAATCGGCGGCGGGGACCCGCGCGTGCGCTGGGCCGCCCAGGTGCTCGCCGAGGCCGAGCTGGACGCCAGGGAACAGGAGATCAAGGCCGTCAAGGCCCTGCGCGAAGCCCTGCCGGGACTGAGCCTCGCCGCGGCCGTGGACCTGCTCAAGCAGACCCAGGCCGCGACCTGAGTCACAGGCGGCGCAGACGCTCCACCGCCTCCCGCAGGACCTCTTCCCGCTTGCAGAAGGCGAAGCGGACGAAGGGGGCGCCCGCGTCCCGGTCGTCGTAGAAGACGGCGTTCGGGATGGCCACCACGCCCGCGCGCTCGGGCAGGGCCCGGCAGAAGGCGAAGCCGTCCTTCTCGCCGAGCGGGCGGATGTCGGTGGTGACGAAATAGGTTCCGGCGGGCCTGAAGACCTCGAAGCCCGCCTCCGCCAGACCCTCCGCCAGCACATCACGCCTGGCCAGCATGTCCGCGCGATAGCCGGCGAAGTACGCGTCGGGCAGCGCGAGGGCCTCGGCCACCGCGTACTGGAACGGGCCCGAGGCCACGTACGTCAGGAACTGCTTCACCGAGCGCACCGCCGTCACCAGTTCCGGTGTGGCCGTCACCCAGCCGACCTTCCAGCCGGTGAAGGAGAAGGTCTTGCCCGCCGAGCCGATCGTCACCGTCCGCTCGCGCATCCCGGGGAAGGACGCGAGGGGCAGGTGTTCGGCGTCGTCGAAGACCAGGTGTTCGTAGACCTCGTCCGTGACCACCAGCAGGTCCCGCTCCACCGCCAGCTCCGCGATCGCGGTCAGCTCGGCACGGGTGAGGACCGTGCCGGTCGGGTTGTGCGGGGTGTTGATCAGCAGCAGGCGGGTGCGGTCGGTCACCGCCGCGCGCAGCTCGTCGAGGTCGAGGCGGAAGCCCGCCCCCCGCTCGCGGTGCGGGCGCAGGGTGACCGGGACGCGGGTGCCGCCCGCCATGGCGATGCTCGCGGCGTAGGAGTCGTAGTACGGCTCGAACGCGATGACCTCGTCACCCGGTTCGAGCAGCGCGAGGAGGGCGGCTGCGATGGCCTCGGTGGCCCCCGCCGTCACCAGCACCTCGGTGTCGGGGTCGTAGGACAGGCCGTAGCGGCGCAGCTGGTGCGCGGCGATCGCGGTGCGCAGCTCGGGGATGCCGGGACCGGGCGGGTACTGGTTGCCGCGGCCCTCGCGCAGGGCGCGCACGGCCGCCTCCCGGATCTCCTCGGGTCCGTCCGTGTCGGGGAAGCCCTGGCCCAGATTGATCGCGCCGGTCCGCACCGCCAGGGCGGACATCTCGGCGAAGATCGTCGTCCCGAACTCGGCGAGCCGGCGGTTGAGGAGCGGGCGTGCGCTGGAGGTCATGCGGGCCATCCTGCGCCGAAGCTCTGGAGTTCCTCAACTCTGCTTTGGCCGGCAGAGCGGCCGGGCATCCCCGTGTCACGCGGCAGTCGTACGGCGGCCGCGGGAGAGCGAGGCGCCCACGGGGGGCCGCTTCGGGGGAACGGAAGGAGGGTGACGCCATGGTCCTCGGCATCATCCTGGCGGTGATCGCCGCGGTCCTGTTCATCGGGTCCGCGGTGAAGCGATCGCGCAGGAACCGGTACGGCAGGCGGTATCGGAGCGGGTCCCGCTCGTCGTCCTCGTCGTCCTCGTCGTACGACGGCGGCAGCAGTGCCAGCTGGTGGGCTGCCGGGGCCGCGGACAGCGGCTCGTCCGGAGGGCACCACGGGCACCACGGGGGCCACTCCTCGTGCGGCGGCGGCGGTCACTCCTCGTGCGGGGGCGGCTCGTCCTGCGGCGGGGGCGGCGGATGTGGCGGCGGGGGCGGATGCGGGGGAGGCAGCTGACACGGGGCAGCTGAGCTCCGGAGAACAGGGGGAACCGTATCCGGGCCGCACACCGGGCGCCCGCCGGGAGAAGGCATCCGGCGGGCGCTCCGGCGTACGCGCGGGGCGCCAGGGGCACTCTGTTGTTGAACAGTTGAGCTGTGGAGCCCCCTGAGGGATGGAAACCCCACGAAGTTGGGTAAAAACGCTGTGGCGGCGCCACAGTTCATGATTCCCTCTAAATCACCAACGCAGCCCCTCGGACGCCCTGCAGAAGCCTTCTCCCCGGCTGGGCAGGCGGGGCACACCGGGCAGACGCGGCCGATCTCCCGGTACCGACCGAGGTGCGCCGGGCCACACTCCCTTTTCTCTTTGCGTGCCAGCGGAGCCGATCCATGCTCACGACCCTGAACACCTCCTACACCGATACGCGCGCGGCCGACCTAGCCTGGGCCCTGGGACGCGAGCCGCTCCCCGCCCTGGCCACGCTCGACCTCGAATTGACCGGCGCGAAGCTCCAGTTGAGACTGCTCGGAGCGTCCCACCAGGTACTTCTCGATGAGGAGCGGGGAGGCTGTTCGGAGACGGTGGCGTGCATCCCGGGGTCCAGCACGCCCCTGCCGCTCGGCGTCGCCAAGCGGGTCGGCGACTGGGAGTACGAGTTCGCGGCCCGGGTGGAGGTGCTCTCGCCCGGATCGTTCGCCGGCCGCGCCCAGGAGTTGCTGGCCCTCGTCTCCGACCATCCGCACGGCCTCGCCGGCGTCTTCCCCGGCAGCCCGCACGCCTTCACCGCGATGCTCGCCCAGCGGCACGAGGGCCAAGTGCACTGGCGTACCTGGCATGCGTATCCGCAGGACGGCCAACTGGTCGCGACCCGGACGAGGGTGGGCGTACGGGTGCCGGCGGCCCAACTCGGCTAGGCCGTCAAACACCTTGCGTGTCAACGTGCTTCAGATCCAAACGTGCTTCAGATCCACACGTGTGGGTGACGAAGCGTACCGAGCGTGTGACGTAACGTCGCAGAGTGATCGAACCGCAGGCGCCCGCCCCACCCGGCACACCGCCGCCCTGGGGCCCTCCCGTGCGGCTGCCCGTGCGGCCGGCGACCGGTCGGTTCCTCGTCCTCGCGTGCGTCTTCGTCTGCGCGGCCTGCGGACTCGTGTACGAACTCGAACTCGTCGCCCTCGCCTCGTACTTGATCGGCGACTCGGTCACCCAGGCATCCGTCGTCCTGTCCGTCATGGTCTTCGCGATGGGCATCGGCTCCCTCGCCGCGAAACGGCTGCGCTGGCACGCCGCCGCCGGATTCGGCGCCGTGGAGGCGGGGCTCGCGCTCATCGGCGGCTGCAGCGCGATGGCGCTCTACGCGGCCTTCGCCTGGACCGGCGGCTGGGGCGGCATGTGGGCCAACGGCCCCCGCGGTCTCCTCGTCGCCTTCTCCCTCGCCATCGGTCTGCTCATCGGCGCCGAAGTCCCGCTGCTGATGGAGCTGATCCAGCGCATCCGGCGCCAGGACGCGGGCGGCGCCGTGGCCGACCTGTTCGCCGCGGACTACGTCGGAGCGCTCGCCGGAGGCCTGGCCTTCCCCTTCCTGCTCCTGCCGTTCCTGGGCCAGCTGACCGGCACCCTGCTCACCGGCACCGTCAACGTCGTCGCGGGCGGTGCCCTGGTGCTCGGGCTCTTCCGCCGCGACCTCACCCGGCGCGCCCGCTGGCTGCTCCTGATCGCCAACGTCACCGTCCTCGGCGTCCTCGCCTCGGCCGCCGTACTCGTCGACGACTTCGAACGCGCCGCCCGGCACGCGGTGTACGGCAAGGACGTACGCGTCGCCCTGCAGACCGACATCCAGGAAGTCGTCCTCACCGGCGGCACGCACGGCCGCCCGCTCGACCTCTTCCTGGACGGCCGGCTGCGCGTCGGCGGCCGCGACGAGCGCCGCTACCACGAGGCGCTGGTCCATCCCGCGATGTACGGCGCCCACGCGCGCGTGCTGATCCTCGGCGGCGGGGACGGGCTGGCCGCGCGGGAGGTACTGCGCCACCGGGACGTACGGCGGGTGGACGTCGTAGAGCTCGACGCGGGCCTCGTCCGGCTGGCCCGCCACGACCCGGGGCTGTCGCACCTCAACGGGCACGCGTACGACGACGGACGCGTCCACGTCACCACCGCGGACGCGTTCTGCTGGCTGCGCGGGGCACCCCGGGCGGCGTACGACGTCGTGATCGCCGATCTGCCCGATCCCGGCATCACCGCCAGCACGAAGCTGTACTCGCAGGAGTTCTACGGCCTGGCCCGGCGTGCCCTGGCACCCGGCGGCCGCCTTGTCGTGCACGCGGGCCCGGTCTCCGCCCGCCGCCGTGTCTTCTGGACGGTGGACGCCACGCTGCGCGCGGCCGGCTTCGCCACGGCCCCCTACCGGGTCCCCGGCCACGACTCCGGCTTCGCCGCGGGCCCCGACCGCTCCGTCGGCGCCTCCCGGGCCCCTCACGACTGGGGCTTCATCCTGGCCGCCCCCGGCCCCTCGACCCCTCCCCTCCGCCTGGAACCCCACGGCCCCCGCTTCCGCACGCTCACCGCGAGGACCCTCGCGACGGATGCCGAGGAGGCGGCGCGCATGCGGCTGGGGGGGCTGCCCGCGTCGACACTGGTGCATCCGCGCTATTGAGGCTGGTGCATCCGCGCCATGAGCGGGGGCGACAACCCCTGGTGATGGCGGGTGGCAACCCCTGGTGACGGCGGGTGGCAACCCCTGGTGACGGCGGCCCCAACGCCGGGTGACTCACCAGTGCAGGGGAGGGTACGTACCGCCCCCTGCTGGGTAGGCTTCGCCGACATGGAGCACGAGGTCTTCGTTCCGGTCCCGGTCGAGCGGCTGCGCGAGGCGCTCGCCGACCCCGCGCGGGTCGCCCGGGCGGTCCCCGGGTTCCAGCAGGACGCCGGTGCCGAGCCGGTCGCGGGCCGGCTGAAGGTGCGCGTCGGCAGCCACTCCGTCACCTACCGCGGATCGGCCCGGGTCACCGCCAGGGACGACGGGTCGTACGCCGTCGAGGGCGAGGCCGCCGAGGCCCGCGGTACCGGCTCCGTCAAACTCGCCCTCACCCTCCGCCTCCGGGACACGGACGGCGGCACCACCGTCACCGTCGAGGGCACGGCCTCCGCGGACGGCCGCGTCGCGGAACTGCCGACGGAATCGGTGGCTTCGGCGGCGACCCGCCTGCTGAACCGTTTCGTGGAGGGTCTGGCCGAGGCGGCGCCGGAGCCCGAGCCGGAACCCGAGCCGGTGCCGGAGCCGGAGCCTGAATCCCTGCCGGAAGCAGAGCCCGGCCCCGAACCCGACGCCCAAGCCTCCGTCTTCGACACCGAGATCCCCCCGCCCTCCCTTGACCGGGGTGCCGACGAGGACCTCCACGACGGCCCCTCCGACGACTTCGCGGAGTCGCCCGAACCGCCCGCCGAGGCGGCCCACGCACGGCGCACGATGATCGGCCGCAGCGCAGAGGAGGTCGACCACGCCCCGCCGCGCGGCCGTTACGCCCCCGTACCGGCCCCGCAGACCGTCGCCGCGAGCAGCACGCTGCGCTGGGCGGTGCCCGCCGCGGCACTCGTCGTGGCGGGGGCGATCGTTCTGGGCCGGGCCCTGCGCAGACGCCGCTGACCCTTGATCGCCCCAGTAGGGTCGTCCCGTGAGTAACAAAGAGATCACGCTGACCGCGGGCGACGCGGACGTGACCGTGCAGCCCGGCAACGGCGGCCGTATCGGAGGGCTCCGGGTCGGCGGCGTCGAACTGCTCCGGCAGGGTGACCGCTTCGGCTGCTTCCCGATGGTCCCCTGGTGCGGCCGGATCAGGGACGGCCGCTTCCTGGACGGCGCCACCGTCCACCAGATGCCGCTCAACTCCCCGCCGCACGCCATCCACGGCACCGCCCGCGACGGCGCCTGGCGCACCGCCCGCTCCTCCACCGACGAGGCGGTCATCACGTACGACCTGGTCGACCCCTGGCCCTACGCCGGCCGCGTCACCCAGGTGGTCGCCCTCAGCGAGGACAGCCTGACGCTGACCATGTCCGTGGAGACGTACGACTCCTCCTTCCCGGCGCAGATCGGCTGGCACCCGTGGTTCAACCGGAACCTGGGCGGCGAGGACGCGCGGCTCGACTTCAGCCCCGCCTGGCAGGAGGAGCGCGGCGACGACCATCTGCCCACCGGCAACCGCATCGACCCGAAGCCCGGCCCCTGGGACGACTGCTTCGGCATGCCCGGCGGCGTCGACGTCACCCTCGTCTGGCCCGGGCAGCTGGAGTTGAAGGTCACCAGCCGCGAGCAGTGGGTCGTCGTCTACGACGAGCAGGAGGCGGCCGTGTGCGTGGAGCCCCAGACGGGCCCGCCGAACGGGCTGAACACCCAGCCACGCCTGGTCACACCGCTGGAGCCGCTGGAGGCCACGACCACCTGGAGCTGGCGCAGGCCCTAGGCTGGTCGGCATGACGGACGTACGCGGCGCGCTGCTGCAGCAGATCAAGGACAAGGCCGTGGTGCACGGCAAGGTGACCCTGTCGTCGGGCAAGGAAGCCGACTACTACATCGACCTTCGCCGGATCACGCTGGACGGCGAGGCCGCGCCGCTGGTCGGTCAGGTCATGCTCGACCTGACCGCCGACCTGGACTTCGAGGCGGTCGGCGGGCTGACGCTGGGCGCCGACCCCGTCGCCACCGCGATGCTGCACGCGTCCGCCGCGCGCGGGAAGGTGCTCGACGCGTTCGTCGTGCGCAAGGCGGGCAAGGCGCACGGCCTGCAGCGCCGGATCGAGGGCGCGGAGGTCAAGGGCCGCCGCGTCCTCGCGGTCGAGGACACCTCCACCACCGGCGGCTCCGTGCTGACCGCCGTCGAGGCGCTGCGCGAGGCCGGTGCCGAGGTCGTCGCCGTCGCCACGATCGTGGACCGGGCGACCGGGGCCGCCGAGGCGATCGCCGAACAGGCCGGGGTGCCCTACGTGTTCGCCTACTCGAAGGACGACCTGGGCCTCGACTGACGCGCGAGGTTGACGCACCGGCTTGACCCGGGGGTGACCACTCCTTGACCAGGGGCATTGAGCATCGCCTCATCTCTGGAAAGATGGGGCCGACGATGACGTCACCCCCAAGGTCTAGGTCAGGGCCGTAAGCACGCAGAACGCCGACCCGCACACTCAAGGAGCGGACAGATGCCCATCGCAACCCCCGAGGTCTACAACGAGATGCTCGACCGGGCGAAGGCAGGCAAGTTCGCCTACCCGGCCATCAACGTCACCTCGACCCAGACCCTGCACGCGGCGCTGCGCGGCTTCGCGGAGGCGGAGAGCGACGGCATCGTCCAGATCTCCACGGGTGGCGCCGAGTTCCTGGGCGGCCAGTACAGCAAGGACATGGTGACCGGCGCGGTCGCCCTGGCCGAGTTCGCGCACATCGTCGCCGAGAAGTACCCGGTCAACGTGGCCCTGCACACGGACCACTGCCCGAAGGACAAGCTCGACGGGTACGTACGTCCGCTGATCGCGATCTCCGAGGAGCGCGTCAAGAACGGCCAGAACCCGCTGTTCCAGTCGCACATGTGGGACGGCTCGGCCGAGACCCTCGCCGACAACCTTGCCATCGCGCAGGAGCTCCTGGAGCGCACCCGCGCCGCCCGGATCATCCTTGAGGTGGAGATCACCCCGACCGGTGGCGAGGAGGACGGCGTCTCGCACGAGATCAACGACTCCCTCTACACCACCGTCGACGACGCCATCCGCACCGCCGAGGCGCTCGGCCTGGGCGACAAGGGCCGTTACCTGCTGGCCGCGTCCTTCGGCAACGTGCACGGTGTGTACAAGCCGGGCAACGTCGTGCTCCGCCCCGACCTGCTGAAGCAGCTGAGCGAGGGCGTCGCCGCCAAGTTCGGCAAGCCGGCCGGCTCGCAGCCGTTCGACTTCGTCTTCCACGGCGGCTCCGGCTCCACGCCGGAGGAGATCGCGACCGCGCTGGAGAACGGCGTCGTGAAGATGAACATCGACACGGACACGCAGTACGCGTTCACGCGCCCCGTGGCCGCCCACATGTTCCAGAACTACGACGGCGTCCTGAAGGTCGACGGCGAGGTCGGCAACAAGAAGACCTACGACCCGCGCACCTGGGGCAAGGCCGCCGAGGGCTCGATGGCCCAGCGCGTCGTCCAGGCCACGCAGGACCTGCGGTCGGCCGGCACGAAGATCAAGTAACTCGGTCGGGACGAAGATCGAGTGACTCGGTCTCTACGAAGACCGAGTGACCGTTCGCGGTACTCCCGGTGAGCCCGGCGTCTGTCTACGGCGCCGGGCTCGCTGTATACCTGGGGGCATGCCCGATGTCCGGCTGGCCTCGTCCCAGGGCAGATGGATCCTGCTCACCACGGTGCTCGGCTCCAGCATGGCCATGCTGGACTCGACCGTCGTCAACGTGGCCCTGCCGCGCATCGGCGAGGACCTCGACGCGAGCCTGGCCGCGCTCCAGTGGACGGTCAACGCGTACATGGTGACTCTGGCGGGCCTGATCCTCCTGGGCGGCTCGCTCGGCGACCGCTACGGCCGCCGAAAGATCTTCGTGCTGGGCGTGGTCTGGTTCGCCACGGCGTCCCTGCTGTGCGGGCTCGCCCCGAACGCCACCGTCCTCGTCGCCGCCCGCGCCCTCCAGGGCATCGGCGGCGCCCTCCTCACACCCGGCTCGCTCGCCCTGATCCAGGCCTCCTTCCACTCGGACGACCGGGCCAAGGCCGTTGGCCTCTGGTCAGGCTTCGGGGGCGTCGGCGCGGCCGTGGGCCCGTTCCTGGGAGGCTGGCTGGTGGACGGCCCCGGCTGGCGCTGGGTGTTCCTGCTGAACGTCCCGCTGGCCCTCGTATGCGCCCCCATCGCCGTACGGCACGTGCCCGAGTCGTCCGACGGAGGCGGCCACGGCCGCTTCGACGTCCTCGGCGCGACCCTGGGTGCCCTGGCGCTGGCCCTGGTGACCTACGCGCTGATCGAGGCGCCGGGCGGGTCGATCAGCGTCACGGTCACGGCAGTGGCGGGCGTGGCGGCCGCAGTGGCCTTCGTGTACGTCGAGAAGCACAGGCCCGACCCGATGATGCCGCTCGACATCTTCTCGTCGCGCCAGTTCTCGGCAGTCAACCTGGTCACCCTGTGCGTGTACGCGGCTTTCAGCGGCTTCTTCTTCCTCACCGCGCTCCAGCTCCAGGTCGTGGCCGGGTACTCGGCCCTGCAGGCCGGTACGGCACTGCTGCCGACCACGGCCCTGATGCTGCTGTTCTCGGCCCGCTCCGGCGCCCTGGCCGACCGCATCGGCCCCCGCATCCCGCTCACCCTAGGCCCGCTGCTGTGCGCCGTCGCGATGCTGCTGATGCTGCGGGTGGGCAAGGACGCGAACTATCTGACCGACGTGCTCCCCGCCCTGCTGGTCATGGGCACCGGCATGGTCACCCTGGTGGCCCCGCTGACCGCCACCGTCCTCGCCTCCGTGGACACCGCGCGGGCGGGCCTGGCCAGCGGCATCAACAACGCGGCGGCCCGCGCGGCCGGCCTGATCGCGGTGGCCGCGCTGCCCCTGCTGACCGGGATGGGCCCGGAGGCGTACCGCTCGGCGGACGCCTTCGAGACGTCGTTCCGCAGGGCGATGCCGATCTGCGCGGCGGTACTGGTCGCCGGGGCGATCCTGGCCTTCACCCTGGTACGCCGCCCACCCCCGGACTGCCGCCACCCCGAATGCCGAACCCACGGCTGCGTAACAGCACCCCCACTGGAACGGGGCCCGACTTCATCGGGCCGGCTCACCAAGTTCAGCAAGTTCAGCAAGTGAGGAGGGGCGCGCGGTGGGGTGCGCGGTGCGCTGCAGTGTGCGGTGCGCTGCGCTGTCTGAGGCCGCGTGCCCGAGGACGAGCAGAGCCATCCCGACCCCCGCTCGGCCATATCCAGCCCGGCTGGCGCTTTGAGGACGAGGTGTGCCGTCCCGATCCCCCACCCTCCCGCTGGGGGCGGCATAGCTCGGCTGCACTTGGCCTGTGCGGCGTTTGGGGACGAGGTGTGCCGTCCCGATCCCCCACCCACCCGCAGGTGACGCCATAGCCCGGCCAAATCCAGCCCGTCCGGCGTTTGAGGACGAGGCCGTTCAGGCCGATGGCGGGGTCTGGGGGCGCAGCCCCCAGGAAGTGGGCGGCATCCGCCGCTCCCACCCGCCAGCCCCCGGAGGGATCCCGCAGACTTGGGGTATGAGCATTCACGAGAACCTCCTCGGCGGCCCGCCCCCCACCCACCTCCCCGACGACCCGGAGCCCCGCGAGCTGCTCGCGCAGGGCACCGCGCCGGCGGACGTCGCCGCGAAGTACCCGACTTCCTCGCTCGCCTGGGCCCAGCTGGCCGACGACGCGTTCGAGCGGGGCTCGGTCGTCGAGTCGTACGCCTACGCCCGTACGGGCTACCACCGCGGCCTGGACGCGCTGCGCCGCAACGGCTGGAAGGGCCACGGCCCCGTCCCCTGGGAGCACGAGCCGAACCGCGGCTTCCTGCGCGCCCTGCACGGCCTCGCCCGCGCCGCGCAGTCGATCGGCGAGCAGGAGGAGTACGAGCGCTGCACGCAGTTCCTGAAGGACTCCTCGCCGACGGCGGCCCAGACACTGGGCTGATCGGCGCATACGGTGTGGCCCGTCTGGCACTGGACGGGCCTTGCCGTAACCGGGGGGATTACAGAGGATGCCGGTGGGGACCGGGGCCCCCGTGCCGGAATCGGCAGGGGCGGACCGCTACCCGGAGTAACACAGGAGACAGCGATGTCCCAACAGGCTCACCAGTCCCCCGAGACTCAGGAGCCCGAGACCCCGCATCTCGACTTCGCAGGCACGACGCCGTACGAGGACTACGTCAAGGCGGACGTGCTCACCCATCTCCAGCACACCCTCTCCGACGATCCCGGAGAGATGGTCTTCCTGGTCACCACCCAGGTGATGGAGCTGTGGTTCACGGTCATCGTCCACGAGTGGGAGACCGCGGCCGAGGCACTGCGGGGGGACCGGGTTCCCGTCGCGATCGACGCGCTGAAGCGTTCCGTACGGGAGCTGGAGGCGCTGAACGCCTCCTGGAAGCCGCTCGGCCAGCTCACCCCGGCCCAGTTCAACTCGTACCGCTCCGCCCTCGGCGAGGGCTCCGGCTTCCAGTCGGCGATGTACCGCCGTATGGAGTTCCTGCTCGGCGAGAAGTCCGCGTCGATGCTCGTCCCGCACCGGGGCGCGCCTCGCGTCCACGCCGAGCTGGAGAAGGCGCTGCACGAGCCGAGCCTGTACGACGAGGTGGTACGGCTCCTCGCGCGCCGCGGCCACGCGATCCCCGCCTCCGTCCTGCACCGTGACGCGTCGCTGCGCCACGAGCCCTCGGACGACGTCGAGGCCGCCTGGACCGCCGTGTACTCCGGCGACCCGGACGACGAACTCGCCCGCCTGGGAGAGGCGTTGACCGATGTCGGCGAGCTCGTCTGGCGCTGGCGCAACGACCACCTGGTCGCCACCCGCCGCGCGATGGGCGCGAAGCCCGGCACCGGCGGCTCGGCCGGTGTGGCCTGGCTGGAGAAGCGCGCGCAGAAGAACGTGTTCCCGGAGCTGTGGACGGCGAGGTCCCATGTCTGACCTCGTCGCACGCGCGGAGAAGATCGCACGCGCGGAGAAGCTGGACGCCGCGGACGAACTCGCGCACCAGCGGGAGCGGTTCGTCCTGGACGACGTTGTCTACCTGGACGGCAACTCGCTCGGCGCGCTCCCCGCGAACGTCCCCGGCCGGGTCGAGGACGTCGTCCGCCGCCAGTGGGGCGAACTCCGCATCCGCTCCTGGGACGAGAGCGGCTGGTGGACCGCGCCCGAGCGGATCGGCGACCGCATCGCCCCGCTGGTCGGTGCGGCGCCGGGGCAGATCGTCGTCGGCGACTCCACAAGCGTCAACGTTTTCAAGGCACTTGTGGCCGCCGTACGGATGGCGGGCGAGGACCGGGACGAGATCCTGGTCGACGCGACGACTTTCCCCACGGACGGGTACATCGCCGAGTCGGCCGCCCGGCTGACCGGCCGTACGCTGCGACCGGTGACCCCGGCGGAGGTGCCGGGCGCGCTGTCCGGCCGTACGGCCGCGGTGCTGCTCAACCACGTCGACTACCGCACCGGCCGGCTGCACGACCTGCCCTCGCTCACGTCGGCGATCCACGCGGTGGGCGCGATCGCGGTCTGGGACCTGTGCCACAGCGCGGGCGCGCTGCCGGTGGGCCTGGACGAGCACGGCGTGGACCTGGCGGTCGGCTGCACCTACAAGTACCTGAACGGCGGCCCGGGTTCACCGGCGTACCTGTATGTGCGCAGCACACTGCAGGACCGCTTCGACTCGCCCCTGCCCGGCTGGAACTCCCACGCCGACCCCTTCGGCATGCGCACGGACTACGCGCCCGCGCCGGGTGCCCTGCGCGGCCGCGTCGGCACGCCGGACATCCTCTCCATGCTCGCCCTGGAGGCAGCGCTGGAGGTCTGGGACGAGGTCTCGGTGCAGGCGGTGCGCGCCAAGTCCCTCGCCCTGACGGACTTCTTCCTGGAGTGCGTGGCGTCGTACGTCCCGCAGGGCGTCGTCGAGTCGCTGACCCCGTCGGCCCACGAGGAGCGCGGCAGCCAGGTGGCGCTGCGCTGCGGGAACGCCGGGGACGTGATGAAGCGGCTGATCGAGCGGGGTGTGGTCGGGGACTTCCGCCATCCCGACGTCCTCCGCTTCGGCTTCACACCGCTGTACGTCGGGTTCGGGGACGTGGAGCGGGCGGCCCGGGTGCTGGGTGAGGTGCTCGGGCCGCTGTCCCGGTAGGTACTCAGCCAACTGCTTCGGCAACTGCTTCGGCAGGTGCTTTGGCAGGTGCTTCGGCAGGTGTTCCGGCGGCTGCCCCGATGGCCGCCGGAATCCACTGCCCGGCCCGTGCGCACACGGGCCGGGCAGCGGTGCGCCAGGCGAGGAGAACCGTTTAACCTCACCCAGCGTGACATCCCCGTGTCCCCGCACGTCATCGGCCTGATACCGTCCCCGCCAACAGCCGATTTCCCATCTGGCCGCCAAACCCCGTTACGTCGCTGAGAGGTTGGAGCATGCCGGACGACGCCGCCGCAGCCCGCGCCGCCGCCGAAGAGGAGTCGGCCTTCTCGCACCCGCCGGTCGACCCCGACGTCACAGCGACGTACGGCGAGCATCCCGACCAGGTGATCGACTTCTACGTCCCGCGCGGCTCCGAGCCCCCGGAACCGGGCTCCCTCGCCCCTCTGGTCGTGGTCCTGCACGGCGGAGCCTGGCGCGCACCGTACGACCGCCGCCACATCACCCCCTTCGCCGACTACCTGGCCCGCCGCGGCTTCGCCGTGGCCAACGTCGAGTACCGCCGCGGCAGCGCGATCCCGGCCCAGGGCGGCGACGGCCCGGTCGCCGGGCGCTGGCCGGACACCTTCGACGACGTCGCCGCCGCGCTGGACGCCCTGCCCGCGCTCGTCCACGAGCTGCTTCCGCAGGCCGACCCGCGCCGTACGGTGCTCGCCGGCCACTCGGCGGGCGGTCAGCTGGCACTGTGGGCGGCGGCCCGGCACGTCCTGCCCGCCGACGCTCCCTGGCGCACGGACCGGCCCACCCCCCTGCGCGGTGTGGTCGCCCTGGCCCCCATCGCGGACTTCGCGGTCGCGGAGAAGCTCGACGTGTGCGGCAACGCGGCCCTCCAACTCCTGGGCGGGCAGGAGAAGTTCGCGGAACGCCAGCCGTACGCGGACCCGGCCCTCCTGCTGCCCACCGGGATCGCGACCACGCTCGTCCAGGGCCGTACGGATGTGGTCGTACCGCAGGCGGTGGCCGAGTCGTACGCGGAGGCGGCGGCCAAGGCGGGGGAGGTCGTGGGGCTGACGCTCCTGGAGGACGTCGGGCACTTCCCGCTGATCGATCCCGCGGCGGACGCGTGTGCGGTGGTGGCGGAGGAGATCGCGCAGCTGGCCTGGTGACAGGGCCTGGGCTGGCGTCCGTGACAGCGCCCGTGCCGGCGCCCGTGCCGGCGCCCCGAGGAGGCGACCCGGTCATACCCGTAGTACCTGAGAGCTACGCAGGAGAAGAGTTCCCTGGCGGGACGCGAACGACGAGTCCCGATCCGTAATTTCCCATCCAGACGAGCCCGACCACCGGGCGGGGGACTGGAGGGGACGGAGCCATGGGGCGTGTGGCGGGGGCTGCGGGGGAGCGAACCCAGCGGGAACGGACCGCAGCCGAACGAACCGCGGACGAACGGACCGCGGACGAACAGACCGCAGCCGAACGAACCGGCAAGGGCCGCCGGAGCCGCCGAAGCCGCCGAATCTCCGACACGCGCCGCCCCGCCGCCCACCGATGGCGCCGAGCCCTCCTCGCCGCGCTCATCACCGCCGCCGTCGTGGTCCCCCTCTCAGCCGCCGCCCGACCGGAGGTCCCCGCCCCGGCCCCAGCCGTCCTCGCTCCGCCGACGGCGGCCACGCTGGGGGAGGCGTACGCGGCCAACCGTGCCAACGCCACCGAAGCCGCCGCCATGGCGGACGCGCACGGCGACCGTCACCGTGCCGCCGCGGACCGCGCGCTGGCCGCCCCGTCCCGTCAGCTGCTCGTCTTCGACGGCCGCGGCTCCGGCCGGGCCACGGAGGTGCTCGGGGACCTGGCCCGGGCCGACCGCATCGCGATACTGGTCCCCGGCTCCGACACCTCCATAGACACCTACGGCCGCTTCCACAGAGCCGCGGCCGCCCTGTACACCGAGCTCACCCGCCGCGCGCCCGCCGACAGCCGGGTGGCGGTCGTCGCCTGGCTCGGCTACGACACCCCGGGCACGATCAGCACCACGGTCACCACCACGAGCCGCGCCGAGCAAGCCGCACCCCAACTGCGTGCGTTCATACGGCAGCTGCGCGGAGTCGTGGGCGAGGAGGCGCGCGTGTCCGCCGTGTGCCACTCCTACGGCTCGGTCGTGTGCGGCCGCGCCGCCGCCGGCCTGGACATCGACGACCTCGTCCTCGTCGGCAGCCCCGGCACCGGCGCCGACTCCGCCGCCGCGCTGCACACGCCGGCCCGGGTCTGGGCGGCCCGCGGTTCCGACGACTGGGTGGCGGATGTGCCGCACGTCAGCGCCGAACTGTTCGACACCACCATCGGCTTCGGCACCGACCCGGTCTCCCCGGCCTTCGGCGCCCGCGTCTTCGACGCCGCCGACGCCGGTCACAGCGGCTACTTCACTCCGGGCTCGACCGTCCTCGCCAACCTGGCCCGGATCACCCTCGGCGAGACCTCGGAGGTGACCCGTGCGTGAGCCGACCCTGCGCCGCACGCTGACCGTGATGCCGAACCGGATACGGCAGGGCGCCCGCCGTGTGGACACCGCCACGCCCGCCTCCCGGGACCGGGCCGTCGACGCCCTGCGTGCCTTCGCGATCCTCGGTGTCGTACTCGGCCACTGGCTGGTCACGGCGCTGGTCGCGGACGACGGCTCGCTGCACGCGGCGAGTCCGTTGCGGTCCATGCCCTGGCTGGCGCCCGTCTCCTGGGCCTTCCAGACCCTCGCCGTCTTCTTCCTGGTGGGCGGCCATGTGGCGACCCGCGGCTATGCCTCCGCGCGGGCCCGCGGGACGACCTACGGCGAGTGGCTGCGCGGCCGCCTGTCCCGGCTGTTCCGGCCGGTGGCCGCGCTGCTGACCCTGTGGGCGGTGGCGGCCGCGGGTCTGCTCGTCTCGGGCGCCCGGTTCGAAACGATCCACACGCTCGTCAAACTGGCCCTGTCCCCGCTGTGGTTCCTGCTGGTCTTCGCGGCCCTGACGGCGGCGACCCCGCTGGTGACCCGGCTCAACCCGCTGTGGCCCCTGGCCGTTGTCATCCACGTGGACCTCCTCCGATTCGGGCTGGGCGGCGCCCCGTCCTGGCTCGGCTGGGTGAACGTGGCCGCGGGCTGGCTGGTGCCCTACACCCTGGGCGCGGCCTGGACCCGCGGCGAACTGGAGGGCCGCAGGGCGGGCTGGGTCCTGTTCGCGGGCGGTACGGCGGCCACCGCGGTGCTGGTCGCGTGCGCGGGTTATCCGGCGTCGATGGTCGGCGTCCCTGGTACGGCGATCTCGAATCTCAACCCCCCGACGCTGGCGGCCGTCACCTTCGGGCTGGCGCAGTGCGGGCTGGCCCTGCTGCTCCGCGACCGGCTGCGCCGCGCGATGGCCCGCCCGGTGGTCTGGGCCGTGGTGGCGCTGGTCAACCTCTCCGCGATGACGATCTTCCTCTGGCATCAGACGGCGCTCATGGCCACGACGGCCGTTACCCTCCCGGCCGGCCCGCTGCCCGGTCTGCACACCATGCCCGACCAGCTGACCTGGGTGGCGGCCCGGCTGGCCTGCCTCCCCCTGTTCGCCCTGGCCCTGACCCTGTGCTGGACGGCCTTCCGTTCCTACGAACAGGGCCCGCGCCGCCTGCGGAACCGCCCTTCCCGGGTGATCCGCCGCCACCCCCAGTCCCAGTCCCACTCCCACGCGCACCGAACGGAACCGAAGAAGTCCCGCCATGCCTAGGGTTGAGGAGATGACCCCCACGGACCCGGCGGCCGGAGACGGCGAGACGCCACCCCACACGGCCGAAGGCCCGGTGCCCACCACCGAATCCGCACCTGAATCCGCACCCGCCCTCAAACCCGCACCCGAACCTGCACCCCAACCCACCCCCGAACCCGCCCCCGAGCCCGAACCCGCGCGCGAAACGCTCCTCAACCGCCTGCGCACCCGAACACGCCGCTGGTTCCGCATCCTGAAGTACCTGATCGCCACATGGATCGCCCTGGGCATCACGCTGGCCGGCGGCGACGAACTCTCCACGTCCTACGGGTTCGACACGGCAGACGGCCTCCTGGCCGGCTTCGCCCAGGGACTGGCCGTCGTGCTGGCCCTGTCGCGCCCGGTCCCCGCCTGGGGCATCTCCCTCGGCGCGATGGTCGTCACGGCCACGGCGGCCCGCCCCGTCCTCGCCGACGCTCCGCAGCCCGGCCCCGACTGGCCCTGGGCGACCCCCCAAGTCCTGGCCCACACCTTCGTGTTCTTCCTTCTCGCCCTACGGCTCCCGATCCGCAGGGTGATCGCCGCACTGGCGGCGTCCGGTCTGGCGACCTTCCTCATCGAGGGTGTCATCGGCGGGGCGGGATACACCGCGACCGGCCTGGTCGCGGTCGCCGTCTTCTCCGTGGCCGTCCTGGTGGGCGCCGCCCTGCGCGCCCGAAGCGAGGCCCGCACCCGGCTGGTCGAGCAGGAGACGATCACCGCGGAGGAACGGGCCCGCCGCACGCTGTTGGAGGAGCGCAGCCGTATCGCGCGTGAGCTGCACGACGTGGTCGCGCACCATATGTCGGTGATCTCCATCCAGGCCCAGGTGGCCCCGCACCTGGTGGACAACCCCTCCGAGGAGTTGAAGGAGAACCTGGCCGGCATCCGCCAGAACGCCCTGGAAGCACTCACCGAACTGCGCCGGGTACTGGGCGTCCTGCGCTCCGAGAACCCGGACGAACCGGCCCCGGACTCCCCGCAGCCCACCCTCGACCGGCTCGACGCGCTCATCGAGAACACCCGGGCCGCCGGCCTGGACGTGGTCACCGACATCCGCGGCGAACCCCGCCCCTACCCGCCCGGCGTGGAACTGTCCGCGTACCGGATCGTCCAGGAGGCCCTCAGCAACGCCCTGCGCCACGCGCCTGGTTCCAAGGTCCGGGTGGAGGTCAGCCACTTCTCCGAGGGCGTCCATCTGGGAGTCATCAACTCCCGCCCCGGCCGGCCCGTTCCCCCTTCCCCGGGCACGGGCCACGGCCTGCTGGGCATGAGAGAACGCGCGACGATGCTGGGCGGCCATGTCACGGCGACCCCCACTCTGCACGGTGGATTCATGGTGACGGCTTTCCTCCCCAAGGACGCACGCGCACGCGTGGACCGACCCCCCACGGCCCCGGCCCCGGCCCCGGCCCCGGACCCGAACCCGGACCCGAACCCGGACCCGAACCCGGACCCGAACCCGGACCCGAACCCGGACCCGAACCCGGACCCGGACCCAGCGGCCGCCGGCCGCGAGATCTCCCTCCAGGGGCCACCCCCAATCCCCCCACAGGGGCCACCCGCACCCGCAATCGAGAGCCATGCACCAGTCCCCGACGAAGGAGCCCAGACCCCATGACACCCGTCGGCCCAGGCCCCATCCGCGTACTGATCGCCGACGACCAGCAAATGGTCCGCCAGGGCTTCACGGTCCTGCTCAACACCCAACCCGACATCGATGTGATCGGGCAGGCGGTGGACGGCAGGGACGCACTCACCAAGGTCGCCGAACTGACCCCGGACGTGGTCCTGATGGACATCCGGATGCCCGAAATGAGCGGTATCGAGGCGACCCGTCGCATCACCACCGACGACCCGGCCGTCAAGGTCCTGGTCCTCACCACCTTCGACCTGGACGAGTACGTCTACGAGGCGCTGCGTGCCGGCGCCTCCGGCTTCCTCCTCAAGGACGCCTCCGCGGACCAACTCGCCGAGGCGGTCAGAGTGGTGGCCGCCGGGGACGCCCTGCTCGCGCCCGGGATCACCCGTCGTCTCATCGCCGAGTTCTCCCGCCTGGACGGTCCCCGTCGCGCCCCGCTGAAGCAACGCGTCGGCGACCTGACCGAGCGCGAGACGGAAGTGCTGGCCCTGATCGCCCAGGGACTGTCGAACGCGGAGATCGCCGAGCGGCTGGTGGTGGCCGAGCAGACCGTGAAGACACACGTCGGCCGCATCCTGGTGAAGCTGGGCCTGCGCGACCGCACTCAGGCGGCGGTGTTCGCCTACGAGTCGGGTCTGGTCCGCCCCGGAACCCGCTGAAACCAGCCCTGGCCTGCCCCGCGTAGTACCTGAGACGGATTCCCAAGGACCCTCTCAGAGGTGACGACCGCGACCCCGGCCGCCGCATACCGTTTTCATCGTGACCGAGACGACGCACATGCAGACGACACCGCCGGGCGCAGCCGCCAGGCCGCGCAGCCCGGAGTTCCGGCTTGTCGCGGACGCCCTGCGGGGGCTGCGGCAGGACCTGTTCCACAACGCGTTCGCGTATGTCCCGCTGCCCCGGATGCGTGTCGACGGCCGGCTGACCCGCCGTCTCACCGGTCGCGCCCGGGACTACGCGGCCTGGAGAGCGCACATGCTGGTGGCCGCCGCGGGCGCGCTGGCGATGTTCATCGGGTTCGCGGGCAGTGGTACGGGCGGCGGGGCGGCCGTGCTGTGCGGTCTCCTCGCACTGGTTCCGGTGCTGCTGACCCTGGCCCGTCCGGTGGGTGCCTTCTGGGTGTCCCTCGCGGCGACGGCGGCCGCCTCGATCGTGGGCTCGTCCTGGATGGACTGGCCGTGGCTGCCGGGTAGCTTCATGGCCCATCTCGTGGTGCTCACGGTGGTGGCGATACGGACCCGCCCGCGCACGGCGGCCTGGATGTGGGTGCTGACCGCGGGCTACGGCTTCGTGGTCGAGTCCACCCTGGGCGGGGGCCAGCTCAACACCAACGCCGGTCCGATGCTGGTGCTCTCGGCGATAATCCTGCTGGCCGTCACGGTCTGGCACATACGCCAGGACGCCGCGCAGGAGGTGACCGCCCAGCAGACGGTGACCGCGCACGAGCGCTCGCGCCGCACGCTGCTGGAGGAGCGCACCACCATCGCCCGCGAACTGCACGACGTGGTCGCCCACCACATGTCGGTGGTCGCCATCCAGGCGGAGGCGGCGCCGTACCGGGTGGAGAACCCGCCGCCGGAGCTGGAGAAGGCCTTCGCCACGATCCGGGAGAACGCGGTCGCGGCGCTGACCGAGCTCCGCCGCGTCCTGGGCGTGGTCCGCGCCGAGGACTACGAGGCACCGGACGCCCCCCAGCCCACCCTCGCCGACCTGGACTCCCTGCTCGACAATGTGCGGGAGGCCGGGCTCGGGGTGGAGAAGACGGTGACCGGCGCGGTGCGCGAACTCCCGCAGGGCGTGGAGCTGTCGGCGTACCGGATCGTGCAGGAGGCACTGAGCAACTCGCTGCGGCACGCGCCGGGGACGAGCGCGCGGGTCGAGATCGGGTATGTGCTCGGCGGGCTGGGTCTGCGCATAGTCAACGGCCCGCCGCCCGCGCCCGACCTGGTGAAGCCGTCACCGGGCGCCGGACACGGGATCACCGGGATGCGGGAGCGTGTCTCCATGCTGAACGGCGAGATGACGGCAGGGCCGGCCGAGGACGGGGGCTATGAGGTGACGGTGTTCCTGCCGGTCGCCCTGGAACTCGACCGGGAGGGCCGCGGAGACGACCGACGCGACGGGCACGACCACAGGAACGGTGCATGACGACTCGTACGATCCGCGTACTGATCGCGGACGACCAGATGATGGTGCGTGAGGGCTTCTCGGTCCTGTTGAACGCTATGCCGGACATCGAGGTCGTCGGCGAGGCTGTCAACGGCCGCGAGGCCGTCGAGCGGGTGCGGGAACTCGCCCCGGACGTCGTGCTGATGGACATCCGGATGCCCGAGCTGAACGGCATCGAGGCGACGCGGGAGATCGTCGCCGCGGACGGCACGGCGAAGGTGCTGGTGCTGACCACGTTCGACCTCGACGAGTATGTGTACCAGGCGCTGCGGGCGGGGGCCTCCGGGTTCCTGCTGAAGGACGCCTCGGCCCGCCAGCTCGCCGACGGGGTGCGGGTGGTGGCCTCCGGTGAGGCGCTGCTGGCCCCCACGGTCACCAAGCGGCTGATCACGGAGTTCTCCCGGCTGTTCGAGGCACCGCGGCCGGTCCCCACCGGACAGTCGGCGTACGGGGAGCTGACCGAGCGGGAGACGGAGGTGCTGGTCCTGATAGCCCAGGGCCTGTCCAACGCGGAGATAGCCGAGCGGCTGGTGGTCGCCGAGTCCACGATCAAGACCCATGTCAGCCGGATCCTGGTGAAGCTGGGTCTGCGCGACCGCACCCAGGCGGCGGTGTTCGCCTATGAGGCGAGACTGGTCACGCCGGGGTGAGAGACCCCTGGTCACGGAGGGAGGAACCGGGCTAGCGTCCGTCCATGGCAGCTGTTTCCGATCTCGCCTTCGACCCCTGGGACCCGGCGTTCCTCGCCGATCCGTACCCGGCCTATGCCGAGCTGCGGGCGAGGGGCCGTGTGCTCCACTACGAACCGACCGACCAGTGGCTGGTGCCGCACCACGCGGACGTCTCGGCGCTGTTGCGGGACCGCCGCCTCGGCCGTACGTATCAGCACCGGTTCTCGCACGAGGACTTCGGCCGCACGGCGCCCCCGCCGGAGCACGAGCCGTTCCACGTCCTGAACGACCACGGGATGCTCGACCTCGAACCGCCGGACCACACCCGTATCCGGCGCCTGGTGTCGAAGGCGTTCACCCCGCGCACGGTGGAGCGGCTCAAGCCCTACGTCGGCGAGCTGGCCGGGGAACTGGTGTCGGCCCTCGTGGCGGCCGGCGGCGGCGACCTGCTGACGGACGTCGCGGAGCCGCTGCCGGTCGCGGTGATCGCGGAGATGCTGGGCATCCCCGAGTCGGACCGCGCCCAGCTGCGACCCTGGTCGGCGGACATCTGCGGGATGTACGAGCTGAATCCCTCCGAGGACACGGCGGCGAAGGCGGTCCGGGCCTCGGTGGAGTTCTCCGACTACCTCCGGGAGCTGATCGCGGCGCGCCGCAAGGAGCCCGGCGAGGACCTCGTCTCGGGTCTGATCGCGGCGCACGACGAGGGTGACCGGCTGACCGAGCAGGAGATGATCTCCACGGCGGTCCTGCTCCTCAACGCGGGCCACGAGGCCACGGTGAACGCGACGGTGAACGGCTGGTGGGCCCTGTTCCGCAACCCGGCCCAGCTGGCCGCCCTGCGCGCGGACCACTCCCTGGTCCCCTCGGCCATCGAGGAGCTGATGCGCTACGACACCCCGCTCCAGCTCTTCGAGCGCTGGGTGCTGGACGAGATCGAGATCGACGGCACGACGATCCCGAGGGGCGCTGAGATCGCCATGCTCTTCGGCTCCGCCAACCACGACCCGGCGGTCTTCACCGCCCCCGAGACCCTCGACCTCACCCGCGCGGACAACCCCCACATCTCCTTCAGCGCGGGTATCCACTACTGCATCGGCGCTCCACTGGCCCGCATAGAACTGGCGGCATCGATGACAGCGCTGCTGAAGCAGGCCCCACGCCTGAGCCTGACGGCAGAGCCGCGGAGGAAGCCGAACTTTGTGATCCGGGGACTGGAGGGGTTGAGCGTGGAGGTGGGGTGACCCCACCCTCACGTCGTCAAGTCCCGTCTCCGCAGGGCCGTCAGCCCCGCGGCCACCAGGGCCACCGCCAGCGCCGCAAGGGTCAGTACCGGGGTCCACTGCATCTCGGCCCCCGGTAGCTTCGGGAGGTGGCCGAAGGGGGAGAGGTCCAGGATGACCTGGGGTGCGTTCAGGGCCGGGCCCACCCAGCCGATCAGCAGGACGGCGACCGCCACTCCCCAGGCTGCTGCTGCCGCCCGGGGGGCGAGGCCGTAGAGCAGGACCGCCACCCCGCCGATCACCCATATCGCCGGGAGCTGGAGGAGGCAGGCGCCCAGGATCGGGGCGATCTCCTTGCCGTAGCCGACGGCGAAGCCCAGGCCCGCCAGGAGCATGATCAGGGCCGAGCCGCCGAAGGCGATGGTCAGATGGCTCGCGGCCCAGCGCAGGCGCCCCACTGCGCAGGCCAGTACCGGTTCCGCGCGGCCCGAGGTCTCCTCGCCGTGCAGGCGCAGTACGGAGGCCACGACATACAGGGACGCGATCAGGCCGAGCATGCCGACCATCGCCGCGAGGAACGCGTTCGTGAACGCGCTCTGGCCGCCCATCCGCTCGAAGATCTCCCGTGCCTGATCGTTGCCGCGGACCAGGTCGGCCGCGCCGTCGGTCAGCCCGCCGTAGACGACCCCGGCCAGGAAGAAGCCGATCGACCAGCCAAGGACGCTGCCCCGTTGCAGCCGCCAGGCCAGCGCGCCCGCCGTGCCCATGCGGCCGTCGGCCGGTCCGGGCCGCGTGGGCAGGAAGCTCATGCCGACGTCCCGGCGTCCGGCGAGTCCGTAGGCCAGCGCGCCCTGGGCGGCGATCGCGGCGGCGAACAGCAGCAGCACCCACCAGCGTTCGTCCGCGAAGGACCGCTGGTTCTCCAGCCAGCCGAGCGGCGACAGCCACGTCAGCACCGAGGAACCGTCGTCGGACGCCGAGTCGCCCGCCGCGCGCAGGACGAAGGCCGCCCCGAGGACCGCCGAGGTCAGCCCCCGGGCGAGCCGTGCGCTCTCCGTCAGCTGGGCGACGATCGCCGCCATCGTGGCGAAGAGCATGCCGACCCCGGCGAGGGCGAGGCCGAAGGACACGGCGCCCGAGGTTCCCTGCCCGGCCAGACCGGCGGTGACCAGCAGCGCGAGTACGGCGTTCGCGACGGCCGCGGCCAGCAGCGCCGCCGTGAGGGAGGCTCGGCGGCCGACCATCCCCGACGCCACCAGCTCCTGCCGGCCGCTCTCCTCCTCGTCCCGGGTGTGCCGTACGACGATCAGCAGGCTCATCACGGCGGCGAGGGCGGCGGCGTACACGCCCACGCGCCAGGCCGTGAGCGCCCCGATGGAGGTGTCGAAGACCGGGCCGATCAGGGCGCGGAACGAGGCGTTGGTCTCCATCTGCCGTACCAGGTCGGCGCGTTCGGCGGTGGTGCCGTACAGGGACTTCAAGGTGCCCGGCATGGAGAGGATCATGAGGGCGTTCACCGCGACGAAGACCGGGATCATCACCCGGTCGCGGCGCAGGGCGAAGCGCAACAGGGTTCCGGTGCCGGCCAGTTGGCGGGTGCCGCCCGGCGTCCGTACCGCGAGGGTGGTCATCGCGACACCTCGTCCTGGTAGTGGCGCAGGAACAGTTCCTCCAGAGTGGGCGGGGTCGAGGTCAGGGACCGTACGCCCGACTCGCTCAGCTGCCGCAGCACGGCGTCCAGCTTGTCGGTGTCCACCTGGAGGCGCACCCGGCGGCCCTGTACGTCGAGGTCGTGGACGCCGGGGAGGTGGGACAGGCCGTTGGGCGGGCCCGCGAGTTCGGCGCTGACGCTGGTGCGGGTGAGGTGGCGCAGGTCGGCCAGTGAGCCGCTCTCGACGGTGCGGCCGTTGCGGATGATGCTCACCCGGTCGCAGAGCTCCTCGACCTCGCTGAGGATGTGCGAGGACAGCAGGATCGTGCGGCCGCGGTCGCGCTCCTCCTCCACGCAGCGCTGGAAGACCTCCTCCATCAGGGGGTCCAGGCCCGAGGTCGGCTCGTCCAGGATCAGCAGGTCGACGTCCGAGGCGAAGGCGGCGACGAGGGCGACCTTCTGCCGGTTGCCCTTCGAGTAGGTGCGGCCCTTCTTGGTGGGGTCCAGCTCGAACCGCTCGATCAGCTCCGCCCGCCGCGCCTTGTCGAGGCCGCCGCGGAGCCGGCCGTACAGGTCGATGACCTCGCCGCCGGAGAGGTTGCGCCACAGGGTGACGTCGCCGGGGACGTAGGCGATCCGGCGGTGCACCTCCACGGCGTCCCTCCACGGGTCGCGGCCCAGTATCTGCGCGGCGCCCGAGTCGGCGCGCAGCAGGCCGAGCAGCACCCGGATGGTGGTGGACTTCCCGGAGCCGTTGGGGCCGAGGAAGCCGTGGACCTCTCCGGTGGCGACCTCCAGGTCGAGGCCGTCCAGGGCGTGTGTCCGCCCGAAGGACTTGTGCAGTCCGGAGACGGTGATTGCCTTCGTCATGGCTCAGAACGTACGCTTCTTTCAGAAATTTGTGAAGTTAAGGAAGGCTATGAAGCTCGGATAGGATGCAGTCATGACGCAAGCAGCCGGTACGGAGCGTGACCCCGAGGCGGTGTCGAAGTTCGTCGAGTCCTTCGCGGCACAGCTCGTCGAGGCCGGGATGCAGCGCATGCCGGCCAGGATCTTCGCCGCGCTCCTGTCCTCCGACGACGGCGCGATGAGCTCCGCCGAACTGGGTGACCAGCTCCAGGTGAGCCCCGCCGCGGTCTCCGGCGCGGTGCGCTACCTGGCACAGCAGCACATGGTGTCCCGCGAGCGCGAGCCCGGTTCGCGGCGCGAGCGCTACCGGGTGCACAGCAATCAGTGGTACGAGGCCCTGACCAACCGCGAGGCGGTCATCAAGCGCTGGGAGAGCGCTTTGCGCGAGGGGGTCGCCAGCCTCGGCGCGGACACCCCGGCGGGCCGCCGTATGGCCGAGACGCTGGCCTTCTTCGAGTTCGTCGACGGCGAGATCGCGGCCATGATGGAGCGCTGGCGGGTGCACCGCGAGCGGGTCTTCGGGCAGGACTGAGCCCGCGGGCCTTCAGGCGCCGGCCCGCTGGGGCACCGTGAGCCCCCAGGCCCCCTCCACGACCCGCCACGTGCGCTTGCGCACCGGCCCCGCCACGCCCGCGTCCGCCCGGTACCGGAAGTCCGGTCCGGCCACGGTCACGCTCCGCCCGGAGGCCCGCAGCAGGCACGCCTCCGCGCCCACCGAAGCCGGCCGCACCTCGACCTCGGCCAGCCCGGCGGAACCGGTCGCCACCGAGACCCCCTCCACCGGCTGGTCCAGATCGACGAGCGTCACCCCGTCGACCTCCACCCGCAGCCGCGCGGGCCCGGGGGCGGGCACGGAGGTGGCCAGCCGGGCGGGGCGCGCGCCCAGCGTCCGTACGAGGGACCGGTACGTCGTCCGCAGCCAAGGGCGGGCCGGAGCCACGGGCACCGGCTCCAGCTGCGCGGCCCGCCGCACCGGCACCGGCGGGATCCGCAGCGCGCCGAGCACCACCCCGTCACTGTCGTCGACCAGCAGGTCCATGCGCCGCTCCACCCCGTCGAGCACGGCCCGCGCCGCGGCCACCGCCCCCGTCGGCACCCCCAGGGTCTCCGCCAGCGCCAGCGCGCCCCCCACCGGCACCACCGACAGCACGCATCCGGCCAGCTCCCGCTGCCGGTGCAGCAGGGACACCGCACGCACCAGCGCCCGGTCGTCGCCGATCACCACGGGTCGGCGCGAGCCGCGCCGCGCCAGCGCGCGGGCGAATTCCTCCGGCCCCTCCGGCAGGCACACCTTGGTGGTCGCACCCGCGCTGAGCACGTCTTTCGCGATCCGTACGGACTCCCCGTCCGTCCGCCGGGCGACCGGGTCGATGACCACCAGCAGCTGATCGGACGTCGCGAAAGTCGCCACCTCGGTCCTGCCTCGCTTCCTCGGGTAGCATCTTTGTGCAAGAGCCCCTTGCGCTATTGCGCCAGGGGCTTCGTCTATTCCGGGGCATCCGGTCCGACGGTTGTGCGACCAAAGGCGGTCGCGGTGGTGCGCGGCGGTGAACCTTACGCCCACGCCCCTGACCTTGGACATGCCCCGCCCGGAAGGGGTGTACGCGCGTGCCCGCACTTGTGCTGCTCGGTGCTCAGTGGGGTGACGAAGGCAAGGGGAAGGCCACCGACCTGCTCGGTGGCTCGGTGGACTATGTCGTTCGCTACCAGGGCGGCAACAACGCCGGCCACACGGTGGTCGTCGGCGACCAGAAGTATGCACTCCACCTGCTCCCTTCCGGAATCCTCTCTCCCGGCTGTACGCCGGTCATCGGAAACGGTGTCGTCGTCGACCCGTCGGTCCTGCTCTCCGAGCTGAGCGGTCTGAACGAGCGCGGCGTCGACACGTCGAAGCTCATGATCAGCGGTAACGCGCACATCATCACCCCGTACAACGTCACCGTGGACAAGGTGACGGAACGCTTCCTCGGAAAGCGGAAGATCGGGACGACGGGGCGCGGTATCGGTCCGACCTACGCGGACAAGATCAACCGTGTCGGGATCCGGGTCCAGGACCTGTACGACGAGTCGATCCTGGAGCAGAAGGTCGAGGCTGCCCTCGACGTCAAGAACCAGATCCTCACCAAGCTGTACAACCGGCGCGCCATCGCCGTGGAGCAGGTGGTCGAGGAGCTGCTGGGCTACGCCGACAAGCTCGCCCCGTACGTCGCCGACACGGTCCTGGTCCTCAACCAGGCCCTGGAGGAGAACAAGGTCGTCCTGTTCGAGGGCGGCCAGGGCACGCTCCTTGACATCGACCACGGCACGTACCCCTTCGTCACCTCCTCGAACCCGACCGCGGGCGGTGCCTGCACCGGTGCCGGCGTGGGCCCGACGAAGATCAGCCGGGTCATCGGCATCCTCAAGGCGTACACCACCCGCGTCGGCGCCGGTCCGTTCCCGACCGAGCTGTTCGACGCGGACGGCGAGGCGCTGCGCCGCATCGGTGGTGAGCGCGGTGTGACGACGGGCCGCGACCGCCGCTGCGGCTGGTTCGACGCGGTCATCGCCCGCTACGCGACCCGCGTGAACGGCCTGACCGACTTCTTCCTCACCAAGCTGGACGTGCTGACCGGCTGGGAACAGATCCCGGTCTGCGTGGCGTACGAGATCGACGGCAAGCGCGTCGAGGAGCTCCCGTACTCGCAGACCGACTTCCACCACGCGAAGCCGGTCTACGAGAACCTCCCGGGCTGGTCCGAGGACATCACCAAGGCGAAGTCCTTCTCCGACCTGCCGAAGAACGCCCAGAACTACGTCAAGGCGCTGGAGGAGATGTCCGGCGCCCCGATCTCCGCGATCGGCGTGGGTCCGGGCCGCGACGAGACGATCGAGATCAACTCGTTCCTCTAGTCATCCGGGACCCTTCATCCCAGACCCTCCAAGGGCTGGTCATGGACATGAACATCCTTGACCGGCCCTTGGGCTGTTCCTGGTTCCGCGCGGAACCGGCGCAGGACAAGCATCTACGCGGGTAGTGCCGTTCCTTCCGCCTCTTCCGTTCCAGGAGCCCCGAATGCCCGTCCAGCCCATGAACCGCCGGCAGTTCATGCAGAAGTCGGCCGTCACCGGTGCCGCCGCCGTCGCCGCCGGAGCGGTCGGCACCGGTACCGCCGAAGCATCCGACCACGAGCCCGAACACACGCCCCGCACCTGGTCGTTCTCCATCCTCGGCACCACCGACCTGCACAGCCACGTCTTCGACTGGGACTACTACAAGGACGCCGCCTACACCGACAAGGCCGGCAACTCCTGCGGTGTCGCCCGCGTCGCGACCCTCGTCAAGCAGCAGCGCGAGGCCAAGGGCGAGGACCGCGTCCTGCTGGTCGACGCCGGCGACATCATCCAGGGCACCTCCCTGGCCTACTACTTCGCCCGCGTCGACCCGATCACCGGCACCGACGGCAAGCGCGGCCCCAAGCACCCGATGGCCGTCGCCATGAACCACATGCGCTACGACGCCGCCGCCCTCGGCAACCACGAGTTCAACTACGGCATCGAGGTCCTGCGCAAGTTTGAGAGCCAGTGCCGGTTCCCGCTGCTCGGCGCCAACGCCCTGGACGCCAAGACCCTCCGGCCCGCGTTCCTGCCGTACACCGTGAAGCGCATCTGCGTCCCCGGCGCCCCCGACATCAAGGTCGGCATCCTCGGCCTCACCAACCCCGGCATCGCGCTGTGGGACAAGGACAACGTCAGCGGGAAGATGGTGTTCCCCGGCCTGGTCGAGCAGGCCAAGAAGTACGTCCCGCGGCTGCGCGCCCTCGGCTGTGACGTCGTCTTCCTCACCGACCACTCCGGCCTCGACGGCTCCTCCTCCTACGGCGACTCGCTCCCGTACGTCGAGAACGCCTCCAACCTCGTCGCCGAGCAGGTCCCCGGCATCGACGCCATCCTGGTGGGCCACACCCACGTCGAGGTGCCGTCCTACACCGTCAAGAACGAGGAGACCGGCGAGGAGGTCCTGCTCTCCGAGCCGTACTGCTGGGGCTACCGGCTCAGCGTCTTCGACTTCGAGGTCGAGCTGCACCACGGCCGCTGGAAGGTCACGAGCAAGACGGCCCAGACCCTCAACCCGAACACGGTCGACGAGGACCCGGAGATCACCAAGCTCCTGGAGGCCGACCACGAGCTGGTCGTGAAGTACGTCAACACGCCCGTCGGCACCTGCACGGCGGACCTCTCGGCAGCCGAGTCCTGCTGGAAGGACGTCCCCATCATGGACTTCATCCACGAGGTACAGATGAAGACGGTCGGCGCGGGCCTGTCCACCGCCGACGCCGCGCTCCCGCTCATCTCCGTCGCCGCGCCCTTCAGCCGCACGGCCGACATCCCCCAGGGCAGCGTGACCATCAAGGACATCGCCGGGCTCTACATCTACGACAACACCCTCTACGGCAAGAAGCTCACCGGCGCCCAGCTCAAGGACTACCTGGAGTACGCGGCGAAGTACTACCACCAGGTCCCGGCGGGCACCGCGGTGGACACCTCCACCCTCACCAACGCCAACAGCTTCTGGGACTACATGTACGACACCGCGGCGGGCGTGTCCTACGAGATCGACATCGCCCAGCCGGAGGGCTCCCGCATCAAGAACCTCACCTACAAGGGCGCTGCGGTCGCCGACGACCAGGTCTTCGTCGTCGCCGTCAACAACTACCGCGCCAACGGCGGTTCGGGATACCCGCACATCGCGTCCGCCGGCATCGCGTACAGCTCCACCAACGAGATCCGCCAACTGATGATCGACTACGTGGTGTCCAAGGGCACGCTGAACCCGGCGGACTTCGCGGACGCCAACTGGAAGCTGACGCAGGCCGGAACGCTGGTGTTCTGAACGCCGACTGCGGAGCGGCCGTAGGGTCCGCCCGCTTCTCGGCGACTGTCGGGCTTCCGCGAGGCGAGTCAAGGGCGCTCCGCGTCGCCTTCGGCGATGGCCCTCCGGGCCACCCTTGACACGCCTCGCTCCACCCGGGCAAGAAGCGAGCGAGCGGCTCGGAAAGACGGTGGCCCAGCCCGGCGTCGGCGACCTCGGTCGGCTGCCAGTCCCCGTCGGCCGACGGACGCGGCCCGGCCTCGCCGGCACGCCGGGTGGGTTCGGCGGCGAACGGTCGGTGGGTGGGGCGGAGCTCCGACGTTGGTGGTGATCGGTGGACGTTGGGGCTGATTGGTAGATCTGGGCCGCATTTGAGCGCTCTGAGCCCTCTGGAGCGTCCCAAACCCTCCAATGACGTCGGCCGTACGGCCACCCCACCCATCCACCGGTTGTAAGCCGCTGAAGCAGCCCGCGGTGTGCCGGTGAGGCGATACCGCGCCCTTCACCGACGGTGTCCGCTCGGCGCCGCCAAGGGGCATTGCCGGGCGGGGCCACCGTCTTTCCGGGCCGCTGAGAGGAAGCGAGCGGCCCGACGCCGAGGTGGCCGTCTGACGGTCAGCTGAAGACGATCATCGACCCCTGGGCCAGGCTCCGGGTCGCCGCCGCGTGCAGCCCCAACCAGACGTGCCGTTCGCGGGCGAAGGGGCTGGGATCGTAGGGCGGCGGGACCGCCGGCTCCTCCAACTCCGTGGGGCCACGCGGAGGTTCCGGTGCCGCCGGGGGGTTGGCCGGATCGATGCCGATCGACGGGGCGACGAACTCCAGTTCCCGCAGCAGCGTCTGGGAGGAGCCCAGTGGGCCGCCGCTCGCCAGCAGCTCGTCGTTGGACAGCGGGTCGGGGAAGTCGACCGGGACGTAGGCGCCCGCGTGGTCGTAGTGCCAGACCAGGTGCGACTGCTGGGCGGTGGACTCGAACATCTCCAGGAGCTGCTCGTAGTCGCCGCCCAGTTCGTCCACCGGGGTCACCGGCAGCCCGCACATCTGCAGGAGGTAGACCCGGCGCAGGAAGTGCAGCGCGTCGTAGTCGAAGCCGGCCACCGGGGCGACCTCACCGGACAGTCCCGGCATGTACTGGTACACCGGCACCGGTGGCAGACCGGCCTCGGCGAGCACCTTGTTGTATTGCGCGAGTTCCTCGGCGAACGGGTTGTCCGGGGTGTGGCACAGGACGTCCACGAGCGGCACCAGCCACAGGTCACAGGCCAAAGAGAGCTCCTCGCATCAGCACGCGTACACGCATTGCAGGGTGGTGAGGGAAGGGTAGTCACAGTAGTCGGGGCAGTCGGGGCAGTCGGGGCAGTCGGGGCAGTCGGGGCAGTCGGGGCAGTCGGGGCAGTCGGGGCAGTCGGGGTTGTCGGTGCGTGCAGGCTCAGCCTCCCTCGTGCAGGTCCCATACCCACACACCGTGCGTCCACTTTCCGGCACGACCGGTGAGCTTGTGCAGGGCCGTGCGCAGCTTGTCGTCGTTTGGCTGGGGTACGACCACCAGGACGCCCGCCTTCCAGTAGGCGAAGTCCCGCTTGGCCTGCGCCTGCCAGTTCTTGCCGATGACCGGGACCACGCCGGTCCAGCGCACGTCGCGGAGCATGTTGGAGGTGTAGCGCGGGGAGGCGCCGTAGATGCCGATGCGGTCCTCGCCGTAGGGGCCGTTGAAGTAGCCGCCGGGGAGTCGGAAGCCCAGATGGGCGGCCGTCTGCCAGTGCAGGGCCTCCGCGACGCCGGAGTCGGGCAGCGGCACGGGCACGAGCGACTCGCCCTCGCGGACGTACGACTTCCAGGTCCCGTCCGTGAAGAACGCGGGCACCTCGGCCCGCTTTGCGGACTTCAGCGGCGCCGGGACCAGCGGGACCAGGGCGAGCAGGACGCCGAGGAAGCCGAAGTACATCGTGCCCACGGCACGGGTCGCCGCCAGCCGGTCCACCGCGATCGCCACCATCATGCCCAGCGCCGGGGCGCAGACCATCGCCACCCGGCCCTCGATCACCGACTCGAACAGCGGCTTGTCGGCCAGCAGGGCCCAGGGGCCGGGGTAGACGGTGTCGGTGAGCGGGATGCGGATCTTCGGGCCGAGGGAGAGCACCGCGGCGGCCACCGCGGTGAACGCCAGCGCCTTGACCAGGGCCTGCTCCCACAGCCGTACGAGGATCGCGAAGGCCAGGGCGACCAGCGGCCAGCCGTAGAACGCGTTCTGCTCGGTGGGGTTGGGGGAGAGTGAGTTCGCCGTCTGCGCGTCGCCCGCGAACAGCGAGCGCTCGGCGAAGGCGAGCAGGGACAGGGGGCTGTTGCCCACGTCGTCGCCGTGCAGGACGCTGCGATAGCTCTGCGGGCCGGTGAACTGCCAGTACAGGGGATAGGCGACGAGGGGGAGACAGACCGCCGCGCCGATCAGCAGGCCCTTCAGCAGCGGCCGCCAGGCCGCCCGTGCCACGTCCCGCCGTACGGCGGCGTAGGCGGCGGCGAACAGGGTCATGCCAAGCGCGGCAAGCAAAAAAGGTTCCTCGCCCAGGAAGACCTGGTAGGCGGCCATCAGGCCGAGCACGACCCCGTCCCGCACCACCCGCGTGCCCGTGCACAGCCGCAGGGCGCGGTCGATGATCAGCGGGATCATGAAGAGGATCACGAAGTTGGGGTGCGCGTTGGCGTGGCTGACCATCGGGGGCGCGAAGGCGGCCAGCGAGGCGCCCAGGAAGGCGGCCGCCCGCTGCCGTACGACCCGTTTCACGATCAGCCAGTACCAGGCGGCCGCGGTCGCGGCCAGGCCCAGCGTCATGCAGACGCTCAGCGCGACCGCGGGGCCCGCGGCGAGGGTGAGCGGCGCGAAGGGGACGGACAGGCCCAGCATGACCGTGTTGGCCATCAGGTTCACGCCGTCGGGGAAGCCCTGGAGGTCGGTGAAGAGGGGGTTGCGCAGATGGGCGACGTTGTCGGCGGTCACCGCGAAGAACCACTCCCACTGGTTCTGGTCCTGGAGGGAGTCGGGGAGATAGCGGTGGTCCGGGTCGAAGACACGGCCCGAGTAGAGGGCCACCGCCATCAGCAGGAAGAGGACGGTGACCAGGAGGTCGGCGGGGCGTACGGCGCGGGCTCTGAGCCGGGCCAGGTCGGTGAGGACGCGGGCGTAGTCGAGGGGGCCGACCTTCGAGCCGGGCTGATGGCTCCAGCGGACCGGGACCTCGGTCACGGGCCAGTCGTTGCGGTGGAAGTGCTGGAGCACCTCCACGTCTATGCCCCAGCCGTCGAGCCGGGAGGCGGCGAAGGCCTCACGGGCCCGGTCGCCCTCGAACAGCTTGAAGCCGCACTGGGTGTCCCGTATGCCCGGCACGGCCGTCGTGCGTATCAGGAAGTTCCCGGCACGGCCGAGCAGTTCGCGCACCCGGTGCTGGCGGTTGTCGATCGCCGCACCCGGCACCGAACGCGAGCCGATCGCCGCCGTGTGCCCCTCGCTGAGCGCCTTGTCGAGCCGCTCCAGCTCCGTGATGGGGGCCGCCAGGTCGGCGTCGGTGACCAACACCCGGTGGCCGCGCGAGGCCGCGACCCCGAGGCGCAGGGCGCTGCCCTTGCCGCGGTTGCGGTCACTGGTGACGAGCCGGACTCGTGGGTGCTCCAAGGCCGCTGTCTCCCGGGTGCCGTCGGTCGACCCGTCGTCGGCGACGATCACCTCCCACTCGCCCCAGCGGCCCTCGTTGTCGCTCAGATAGGCCGTGACGGCTTCGAGGGTGGGGCCAAGACGCTCTTCCTCGTTGTAGGCGGGGACGACGACGGAGAGGTCGACCACCTCGGCGCGGCGGCCGCTCATCCGGCCGCCAGCCGCTCGATGAGGGCGAGGGCGTGCGCGTTGTATCCGGCGACGATCGCGCGGGCGCGCGCGGGGTCCCGGCGGACCAGGGTGTCCACCAGTTCGGTGTGCCCGGACCACAGGCGGCCGCGCAGATCGGGCAGATGGCGCAGGTGCTGCACCGCGCACACCCAGGACTGGACGCGCAGCCGGTTCAGGAAGTCGGCGAGATAGGGGTTGCCGAACTGGGCGCCCAGCTCGCGCCAGAAGCGCAGGTCGTAGCCGATGAGCACGGTCAGGTCACCGGCGGCGGACGCGCGCTGGGCCTCCTCGCCGCGCCGGCGGACCGCGGCGAGGGCGGTCGCCGTACGGGGCTCCTCGGGGTTGGCGAACGGCTTGCGGCCGTCGATGAGCGCCTGGAACATGCTGTCGGTGACCAGGCTGCGCGCCTCGATCATGCCGCGGTAGTCGTCGAGCGAGTACTCGGGGACGCGGAAGCCGCGGTGCTGGTCGGCCTCCAGGATGCCCTGCGCGGACAGGTCGACCAGCGCCTCGCGGACCGGCGTCGCCGAGACCCCGTACTGATCGGCGATCTCCTTGACCGTGAACGCCCGGCCCGGCTGGAGCCGGCCCGCCAGCACCTCGTCACGAAGCGCGTCCGCGATCTGCTGCCGCAAGGTACTGCGGGTCACGGCGCCGTTGCCGGGCATGGTCGGGGGCTCTCCTCACGCGTATGGGTGCGGTGCTCGTCCATATCTACGAGCACGCCACCTTACGCGTTCGAGTTCCCCTGGTGAGCTTCGGTGTTACGGCCCTCACTCACACCGTGTATTCGTCGGCCACGCTCAGCGCGGCGTCCAGTGCCGCAAGACCCTCCTTCAGCTCGGCCTCGCTCACATTGCAGGGCGGGACGATGTGCGTGCGGTTCATATTGACGAAGGGCCACAGGCCGTTCTTCTTCGCTGCGGCACCGAAGGCGGCCATCGGCGCGTTCGCCTCGCCCGCCGCGTTGTACGGCACCAGCGGCTCCCGGGTCTCCCGGTTCTTCACCAGGTCGAGGGCCCAGAACATGCCCACACCGCGCACCTCGCCGACGCTCGGGTGCCGCTCGGCCAGCGCGCGCAGACCCGGCTCGACGACGCTCGCGCCCAGGTTCTTCGCGTTGGTGACGACGCCCTCCTCCGCCATCACGTCGATGGTGGCGACGGCGGCGGCACAGGCCAGCGGATGGCCGGAGTACGTCAGGCCGCCCGGGTAGGCCCGCTTGCCGAAGGTCTCCGCGATCTTCCCGGAGATGGCGACACCGCCGAGCGGCACATAGCCGGAGTTCACGCCCTTGGCGAAGGTCATCAGGTCGGGCACGACGTCGAACAGGTCGGCCGCGAACCACTCACCGGTGCGTCCGAACCCGGCCATGACCTCGTCCAGGACGAACACGATCCCGTACTTGTCGCACAGCTCCCGCACGCCCGCGAGATAGCCGGGCGGCGGAACCATGATCCCCGCGGTGCCCGGGATCGTCTCCAGGACGATCGCGGCGACGGTGCCGGGACCCTCGAAGGCGATCGTCGTCTCCAGGTGCTCCAGGGCCCGCGCGCACTCCTGCTCCTCGGTCTCCGCGTAGAAGCGGGAGCGGTAGAGGTAGGGCGCCCAGAAGTGGACGACACCGGCGGTGGCGCTGTCGGAGGGCCAGCGGCGCGGGTCGCCGGTGATGTTCACGGCCTGCTGCGTACCGCCGTGGTACGAGCGGTAGGCCGACAGCACCTTCGCGCGGCCCGTGTGCAGCCGGGCCATGCGCACCGCGTGCTCGATGGCGTCGGCGCCGCCGTTGGTGAAGAAGATCTTGTCCAGGTCGCCCGGAGTGCGCTCGGCGATCAGCCGGGCCGCCTCCGAGCGCGCCTCGACGGCGAAGGCGGGCGCGAAGGTGGTCAGGCGTGCGGCCTGCTCCTGGATCGCGGCGACGACCTTCGGGTGCTGGTAGCCGATGTTGGTGTAGACGAGCCCGCTGGTGAAGTCGAGGTAGCGCTTGCCGTCGTAGTCCCAGAAGTACGACCCCTCGGCGCCGGCCACGGCGAGCGGGTCTATGAGCTCCTGGGCGGACCAGGAGTGGAAGACGTGTGCACGGTCCGCGGCCTTCACGGCGGCGCCGGCTTCGGGATTCGGCTGAGGGGTCATGCGAGCGAGCGTAAGTGTCCGCGATGCGAACGCGGTATCGGCGACCTGTTCCCTGGTCGGGGGGTTTCCACGACAGATTGTCTGTTACGGAACCGTAGACACCGCCCCGCGCGACCACCCTCACGACCGCACTATTCTCGGTTCGTTGCACACCTACGGGGGGAAGGCGGCGCAGCCATGGAGAAGCTCGGACCCGGTGACCCGCAGCGCATCGGGGCGTACCGGCTGCTGGCGCGGCTCGGCGCGGGCGGCATGGGGCATGTGTATCTGGCCCGCTCGGACCGGGGCCGTACCGTCGCCGTGAAGCTGGTGCGCGAGGAGCTCGCCGAGCAGGAGGAGTTCCGGGCCCGGTTCCGGCAGGAGGTGCAGGCCGCGCGCCGGGTCGGCGGCCACTGGACCGCACCCGTGCTGGACGCGGACACCGAGGCCGCCGTGCCGTGGGTGGCCACCGGGTATGTCGCAGGACCCAGCCTCCAGCAGGTCGTCGGGCACGACCACGGAGCGCTGCCCGAGCGTTCGGTACGGATCCTGGCGGCCGGGCTCGCGCACGCGCTCAAGGACATCCACGCCGCAGGGATCGTGCACCGCGACCTCAAGCCGTCCAATGTGCTGGTGACCATCGACGGGCCGCGTGTCATCGACTTCGGCATCGCGCGGGCCCTGGAGACCCTGGCCGGGGACGGGCTCACCCGCACCGGCTCCCTGGTCGGCTCACCCGGCTTCATGGCGCCCGAGCAGGTGCGCGGCGACCGGATCACGCCCGCCTGCGACGTCTTCTGCCTCGGCTCCGTGCTCGCCTACGCGGCGACCGGACAGCTCCCCTTCGGCGCCGCCAACAGCGGGGTGCACGCCCTGATGTTCCGGATCGCCCAGGACGAGCCCGACCTGGAGGGCGTGCCCGAGGGCATCGCCGACCTGGTGCGCGACTGTCTGAAGAAGGACCCGGCCGCCCGGCCGACGCTGGACCGGATCCTGGAGCGCACCGGCGCCGAGGACACGGTGTCCGGAGGCCGCTCGCGGGACCCGTGGCTGCCGGGGGCGCTGGTGGCCCAGCTGGGGCGGCACGCGGTGCAGCTGCTGGAGGTCGAGGATCCGGAGGCGGCGGAGGGTCCGGCGGGGACCCCGGCGGGAGGCCCGGCGGGGGGACCAGTGGGGGGACCGGCGGGGGCGGACTCCCGGCCTGCTCTGCCCGCGCCTGCGCCCGGCCGGCCCGCGGCCGGCTCTCCCGCCGCCGCGCCCGGCTCCGGTGGGGACGGCACGGCCGACCCCGCCCCCGCGTGGATCCACAAGCAGACCCCCGCGCCCGGCTCGCCCCCCGGGCAGGTTCCCGCGCCCGGTTCGTCCCCCGAGCACGCCCCCGCCTCCGACGACGCCTCCGTGCCGCCCCCGCCCGGGGAGCCGCGGCCGAACGGCGGCGGACCGGGGGTGAACCACCTGCCCACGATGGTCGCGGGCCAGACGCCCCCGCCGGGGATGCCCCCGGCCCACCCGGCCTACGGCTACCCGCAGCAGCACCCGCAGCCCCCCGCCTACGGCCATCCGCAGCAGCCCGGCGCCGGTGCCTGGCCCGGTTCCGGGCAGCCGTACAACCCGTACGCGGGCGGCGTCGGTTCGACCCCGCCGTACGGTCCGCCTCCGATGGGCTCGACCCCGCCGTACGGACCCGGCGGCATTCCGCCGCGCGAGCCGCGCCAGAGCGGCCGGTCCACGGCGCTCCTCGTGGTGATCGCGCTGGTCGTCGCGCTCGCCGCGGGCGGCTCGGTGTACGCGCTGATGAAGGGCGGCGGCAGCGACGACAAGGGCGGGAACACCGTCTCCCCCGGCCCGACCACCGGCGCGCCCACGACCGGCGGCCCGACCACCTCCGGGCCCGACCCGACGACCTCGCAGCCCACCACCCCGGCACCGTCGGACGGCACGATCCCGGCCGGTTACCTGGGAACCTGGGAGACGTCGATCGACAACGCCACCGGGCACAACACCCGCGAACTGACCATCCAGCAGGGCGATGTGGGGGACACGGTCCTCACGCTCGTCGCCGACGGGCCCATCGTGGGCGGCGGCAGCTACCACTGTGTCTTCACCGCGGCGCTGGCCGAACAGCCCAGCGGCAACGGTCCGTTGGAGATCGGTCCGTCCACCGTCACCTCCGGCGAGCCGCTCTCGTCCTGCTCGCCCGGCGAGGCCACCGAGGTCACGCTGCTGTCGGACGGACGGCTGCGGCGGGCGAAGCAGGGCAACGGAGAGAGCCTGACCTACACGAAGCAGTGATGCGGTGATTCGGTGATGCGGTGAGGGCCAACTCCCGTTTTCTGTGAGGTCGTTGAACGCGCGGCGAATTTCAGCCCACGAGACCGGTTTGTCCCCCCGGGCGCCCGTACTGTGACCCCACCATTCGACTCCGGGGAGTAGCGGGGGCACCCACATGGAGTGGCTGAGTGCGGAGAACGTCGTGGCCGTGGGGACGGCGGTGCTCGGTATCGTCGCGTCGGCCGGCATGGTCTGGTACGAGCGCCGGGTGCCGCGCCGCTGGGGGTACCTCCCACGCCCTTGAGGCAGTGGGGGAGGGTGGGCTACCGGGTGCAGATGGACAACCCGATCGGCGACGACGTCCGTTCGGGCCGCGCCAACCGACGCCTGGGCCTCTTCGACGAGGCGCCGGTCATGGCGGACGCCACGCTCGTCCTGCTCCGCGTGGAGAACGACGGCTCGCAGGGCATCGACCGCGACGACTACACCAGTCCCGAACGCCACGGACTGACCGCGGTGTTCACCGACCGGACCGTCCGGGGCGTGTCGGTCACCCAGCCGAACGACACCGACCATCTGATGGACCACTTCACCCCCGAGCGGGGGTTCGGCTACGAGGGCACCCCTACCGGGAGATCGAGTACGCCTACACCTACGGCCAGCCCCCGGCCGACTCCCTGGTCTCCAGCTTCCTGACCTACCTCTCCCGGGGAAACGGCCAGGACGTAATCCGCACCCACGGCCACATCCCCTGCTGGACCCCAGAGGGCCTGAAACTCTGCGCCTGACGCAGCAGCCTCCCCGACTGGGGGCAGTCGTGCCTCCCCCAAGCTCTTCGAGCAGGGGGACCCCAGGCGGCACGGGTGGGCGCAGCGGCACCCCGCAAGCGCCGGCGAGCGCACCCACCCCTGCCCAGCCCCAGCACAGGGCACCCTGTCAGCACCGGACGGGAAACTTATCGCGGCTCCGGCGGCCGCTGCCGAGGCATGTTGGGCCGGGCGGCAGCCCCCGGCGGCAACGGAAACCGCCCAGCCAACCCCCCCGACTCCCCCCGCCCCCCGGACCCCGCCACAGCCGCCTGAATCCCCAACGGCGCGGACCCGGTCCGAAACTCCACCATCCAGTCGGCAGTCTCCACCCGCACCAACTCCGTCACGTCCTCGGAGAACCTCCGCAGCACCCCCAGACACCGCTCGGTGGCCTCACTCGCCGTCCCCTCGGCCGGCCCCAGAACCTCCCGCACACATTCCGACGCCCAGTCGAACTGCAACACCTGCAACCGCCGCTGCACGGCCTGCGCGGTGGCCACGTCCCTTATCCACCCCGACGTGACCCCGAAGAACCGGTCGACCCCGACACACGCCACCGCCACCATCAGCGCCAGATACCCCCACGGCGCACCCCCACCGAGCACCCCGGTCAGATCCAGCAGCGGCAGCACGCTCCCGCACACGGCCCCCGTCGCCGCCCCCGCCCGCAGCGCCCGCGCCCCGCGCCGCTTCCACACCCGGTCCGCGAGATACCAGGCCGCCGTCTCCAGAGCCCCCCGCTCCACCCACCGGTACAGCTCGTCCAGCCGCTCGGCCGGCTCCCCCCAGTCCCCGGGCGGAAACATCCGCCCGGTCAGATCGCCCGGCCGCAGCCCGGCCGCCCCCTCACCCCGCCCGTCCTGAGGCGGACCCTCGGGCTGCATCTCCGGCTGACCCACCCGGCACTCCCTACTGATCGCGACCGGTCACGTTGAGTGACATCTGAATGCTGACGCGCGCGGCACCTTTCCTACCGCCCAATGGGTGGCGAAGGCGAAGCTTTCGCCTCTTTTCCGCTCGGAAGGGGGCCTTGATCAGGTATAGGACTCACGGCAATCTCACTCGAAAGAGTGGCGGGGCGGTGCCTGCGTGGACCACGTAGGCTCGTGCACAACGGAGAACAACGAGAACCGAACCAGGAGCTGATCGTGATCCCCGGTGGTGGCCAGCCCAATATGCAGCAGCTGCTCCAGCAGGCCCAGAAGATGCAGCAGGACCTGGCGAAGGCCCAGGAGGAACTGGCGAACACGGAGGTCGACGGTCAGTCGGGCGGGGGCCTCGTGAAGGCCACGGTCACCGGTGCCGGCGAGCTGCGCGGCCTCGTGATCGACCCCAAGGCGGTGGACCCGGAGGACACCGAGACCCTCGCCGACCTGATCGTCGCGGCCGTCCAGGCGGCCAACGAGAACGCGCAGAACCTCCAGCAGCAGAAGCTCGGCCCGCTGGCCCAGGGTCTGGGCGGCGGCAGCGGCATTCCCGGCCTGCCTTTCTAAGACAGGCCGCGGCCAACTACGGTACGTACAGGAAGACTCCAGGAAGGGCAGTCCGTTGTACGAAGGCGTGGTCCAGGACCTGATCGACGAGCTGGGGCGGCTGCCCGGCGTCGGTCCCAAGAGCGCGCAGCGGATCGCCTTCCACATCCTGCAGGCCGAGCCGACGGACGTACGGCGCCTGGCCCAGGCCCTCCTGGAGGTGAAGGCGAAGGTCCGCTTCTGCGCGACCTGCGGCAACGTCGCGCAGGAGGAGCTGTGCGCGGTCTGCCGCGACCCCCGCCGCGACCAGTCGGTCATCTGCGTGGTCGAGGAGCCCAAGGACGTCGTCGCGATCGAGCGCACCCGTGAGTTCCGGGGCCGCTACCACGTCCTCGGCGGCGCGATCAGCCCGATCGAGGGCGTCGGCCCCGACGATCTCCGGATACGGGAACTCCTGGCCCGCCTGGCCGACGGAACGGTCACCGAACTGATCCTGGCCACGGACCCCAATCTCGAAGGCGAGGCGACGGCCACGTACCTCGCCCGCATGATCAAACCCATGGGCCTCAAGGTCACCCGCCTGGCCAGCGGCCTCCCGGTGGGCGGCGACCTGGAATACGCGGACGAGGTCACGCTCGGCCGCGCCTTCGAGGGGAGACGACTCCTAGATGTCTGACGCCACGCTGCACGCCACGACGCAGAACCCGGACGACTTCGCGGTCCAGATCGCGGATCAGGTCGAGAGTTTCCTGGTGGCCGTCACAGAGGTTGCGAGGGGCGACGAGCCGGACTCGGCGGTCCCCTTCCTTCTGCTGGAGGTCTCCCAGCTGCTCCTGGCCGGGGGCCGGCTCGGCGCGCACGAGGACATCGTCCCCGACGAGCGCTACGAGCCCGATCCCGGTTTCGAGCCGGACGTGGACGAACTCCGGGAGAACCTGGCCCGCCTCCTGGAGCCGGTCGACGTCTACTCGGAGGTCTTCGACCCCTACGAGCCCCGCAAGGCGTCCGTCCCGGCCCGTATCTCCGACGACCTCGCGGACGTCATCACCGATCTGCGCCACGGCATGGCCCACTACCGCGCCGGCCGCACCACCGAGGCCCTGTGGTGGTGGCAGTTCTCCTACTTCTCCAACTGGGGCTCCACGGCCTCCGCCACCCTCCGCGCCCTGCACTCCGTCCTCGCCCACGTCCGACTCAACCAGCCCCTGGAGGAGCTGGACGGCCTGGACACCGACCAGAGCATGGGCGACGACACCCTGGAGTTCGAGGCGGGCAGGGTGATGGAGGAGGAGATCGCGGGCCCCCTGGGCATGCGCCAGGGCCAGTGAAGCCGGTGAGACTCGTGAGACCAGTGGGATCCGTGTGAAGCGCAGATCACAGCCATCACCTGCGTGACATTGGGCAGAGGAGTCACGAAGCGGGTGGCCTGACATCTCACGATGCGGTTCCCCGAGGGCAAAATTCGGACGCTCGTTAGACTGAGCGGGCAATCGACGGACTGAGCGAGGAGCGCACGTGGGCCTTGTCGTGCAGAAGTACGGAGGCTCCTCCGTAGCCGATGCCGAGGGCATCAAGCGCGTCGCCAAGCGGATCGTGGAAGCGAAGAAGAACGGCAACCAGGTGGTTGTCGTCGTTTCCGCGATGGGCGACACGACGGACGAGCTGATCGATCTCGCCGAGCAGGTATCCCCGATGCCTGTCGGGCGTGAGTTCGACATGCTGCTGACCGCCGGAGAGAGGATCTCCATGGCCCTGCTGGCCATGGCGATCAAAAACCTGGGCCACGAGGCCCAGTCCTTCACCGGCAGCCAGGCAGGCGTCATCACCGACTCGGTCCACAACAAAGCCCGGATCATCGACGTCACGCCGGGCCGGATCCGGGACTCCCTGGACAAGGGCAACATCGCGATCGTCGCCGGGTTCCAGGGCGTCAGCCAGGACAAGAAGGACATCACCACGCTCGGGCGCGGCGGGTCCGACACCACGGCGGTGGCCCTCGCGGCCGCCCTGGACGCCGAGGTCTGCGAGATCTACACCGACGTCGACGGCGTGTTCACCGCCGACCCGCGTGTGGTGAAGAAGGCGAAGAAGATCGACTGGATCGCCTTCGAGGACATGCTGGAGCTCGCCGCCTCCGGTTCCAAGGTGCTGCTCCACCGCTGCGTGGAGTACGCGCGCCGTTACAACATCCCGATCCACGTCCGCTCCTCGTTCAGCGGGCTGCAGGGCACGTGGGTCAGCAGCGAGCCGATCGAGCAAGGGGACAAGAAGGTGGAGCAGGCCATCATCTCCGGTGTCGCGCACGACACCTCCGAGGCCAAGATCACGGTTGTCGGTGTGCCCGACAAGCCCGGCGAGGCCGCCTCCATCTTCCGCGCGATCGCCGACGCCGAGATCAACATCGACATGGTCGTGCAGAACGTGTCCGCCGCCGCCACGGGCCTGACGGACATCTCCTTCACGCTGCCGAAGACCGAGGGCCGCAAGGCCATCGACGCCCTGGAGAAGAGCAAGGCCGGCATCGGCTTCGACTCGCTGCGCTACGACGACCAGATCGGCAAGATCTCCCTGGTCGGCGCGGGCATGAAGACCAACCCGGGCGTCACCGCCTCCTTCTTCGAGGCGCTGTCCGACGCGGGGGTGAACATCGAGCTGATCTCCACCTCGGAGATCCGTATCTCGGTCGTCACCCGCGCCGACGACGTGCCGGAGGCCGTCCGGGCCGTGCACACCGCCTTCGGGCTCGACTCCGACACCGACGAGGCCGTCGTCTACGGAGGCACCGGCCGCTGATGGCCGCGACCGGACCGGCCGTACGTCCGACGCTCGCGGTCGTGGGAGCGACCGGGGCCGTCGGTACGGTCATGCTCCAGATCCTGTCCCAGCGCAAGGACGTCTGGGGCGAGATCCGCCTGCTCGCCTCCCCGCGCTCGGCCGGCCGCAAGCTGGCCGTGCGCGGTGCGGAGGTCGAGGTGGTGGCCCTGTCGGAGGAGGCCTTCGACGGGGTCGACGTCGCCATGTTCGACGTGCCCGACGAGGTCGCCGCGCAGTGGGCGCCGATCGCCGCGGCCAAGGGCGTGGTGGTGGTCGACAACTCCGGCGCCTTCCGGATGGACCCGGAGGTGCCGCTCGTGGTGCCCGAGGTCAATCCGCACTGCGCCCGGCGCCGGCCGCGCGGGATCATCGCCAACCCCAACTGCACGACGCTGTCGATGATCGTCGCCCTGGGCGCGCTGCACGCCGAGTTCGGGCTGCGCGAGCTGGTGGTGTCGTCGTACCAGGCGGTGAGCGGGGCGGGGCGCGCCGGTGTCGAGACCCTGCGGGCCCAGCTGTCCCTGGTGGCCGGTACGGAGCTGGGGACCAGCCCCGGTGACGTACGCCGGGCCATCGGGGAGAACACCGGGCCGTTCCCGGAGCCGGTCGCGCTGAACGTCGTACCGTGGGCCGGATCGCTCAGGGAGGACGGCTGGTCGTCGGAGGAGATGAAGGTGCGGGACGAGTCCCGCAAGATCCTCGGACTGCCGAAGCTGCCGGTGGCCGTGACCTGTGTGCGCGTGCCGGTGATCACCACGCACTCCCTCACCGTCCACGCCCGCTTCCAGGAGGAGGTCACCGTCGACCGCGCCCGTGAGATCCTCGCGACGGCGCCCGGTGTCGTCCTCTTCGACGATCCGGCCGCCGGTGAGTTCCCCACCCCCGCCGATGTGGTGGGGACCGACCCGACCTGGGTCGGGCGGCTGCGGCGGGCGCTCGACGACCCCACCGCCCTCGAACTCTTCGTATGCGGGGACAACCTGCGCAAAGGTGCCGCGCTGAACACCGCGCAGATCGCGGAGCTGGTGGCGGCGGAGTTCTCGTGACGCCCTTGCGGGGTGTCGTGAGGCCCGCACGGGGTGTCGTGAGGTCCGCACCACACCGGAAAACCTCTGGATGGGAGCGGATCCATTTGTAGGATCTGTGTACGACGCAAGTGGGTCCGGATGAAAGCTCCGGGATAATGGTCCGGACCACTTGATCCGGGTCCCTCGGCATCCGAAGATTTTTCTTCCCCGCTCTCCGCAACCGCGCGAAGGGCGGGGAGCGTCTTTGCGGACGCCCTTGCGGGGCGTGGGACGCGACGATCCAGGCGTGGGGACGCCGTGATCTGGGCGTGGGGACGCTCGTTCATATGGGACATAGGGGAAGAGCGGGACGCATGACGGCACTTGAGGTTCCGTCGGGTGTACTGCCGGCCGCGGAGACGCCGTCGGCCGTGCCATCCGACGTGTCTGACACAAAAGTGATGCTCTGCGCGTACAACCCCGGTGGGGGTGAGCGTGTCCAACTTGCGTGGCAGAGGTACTCGAACTCAGTGCGGCGACCCGCGGTACGGCCCTTCGGCCGCCCCGCGCGGTGCTGCGGCCCCGCATGCCCGGCGCGCCCGGCGGCATGCCGGTGATCGCGCCCATGCCTGCAGCGCGGCCCGCCCGCATACCCAACCAGCGTGACGGCGCCGACGAGTCCGCGGTGGCCGGCACGACCGTCGACCACCTCACCGAGACCTACCGGGCGCACTACCGCTCGCTGCTCGGACTCGCCGCGCTCCTCCTCGACGACACCGCCTCCTGCGAGGACGTCGTCCAGGAGGCCTTCATCCGCGTCCACTCGGCCCGCAAACGCGTCCGGGACCCGGAGAAGACCCTCGCCTATCTGCGCCAGACGGTCGTCAACCTCTCCCGCTCGGCCCTGCGCCGCCGCATCCTCGGCCTGAAGCTCCTCTCCAAGCCGATGCCGGACATGGCGAGCGCCGAGGAGGGCGCCTACGACCAGCTGGAGCGCGACTCCCTCATCAAGGCCATGAAGGGCCTGCAGCGCCGCCAGCGCGAGGTCCTGGTCCTGCGCTACTTCGCGGACATGACCGAGGCGCAGGTCGCCGAGACCCTCGGGATATCCCTGGGCTCGGTCAAGGCGTACGGCTCGCGCGGCATCGCGGCGCTGCGCGTGGCGATGGAGGCACCGGCATGAGAGAAGAAGCCGAAGGGCGGGACTCCCATGATCGCCACGAGCCCTACGCCTGGCACGAGCCGATGGAACGGCCTGAGCAAGAGCACACGCAATCGCACGCTGGGAACGGAACTGTGAACGACAGCCTCGACGACAAGGGCCCCGAGGGGCTCGGCTCGGACGAGCTGGCACTGCGCCGGATGCTGCACTCGGCCGTCCAGGACATCGAGCCGAGCGACGGCACGCTGGACCACCTGCGGCGCGCGGTACCCGCCCGGCGGGCCCGCAAGCGCCAGGCCGCCGTCGGCATGGCGGCCGCCGCCCTGTTCATCGGCACCGCCATCCCGGCCCTCGTGCACGTCTCCAACTCCGGCGGCTTCGACCCCAACACCTCCAACGCCGGCCAGGCCTCGCAGGCCCAGGGCGGCGCGGGCCAGGGCAAGTACCCGGACGGCGGCGCCAGCACCTCGGGCGGCTCCAGCGGCAAGACCTCGGGCACCGGGCAGGACGGCAAGAAGGACTCCGGCAAGGGCAAGACCGGCGGCACCGGCACCGGCTCGACCGCAGGCACCGACCCCTCGGCGTCCACGGGCAAGAGCGCCCCGGTGTGCACGGAGACCCAGCTGGGCTCGGCCACGGGGACCGTGAGCGCCCCCGACTCCGCGGGCGTCGTCTACGGCACCTTCCGCGTCACCAACATCTCCACCACCAGCTGCACCGTCGACGGCGCGGGCAGCATGAGCACCCTCGCGCAGGGCGCCGCGGACGCCTCCAAGATCGGTACGGCGCGGCACGCGTCCGGCGACGCGGCGGCGGGCCTGCCCGACCCGTCCCTGGAGGCCACCGCGCTGGTCCTGCAGCCCGGCGCGGCCTACGAGGAGAAGTTCGCCTTCGTGCCCTCGGAGACCTGTCCCACCACCGGCGGCAACAACGGCGGCACGGACCCCACCGGTCATCCCTCTCCCTCGCCGTCGCCCTCCCAGGACGCCAGCGCGAGCGGCGGCACGGACGGCGGCGCCACGTCCTCGGGCGTCACCACCCAGATGCTCACCGAGGACGGCCCGGCCGACGGCAGCATCGTGGTGACCCACACCCCGCAGGCGGGCTCGCCCGCGGTCTCGGCGACGGTGTCCAACGCGTGTGCCGGGACGGTGTACTGGACCGGGGTGCTGTCGGCGTCGTAGTCGCTCGTCCTTGGTCGCTCGTCCTTGGTCGATCGTCCGGTCGGTCGTAGCCGATCCGTCTGGGGCGGCCGCGCTCGGCGCGCCCGTCTCAGACGCCGGACGGGGCGGAGACGCCCTCCTCGTCCGGCACCAGGCCCAGCGCCGCGTCCCGGGCGAACTCCAGCTCGCGGCGCAGCAGCCGGAACCACATGAAGACCACGAAGCCCGCGAAGACGAACCACTCACCGGTGTAGCCGAGGTTCTGGAACGCCTTCAGGTCCAGCCCGGTGTTGTCCGGAGCGGACGCGGGCACGGCCTTCATCCCGGAGTCGCCCTTGTCGAGCGTGACCCACGCGTCGTACACCCGGTACGGCACGAGGTTCACCAGCGATGCCGAGCTGATCGCCGCCGTCTGCCCGGACGGCAGCCCGCCCTGGGCGCTGACGCCGTTGTCCCCCGGCGTCTCGGACGCCTGCAGCGCACCGGTGACGGTGACCTCGCCGGCGGGCGGGGCGGGCGCCTTCGCCGGGTCTGCGTTGCCCGGCAGCCAGCCCCGCACCACCGGCAGTGCCTTGCCGGAGTCGGTGCGCAGCAGCGTCATCACATAGAAGCCGCTCCTGTTGTCCAGTTCCCGGCCGGGCACCAGGAACTGCTTGTCGTACCGGCCGGTGGCGGTGGCCCGCTTGCCCGACGTGCTCTTGTCGACGGGCAGCAGCTCGGCCAGCGGCCGGGCCGCCTCCGATCTGGCCGAGGAGGCCTGCTCGGTGGCGGCCCGGTGGTCCTGCACCCGCGCCTCGAACCGGCCCAGCTGCCACGACCCCATGAAGATGCAGAACGGGATGGAGAGCAGCACGAAGACGTTGATGCCCCACCAGCGGGGTGTCAGCAGAAACCGGTACACGCCGTCAACGGTACGGGGCGACGGAGCGGACACGGGGCCGGGGGTCCCGGCGGCGGGTGGATCAGCCGACGGTCAGGGTGAACGGGCCGGCCAGGACCGAGTAGCCGTCGTTCGCGAGGTAGTACGCGTCGTATGTGCCGTTGCCCTTGAGTTTGCCGGTGGAGAAGGTGAGGGCGCCGCTGGCGTCGGGGGCGTAGGCCCAGGTCAGGGAGGACTGCTGGCCCGGTCTGACGCCTGCCGGGTAGATGCCGATCCAGTTCTTCGTACTCACCTGGGACGTGGATGGCACGGAGTAGCGAAGGGTGACGTTGCCGCCGTCCGTGATCGCGTTCAGGTCGCCGGTGAGGGTCGGGGCCGTGGCGGTGGACGGTGCGAACGCGGCGTTCAGCGGGGTCGCGTAGGCGTCGTTGCCGGTGAGGGCGGGCAGGCCGAGGGCCGACTCGATGGTGCGGGCGATGCCGTAGTGGTCGTAGTGCGCCGGGCTGCTGGTGCCGGCCGGGACGGTTCCCTGCGATCCGACGACCGTGGTGACGATGTGGTTGTAGGCCTCGCTGTTGCTCTCGTCCCAGGTCAGGACGAGCAGCGAGCGCTGCTGGGTCCAGGCGGGGGAGGCCAGCACCGGGGCCAGCGTCTGCTTCAGCCAGCCGTCCTGCGTCTTCAGGCTGGTGGGGCTGCCGTTGCCGGAGGCCTCGCCGTCGTAGTAGTCGTCGGCGGCGATCCAGGAGAAGTCCGGGGTGGTCGTGGCCGACCGGAGGTCGGTGGTCAGCTGTGAGGTGTCGAACAGGTGGGCGGCGCAGCGGGAGGCGTTGCCGCTGATGTCGGTGTAGTTGATGAACGGAGCGTCGTCGGGCTCGTAGTAGCGGTCGAAGTTGTTGCTGGTGTTGCAGGGCGTGCCCATGCCCTGCTCGTAGGCCTTCCAGCTCTTGCCGGCCGCCTCGACGGTGTCGCCCAGGTTGCGCTGGGGGGAGTTGATGTTGGGCCAGTAGACGGCGCCCTTGGCGTATGTGTCACCGCCGGCGACGGCGAGGTAGTTCTCGTCGCTCGGGTGGTAGACGCCGTGGAAGTCGGTCAGCGTGGCGCCCTGGTTCATCAGGCTGTGCATGTACGGCGTGTCCGCCGGGTCGTTCATGATTGCGGAGTAGTCGGTGTTCTCCATCATGACCATGAACACATGGTCATAGCCGGGCACGCGCGACACGGGCGGGGTGACCGGGGCCGGCGGGGTGACCGGGGTGTTCAGGGTGAGCGAGAGGTTGTCCAGGTAGCCGGTCTCGTTGGACGTCGACAGGAACTGCACCTCGACCTGGATGGAACGGGTCCCGGCCGGGACCGGGCCGGTGGTGCTGCGGGAGAGGAACTTGGTGGCCAGCCCCCGGTCGCTCGCGGAGACCGTCGGCAGCTTGGCGGTGGCACCGATCGGGTGGCCGCCCGCGTCCTGGAAGTGCAGGCCGACCGCGACATGGCCGCTGTAGACGGTCCAGCCGCCGAGCCAGCCCGAGAGGTCGTAGCTCACCCCACCGCCGTCGATGGCCCCGGCCGCCGAGGAGACGTCCACGGTCTGTGTCATCGCGCCGTCGCCGAAGTTGCCGGGCCCGAAGAAGGCCTTGCCGGGCGCCTTGCCGTCGCCGGGCAGCTCGAACGACCCGGCGGTGTGGCACATGACGTCCAGCCCGCCCGCCTCGGTGGTCCAGCCGGGCACGGTGGACGCCGAGCCCCAGTCATCGGTGCAGTACCCGCCGGTCTCCGCGTCGCCGTTCACGATCAGATTGCCGCTGCCACCCGCCGCCTGGGCGGTAGCGGGAGCGGAGACGATCAGTGCACCGAGGAGGGCGACCAGCCCGCTGAAGGATCTCCAGCGCAGTCTCATTCGTGTACCTCGTCCCGTCGATGAGCGTGCCTGAGGGATGACATGAACGGGACATAGGTACCGGCGGCCGCTGTCGGGCGGAAGAACCGCGACCAAACTTGTTCATACAAGTTACGACGCGGCTTGTTCATACAAGTTCAGTGGGCGGGGGTGCGCCGTCCGCGCCCGCTCCGGACTTCCCCCGTACGACTTGGTGCTGATCGGGTTACATATAGGCATGACCGACGCAGCAGCCATGCCCGAGTGGGAGAAGCGGTTCCGTGCCCCACGTGTCTCCCTGCCCGACTGGGCGGACGACGCCCCCGACCGCTCCCTGTTCGTGTCCAACGCGACAGGGACGTACGAGCTGTACGCCTGGGACCGTGCGACGGGGGAGCAGCGGCAGGTGACGGAGCGGCCGAACGGCACCACGGACGGTCTGGTGTCGCCGGACGGCGCGTGGATCTGGTGGTTCGACGACAAGGACGGCGACGAGTTCGGCGTATGGCGCCGGCAGCCGTTCGCGGGCGGCGAGCACGAGCTCGCCACGCCGGGCCTGAAGCCCTCCTACCCCGCGGGACTCGCCCTCGCCCGGGACGGCCGCACCGCGGTCGTCGGCCGTTCGACGGACGAGGAGGGCACCACGATCCACGTCTCGCGGGACGGCGAGGCGCCCGTCGAGCTCTACCGCCACCGCGAGTCCGCCTACGTCGGCGACCTCTCCCACGACGGCACGCTGCTCGCGATCGAGCACACGGAGCACGGCGACGCGATGCACTCCGCGCTGCGCGTCCTGCGCCAGGACGGCACACAGGTCGCCGAGCTGGACGACACCAAGGGCGGCGCGCAGGAGCTGGGCCTGGAGGTGCTGGGCTTCGCGCCGGTCGACGGCGACACCCGGCTGCTCATCGGACACCAGCGCCGCGGCCGCTGGGAGCCGCTGGTGTGGGACGTGGCGACGGGCGAGGAGACCGACCTGGCGCTGGACCTGCCGGGCGACGTGAGCGCGGAGTGGTATCCGGACGGCTCCGCCCTGCTGATCGCCCACGGCTTCGAGGCCCGCAGCGAACTGTTCCGCTACGACCTGGCCACCGGCGAGCTGACGAGCATCCCGACCCCGCCCGGCTCGGTCTCCGGCGCGACGGCCCGCCCCGACGGCAGCGTGGAGTTCCTGTGGTCCTCGGCCGCCGAGCCGCCGGCGGTCCGCTCGACGACCGGCAAGGTGGTCCTGGACCCGCCCGGTATGAAGTGCCCCGGCTCGGTGCCGGTGGAGGACGTGTGGATCGAGGGCCCCGGCGGCCGTATCCACGCGCTGGTCCAGAAGCCCGCGGGGGCCACCGGCCCGCTGCCGACGGTCTTCGACCTGCACGGCGGCCCGACCTGGCACGACAGCGACTCCTTCGCCGCGGGCCCGGCCGCCTGGGTGGACCACGGCTACGCGGTGGTGCGCGTCAACTACCGCGGCTCCACGGGCTACGGCAGGGCCTGGACGGACGCGCTCCGCCACCGGGTCGGCCTGATCGAGCTGGAGGACGTGGCGGCGGTCCGCGACTGGGCGGTGTCCTCGGGCCTGGCCGACCCCGGCCGGCTGATCCTCACGGGCGCCTCCTGGGGCGGCTACCTCACCCTCCTCGGCCTCGGCACCCAGCCGGAGGGCTGGACCCTGGGCATCGCGGTCGTCCCGGTCGGGGACTACGTCACGGCGTACCACGACGAGATGGAGACCCTGAAGGCGATGGACCGCACCCTGCTCGGCGGCACCCCCGAGGAGGTCCCGGAGCGCTACGAGGCGTCCTCCCCCCTCACCTACGTCGACCAGGTCAAGGTCCCCGTCTACATCTCGGCCGGGGTCAACGACCCGCGCTGTCCCATCCGCCAGGTGGAGAACTACGTCGACCGCCTTGCGGCGCGGGGCGCGACGCACGAGGTGTACCGCTATGACGCGGGGCACGGGTCGCTGGTGGTGGAGGAGCGGATCAAGCAGGTGGGACTGGAGATCGACTTCGCGGAGCGGCATCTGCCGAAGTAACGACCTACCGAGACGGATGGGCGGGTGGGAAAACGGGGTCCAGGGGCGGAGTCCCTGGCGGGGTCTGGGGCGGAGCCCCGGGACGGCCGAGCAACTCCGCCAGCCCCCTCCGCGTGGCGGCAAGAACCACCCGCTCCCCGGCACGCAGCACATGGTCGGCCGACAGGGACTGCCGCCCCTCCAGCGCCAGCACCCGCCAGGCACCGGCCCGGAACGCCCCGGCCACCGTCCGCCCCTCCAACTGGGGGTGCCCCTCGACGTCCACCGCGGCGAAGAGCAGCACCCGGCGCTCGACGGGGATCGCCCCCAGGATCTGCCGGCCGAGCATCGCCCCGGCGAAGGCGGGCGCGGCCAGATGCGTCACGCTCCGGCTCCGGGTCAGCGCACGCGGATGCGCTGCCCGGAGGGTGCGGTACACGGCGGTCGCGAAGTCGTCGTCGTACAGGCGCAGGACCACCCGTAGATCCGGTCGCACGGACCGCCCGTACAGCACGGCCTCCAGATTCGTCGTGTCCGCGCTGGTCACCGCGAGCAGCGCATGCGCCCGATGGATCTTGGCGGCCTCCAGGACCCCCTCCTGGGTCACGTCCCCGAGCACCACCGGCACCCGCAGCCGCCGCGCCGTGGCGAGCCCGCGGGCCTCGGGGTCGGCCTCGACGCACACCACGGGGATGTGCAGTTCCCGCAGCCGCGTCAGCACTCGTGTGCCGATCTTGCCCAGCCCGAGCAGCACCACATGTCCGCCGAGGCCGCGCGGGGGCTTGCGCAGGGCGGACGCGGTCCGGAAGGTGCCAAGCGCCTCCAGCACCGCGGCCAGCAGCACCGGCAGCAGCAGCAACCCGACCAGACCGGACAGGAGTTGCAGGATCTGCCGCCCGAGGGACGCCCCGATGGCCGGGTCGTCGATGGCGAAGAGGTCCAGCAGCGTCAGATAGAAGGCCCGCAGCGGATGGATGCCCGTCACCAGCCACAGGGCCACGGCCAGCGCCACCACACACCCCACGAGCCCGGCCAGCGACCACCGCAGCCGCCGGGAGAACAGCGAGGCGAACGGCGGTACGACCCCGGCGCGCCCCGCGGGTAACGGCGGCCCGGCGGCGTACGACACCTGCTCCAGTACGACCGTCCCGCGCCCGTCGGCCTCCCGTGCCTCCGCCTCGTCGGGCAGCAGCCGCGGTCCGCGCTCCCCGCTGCCCTCGGAGCCGTCCGCACCGGCTGGATCGCTGCTGGTCGCCGACAGCAGCGCCAGTGTGCACAGCCCGGGGTCGACGATCTGCCCGGGGCGGGCCGGCGGCCGTTCCACCGCGCGCAGCAGCAGCCCGTCCGTCTGTACGACCTTGGTGGTGCCGGCCACCGCGGCCGCCGCCAGCGCGGGCGCGGCGGTGTCGGCGTCGGACAGCACCGTCGTTGACGCGTCGCTCCCGGACTCCCCGCTCTCGCCGTCCCCGGCCGCCAACGCGGCGGACTGGTCGAGGAGTTCCTCGATGTGCTGGCCCAACCGCCGGTTGTAGAGCCTGAGGACGAGCCGCAGCCGTGGGTTGAGACGGCGGGCGGTGAGGGCGGCGCGGATGTTGGTCTCGTCGTCGTCGTACACGAGCGCCAGCGCGGTGGCCCGTTCCACGCCGGCCTCGGCGAGCACCGCCTCGGTCGGCTCGACTGCCTCCAACAGCCGTTCGCCACGGGCGGGTTCGCCGCTGCCGGTGCTGCCCCCGCCTCCGCCTGCGCCGCCGTTGCCGTTGGTCGCGGTCCGTCCCACGGCCGCGTTCACCACCCGGTCCAGCAGCGCCGCCGAGGCCGCCCGGGCCCGCCCGACGACCGGCGGCCGTGCCGTGCGCACGTTCGGCGGTACGACGAGCGTCACCTGCTCGCCGTACACTCCGCGCAGTTCGGCGGCCAGCCGGTGCGCGAGCCCGTCGTCGCCGCACACCACCATCCGGGCCGGCGCACCACCATGGCCACCCTGATACGGAACGCTCCCCACAAGGGCAAAGAGTGCCCCAACGGGACGGATGGTTCCAGCAACGGGCTGAACGCGCGCGCCGGGACCGCCGTACCGAGGGGGAGGGAGAACAGCGAAGCAGCGCCCGTACGCCGGAGGTACCCGACCCGTGGCCATCACCGAAGAAGCCCCGCCCGGGGACGTCGCTCGCGATGCGGCGCCGCCCGGCAAGGAGGGCTGGCACCTCAACTCCCCGCTCGCCCTGACCATGTTGATGCTGCTGGTGGTGGTGGCGCAGGGGCCGATCCGCGGTGCGCTGTCCACACCGGTGATGCAGAGCTGGATGACGGTGTTCGTCGCGGTGGTCGTCCAGGCACTGCCGTTCCTGGCGCTCGGGGTGCTGCTGTCCGCGGCTATCGCCGTCTTCGTACCGCCGTCGTTCTTCGCCCGCGCCCTGCCCGGCCGGCCCGCCCTGGCCGTACCGGTGGCCGGGGTGGCGGGCGCCGTGCTGCCGGGCTGCGAGTGCGCGTCGGTGCCGGTGGCCGGGGCGCTGGTCCGCCGGGGTGTGACCCCGGCCGCGGCGATCGCGTTCCTGCTCTCCGCCCCGGCGATCAACCCGATCGTGCTGACGGCGACGGCCGTCGCCTTCCCCCGCAACCCGGAGATGGTGCTGGGCCGTTTCGTCGCCAGTCTGCTGGTCGCGTGTGTGATGGGCTGGCTGTGGCAGCGCCTCGGGCGCACCGACTGGCTGCGCCTGCCGGCGCACGCCTCGCACGAGGGGCAGAGCAGGGGTGAGGCGTTCTGGGGGTCCGTCCGGCACGACATGATGCACGCCGGCGGCTTCCTGGTGCTCGGCGCGATGGCCGCGGCGACGCTGAAGGCGGTGGCCCCGGCGGACTGGCTGCGCACGGCCGCCGACAACCCGGTGGTCTCCGTCCTCGCCCTGGCCGTCCTGGCCGTGGTGCTGTCGATCTGCTCGGAGGCGGACGCGTTCGTGGCCGCGTCGCTGACCCAGTTCTCGCTGACGGCCAAGCTGGCGTTCCTGGTCGTCGGCCCGATGATCGACCTGAAGCTGTTCGCGATGCAGGCAGGCACCTTCGGCCGCGGCTTCGCCCTGCGCTTCGCCCCCGCCACCTTCGTCCTCGCCATCGTGGGCGCGGTCGCGACCGGGGCGGTGCTGCTGTGAACCGGCAGGCGCAATCGGCGGTCCTGTTCCTGATCGGCGCGGCCCTGCTGCACGCGGGCTTCACCGACCTCTATCTGCGCTACGTCAAGGCGGGCCTGCGCCCGCTGCTGCTGGCGGCGGGCGTCGTACTGATCGTGACGGCGCTGGCGACGGCCTGGTACGAGTGGAAGAACGCGCGGCGGAGGAAGCAGGCGGGTGCCGGGGCCGGTGCTGACGCCCATGCCGGTGCCGATGCCGGTGCCGCCGTCGGCGATGAGGGCCACGGCCATGTCCACCACGAGCCCCGTATCTCCTGGCTCCTCGTCCTCCCGCTCTTCGCCCTCATCCTGGTCGCGCCGCCGGCCCTCGGCTCGTACAGTGCGATGCGCACCGGCACGGCCCTGCAACAGCCCTACGGCTACATGAAGTTGCCGGTGGGCGACCCCGTGCCGGTCAACCTGGTCGACTACGCGGGCCGCGCGGTCTACGACCGCGGCCGTTCCCTGGGCGGCCGCAGCGTCCGGATCACCGGGTTCGTCGCCGTGGACCGCGCGGGCACGCCCTACCTCGTCCGCATGGCCCTCAACTGCTGTGCCGCGGACGCCCAGCCGGTGAAGATCGGCCTGACCGGGAAGATCCCTCCGGTCCTCCAGCCGGACGCCTGGCTGGAGGTGACGGGCACGTACACCACGAAGCAGACCCGGGACCCGGTCAACAACGGCCCGATCCCGTTCCTACGGGTCACCGGGTCCCGGCCGGTGCCGACGCCGCACGACCCGTACGACGAGACGTGGAACAACTGAGTGGGTTCCTGCGAAGGCTGGCGGAGGCCGGCGGAGGCCGGCGGAGGTCTAGTTGACGGCCAGTGACACGGCGAGGGCGCCGAGCACCGTACCCATCAGGTAGCGCTGCACCCGGAGCCAGGAGGGGCGGCGGGCGAGGAAGGCCGCGATCGTGCCCGCCGCCAGCACGATGGTGAGGTTGACCGCGATGCTGACCAGGATCTGGGCCGAGCCGAGAACGAGGCCCTGGAGCAGCACATGCCCCCGGTCCAGATCGATGAACTGGGGGATCAGCGACAGGTACATGATGGCGACCTTGGGATTGAGCAGGTTCGTCATCAGGCCCATCATGAACAGCCGCCGCGGCGGATCGTGCGGCACGTCCTGCGGGGCGAACACGGAGATGCCGCCCGGCTTCAGGGCGCTCCAGGCCAGAAAGCCGAGGTAGGCGGCGCCCGCCAGCTTCACCGTGAGATACAGCTCGGGTACGGCGACGAAGACGACCGCCAGGCCCAGGTTCGCGGCGAGCAGATACACCAGGAAGCCGAGGGCAACGCCGCCGAGGGAGATGATCCCGGCGCGTCTGCCCTGGGTGATGCTGCGGGAGACGAGATAGATCATGTTCGGGCCGGGGGTGAGCACCATGCCGAGCCCCACCGCGGTCACGCCGAGGATTCCCCTCGGATCAACGATGACCGGATCAACGATGACCGGATCAGCGATGACCAGATCAACCATGAAAACGCCCCCCCGCCTCGTACGAACACCGGTCCCCGCCGGAATGTCTCGGAGCATATTGCAGTGCAATAACTCAGTGCAATGAGAATATTGCTCTCAGTGCAATTTTGTGATGGGGTGGGACGAAGGGCGCTGTCGGCCGCGAGGGGGAGAACACGGTGCGGGACTACCAGAGCGTCGCTGACGCGGTGGCGGAGGAGATCAGGAAGGGCGGCCTCCGCCCCGGTGACCGCCTCCCGCCGCAGCGCGAGTTCGCACGGCGGCACGGCATCGCCAACTCCACGGCCACGCGCGTCTACCAGGAACTGGCCCGCAGGGGACTGACGGTGGGCGAGGTGGGACGGGGCACGTTCGTCCGCGAGGCTTCCCCGACCACCGCCCCCGCACTCACCGAACCGGCCACCACCCGCATCGACCTGGAGCTCAACTACCCGGTGGTACCGGAGCAGAGCGCGCTCCTGGCCCAGGGCCTGGCCGGACTCCTCCGCCCCGACGCCCTGGCCGAGGCCCTGCGCCCCGTGGGCACCGCCGCCCTCCCGGCGGTACAGGACTCCGCCGCCTGCATCCTCGCCGCAGGCGGCTGGCGCCCCGACCCGTCGAGGATCCTCTTCTCGGGCAACGGACGGCAGGCCATCGCGGCCGCCATCGCCACGGTCGTACCCCCAGGAGCACGACTCGGAGTCGAGGAGCTGACGTACCCCGTCGTCAAGGCGATCGCCACCAGGCTCGGCATCACACTCACCACCCTGCCCATGGACGGCGAGGGACTGATCCCGGAGGCGATCGAGGAAGCCCACGCCACGGCCCCCCTGCACGCGATCTACGTACAGCCAAGACTGCACAACCCGCTCTCGCTGACCATGCCCGAGGCCCGAGCCGAGCGCATGGCGGCCGTCCTGCGGAATCTGGGCATCCCCGCGGTGGAGGACGCCATCTGGTCCTTCCTCCACAACGAACGGCCACCCCTGGCCGCCCACGCGCCCGAGCGCACGATCCTGATCGACAGCCTGAGCAAGCGCATCGCGCCGGGCCTGACCCTGGGTTTCGTGTTGGCGCCCGCGGCCCTGTCGGCCGACATCAACACCACCCTGCGCGCGTCCGGCTCGGCACCGACACGCTTCGCCCTGGAGGCAGCCCACCGCTGGCAGCAGGACGGCACGGTGGCCGCGCTGGTCGAGGCCAAGCAACGGGAGGCGGCGGTACGGCAGCGGATCGCGGCGCGGCACCTGAACGGTTTCGCGGTGCAGAGCGACCCGCGCTCCTACCACTGCTGGTGGCGACTGCCCCACCCCTGGCGCGCGGACACCTTCGTCGCGGCAGCCGCCCGCCACGGCATCGGCGTGGTCCCGGCGGCCGCGTTCACCGTCGGCGACAACCACGCGCCGAACGCCGTCCGGCTGGGCCTGGCCACACCCCAGCCGGACGCCCTTGCCCAGGCCCTGGCCACCCTCGCCGAACTGGCCCGGTCCGCACCGGAGGACCTCGTCACGGACTGAGACGCAAGGCGGGGGCGACGACAGGTCCTGCCTTCTCAACTGCCTTCTCAACTGCCGTTTCAACTTCCTTTTCAGGAAGAGCTACGGCTCTGTCCCTCGGCCTGGGCGATCGTCTCGGCCTCGGCCTCCGCCATGGCGATGGCGAACCCGAACGCCTCGGCGATGTGACCCGCGGCCGACATGACCCGCGCCGTGCCCACGACGGGGGCGATCGCAACCAGCACGTCCTGCACCTGCTCGGAGGTCAGGTTGGCCTCCATGGCGGCACCCGCGTGAGCGAGGTAGCTGACCGCCGGCGCATCCATGGCCACGAGCGCGGCGATACGCGTGAGGATCAGCGAGCCTTCGTCCATCCCACAACGCTCGATGGAGTCGACCGTCATGGCGGCGATCGTGTCCAGAACCGGAGTGTCCGACGTCGTGGCCATCTCCGCACCACCTTCCCATTCCCGCACGGAGCCGACCGGTGCCCCCGCACGTCGGCGACTTGCCCTTCAACGTTAGGAGGGGGGTGGGGTGTGCGCACTTTGGGCTGTAAGACTCGGCTTCAGCCGCCGTAGACCTCACCGGTACCGGCGTCGACCACCGCCTGCGGCGGCTCACAGCCATCGCGCCAGGGGCCCTGCCGGCCCTTGGCCCGGTCGACTTTCAGCACGTCCGCACGGATCCGGAGCGCACCGCCCCGCTCCTTGAACCGCCACGACGTGAGCCACCCGACCCCGGGCGCCGTCGGCCACGAGCCGGCGTCGACGCAGGAGCCAGTACTGTTGTTGATATCTAGATGCTATGGTGCGAAAGCATAATTAGATCAAGGGTGCCGTCTAAGAGAAGCCTCTGGCGAAGAGCCGCGGACGCGACGGGCTACGCCTGGGGGCGTCGCCGAGAAAGGACAACCATGAACACGCCGCAGGATGTCCCCGTCACGGACTTCGACCATCACTCCCGGACGTACGCCGAGCGACCGTTCGAGACTCTCGCCACGCTGCGGAGGGACATGCCCGTCGCCTGGTCGACGGCCCACGATGGGTTCTGGGTTGTCACCGACCACGAGCACGTCATGGCCGGATTCGCCGACTACCAGACCTTCTCCTCGGCGCGCGGACCGGCGATCCCGGCGCACCCGTTCGGCACCCGGCACATCCCGGTTGCCATTGATCCTCCCGACCACGCGATGTACCGCAAGGTGCTCAACGCGTGGTTCAGCAAGGCGGCGATCGAGGCGCGGCAGCCGAAGATGAAGGCGATGGTGGAGGACATCGTGCGAGCCCTTGCGGCACGCGGCAGTTGGAACTTCGCCGACGACCTGGCGAACGTCTCACCGGGCGCGGTGACCCTCGACATCCTCGGGTGGGACCCGGACCAGCGGATCCCGCTGCTCGACGTCATGACGTTCGGGCTGGTCAACCTGGCCAGCACGGACCCGACTGTCGTCGACAGGAACGCAGAGGGCAACCGCTGGATCCGTGAGCAGATCATGCGCGAAGCCGATGACCGTCGGGCCGATCCGCGTGACGACCTGATGACCGTGCTGGCGACCGAGCCCATCGCCGGGGGTGAGATGCTGTCGGACGCGGAGCTCACGGACATGGTTGTCCTCCTGCTCTTGGCGGGCTTTCACACCACGTCGGGCGCCCTCACCTCGCTGCTCGTCCACCTTGAGGAGCATCCGGATCTGCGCCGACGCCTGGAGCGCGACCGGGACCTGATCCCCGCGGCGATCGAGGAGATCATCAGGGTCTACACCCCTGCGCCGCCCATCGCCCGGAGCGTGACCGCCGACACCGAGTTCGGGGGCGTTCCCATGCGAGCGGGCGACTGGGTCCTCTTCGTCAACCAGGCAGCCAACCGTGACCCGTCGAGCTTCCCCGAGCCGGATGTCGTCGACCTCGACCGCAACCGGTCCAAGAGCGTGGCGTTCGGCTGGGGCGTGCACCGTTGCCTCGGCCTGCACATGGCTCGAACCATTCTCCGGCTGGAGGTCGAGGCGATCTTCGACCTGCTCCCGGGCTACGAGCTCGACCTGGACGCCGCGGTGCGAAGCGACGCCATGGGACAGGGGTACTTCTTCACCTCCCTGCCGGCGCATCTCCCGGCTGCGGCCGCCCGGTGAGAGGCGTGGACCCTCTCGCGAACGTGCTGCGTCGCGTTCATGACCAGCCGGTCTGGGCGACGTCGCACGCGTGAGCACGTCGTCTGCTCGGGCACTCGTGGCCGGAGGTACCGGCCCGGCCGGCCCGCACCTCGTCCCCCGCACCTCGTCCGCGGCCTGGCCGCGCGCGGGTACGAGACCACCCCCTTGCACCGCGGCACGCACGAGCTCCCCGAGCCCGCCGGCTACGAGCACCTCCATGCCGACCCGCACTTCCGAGAGTCGCTCGACGAGGCCATCGCCGGGCGCGAGTTCGAGGTCGTCGTGGCGACGTACTGCCGGATCCGGCTGGTCGCCGCCGCTGGTGGCCGGCCGGTGTGCGGAGCTCGTCGCGGTGAGCGGCCTGCCGGTCTACCCCGGCTACCACGAGCGGGCCGGCGGCACCCGCACGGCAAGCCGGTGCTGGTGCGCGAGGAGCACGGCGACGCCGGGCTGCGGCTTCCGAGGAGGAGACCACGGGCGAGGGATTCGCCCGCAAGGTCCGCGCGACCGAGGACCACGTGCTCGACCTCCACGCCATCGGCGCGTTCCGCGCCTCGGTGTTCCGCTACCCAAGCATCTACGGCCCTCGCCAGGTCTACCCGCGGGAGTGGTCGGTGGTCCGCGGCGTGCTCGACGGACGGGACCGGATCATCCTCCCGGACGCGGGGCTCACGATCACGACCCGCTGCTCAGCGGTCAACGCCGCCGCGCACCTCCTCGCAGCGGTCGACCGCCCGGACGCCGCCGCGGCTGAGGTCTTCAACGTCGGTGACCGCGACCAGCTCACGGTCCGGCAGTGGGTCGAGGTCTGCGCGGCGGCGGGCGGTGCGCTCCGCAGTGTCTCGCTGCCGTTCGAGCCGGCCGGCTCTGGTCGTGGGCTGTTCCAGGCCTTGCTCGATTACATCGAGAACAGCGGCGACCCGATCTTCTGGGGCTGAGCGCTGGGCTCAGTCGGTCGTCGGTCCGCAAATAGTCACAGGTCAAGCCGCACTTTCCGGGGGCGGCCAAGTTTGGCCGTCAACAGTCAGCCAATGCGGGGGAGGTTCCGCTTCAATGCCTGACACGCTATGTAGGCGCAGCCAAAGGCCCTGTACATCCGGGCTCTTGGCCTTTGACGTGCCGAAAGTCAAGGGGCATGGCCCTGCGAGAGGCACCGGGGGCCAGCACGAGCGTTGTCCGGGAGCGTGATTCCAAGATCTTCTCCCAGATTTCTCCCAACAGGCCCCGGAAACCAGTCAGGGACCCGACCCGCTGAGCGGATCAGGTCCCTGACCTGGTGTTTCTCTGTCGGGGTGGCGGGATTTGAACCCACGACCTCTTCGTCCCGAACGAAGCGCGCTGCCAAGCTGCGCTACACCCCGATGTCGCTGCTTGTCGCGGCGACGTCGTTTACTTTAGCCCACCGGTGGCCGGAGACGAAATCCGGTTTTGGCGCGGCGGCGGACGGGGTTCGGGCGGGCGTGGTCGAGGGCGGTCAGGAGGACGGCGAGGGCGTACGAGGCGAGGCCGAGGAGCAGGGCGTTGGCGAGCGCGCCGCGGTAGCCGTGCCGGTCGACGCTCAGGAAGGGATAGAGGTAGCGGTCGGGGGTGCCGGGGAGGAGGAGTTCGCCCCGGGCGAGGGAGAAGGCCAGGTAGGCCAGGGGGTAGAGGAGCCACGTCGCGGCCTGGCGCAGGTGCAGGCGGCCGGGGGCCGTGAGCAGGAGCCAGTCCAGGACCGCCGCCGCCGGGGCCGCCTTGTGGAGGAGCTGGGCGGCGAGCCACTCGCCGTGCCACGGTGCCGGCGGCGTCGTCGCGCCCGTCATGGAGAACGGGGGCGTCGTGTGGGCCAGCAGCAGGTGGTAGGCGAGGGCCGAGATCACGGCGTAGAGCAGTACGGCGCCCGTCACGGCCGACGGTACGGGGCGGCGGGCCGTCCATGCCCGGTGGGCGGAGATCAGGAACACCAGTGCCAGTAGGGCGTTGACCTGGACGCTGAAGTAGCTCAGCGCGCGGGTCGGGCTGCCGAGGAGGAGTTCCAGGGTTACGCCGGTGGCCGCCGCCAGGGCCGTAAAGAGGCGGAATGCCGCGGTCAGGGGGCGGGGGAAGGGAGGCACCACCGCCGTGGCCGGTACGTACGAGGGGAGCGGTCTGGGCTTGCGCGGGACCGCGGGGAGGTCCGGGATGTCCCTGGGTATCGGGGGTATCGGGGCGGTCATGCCCTCACGATAAGCAAAGCGCATAAAAGGGGCGATATGGGTGGGCCGGGTGGGTGGATTATGCGCGGGCTGGGTGGATGACGGGCGGGCCGCGGCGCGGCAGCGGCTCCGGCCCGTCGTCGCCAGTGCCCCGGCCGTCCCTGGCGACGACGTGCCCCGGCCGTCCCTGGCGCCCCCCGTGCTACTCCCTGCCCACCAACGTCAGCAGCGTCGCCTCCGGTGGGCACGCGAACCGTGCCGGCGTGTAGCGGTTCGTGCCGCAGCCCGCCGACACGTGGAGGTACGACGTGCGGCCCTCCGCCGTGTGCGTGGACAGGCCCTTCACGCGGTCCGTGTCCAGGTCGCAGTTGGTGACCAGGGCGCCGTAGAAGGGGATGCAGAGCTGGCCGCCGTGGGTGTGGCCGGCCAGGACCAGGGGGTAGTCGTCCGCCGTGAACGAGTCCAGCACCCGCAGGTACGGGGCGTGCACCACGCCCATCGAGAAGTCGGACATACCCGAGGGGCCGCCGGCCACCTGCAGATAGCGGTCGCGCTTGATGTGCGGGTCGTCCAGGCCCGTCAGCTCGACCGAGACGCCCTCGACCTTCAGCACGCCCCGGGTGTTGGTCAGGTTCAGCCAGCCCGCCGCGTCGAAGCCGTCGCGGAGGTCTTCCCAGGGGTTGTGGAGCGCACCCACGACCGGCGGGTTGCCGTTCAGGCCGTGGTGGCCCCTGGCCTTCTCCAGCAAGTAGCGCGCCGGGTTGCGGAATCTGGGGCCGTAGTAGTCGTTGGAGCCGAAGACGTACGCGCCCGGGAACTCCATCAGCGGGCCGAGGGCGTCCAGGACCTCGGGGACGCCCTCCGGGTCCGAGAGGTTGTCGCCCGTGTTGATCACGAAGTCCGGGCGCAGGCCCGCCAGCGAGCGCAGCCAGCGCTGCTTCTTGCGCTGACCGCTCACCATGTGGATGTCGGAGACCTGGAGGATGCGCATCGGGCGCATGCCCGCGGGGAGGACCGGGACGGTCACCCGTCGGAGCCGGAAGGAGCGGGCCTCGAACCCCGCCGCGTACAACACACCGGCGGCGCCGGCCGCCGCGATTCCCAGGGGTACTCCGTATCGAGCGCGCATACAACCATCGTGTCAGACCGCACGGCGGTCCCGGGACCGTCCGCCCTTCCAAACCCCCGTCCGATTCGGCGAGCGGGGCAGTTCGCGTGGCGCCGACCGGGTCCCGGCGAAAGCCGACCGGGTCCCGGTTAAATCGGCAGGCGTACGGCCTTCCGCACCTGAGACAATCGACGCCATGACCACCACGCTCAAGTCGAAGCTGCACGACGACCTCAACGCCGCGATCAAGGAGCGCGACGAGCTCCGCTCCTCGACGCTGCGGCTGACGCTCGCCGCGATCACCAAGGAGGAGGTCGCGGGCAAGGAGAAGCGCGAGCTCTCCGACGACGAGGTCCTCAAGGTGATCACCAAGGAGGCCAAGAAGCGCCGGGAGGCGGCCGACGCCTTCGCCCAGGGTGGTCGTCCCGAGCAGTCCGAGCGGGAGAAGGCGGAGGGCGAGGTCCTTGCCGCGTACCTGCCCAAGCAGCTGTCCGACGAGGAGCTGGAGCGGATCGTCGCCCAGGCCGTCGAGGAGGCGAAGGCGGCGGGCGCCGAGGGGCCGCGCGCCATGGGTGCCGTCATGAAGATCGTGAACCCGAAGGTGGCCGGCCAGGCCGAGGGCGGCCGTGTCGCCGCCGCGGTCAAGAAGCTGCTGCAGGGCTGAAAGGTCTGAGAAGGTCAGGCTGTCGCCGGGCCGGCCCGCTCGGATAAGGCTCGGATAAGGCAACGGGACCGCACCGTGGGCCTCTGCCCAGGTGCGGTCCCGCTGTGCTCGTCCCGCTGTGCTCGTCCCGCTGTGCTCGTCCCGCTGCGTCCACCAATCCGACGGCGCGGCCTCAGCCCCGCGTCCCTCCGTTCCTGTTCCCCCCGTTGCTCTGCCCCTGGATGAGGTTGCCCGGGAAGGAGAGGGTGGGTGCCGGGAGCGGGCCGCCGTTCGTGCCGCCGTTGGCCGTGCCCGCCGTCGTACCGCCGTCCGTCAGGCCGCCGATGATCCCGCCGATGAAGCCGCCGTTGTCGCCGCCGTGGCCGCGCCCGTGGCCGTCACCGTTGTCGTCGCCATTGTCCTTGCTGTCCGGGATGTCGACGAGGTTGAAGGACTCGGACGGCTTGCCCTGGAGAGCGCCCGTCATGGCGTCCTTCCAGATCGGGCCCGGGACCTCACCGCCGTAGACGAGGGGGCGGTAGACGCCGCCGATGGTGATGTTGACCATCTTCACGTTCTGCCGGGCGCTGCCGACCCAGACCGCGCCGGCCATGTTGGGCGTGTAGCCGACGAACCAGGCGTTCTTGCGCTCGTCCGTCGTACCCGTCTTACCGGCGCTCTCGCGGTCGGTGAGGCCGGCCTGCTGACCCGTACCGGAGTCGACCACGCCGCGCAGCAGCGTGTTGACCGTGTCGGCGGTGTTCTCGGTCATCGCGCGCGAGCAGGTCGACTTCGGCACCTGGAGGGACTTCTGCTCGTTGCCGATCTTCTGGGTGATCGACTCGATGGCGATCGGCGTGCAGTACATGCCGCGGGCGGCGAAGGTGGCGTACGCGTTGGCCATCGTCAGCGGGGAGATGCCCTTGGAGCCGAGCGCGATGGCCGGCGCCTCGGGGAGCTTCTTGCCGTCGCCCTGCACCACGTGCAGCGCGTCGGTCATCTTCACCACCGGGCACAGGCCGATGTCGGAGATGAGCTGCACGAAGTAGGTGTTGACCGACTTCGCCATCGCCTCCTTCATGGCGTACGGGCCCTTCTCCGACTCGCTCTCGTTCTCCACCGTGTAGGCGCGGTCGTTGACCCACTGCTTGCCGTTGCACGCCTGCACCGGGCTCGGATAGGGCATCTTGTACGGCGACGAGTACTCCTGGGTCGCCGGCTTGCCACCCTCTATGGCGGCCGCGGCCACGAAGGGCTTGAAGGTCGAACCGGTCGGGAAGCCGAAGTTGGAGCCGCCCATGTCACGGTCGACCGAGTAGTTGTACTCGGTCTCGTTCTTGCCGTAGCCGTACGGCTTCGACTGGCCCATGGCAAGGATCTTGCCGGTGCCGGGCTCGACCAGGGTGGCGGCCGCGGCGACCTTGTCCGACTTCTCGACGTGCTGCTTGAGCGAGGCCTGGACCGATGCCTGGGACTGCGGGTCGAGGGTCGTACGGATCGTCAGACCGCCACGGTTCCAGATCTTGGCCCGGGCCTCCTTGGTCTTGCCGAAGACCGGGTCGTTGAGGAAGGCGTTCTCCACGTACTTGCAGAAGAAGCCGGCACCCTTGCCGGCGGTGATACAGCCGTTCTTGGGCTGGCTGACGTGCAGTCCGAGCGGCTTCTCCATGGCCGCGTCGGCCTCCTGCTGGGAGATGTCGCCGACCTCGGCCATGCGCTGGAGGACGGTGTTGCGGCGCTTGGTGGCCTCCGCCTCGTCGTTCACCGGGTCGTAGCGGCTGGGCGACTGGACGATGCCGGCCAGGAGCGCGGCCTGCTGCAGGCTGAGGTCCTTGGCGTGCTTGGAGAAGTAGCGCTGGGAGGCCGCCTCGACGCCGTAGGCCTGCTCGCCGAAGAAGGTGATGTTGAGGTAGTTCTCCAGGATCTTCTTCTTGCCGAGCTTCTCCTCGATCTGGATCGCGTACTTCAGCTCGCGGATCTTGCGGCCCAGGGTCTGCTGGGTGGCCTGCGCGACCTTCGTCGGGTCGTCGCCGGCCTCCTCGATGAAGTAGTTCTTCACCAGCTGCTGGGTGAGCGTGGAGGCGCCCTGGGCGACCCCGCCGCTCTGCGCGTTCTTGTTCAGCGCGCGCAGGACGCCCTTCAGGTCGATCGCGCCGTGCTGATAGAAGCGGGAGTCCTCGATCGCGACGATCGCCTTCTGCAGGTACGGCGAGATGTCCTTGAGGTCCACCACCGTGCGGTCACGGGAGTAGACGGTCGCGATCTGCTGGCCCGCGGAGTCCAGGATGGTGGTCCGCTGGCTGAGCTGTGGGCTCTTCAGATTGGCCGGGATCTCGTCGAAGCCCTGGACCGACCCCTTGGCCGCGAGCCCGAGCGCTCCGGCCGCGGGCAGCGCGATGCCGGCCATCACGGCTCCCGCGAGGACACTGACACCGAGGAACTTGGCGGCCTGCTGCGTTGCCGAGAGGCCACCACCCGAGCGCTTCTTTGGCATGAGGGCAGCCTAATCCGTAGAGATGAGCGATCCGGTGGAACGGGTGTCTCTCGGGATGTTCGAGTGCCGGATCGTGACATGGGCGACATCAGCGACATCCCGGGCCGACGGCCCGCGCCGGGCCGTGGACAGCGTGCGGCGTCTACGTTCTCATTCGCCGGACACGCGTATATGCCTTGGCCTAAGCTGCTCCCAACTGTCACAGCAGTGCGGCCACGTATCAATACGTCCGGCGACCCCGAATCGTTCCGGAGGTAGCCCAAATTTTTTGTGGGCGGCGTGTCCGAATCCGCCTTGTGTGTCATCCGGCGTCCGTTGTGACGTACCACAGCTGTCCCGGTTTGCCGGGATGATCACGCATGTCGCCAGCTCACTCCCGCGGGTGATCTGCCGTTAACCCATAGTCCGTTCGGGCCATTCAAGATTGGGCCCGAAGGGGGTGTTGCGCTGTGCCCACCTTCCGTAACGTCCTCAACTGGCGGCGGTGAATATGCCGCTGCCGCCGTGGGGGAGCCTCGATTCGGGAGAGGACGGCGCCGGTATGGGCTGGGTAACCGACTGGAGTGCGCAGGCTGCCTGCCGCACTACCGATCCGGATGAACTGTTCGTTCAGGGAGCAGCGCAGAACAGGGCCAAGGCGGTGTGCACCGGATGCCCGGTACGCACCGAATGTCTGGCCGATGCGCTGGACAACCGCGTCGAGTTCGGCGTGTGGGGAGGCATGACGGAGCGGGAGCGCCGCGCGTTGCTGCGCAGGCGGCCCACCGTGACATCGTGGCGCAGGCTCCTGGAGACCGCGCGCTCGGAGTACGAACGCGGGGCCGGGATCGTGCCTCTCGACAGCGACGAGGTGTACGAGAACTACGCAGCGGTGAGCTGAGGGCCCTCCCCTCGGGTCTACGCCCAGGGCACCTCAGGCCGGGCACGCGTCTTGGGAAGCGGCGCGTGTCGTGTGTCACGAGAAGCGGCAACGGCATGCCTCATGCGGCACGCGCCCAGGTCAGGGGTCGTCGCGTGCACGCTCGGGACAGGGCCGTCGCCCGTCGTGCATGGGCTCGGGGTCGGGTCCGCCATCTGCTCGGTCGGGTCCGCCATCTGCGCGACCGGTGTGGCTCGGGCGTGCCCATAGGGCTCCAGTGTTCCAAGGCCCCGGGCTCTAGGGCAGCTCCGTCCGTCCGGCCGCAAGCAAGTCCCCGATGTTCCGCAGTCCCGTGAGGTCGTGCACATCGCCGGGCAGCGCGGCCACCTCCACCACCGCCACCTCGGGGTGGCGCGCGGTGAAGCGGTCGCGCGTGCGCTGCTCGCGGGAGAGCAGCTGCATGCGCTCGGCGTGCAGCTTCAGCAGGCCTGCGGTGAGCTGGTCGACTGTGCGCTCCGGGTCCGTGACGGCGGGGGAGCCTTCGGCAGGAGCCGGTGCTTCGACAGCGGGAGAGTCTGAACTGCCGTACGTGTCGGGAGAGTTACGAAGTCCAGCTTTCCCGCCCCCCTGATCCACAATGCGGGGCTCTTCAAGATTTTCCGCGGCGGCGAGCGCACCTTCGGCCGACAGGCGGTCGGCGCCACTGCCATGGACGCGGTTGAGTACCAGTCCGACCAGCGGCATGTCCTCCGCGGCCAGCCGCTCCACGAAGTACGCGGCCTCGCGCAGCGCGTCTCGCTCCGGTGCCGCCACCACGAGGAACGCCGTGCCGGGCGCCTGCAGCAGCTTGTACGTCGCGTCCGCGCGGGTACGGAACCCGCCGAAGGTCGTGTCCATCGCGGCCACGAACGTCTGGACGTCCTTCAGCAGCTGACCGCCCAGCAGTTTGCCCAGCGTGCCGGTCATCATCGACATGCCGACGTTGAGGAAGGCCATCCCCGCGCGTCCGCCCAGCTTCGCCGGGGCCGTCAGCAGCCGGATCAGCCGCCCGTCCAGGAAGGACCCGAGCCGCTTGGGCGCGTCGAGGAAGTCCAGCGCCGACCGGGACGGCGGCGTGTCGACCACGATCAGGTCCCATTCGTCCCTGGCCCGCAGCTGCCCCAGCTTCTCCATCGCCATGTACTCCTGCGTGCCCGCGAAGCCCGCCGAGAGCGACTGGTAGAAGGGGTTGGCCAGGATCGCGGCCGCCCGCTCGGGATCCGCGTGCGCCTCGACGACCTCGTCGAACGTGCGCTTCATGTCGAGCATCATGGCGTGCAGCTCGCCGTCGCCGTCGGTGCCCTTCACCCGGCGGGGGACGTTGTCCAGCGAGTCGATGCCCATGGACTGGGCGAGCCGCCGGGCCGGGTCGATGGTGAGGACGACCACCTTCCGGCCGCGCTCGGCGGCCCGTAGCCCGAGGGCCGCCGCGGTCGTCGTCTTGCCGACACCGCCCGAGCCGCAGCACACCACGATCCGGGTCGTCGGGTCGTCGAGCAGCGGGTCGACGTCGAGCACACGCGCGGGGGAGAGGTGATGACGGCCGGGGTCCTGCGTCTGGGCCGGGTCCGGACTCATGACATCCCCTGCTTCCGCAGCTCGGTGGCGAGTTCGTACAGGCCCGCCAGGTCCATGCCCTCGGCGAGCAGCGGCAGTTCGTGCAGCGGCAGGTCCAGCTCGCCGAGGACGGCGCGCTGCTCGTGCTCCAGCGCGTACCGCTCGGCGTACTCGGCGGCCAGGTCCAGCAGCGGGTCCACCAGCTTCTCGGCCTTGCCGCCGCGGCGCGCCCCGCCCAGCCCGGCGGCCGACAGCGACTGCGCCACGGCGGTGCGCGGCACGGTCCGTACGAGTTCCAGGTCGTCCTCGTCCAGCACCTCGGGCCGCACCATGTTCACGATGACCCGGCCCACCGGCAGCCGCGCCGCCCGCAGTTCGGCGATCCCGTCCGCGGTCTCCTGGACCGGCATCTCCTCCAGGAGCGTGACCAGGTGCACCGCGGTCTCGGGCGACTTCAGCACCCGCATCACGGCCTGTGCCTGATTGTGTATCGGGCCGATCTTCGCCAGCCCGGCGACCTCGTCGTTGACGTTGAGGAAACGGGTGACCCGCCCGGTCGGCGGGGCGTCCATGACGACGTAGTCGTATACGAACCGCCCGCTCTTGTCCTTGCGCCGCACCGCCTCGCACGCCTTGCCCGTCAGGAGTACGTCCCTCAGGCCGGGCGCGACGGTGGTCGCGAAGTCGATGGCGCCGAGCTTCTTCAGGGCCCGGCCCGCCCCGCCCAGTTTGTAGAACATCTGGAGGTAGTCCAGAAGGGCCAGTTCGGGGTCGATGGCGAGCGCATACACCTCCCCGCCCCCGGGAGCCACGGCGATTTTCCGTTCCTCGTACGGCAACGCCTCTGTTTCGAAGAGCTGTGCGATGCCCTGCCGACCCTCGACCTCCACGAGAAGCGCCCGCTTCCCCTCGGTCGCGAGGGCCAGCGCGAGGGCCGCGGCGACCGTCGTCTTTCCGGTCCCGCCCTTGCCGCTGACGACCTGGAGCCTGCTCACGTCTTCGAGCCTAACCAGTCCGCGGACGGGCTACGCGGGAGGCTGTGGATAACAGGGGCTACAGTCGGCCACATGACCAAGTGGGAATACGCAACCGTGCCGCTGCTCGTCCATGCCACGAAGCAGATTCTGGACACCTGGGGCGAGGACGGCTGGGAGCTCGTCCAGGTCGTGCCCGGCCCGAACAACCCCGAGCAGCTGGTGGCCTACCTGAAGCGGGAGAAGCAGTCGTGAGCGCCGTCGAGGCCAAGCTGGCCGAACTGGGTCTTGCCCTGCCGGAGGTCGTGCCGCCGCTGGCCGCCTACCAGCCGGCCGTGCGGTCGGGCGTGTACGTCTACACCTCCGGCCAGCTGCCGATGGTCGACGGCAAGCTTCCGGTCACCGGCAAGGTGGGCGCGGAGGTCACCGCGGAGGAGGCCAAGGACCTGGCCCGCACCTGCGCGCTGAACGCCCTGGCCGCCGTGAAGTCCGTCGCCGGTGACCTGGACCGCGTCGCGCGCGTGGTGAAGGTCGTCGGCTTCGTCGCCTCGGCCTCCGACTTCACCGGGCAGCCCGGCGTCATCAACGGCGCGAGCGAGCTGCTGGGTGCCGTACTCGGCGACAAGGGCGTCCACGCGCGCAGCGCGGTCGGCGTCGCCGTGCTGCCGCTGGACGCGCCGGTCGAGGTGGAGGTTCAGGTCGAGCTGATGCCGTAAGGCGCTGCTCACTGGCCCCTCTCGAACATTCGCGCACATCGGGATAGCCTCCGCCCATGGCTAATGGGCAGTGGTATCCCCCGGAGTGGCCGGATCGTATCCGTGCGCTGACGGAAGGCACCCTCACCCCGGTGTCCCCGAAGCGCGCGGCGACGGTGATGCTCCTGAAGGACACCGCCGCCGGTCCGGCCGTCCACATGCTGCGCAGACGCGCCTCCATGGCCTTCGCCGGAGGCGCGTACGCGTACCCCGGCGGCGGCGTCGACCCGCGGGACGACGACCACCAGATCCGCTGGGCGGGCCCCACGCGCGCGTGGTGGGCCGGGCGGCTCGGCGTCGACGAGCGCGGCGCCCAGGCCGTCGTCTGCGCGGCCGTCCGGGAGACCTACGAGGAGGCGGGCGTCCTGCTCGCCGGACCCGACCCCGACTCGGTGGTCGGCGACACCACGGGCGAGGACTGGGAGGCGGACCGCGCCGCCCTGGTCGCCCGCGACCTGTCCTTCGCCGAGTTCCTGGACCGCCGCGGACTGGTCCTGCGCTCCGACCTGCTGGGCGCCTGGACCCGCTGGATCACCCCCGAATTCGAGTCCCGCCGCTACGACACCTGGTTCTTCGTGGCCGTCCTCCCGGAGGGCCAGCGCACCCGGAACGCGTCCACGGAGGCCGACCGCACGGTGTGGATCCGTCCCCAGGAGGCGTCGGACTCCTACGACAAGGGCGAGCTGACGATGATGCCGCCCACCATCGCGACCCTGCGCCAACTGGCCGCGCACACCACCGCCGCCGAGACGCTCGCCGCCGCTCCCGCCCGCGACATGACTCCCGTCCTGGCCCGCGCCCGCCTGGTGGACGGCCACATCGTCCTGTCCTGGCCGGGCCACGACGAGTTCACCAAGCGCATCCCGAACCCTGCGGCCGGAGGGGGCCCCGCATGAGCGACGTCGCGGCTCCGCCCGGCCGGGCCAGGGGTGGAGAATCGATTCCCCGCGCACTTCTCGCGGCGGCGCCGGAAGGAGCTTCCGCATGACGGACGCCGTAGCCCTCCCCGGTCAGCCCCGTGGTGGAGTCCTCTCCGGTCCCGCCACCGAGCGGGCCGTCAACGTCCTGGCGCCCAACGCCTCCGCGATGACCCTGGACGGCACCAACACCTGGATCGTCGCGGAGCCCGACTCCGACCTGGCCGTCGTCATCGACCCCGGCCCGCTGGACGAGGACCACCTCCGCGCCGTCGTGGACACGGCCGAGCGGGCCGGCAGGCGCGTCGCCCTCACCCTGCTCACCCACGGCCACCCCGACCACGCGGAGGGCGCCGCCCGTTTCGCCGAGCTGACCCGCACGAAGGTCCGCGCGCTGGACCCGGCGCTGCGGCTGGGCGACGAGGGCCTGGCCGCCGGGGACGCGGTCAGGGTCGGCGGCCTGGAGCTGCGGGTCGTACCGACTCCCGGCCACACCGCGGACTCCCTGTGCTTCCACCTGCCGGCCGACCGTGCGGTGCTGACCGGTGACACGATCCTCGGCCGCGGCACGACGGTCGTGGCGCACCCCGACGGCCGTCTGGGCGACTATCTGGACTCCCTGAGGCGTCTGAGGTCGCTCACGGTGGACGACGGCGTCCACACGGTCCTGCCCGGCCACGGCCCCGTCCTGGAGGACGCCCAGGGAGCGGTCGAGTTCTACCTCGCCCACCGCGCCCACCGCCTCGCCCAGGTGGAGACGGCCGTCGAGAACGGCTACCGCACCGCCTCCGAAGTCGTCGCCCACGTCTACGCCGACGTGGACCGCTCGCTGTGGCCGGCGGCGGAGCTGTCGGTGCTGGCGCAGATGGACTACCTCCGGGAACACGGGCTGATCTAGCTGATCCAGCTGATCTGGCCGATCTGGCTGATCCAGGGGGCGGGGGCCGGTCGAGTCACGGCCGGGCCGGCGCGAGCCGATTCCCGGCGCTCAGTCGGGTCTGGGCGCCTTCACCCCGTGCACGCGCGCGTACTCCTCGGCGAGCCACGGCCCGAGGTCGTCGACGTACGACCGCAGGACGACGGGATTGCCGACCGGTTCGTACCCGTACTCGGCCGCTGCGCGCATCTGCGCCGCCCGCTGCGGGTAGTACGCGCCGAAGACCTCGGCCATCTCCCTCAGGTCGCTCGTCCAGCCGTTCCAGCGGGGCATGACGAGGGTGAAGCCGGTGCGCACGAGGTGCCGGGACATGAAGCGTACGAGGGGCCGCCGGGCCTCCTCCGAGTCGTCGGCGCCCGCGATCCGCTCGCGCCAGCGTGGGAGGAGGAGAGCGAGGTCCCCGTTGGTCTCGCGGGCGAGCAGCGAGTCGGGCCGGTAGCGCGGAAGGTACTCGGCGAGATCCTCCCCGAGGAGGGGAGTGCACAGGCAGGCCACGAACCACCCCAGGTCGTACCGCTCCGGCTCGCTCAGCAGCCGTCCCCGGCCGAACAGCAGCGTCCCCACCCCGTCGATCTGCCCGAACTCCTTGTCGAGCGCGTCGCCGAGCGCACGGGCGGCCTCGCGGTCCGCCTCCGTGGGCTCCTCCCGCAGCGCGACCAGCAGATCGAGATCGCTGCGTCCCACGCGCGCGGTGCCGCGTGGGATCGACCCGTAGAGACACGCACTGTGCAGCCGTGCGCCGAAGACTTCGAGCAGCCGGTCCCGGGCAGCGGCGACGACGGGGCGGAAGTCGTGCGGGACGAGGGCGAGGGAACCCTCGCGTTCGAGGTAGCCCAGGGGGTCGAGGCCTTTGGAAGGGGCGGTTTCGGCCATGGGCTCACTGTGCCCCCGGGGGGAGCGGCAGGGCAGCTCATTTACCGTCCCTGCCTTACGGCTATGGGGTGCCGCCCTCAAGAGGCGGCACCCCATAGCCGTAAGGCCGTAAGGCAGGGACTCGGCGTCAGCGCGAGCGCTTGGCGAGGCGTTCGACGTCCAGCAGGATCACGGCCCGCGCCTCCAGGCGGAGCCACCCGCGCTGGGCGAAGTCCGCCAGGGCCTTGTTCACGGTCTCGCGGGACGCGCCGACCAGCTGGGCCAGCTCTTCCTGCGTCAGGTCGTGGACGACGTGGATGCCCTCCTCGGACTGCACGCCGAAGCGGCGCGAGAGGTCCAGCAGGGCGCGGGCCACACGGCCGGGGACGTCGGAGAAGACCAGGTCGGACATGGCGTCGTTGGTCTTGCGCAGACGGCGCGCGACGGCGCGCAGCAAGGCGGTGGCCACCTCGGGGCGGGCGTTCAGCCAGGGCTGGAGGTCGCCGTGGCCGAGACCGAGCAGCTTGACCTCGGTGAGGGCGGTGGCGGTCGCCGTGCGCGGACCGGGGTCGAACAGCGACAGCTCACCGATCAGCTCGCCGGGGCCGACGACGGCGAGCATGTTCTCGCGGCCGTCGGGCGAGGTGCGGTGGAGCTTGACCTTGCCCTCGGTGACGACGTAGAGCCGGTCGCCCGGGTCGCCCTCGTGGAACAGGGAGTCTCCACGGGCGAGGGTCACCTCACTCATGGAGGCGCGCAGCTCCGCGGACTGCTCGTCATCGAGCGCCGCGAAGAGCGGGTTGCGCCGCAGAACGTCGTCCACGAGTTCTCTCCTTGTCGACCTGCTCAGGGGATCTTGCTCCCCCTTGGTACCAGGGGACCGTGCTCCCCATTTTGCCGGACGGTCCAAACAGTGTGATCTGTCACAAGGATGCCGCACAGGTGTCCCGAGGTAAGCGGCAGGGGTCCAATTGGGCGCTGATCTTCTGGGTCCGGGGCGGATGTCGGTGCCGGGCTTTAGGCTGGCCGGGTGTCCAAATCGCCGGTAGAGCACAGGCCAAGGGGGCTGCGCGCGTGGTTGTACGTCGCGATTCCGCTGTGGGCGAACAGAACCCTGGCGGCGGTGGGAAAACCGTAAAAACTGCCAAAACGACGGCGGCTAAGAAGGCGCCGGCGAAGAAGGCGCCGGCGAAGAAAGCGTCGGCGAAGGCGACGCCGGTGGAGTCGGCGCCCGCGAAGAAGGTTCCGGCCGACGAGTCGCGCACCGCCCTGGTCCGCCGCGCCCGCCGCATCAACCGCGAACTCGCGGAGGTGTACCCCTACGCCCACCCCGAGCTCGACTTCGAGAACCCCTTCGAGCTCCTGGTCGCCACGGTGCTCTCCGCCCAGACCACGGACCTCAGGGTCAACCAGACGACCCCGGCGCTCTTCGCCAAGTACCCCACCCCCGAGGACCTGGCCGCCGCCAACCCGGAGGAGGTCGAGGAGATCCTCCGCCCCACCGGCTTCTTCCGGGCCAAGACCAAGTCGGTCATAGGGCTGTCGAAGGCCCTGGTCGACGAGTTCGGCGGTGAGGTCCCGGGCAGGCTGGAGGACCTCGTCAAGCTCCCCGGCGTCGGCCGCAAGACCGCGTTCGTCGTGCTCGGCAACGCCTTCGGACGGCCCGGCATCACCGTGGACACGCACTTCCAGCGGCTCGTACGGCGCTGGAAGTGGACCGACGAGACCGACCCGGACAAGATCGAGGCCGTCGTCGGCTCGCTCTTCCCGAAGAGCGAGTGGACGGATCTCTCGCACCATGTGATCTGGCACGGCCGGCGCATCTGCCACGCCCGCAAGCCCGCCTGCGGCGCCTGCCCCATCGCCCCGCTCTGCCCGGCGTACGGCGAGGGCGAGACCGACCCGGACAAGGCCCGAAAGCTGCTGAAGTACGAGAAGGGCGGCTTCCCGGGCCAGCGACTCAAGCCCCCGCAGTCCTATCTCGACGCGGGCGGCAGGCCGGCGCCGCCGCTGGGGGCCGCGTGACGGAACGATCGAGGTGCCGTCGGGCGTTGGACACGGAAGGACGGGGGTGGCGATGACACACACGAGCGACACGCGCGGCGGCTCGGCGACGCTCAGCAGGGACGGGCTGCCCGAGTGGCTGGACCCGGTGGTGAGCGCCGTGGAGACGGTCGAGCCGCTCCAGCTGAGCCGCTTTTTGCCGCCGGAGAACGGGGCGGGGCGGGAGTCCGCCGTGCTGGTCCTCTTCGGCGAGGGCGAGCACGGTCCGGAGCTGCTGCTGATGGAGCGCGCCGGATCGCTGCGCTCGCACGCCGGCCAGCCGTCGTTCCCCGGCGGCAGCCTGGACCCGGAGGACGGCGACCCGTCGGGCGACGGACCGCTGCGGGCCGCGCTGCGTGAGGCCGAGGAGGAGACCGGTCTCGATCCGTCCGGCGTCCAGCTGTTCGGTGTGCTGCCCAAGCTCTACATCCCGGTCAGCGGCTTCGTCGTCACCCCGGTGCTGGGCTGGTGGCGGGTTCCGACCCCGGTCGGCGTCGTCGACCCGAACGAGACCGCGCGCGTCTTCACCGTCCCCGTGGCGGATCTCACGGACCCGGCCAACAGGGCCACCGCCGTCCATCCGCGCGGCCACGCAGGTCCGGCATTTCTGGTGGAATCGGCCCTGGTCTGGGGTTTTACGGCCGGGATCATCGACCGGCTGCTGCACTACGCGGGCTGGGAGCGGCCCTGGGACAGAGAGAAGCAGGTCCCACTCGACTGGCGGTCATGACAGGGTGAACCCCGTGCTGTGTTTTCCCGGGGGACAACCCCCGGACCCCCGGCCGAGCTGGTGGGACCGGAGAGTGATGAGGCGAGGCCAGAATCAGTGAACGTGCTGGACATCCTGCTGCTGGTCGCCGCCGTGTGGTTCGCGATCGTCGGCTACCGCCAGGGGTTCGTCGTCGGCATCCTCTCGGTGATCGGTTTTCTGGGCGGCGGTCTTGTCGCCGTCTATGTGCTTCCCGTCATCTGGGACGGCCTGACCGACCAGAAGGAGGTCAGCACGACCGTCGCCGTCGTCGCGGTGGTGATCGTCATCGTCTGTGCCTCCATCGGCCAGGCGCTGACCACCCACCTCGGCAACAAGCTGCGCCGGTACATCACCTGGTCCCCGGCCCGCGCCCTGGACGCGACCGGCGGCGCCCTGGTCAACGTCGTGGCGATGCTGCTGGTCGCCTGGCTGATCGGCTCGGCCCTGGCCGGCACGACGCTGCCCACGCTCGGCAAGGAGGTCCGCAGCTCCAAGGTGCTGCTCGGGGTCTCCCGCGCCCTGCCCGCGCAGGCCGACACCTGGTTCGCGGACTTCTCCACGGTCCTCGCGCAGAACGGCTTCCCACAGGTCTTCAGCCCGTTCGCCAACGAGCCGATCAACGATGTCCAGCCGCCCGACCCGGCCCTGGCGGGCAGCCCCGTCGCCACCCGCGCCCAGAGCTCCATCGTCAAGGTGATGGGCACCGCCCAGAGCTGCGGCAAGGTCCTGGAGGGCTCCGGCTTCGTCTTCGGCGACCGTCGCGTGATGACCAACGCGCACGTCGTCGGCGGCGTCGACGAGCCCACGGTCCAGATAGGCGGCGAGGGCCGCAAGTACGACGCCAAGGTCGTCCTCTACGACTGGGAGCGCGACATCGCCGTACTCGACGTGCCGGACCTGAAGGCGCGTGCCCTGCAGTTCGCGCCCCGGGACGCGGACAGCGGCGACGGCGCGATCGTCGCGGGCTTCCCGCAGAACGGGTCGTACGACGTCCGTGCCGCGCGCGTGCGCGGCCGCATCACGGCCAATGGCCCGGACATCTACCACCGCGGCACCGTCCGCCGCGACGTCTACTCCCTGTACGCGACCGTCCGCCAGGGCAACTCCGGCGGCCCGCTGCTCACGCCCGACGGCAAGGTGTACGGCGTGGTCTTCGCGAAGTCCCTCGACGACGCCGACACCGGCTACGCACTCACGGCGGACGAGATCCGGCAGGACATCGCCAAGGGCCGTACGGCGAACGAGCAGGTGGGTACCGACAGCTGCGCCCTCTGAGGCCGAGGTCTACAGGACCTGCGACGCCGCGGGGCCGTCAGCCGCGGGGGTGACGCAGTCGTACCGAGACCCAGCGGGCCCGGCGGCGCAGGATGCGCGGGATCCCCACCCTGAGGTCGGTGCCCGGCGACTGCGGGGCGCTTCCCTGGTGGGAGCTCAGACCGCCCGTGGAACGGCGGTTTCGGGGTGCGTCACTGTAGTCGTGCGTCCAGCCCATACCCCGACGTCTGCCCCCGCCCCATGGTCGATAACCGCCTCCCGTCCCCTCAATTGGCCTATGCGCCAGGCATGTGGCCGTTCGTAGGACAGACGTTCAATGCGACATACCGGACGTATCGGTACGGTCACCGATCAGGTTCGGGGTCCTTGAGCCAGTTGATCAGTTCGGTGGAGAAGGCGACCGGATCCTCCTCGTGCGGGAAGTGGCCCAGCCCGTCGAACAGCCGCCAGCGGTACGGGGCCTCGACGTACTCGCCCGAGCCCGCCGCGCTCCGCGTCCGCGTCACGGGGTCCAGGGAGCCGTGCAGATGCAGTGTCGGCACGCGCACCGGCCGCTTCATACGGCGGTTGAACTGGATGCCGTCCGGGCGGACCAGCGACCGCACCAGCCAGCGGAACGGCTCGATCGAGCAGTGCGCCGTCGACGGGATGCACATCGCCCGCCGGTAGGTGTCCACCGTCTCGTCGTCCGGCAGCCGGGGCCCGGACCAGTCCCGGATGAGCCGGCCCACGAGGGCGGCGTCGTCGGCGACCAGCTGCCGTTCCGGGATCCAGGGCCGCTGAAAACCCCAGATGTACGAGCTGGCGGCCGTCTGCCGGGCGTCCCGCAGCATCGCGGAGCGCCAGCGCCGCGGGTGCGGCATGGAGACGACGGCGAGCCGCCGTACGAGCTTGGGCCGCATCGCGGCCGCCGTCCACGCCAGATAGCCGCCCAGGTCATGGCCGACCAGGGCGGCGTCCGGCTCGCCGAGCGACCGGATCACACCGGTGACGTCGAGGGCGAGGTTGGCCGGGTCGTACCCGCGCGGTGTGCGGTCGCTGCCGCCCACGCCACGCAGGTCCATCGCCACCGCACGGAATCCCGCGTCCGCCAGCGCGGTCAGCTGGTGCCGCCACGCCCACCAGAACTGGGGGAAGCCGTGCAGCAGCAGCACCAGGGGGCCGTCGCCCAGCTCCGCGATGTGAAAGCGGGCGCCGTTGGCGGCGACGTCCCGGTGGGTCACCCCTTCGGGGACCTCGACGCGTACGACCGAAGTCGCGGAGGGATCCGTCATGACGACGAGCGTCCCACAGCTTCGATGGCCTCGGGCACACGGTCTTCCAGCGCCGGGTGCTCGGCACGGGGGTGGGGCTTGGCGTTCTGCAGGACGCCCGCCGTCTCCTTCATCGAGGCCGCCACCTTCTGCGGGCCCTGGCTCCGCTTGGCCTTCTTCGCGAAGACCACGCCGATCAGCACCAGCACGACGGCCACCAGGACATTCGCCGCGAACGACAGCAGGAAGCAGATCGCGAGGTTCCAGCCGCTCCAGGTCCGGATGCCGTACGCCAGCGCGAAGTTGAGCATCGGCAGGGAGAACAGCAGCAGCACGAGCGCGGCCGAGAACGCGCCGCCGCTCGTCGCGCCGCGCTTGACGTCCTGCTTCAGCTGGGCCTTGGCCAGCGCGATCTCGTCGTGCACCAGCGCCGACAATTCGGTCGTCGCCGAGGCGAACAGCTGGCCGATGCTGCGTTCGGCGCCGACCGGGCTGCCGTCGGGTGCGCTCATCGCGGTCTCCCTCTTCGTCTTTTGTACCGTCTCGTCAGATCATGCCGGACGGTCGTCGTCCTCGCCTGCCCCGCCCGGCACTTCGGTAAGCCCGTGGCGCGCCGCGGCCTGTTCCCGGGCGATGCGCCGGTGCTCGGCCGCCTTCTCTTCGTGGATCTTCGCCATGCGCAGGTGGTACGACGGATCGTCCTGCTCGTAGACGTCCGGGATGCCGTCGAGATCCTCGTCCCGCTCCTCGTCCTCGCACAGCCTGCGGTACTTGGCGTTGCGTATCTTCAGCAGGACGGTCGCGCAGACGGCCGCCATCAGCGAGCCGGTCAGTACGGCCGCCTTGACCTCGTCGGTGAGCACCGCGTTGCCCTCGAAGGCGAGTTCGCCGATCAGCAGCGAGACGGTGAAGCCGATGCCGGACAGGGCGGCCACGGCGAAGATGTCGGCCCATTCGAGGTCGTCGCTGAGGGACGCCCGGGTGAAGCGGACGGTCAGCCAGGTGCCGCCGAAGATGCCGATCGTTTTGCCGACGACGAGCCCGAGGACCACGCCGAAGGTCTCCGGCTTGGTGAACACGTCGACGAGCGCGCCGCCGGAGACCAGTACACCGGCGTTGAACAGTGCGAACAGCGGCACCGCGAGGCCCGCCGACAGGGGCCGCACCAGGTGCTCGATGTGCTCGCCGGGCGAGTGCGCCTCGTCCTCGTGGGTGGTGCAGCGCAGCATCAGGCCCATGGCCACGCCGGCGATCGTCGCGTGGATGCCGCTGTTGTACATCAGCCCCCAGATGACCAGGGCGAGCGGGACGTACACGTACCAGCCCCGTACGCCCTTGCGCAGCAGCACCCAGAAGACGGCCAGACCGACGACGGCCCCGCCGAGCGCGGCGAAGTCGATGCGGTCGGTGAAGAAGACCGCGATGATCAGGATCGCGAACAGGTCGTCGACGACGGCGAGCGTCAGCAGGAAGGCGCGCAGGGCGCTGGGCAGCGAGGTGCCGATGACCGCGAGCACGGCGAGCGCGAAGGCGATGTCGGTGGCGGTGGGCACGGCCCAGCCCCGGGTGGATCCGCCGTCGGCGATGTTGGTGAGGGTGTAGACGAGCGCGGGTACGGCCATCCCGCACAGCGCGGCCACGACGGGCAGGACGGCCGCCTTCGGGTCCCGCAGGTCACCGGCGACCAGTTCGCGCTTGAGCTCGATGCCGGCGACGAAGAAGAAGACGGCGAGCAGTCCGTCGGCGGCCCAGTGGGTGACGGAGAGGTCCAGCCCGAGGACCTCGGGGCCGAAGCGGAAGTGGCTGACGGTCTCGTAGCTGTCGCGCAGCGCAGGGACGTTCACCCAGATCAGCGCGGTGACCGCGGCGATCAGCAGCAGCACACCGCCGACGGTCTCGGTCCGCAGCGCGTCCACGACGAAGGTCCGCTCGGGAAGGGACAGACGTCCGAGGACCTTGCGGCGGGCGGTGGTGCGGGGCGCGGCCACGGGGAGACCTCCGGGTGGTGGGCAGAGCTGAGCACATGCCGACCAGACTTCCCGGCGCACCTTGAGGATCTTGCCGCGCCAGTGGCGCTCTACTTATTTTACTTAAATTTGCCGGATGAGGCATCCGGTGGTTCCACGTGATGCGTCCGAGGGGCGCCCCGCTTTCGTGCGGGGCGCCCCTCGGACGGATGTTCAGACGGGTGTTCCTCTGTCTGTTCAGTCCCCGTCTGCCCTCGTCTGCTCAGTCCTCGCTGGGCGCGGCGGGCAGCTTGGCCTGGATGAGGTCCATGACCGTGGAGTCGGTCAGCGTGGTGACGTCTCCGAGCTGGCGGTTCTCGGCGACGTCGCGCAGCAGCCGGCGCATGATCTTGCCGGAGCGGGTCTTGGGCAGCTCCGCGACGGGCAGGATGCGCTTGGGCTTGGCGATCGGGCCGAGCGTCGCGCCGACGTGGTCGCGCAGCGTGCCCATCAGCGTGTCGTCCTCGGAGGTGCTGCCGCGCAGGATCACGAAGGCGACGATGGCCTGTCCGGTCGTCTCGTCGGCGGCACCGACGACGGCGGCCTCGGCGACCGCGGGGTGGGAGACGAGCGCGGACTCGACCTCGGTGGTGGAGATGTTGTGGCCGGAGACGAGCATGACGTCGTCGACCCGGCCGAGCAGCCAGATGTCGCCGTCGTCGTCCTTCTTCGCCCCGTCACCGGCGAAGTACTTGCCCTCGAAGCGGGACCAGTAGGTGTCGAGGAAGCGCTGGTCGTCGCCCCAGATGGTGCGCAGCATGGACGGCCACGGCTCGGTCAGGACCAGGTAGCCGCCGCCTCCGTTGGGCACCTCGTTCGCCTCGTCGTCGACCACGGTCGCGGAGATGCCGGGCAGCGGCCGCTGCGCGGAGCCGGGCTTGGTCTCGGTGACGCCGGGCAGCGGGGAGATCATCATCGCGCCGGTCTCGGTCTGCCACCAGGTGTCGACGATGGGGGTCCGGTCCGCGCCGATGTGCTTGCGGTACCAGATCCACGCCTCGGGGTTGATCGGCTCGCCCACCGAGCCCAGCACCCGCAGGCTGCTGAGGTCGAACTTGGCGGGGATGTCGTCGCCCCACTTCATGAACGTGCGGATCGCGGTCGGCGCCGTGTACAGGATCGTCACCCCGTACTTCTGCACGATCTCCCAGAAGCGGCCCTGGTGCGGGGTGTCGGGGGTGCCCTCGTACATCACCTGGGTGGCGCCGTTGGCCAGCGGCCCGTAGACGATGTACGAGTGCCCGGTCACCCAGCCGACGTCGGCCGTGCACCAGTAGACGTCCGTCTCCGGCTTGAGGTCGAAGACCGCGTCGTGGGTGTAGGCGACCTGGGTGAGGTAGCCGGCGGAGGTGTGCAGGATGCCCTTCGGCTTCCCTGTGGTGCCGGAGGTGTAGAGGATGAACAGCGGGTGCTCCGCCTCGAACGCCTGCGGGGTGTGCTCGGCGGACTGCCCCTCGACCAGCTCGTGCCACCACACGTCGCGGCCGTCGGTCCAGGCGACGTCCTGGCCGGTACGGCGCACGACGAGGACGTGCTCGACGTTGTCGACGCGGTTGATGGCGTCGTCGACGGCGGGCTTGAGCGCGGACGGCTTGCCGCGCCGGTAGCCGCCGTCCGAGGTGATGACGAGCTTGGCGTCGGCGTCCTGGATGCGGGTGGCGAGCGCGTCCGCGGAGAAGCCGCCGAAGACGACGGAGTGGGTGGCGCCGATCCGGGCGCAGGCGAGCATCGCGATCGCCGTCTCCGGGATCATCGGCATGTAGATCGCGACCCGGTCGCCGGCATGGACGCCGAGCTCCAGCAGGGCGTTCGCGGCGCGGGAGACCTCGTCCTTCAGCTCCGTGTAGGTGATCGCGCGGCTGTCGCCGGGCTCGCCCTCGAAGTGGATCGCGACCCGGTCGCCCAGGCCGGCCTCCACGTGCCGGTCCACGCAGTTGTAGGCGACGTTGAGGCGGCCGTCCTTGAACCACTTCGCGAACGGCGGGTTCGACCAGTCCAGCGTCTCGGTCGGCTCGGTGGCCCAGGTCAGCCGGCGGGCCTGCTCGGCCCAGAAGCCGAGCCTGTCAGCCTTGGCCTGTTCATACGCCTCCGCCGTGACATTGGCGTGCGCGGCCAGCTCGGCGGGCGGCGCGAACCTGCGCTCCTCCTTGAGCAGGTTGGCCAGGCTTTCGTTGCTCACGACATCTCCCTTTCCAAGGGTGTCCGTTGTGTCCCAGGCCACAGCTCATCAGACCCGGGGGTCCGATGACAAGGGTCGACCTGGAATTGGTTTAGACCTGTCTGGATGGTCCACTACCCCTGTACACGGATGCCGACCAAGGCCGGGTTCAGCCTCCTGACCTTTGTTGCGACGGCTACGGCGGGCTGCCGGGCACCCCTGTGTCACCCATATCTCACCCACATGGCGCCCTGCACGGTGCCGGAGCCCCCGGTGTGCGGCCGCGGGCGGAGCCCCCGGATGCGCGGCCGCCGGTCATGCCCCCGGATGCGCGTCCGCCGGTCATGGCCCCGGGTGTGTGGCCGCCGGTCATGCCCCCGCTCACCGTGGCCGCACCCGGGTCCGGTCCGCCGGTCCGGTCACGCCGGTCCGGTCACGCCGGTCCCGTCACGCCGGTCCGGTCACGCCGGTCCGGTCACGCCGGGCTGGGCAGCTCCTCCGCTCCCGCCACGTGCTCGAACACGGCCTCGTCGCCGACCGCGCCACCGAGCAGATACGCCTGCGCCTCACCCACGTGGAAGTACATCCCGTGCAGCTCCAGCGCACCGTCCGCCAGCGCCCGCGCCACCGCGTCGTGTGCGCGCAGATGCTCCAGCTGCTGGACCACATTGGTCAGACAGAGCTGTTCCACCGCGTCGGCCGCCGCCCGCCCGGCCAGCCGTGCCCAGGGCCGGCTGTCGTCCGCCATCCGCTCCAGGCTCGGCAGGCCGTGCCGCAGCCACCGCTTGAGGGGGGTCGGCTCGCCCCCGGGTGCGGAGCCCAGCAGCGCCTGCATGGCCCCGCAGCCGGAGTGCCCGCACACCGTGATGGAGCGCACGTTCAGCACGTCCACCGCGTACTCGATCGCGGCCCCCACGGAGTCGTCGCCGCTCTCCTCGCCCGGCAGCGGCACCAGGTTGCCGACATTGCGGACGACGAAGAGGTCGCCGGGACCACTGGAGGTGATCATCGACGTCACGAGCCGGGAGTCGGCGCAGGCGAGGAAGAGCTGGGAGGGCCGCTGCCCCTCCCGCGCCAACCGCGCCAGCTCGTGCCGCACCAGCGGGGCGGTGTTGCGGTGGAACGCGCTGATGCCGCGGGCCAGTTCATGCGCGCTGGACGTGGCATCGGGGCCGGAAGCCGACATGGAGCCGGAGCCGGAGCGGGAGCCGGAGTCGGAGCCGTCGTCGGGGGTGGCCTCGGCGTCGGAGGCGGCCTCGGCAGCGGTGCCGTCGCCCGGTTGGGTCGCCCCCTCCGGGCCGTCGGTCCCGTCGGGTTCCGGCCGTCTGCCCGCACCACCGCTCGGTCCACCGCTCGGTCCGCCGCCGGACGGCATGTCGCACTGGTGGTTGCGCCAGGGCGTCCAGGGCCGGCAGCGGCATCCGGTGGACGCCGTCGGCTCGGCGGTCCTGAGCCCGGTGCGGCGGCCGGTCAGTTCGGCCGTACCGCCCTGCGCGGTGTGTGCGTTCTGCCAGTCCTGCAGTGACTCGTACGCCGCGTGGTCCATGAACGAACCGTCCAACTCCACGACGGCGTGGGCGCCTTGGGGTACGAGATGCAGGGCCCGGCTGAGCCGAGGCACCGCGAGGAACGTCAGCTGTCCTCGTACATGTACGTGATGGACTCCTTCCTTCTCTTCGTGCGTGATACGGGTGCGGGCGAGGCGGCGCAGGGCGAGGGAGACGGCCACGGCGACACCGAGCCCCACGCCCTCCAGGACGCCCAGGAAGACCACGCCGAGTGTGGTGGCGGCGTACACCAGCACTTCGCGGTGGCGGGTCACCGCGCGGATGTGGTGCAGGGACACCATCTGGATGCCGACGGCCATCACCAGGGCGGCGAGCGAGGCGAGCGGGATGAGGTCGAGGACCGGGACCATCAGCAGCGCGGCGACTACTACGAGAACGCCGTGCTGCATCGTGGAGTTCCGGCTCACGGCACCGGATTTCACATTCGCCGAACTCCGCACGGCCACGCCCGCGACCGGCAGTCCGCCCAGTGCTCCGGAGACGCAGTTGGCGGCGCCCTGCCCGAGCAGCTCCCGGTCCAGGTCGGAGCGTCCGACCTGGGTCCGCGGTCCGGGGCGGCGGGCGACCAGCTTGTCCACGGCGACCGCGCCGAGCAGTGACTGCACGCTGCACACCAACGTGGTGGTGAACACGGCGGCGGCGATGCCGAGCACCGGCCCCTCGGGCAGTCCCGCCAGGGCGTGGCTGCGCCAGGACGGCAGGTCGACCTTGGGCAGGGTGAGCGCGGTGAGCGAGGCGGTCGCGGTGGCAGCGGCGACGGCGACGAGGGCGGCCGGGATCTTGCGCAGCAGGCGGCCGGGCCGGCCGGGCAGCCGCGGCCAGACCAGCAGCAGGGTCAGGGTCAGCGCGCTCATCGACACGGCGGCGGGCTGCAGGGCCGCCAACTGGGCGGGCAGCGCGAGGACGTTGTCGAGGACGGAGCTCTGCGGAGTGCCGCCGAGGACGATGTGCAGCTGGGCGACGGCGATGGTGACGCCGATGCCGGCGAGCATGCCGTGCACGACGGCCGGGCTGACGGCGAGGGCCGTGCGGGCCACGCGCAGGCAGCCGAGGCCGAGTTGGGCGAGACCGGCGAGGACGGTGATGCCGCACGTCGTCCGCCATCCGTAGCGGTGGATCAGATCGGCGGTGACGACGGTGAGTCCGGCGGCGGGGCCGCTCACCTGGAGCGGGCAGCCGCCGAGCCGCCCGGCGACGAGTCCGCCGACGGCGGCGGCGACGAGTCCCGCCTGGAGCGGGGCACCGGTGGCGAGGGCAATGCCCAGTGACAGGGGCAGGGCGATCAGGAAGACCGCGATCGATGCCGACAGGTCGGCGCCCGCGAGATGGAAGCGGCGGGGCGGGGACGGCGGTGGGCTGTGCGGTTGGTGGGGGTGCTTGGTCCGGGTCGGGTCGGCGGTGCGGCCTCCGGCCGATCGGGCAAGGCCGAGGGCCTGGGTGGATGCGCAGACTGACATGTTTTCCCGTCTCCTCCGGGGCGGCGCGGTCGCGATGGGGGTGGCCCCGTCGAGGTGGCGGGGTGGGTCGCGGCCATGGGTCACGGCGTGCAGCGGCGGGATGAAATCAACGCTCGGTAAACAGATCGTAATGCAGAGTAAAGGTCATGCATGAACTTTCGGTGCAAATGGTTCAGAGATTCACCCACTGGGATGAACCAAGCATTTCATCGGCTTGTCGTACTAATTCCCTCTCGGTCCCGTGGGACCTTGGCGGCGCTGCCGGCACATCCCGGCAGATCACCAGACAACGCCCGTATCGGCGTTGGCCTGAGAGAAGGAAGAAGGTGGGCGGAACATGGCCGCCAACCAGAGGATCGCCGCGGGCGCCTTGGCCGCCGCGGCCTGTGCGGCGTCGCTCGCCGGTTGCGCGAGCGACGCCGACGGCTCCAAGGAAGGAGCATCCGGACCTCGGCAGGGCGCTGCCGCGCCCCAGAGCATGGTCCGCCTGATCGGTGACGGCTCCACCGCGTACACCGGCGCGCAGCCGCACCTGCCCAGACCCGAGCGGCTCAAGCCCGGTGAGAAGCCCCCGCAGTTCGTGGTGTTCTCCTGGGACGGAGCAGGCGAGGACAGCCAGAAGCTGTTCTCCCACTTCCGCAAGGTCGCCAAGGCCAACAACGCGACCATGACGTACTTCCTCAGCGGCGTGTATCTGCTGCCGGAGGAGAAGCGCGACCTGTACCGGCCCCCGCAGCACTCGCCGGGCCGCTCCGACATCGGCTTCAACGACGAGAAGGGCATCGCCGACACCGTCCGGCAGTTGCGCCTCGCCTGGCTGGAGGGCAACGAGATCGGCACCCACTTCAACGGCCACTTCTGCGGCAATGACGGCGGCGTCGGCCAGTGGTCGGTGGACGAGTGGAAGGACGAGATCACCCAGGCCAAGCAGTTCGTGAAGAACTGGAAGACCAACTCGGGCCAGACGAAGGCGCCGCCGCTGCCCTTCGACTACGACAAGGAGCTCATCGGCGCCCGCACTCCGTGTCTGGAGGGCCAGAAGAACTTCATCAAGGCGGCGAGCCAGTTGGGCTTCCGCTACGACACCAGCGGTGTCAACAACCAGCTCTGGCCGAAGAAGAGAGACGGGCTGTGGGACCTGTCCATGCAGCTCGTGCCCTTCCCGGGGCACACCTACGAGCAGTTGACCATGGACTACAACTTCATGATCAACCAGTCCGGCACCCAGACCCAGGGCGACCCTGACAAATACGGCTACTGGGGCGACCAGATGCGTGACGGTCTGCTGAAGGGCTTCTACCGGGCCTACGACGGCAACCGCGCGCCCCTGGTCATCGGCAACCACTTCGAGCACTGGAACGGCGGCACCTATATGCGTGCCGTCGACGAGGTCGTCGAGCAGGTCTGCAACAAGCCCGAGGTGCGCTGCGTCTCCTTCCGGCAGCTCGCCGACTGGCTGGACGCCCAGGATCCGCAGACCCTGTCGAAGCTGCGCACCCTGGAGGCCGGCAAGGCCCCCAGGCAGGGCTGGGCGTCCTTCCTGTCGAACCGCTCCGCCCCGGCTCCGAAGGGGGCGCCTGGGGCACCGGCGATCGGGCGGTAGCCGTCGTACGGGCGGCAGCCGTCAGGCAGGGGTGGCGACACCCTCGCTGAGCACGAACCCGGGGTCGATCTGTGCCGCCAGGTCGGCCCCGGTGCGCTCATTGCCCCACGCGTGGGCGTTCTTCAGGTGGAAGTGCACCATCTGGCGCGTGTAGCGCTCCCAGTCCCGCAGGTCGTACGTCGCGTCGGCGGCGACCCGAAGGGTGCGCAGGGCACGGCTGTTGGCGTCCTCCAGGAGCTCGAACCGCGGCGGCCGGCCCTTCTCCATGGCGCGCACCCAGTCGGAGTGCCCCACCGTCACGAGCAGGTCGTCCCCGACCTCCGCGCGCAGGAAGTCGATGTCGTCCTGCCCCTGCACCTTGTTGCCGACGACCTTCAGGACCACACCGAAGTCCTGGGCGTACTCCTTGTACTGGCGATAGACGGAGACCCCCTTCCGGGTCGGCTCGGCCACGAGGAACGTGATGTCGAAGCGGGTGAACATGCCGGAGGCGAAGGAGTCCGAGCCCGCCGTCATGTCGACCACGACGTACTCGTCGGGGCCGTCGACCAGGTGGTTCAGGAACAGCTCCACCGCTCCCGTCTTGGAGTGGTAGCAGGCGACTCCCAGGTCGGCGTCGGTGAAGGAGCCGGTGACCATCAAACGGACGGCGCCGCCGTCGAGTTCCACCGGCCGAGCGCAGGCGTCGTACACCGGATTGGGCTCCCGCACCCGGACCAGTCGCGAGCCCTCGCCGGGCGGGGTCGTCTTGATCATCGTCGCGGAGGAGGCGATGCGCGCGTTGGAACCGCGCAGGTACTCCTTGATCAGCGTCAGTCGCTGGCCCATCGCGGGCAGTGCGGCCGTCTGTGCGTCGTCGAGGCCGAGCGCGGGGCCCAGGTGCTGGTTGATGTCGGCGTCGATGGCGACGACCGGCGCGCCGGCGGCCGTCAGGTGGCGGATGAAGAGGGAGGAGAGCGTGGTCTTGCCGCTGCCGCCCTTCCCGACGAAAGCAATTTTCATGTTCACAAAGAGTAGTGGTGTGATTGCTCTGCGTGTCAGGTCGAGTGAAGAAGACCACTCCTTCGTGGGGTGGCACCGCGGGGTGCGTAATGTCGTACTCATGAGTACGACAGGCGCGACTTCCGATCCGCTCGCAGCCTTGGGCTCGCTACCCGGTGTGGCCGAGTCCGTGGAGTCCGTGCGCAAGGCCGTGGACCGGGTCTACGGGCACCGGATCATGCGACGCCGCAGCAACGAGATCACCTCCGAGGCGGCCCTGCGCGGCGCCCGGGGCTCCGCGGCGCTCTCCGGTGCCGACTGGGCGCTGGAGGAGGTGCGGCGGCGCACCGACTTCAGTGGCGACGACGAGGCACGCGTCGTGGGCGCGGCCCTGCGGCTGACCGCCGAGGCGGGCCAGCTGCTGTCCATCTGGCGGCAGTCGCCCCTGCGGGTGCTGGCCCGGCTGCACATGGTGGCAGCCGCGGGCACCGGCGACGAGGTCGGCCGACCCCGCGGGAACGGCGAGCCGGTCGACGAGCCCCTGGTCGAGCTGGCGCTGCCGGACGCTGACGAGGTGTCCGGACGGCTGGAGGGCCTGTCTCGGCTGATCATCGCGGGGAGTTCCGCGCCCGCGCTGGTGACGGCGGCCGTCGTGCACGGCGAGCTGCTCGCGCTGCGTCCCTTCGCCTCCCACAACGGCCTGGTGGCGCGCGCCGCCGAGCGGATCGTCCTGATCGGCAGCGGTCTGGACCCGAAGTCGGTCTGCCCGGCCGAGGTCGGGCACGCGGAGCTGGGCCGCGCGGCGTATCTGGCGGCGCTCGACGGCTATGTCGCCGGCACTCCGGAGGGCATGGCAGCCTGGATCGCACATTGCGGCCGGGCAGTCGAACTGGGTGCGCGCGAGTCCACGGCGGTGTGCGAGGCACTGCAGCGCGGCGCCGCCTGAGAAGGCCGGGAAAAGGGTTGCGGCGGTACGAGGTTTCGTACCGCCGCTGGCATGCCCACCGAGTTACCAAGCGTCCTCGATATGTCGCCCATCAGGTCGGGTACTTTGCCCGTCACCTGGTGTGGCTGGCCCGTAATCGACGGGTCGACGTCGCGTGGGTGCCCGGTGTTCATGCGTCGGTCCGTGGGCCAAATGCGTTTTAAAGGTGATCCTTTCGGATGTCCTTTGGTCTCGCGGGCCGTTAAATCCTTTGTACTGCAAGCCCGGAGCAAGCGGAACCCCTGGCTGCAGTTCTTTACTTTTGAGATCAAATATGCGTTAAACGGGCACCGATATGCCGAACCAATCCGGAGTGGCGGTGAAATCCGAGGTCAGGCGACCGAGCTCCGGCGTCGGCTGGCGTACCAGACGAGGCCCGCGGTGGCGGCCGCGGCACCTATGGCGGCCGCCGCGACCAGCGCCGGCCGCGGCGGTACGGAGAGCACGGGGAGCCGCTGCTTGAGCCGGACCGGGCGGTGGAAGTCCAGAATCGGCCACCCGCGCGAGAGTGCTTCACGGCGCAGGGCCCGGTCCGGGTTCACCGCATGGGGATGCCCGACCGTCCTGAGCATCGGCAGGTCGGTCGCCGAGTCGCTGTAGGCGTAACAGCGCTCCAGGTCGTACCCCTCGGACTCGGCGAGCTCCTTGACCGCCTCGGCCTTCGTCGGGCCGTACGCGTAGTACTCCACTTCTCCGGTGAAGCAGCCGTCGTCGCCCACGACCATGCGGGTGGCCACCACCCGGTCGGCGCCGAGCATCTCGCCGATCGGCTCGACCACCTCGGCTCCCGACGTGGACACGATCACGACGTCGCGGCCGGCCCGGTGGTGCTCCTCGATGAGGGAGGCGGCCTCGTCGTAGATGATCGGGTCGATCAGGTCGTGCAGGGTCTCGGCGACGATCTCCTTCACCTGCTGGACGTTCCAGCCGCGGCACATCGCGGACAGGTACTCGCGGGTGCGCTCCATCTGGTCGTGGTCCATGCCGCCGACCAGGAAGACGAACTGGGCATAGGCGGTACGCAAGGCGGCTCTGCGGTTGATCAGTCCGCCTTGGTAGAACGACTTGCTGAACGTGAGCGTGCTCGACTTCGCAATGACCGTCTTGTCCAGGTCAAAGAAGGCCGCTGTGCGGGGCAAGGAGTGGTTTTCCACGACCCAGAGCATAGGCGCCCACCATTCGGCGTAAGGTGGGGCGCGTGGGTTTGCCTGAGAGGGCTCTCGGGTACACCATGGAAGTCACGGATCGTTCGCGACCGTGCTAACCCGGCCCGACTCCTCCCCCCCCGAGTCGGCCGTGGGGACGACCCCCGCTCTCCCCCCCGGCGGGGGTCGTCGCATGTCCGGGTGGGTTTTCCGTTTCTCCAGGCGGTCGTGAGACCACGGCAGGGCGGCTTCGGCCGCCTCTCAAGCCTGTGCATGATCCGTCACCGAGTGTAGTCGTGACGCTGCTCTGCGGAAGTCGCACAGGGAACCGTGCAGGGGTCACCGGTATGGGTGACTGCGATATTCACAGCCGCTGAGTTGTCCACAGTTTTCGACCAAGATCCACACGATTTCCGGGATCGCTGCACTGTGATTCCAACGCGCAACGCTCGCGGCGAGTTCATGGCCGGTTCCGTTTGTCGGGGCGCGTCTGGCCGGTTTCGTATCGGCCGTTCATATGGAGGCCGGGGTGCCGGTTCTTCACACGTCCGGGAATCGCGTGGCCGCAGAGGGCTGCGCGGGACATGCAGCGAAGGGGGAACACACGTGGCCGGAACCGTCACCCACGATCCGCCGCCCGACACCGCAGGGCGCCCGGGACGGCCGCTGATCATCACCGAGGACGCCGGGCTTCTCGACGACCTGCTGCGCCTGTGCGCGGCGGCCGGCGCGACACCCGAGGTCCACCACGGGGTACCGGAACCCAGAGGCACCTGGGAGGCGGCACCGCTCGTCCTGGTCGGTGATGATGCGACGCGGCGCGTGCGCGGGGCCGCGCGCCGACGAGGAGTGGTCCTGGTGGGCCGCGACCAGGACGACTCGGGGGTGTGGAAACGGGCCGTCGAGATCGGCGCGGACCACGTCCTGATGCTCCCCGACGGCGAACAGTGGCTGGTCGACCGCATCGCCGACGTCGCCGAGGGCGTCGGCCGCCCGGCGCTCACCGTGGGCGTCATCGGGGGCCGCGGCGGGGCCGGCGCCTCCACGCTCGCCTGCGCGCTCGCCGTCACCTCGGCGCGCGAGGGACTGCGCACCCTGCTCGTGGACGCGGATCCGCTGGGCGGCGGACTCGATGTACTCCTCGGCGGTGAGACGGCCGAGGGCCTGCGCTGGCCCGCCTTCGCCGCCTCGCGCGGCCGGGTCGGCGGCGGCGCGCTGGAGGAGTCGCTGCCCCGGCTGCACTCCCTGAGGGTGCTCAGCTGGGACCGCGGTGACTGTGTCGCCATCCCGCCCCCGGCGGTGCGGGCGGTCCTCGCGGCCGCCCGGCGGCGTGGCGGCACGGTGGTCGTCGATCTGCCGAGGCGCCTGGACGACGGGGTCGCCGAGGCCCTCGCCCAGCTCGACCTCGCGCTGCTCGTCGTCCCCGCCGAACTGCGCGCCGTCGCGGCGGCGGGACGGGTGGCGTCCGCCGTCGGCATGGTCCTGCGCGACCTGCGGGTGGCGGTACGGGGACCGTACGCACCGGGTCTGGACGACCGCGAGGTGGCCAGACTGCTCGGGCTGCCGCTGGCCGGAGAGGTGCCCGTCGAATCGGGACTGCTGCGTCCCTACGAGACCGGGAAACCGCCCGGAGCCGCCGGCCGCGGGCCGCTGGCGCGGTTCTGCAAGGGCTTCTGGGAGCGGACGCTGGTGGAGGCGGGTGGCGTCGCATGAGGACGCTGCCCGGACCCGGCCTCGATCCGGCGGACGGCCCGGAACTGCTCGACGGCGTACGGCGGTGGCTGGCCGAGAGCGGCGCCGAACCGACACCCGCGCGCGTGGCCCAGGCGCTGCGCGAACAGGGGCGGGTGCTCGGCGACGCCGAAGTCCTCGGCGCGGCCGCCCGATTACGGTCCGAACTGGTCGGCAGCGGGCCACTGGAGCCGCTGCTCGCCGACCCGTCGGTCACCGACGTCCTGGTGTCGGCCCCGGACCGGGTGTGGGTGGACCGCGGCGGTGGCCTTGAGCTGACCCCGGTGACCTTCCCCGACGCGGCGGCGGTGCGACGCCTCGCACAGCGCCTGGCCGCGGTGGCCGGACGCCGGCTGGACGACGCGCGGCCCTGGGCGGACGCCCGGCTGCCCGACGGGACCCGGCTGCACGCGGTGCTGCCCCCGGTGGCCGTCGGCTGTACCTGTCTGTCCCTGCGGGTCGTACGGCCGCGGGCGTTCACGCTCGACGAACTGGTGACGGCGGGCACGGTACCGCCCGGCGGGGACCGCGTCCTCGGCGCGCTGCTGCGGGCGCGGCTGTCCTTCCTGATCAGCGGCGGCACCGGCAGCGGCAAGACGACCCTGCTGAGCGCGCTGCTCGGGCTGGTCGGACCGGGCGAACGCATCGTGCTCGCCGAGGACTCGGCGGAGCTGCGGCCGGATCACCCGCACGTCGTACGGCTGGAGACCAGACCCGCCAACCAGGAGGGCACGGGCCTGGTCACCCTTGAGGACCTGGTACGGCAGGCACTGCGGATGCGACCCGACCGGCTGGTCGTGGGCGAGGTGCGCGGAGCCGAGGTGGTCCACCTCCTGGCCGCGCTCAACACCGGCCACGAAGGAGGCTGCGGCACGGTCCACGCCAACGCCGCCGCGGATGTACCGGCCCGCCTGGAGGCCCTCGGCACCGCCGCCGGGCTCGACCGGGCCGCCCTGCACAGCCAGTTGGCGGCCGCGCTGTCGGTGGTGCTGCACCTCGTGCGGGACCGGACCGGCCGACGGCGGATCGCCGAGGTGCATGTGCTGGAGCGGGATCCCACGGGCCTGGTGCGGACGGTACCGGCGCTGCGCTGGGGCACGCGGGCGTTCGAGCGGGAGCGGGGCTGGGAGCGCCTGCGGGGGCTGCTGGGCGACGACGGCGGCGACCGGGCCGACGACCAGGTCGACAGCTTCGACAGATGGGGCGGCGGCGAAGGAAGCGACGGAAGTGGTGGCTGCGATGGGTGAGATGGGTGAGATGTCGATGAGTGCTGCCGTGGCGTGCGCCGGTGCGGCCGTCTGGCTGATGGGTGGACGGCACCGGGAAGCCCGGCGGGCGAGGCTGCTCCTTGCCGGTGGCGGGGCGGTGGGGACCGGACCGCCCCCGTGGGAGCAGGCCATGGGTGAACTGCGGCGGCTTCGCGGCCGGTTGCGGGGCGAGTGGTGGTCACTGGCCGCGGGACTGGTGCTGGCGCTGCTGGGCGCCTCGGTGATTCCGGTCGTCGCGGGGTCGGCCGGGGTGCCGGTGCTGCGGCGGCTGCGGCTGGCCAGGGAGGCGGGGCGGGCCCGGGAGCGGCGCGGGGACGCGGTGATCGCGCTGTGTGGCGCGCTCGCCGGGGAGGTGCGTGCCGGGCGGCAGCCGGGGGAGGCGCTGCTGCGGGCCGAGCGGGACTCCGGCGGGCTCGCGGACGCACAGGCGGCGGTACTCGCGGCGGCCCGGTTCGGCGGAGACGTACCCGGCGCCTTCGCCGCGGCGGCCCGGCAGCCGGGCGCCGAGGGGCTGTTGGGGCTCGCGGCGTGCTGGCGGGTGGCCGTGGACCAGGGCGCCGGGCTCGCGGCCGGCCTCGACCGGCTCGACGGGGCCCTGCGCGCCGAACGGGACCAGCGCGCCGACCTGCGCGCCCAGTTGGCGGGCGCCCGGGCGACGGCGGTGATGCTCGCGGCACTGCCCGCACTTGGCCTGCTCCTCGGTACGGCCATGGGCGCCGATCCGCTGCACGTGCTGCTGCACACCGGAGCCGGCCTGGGGTGTCTGGTGGTCGGCGGGGTGCTGGAGGCCGTCGGCCTGTGGTGGGCGGCGCGGATCGTGCGGGGAGCGGAGGCGGTATGAGCGCGCAGCTTGTCCACAGCCTGGGGACGGTCGTGGTCGCGGTGCTGCTCCTCGGCTGGCCGGCGCGGCGGTTCGAGGCGGCACGACGCGGACGGCGGGTGCGGCGACGGCTGGCCGGGCTGGTGGCTTCGAAGGCGCCGGTCACCGGGACGCCCATCGAGGTGTTGGGCGTCGTACGGCGGTGGCTGCCCGTGGCCGGGGTGGTGGGCGCCGGGTGGGCCCTGGTCGGCGGGCCGGCCGGGATGGCGGTGGGGCTGGGAGCCGCCGCGGGGCTGTGGCGTTGGCGCCACCGGCAGCAGGAAGCGGGCCGTGCGGAGGAGTTCGATGCCGCTCACGCCGCGCGCCAACTCCCGCTCGCCGCGGACCTTCTGGCGGCCTGCATCGCGGCCGGTGCCGGTCCGGTGATCGCCGCCCAGGCCGTCGGGGACGCCCTCGCGGGGCCCGTCGGACAAGGGCTGGCAAGGGGTGCCGCGGAGGTGCGGCTCGGCGGTGAACCGGCTGACGCCTGGCGGCGGTTGGCGTCGCTGCCCGGCGCCGCTGCCCTGGCCCGGCTCCTGGAGCGCGCCGACGAATCGGGGCTCCCGGCGGCCGGTCCCGTCGCACGGCTCGCCGCGGACGCCCGCGCGGACTGGGCACGCACCGCGACGGCACGGGCCCGCCGTGCGGCCGTCATGGTCACCGCGCCGGTCGGGCTGTGCTTCCTGCCCGCCTTCATCGCGGTCGGTGTGCTGCCCGTGGTGATCGGGCTGGCGGGCGGAGTGGTGGGAGGGGGTGGTCGATGACCGGGCCGATAGACGCATCCACATGGTCAACCGAGCTGCAGTGCAAAGGAGTTCAGATGAATGAGAAAGCCAGGAAGGTACGGGTGTGGTGGCAGGCGCGGCGGTGCCGGGACGCGGGCATGGTCACGTCCGAGTACGCGATGGGGATCGTCGCGGCGGTCGGATTCGCCCTGCTGCTCTACGAGGTCGTGACGAGCGGGCAGGTCAGGGCGGAGCTGCAGTCCATCGTGAAACGAGCCCTCAGTGCCCGGATGTGAGCGAGCAGAGCGCCGGGACGCGGGGTTCGTGACCGCGGAGGCGGCCGTGGTGCTGCCCGTGCTGGTGGCGTTCACGATGGCGCTGGTCTGCGGGCTGCTCGTGGTGGCGGCGCAGATCCAGTGCGTGGACGCGGCGCGCACGGGCGCCCGTGCGGCCGCCCGCCAGGATCCGGCCGACGCGGTCGTGGCGGTCACCCGTGAGGCGGCCCCGCACGGCGCGAAGGTCACGGTGGCCCGGGAGGGGGACCGGGTCCGGGTGACGGTGGTGGCCGATCCGCCGCTGCTGCCCGGCCTGCCCTTCGAAGTACGGGAGGAGGCCGTGGCGTCGGCGGAGGACGCGGTGACCGCGGAGCCGACGGGCGGCGGCGGGGCGGAGGCCGGGCGATGAGTCGCCGCCTGGGGAGAAGGGCCTCGTGCCGCTTCTCGGACCGAGGGTCGGCCACCGTATGGAGCATCGGTGCGATCGCCGTCCTGTGCGTCGTGTTCGGCGTGCTGCTCGCCCTGGGGCACGCCATGGTGGCACGGCACCGTGCGGCGGGCGGTGCGGATCTCGCGGCGCTCGCGGCGGCGGACCACTGGGCCGAGGGCACCGCGGCGGCCTGCGCTCGCGCCGAGGGGGTGGCGGCGGCGCAGGGCACCCGGCTGGTGCGCTGTGCCGTCGTGGGCGACACGTCCGACGTGACGGCGTCCTCCGGGCAGGGGCCGTTCACGGCGGAGGTCAGATCGCGGGCGGGACCTGCGGGACCGGCCCCTGCTCCGCCCCCTCCTCCGGCTCCTGCTCGGCCTTCTCCTCCAGCTCCTGCTCGGCCATCTCCTTCGGCTCCTGCTCAGGCCCTTCTTCCGGCTCCTTCCCGGCCTTCTCCTCCGGCGCCCCTCGCAACAGCACCGTGAGCAGCCGTACGGCCCCCCTCTTGTGCAACGGATCGTTGCCGTTGCCGCACTTGGGGGACTGGATGCAGGACGGGCAGCCGGCGTCGCACTCGCAGGAGGCGATGGCCTGGCGGGTGGCGGTGAGCCACTCGCGGGCGGTGTGGAAGGCGCGCTCCGCGAAGCCCGCACCGCCCGGGTGGCCGTCGTACACGAAGACCGTCGGGAGGAGGGTGTCGGGATGGAGCGGCACCGACACGCCGCCGATGTCCCAGCGGTCGCAGGTGGCGAAGAGGGGCAGCATGCCGATGGAGGCGTGCTCGGCGGCGTGCAGGGAGCCGCCGAGGATCTCCGGGTTGATCCGGGCCTCGTCCAGCTGGTCCTCGGTGACCGTCCACCACACAGCGCGGGTGCGAAGGGTGCGTGGCGGGAGGTCGAGCTTGGTCTCGCCCAGCACCTCGCCCGTGATGACACGCCGGCGCAGGAAGGAGACGACCTGGTTGGTGACCTCGACCGAGCCGTAGCACAGGCGTCCCGCGCCCCAGGGGACCTCGACGTCCGTCTCCAGGACGGAGATCGAGGTCGTGTCGCGGGCGACCGTCGAATACGGCGGGTCCGCCTGCTCGACCAGGGCGACCGAGTCCTCCAGGTCGAGGGAGCGCACCAGGTACGTCCGGCCCTGGTGCAGGTGCACCGCGCCCTCGTGGACCGCGGAGTGCGCGGCGCCCGCGTCCACCGTGCCGAGGAGGCGTCCTGTGCCCTCCTCGACGACCTCCACCGGCCGGCCGCCCCCGCCGCGGATGTCGGTCAGGTCGGCGGCCCGCTCCCGGCGCGTCCAGTGCCAGGCCTTCGTGCGGCGGCGCAGCAGCTTCGCGGCCTCCAGCTGCGGCAGCAGCTCCGCGCAGGCCGGGCCGAACAGCTCCAGGTCGTCCTCGGTCAGCGGAAGCTCCGCGGCGGCCGCGCACAGGTGCGGGGCCAGGACGTACGGGTTGTCGGGGTCGAGGACCGTGGATTCCACCGGTTGGTCGAACAGGGCCTCGGGATGGTGGACGAGGAAGGTGTCCAGCGGGTCGTCGCGGGCGACCAGTACCGCCAGGGCGCCCTGTCCGGAGCGGCCCGCCCGGCCCGCCTGCTGCCACAGGGACGCGCGCGTGCCGGGGTACCCGGCGATCAGCACGGCGTCGAGCCCCGAGACGTCCACGCCGAGCTCCAGGGCCGTTGTCGCGGCCAGGCCGAGGAGCTCGCCGGAGTGCAGGGCGCGTTCCAGGGCGCGGCGCTCCTCGGGGAGGTAGCCGCCGCGGTAGGCCGCGACACGCCGGGCCAGGGAGCGGTCGACCTCGGCCAGCCGTTCCTGGGCGATGACGGAGATCAGCTCGGCGCCGCGCCGGGAGCGTACGAAGGCGACCGAGCGCACGCCCTGCACGGTGAGGTCGGTCAGCAGGTCGGCCGTCTCGGCGGTGGCCGTGCGGCGGACCGGCGCGCCCTTCTCGCCGTGCAGTTCGGTGAGCGGGGGCTCCCACAGGGCGAACACCAGTTCCCCGCGTGGGGAGGCGTCGTCGGCGACCTCGGTCACCGGTAGGCCGATGAGGCGGCGGGCGGCAACGGAGGGCTCCGCGGCGGTCGCGGAGGCCAGCAGGAAGACGGGCGACGCGCCGTAGCGCTGACACAGACGGCGTAGTCGGCGCAGAACTTGTGCCACGTGCGAGCCGAAGACGCCCCGATAGGTGTGGCACTCGTCGATCACGACGTACTTGAGCGCCTTCAGGAAGGAGGACCAGCGCGGGTGCGAGGGCAATATGCCGCGGTGGAGCATGTCGGGGTTGGTGAGGACGTAGTTGGCGTACTGGCGGACCCATTCGCGTTCTTCCACCGGCGTGTCGCCGTCGTACACGGCGGCCCGGACCGCGGTGCCCAGCGGGTGTGAAAGTTCCTTCACCGAACGGCACTGGTCGGCCGCGAGGGCCTTGGTGGGAGCCAGGTACAGGGCGGTGGCGCCGCGGCCGTTCGGGGCCTTCGAGCCGTCCAGGAGCGTCGACAGGACGGGCACGAGATACGCCAGGGACTTGCCCGACGCCGTGCCCGTGGCGACCACCACCGAGTGGCCGTCCAGGGCGTGCTCGGCGGCGAGTGCCTGGTGCGCCCAGGGGTGCTCGATACCGGCCGACTGCACCGCCGCGATCACTTCCGGGCGAATCCGGTGCGGCCAGACGGCATGGCGACCCGCGCGCGGGGGCAAGTGCTCCGTATGAGTGATGCGCGAGGCCCGGCTCGGTCCGGAGGCGAGCCGGTCCAGGACCGTGCCCGGAGCGAGGCGGGTTGCGGTGTCCGTCGGGGATCGATCGGATCGGTGATTCTTGGCCATTGGCACCGAGTGTGTCACTGGCGTGACGGACAATGGGGCCAAGGCGTCGTGCACGCCTGCCGGTAAGTGATTGAATGCCATCGCGGCTGGCGTACGTCCCGGGGGCCGCAAGCCGAGGTGTCCCGAGGGGCGACCGCTCGATAGCAAGGTGCTGGAGGATCCGTGGACCTGTCCCTGTCGACCCGTACCGTCGGCGATCGTACGGTCGTCGAGGTCGGTGGCGAAATCGACGTATATACCGCGCCCAAGCTGCGCGAGCAGCTGGTCGAGCTGGTGAACGACGGGAATTTCCACCTCGTCGTCGACATGGAGGGCGTGGACTTCCTCGACTCCACCGGTCTCGGCGTGCTGGTCGGCGGGCTGAAGCGCGTGCGTGCCCATGAGGGCTCCCTGCGCCTGGTCTGCAACCAGGAGCGCATTCTCAAGATCTTCCGCATCACCGGCCTCACCAAGGTGTTCCCGATCCACACCTCGGTCGAGGAAGCGGTGGCGGCCACCGACTGACCTGGGCTGCCGCCGACCGATCCCGGGCCGCCGATCGGCCCGAATCGTCGGCGCGCCCAGTCCTGGGCCCGAGTGCCCGGGGCGGAAGAAGTCTCATCAGGGGGTCCGGGCTTTCGGCGGCCCGGCCCCCGACCGCACGCCCGAAGTTGCGAGGGGGATGGATGGCCACCGTTGAACTCCGCTTCAGCGCGCTGCCCGAGCACGTCAGGACCGCCCGACTGGTGGCGGCAGCGGTGGCGCGCAGGGCCGGAGTGGACGAGGCCGTACTGGACGAAGTGCGGCTCGCCGTCGGCGAGGCCTGCTCCCGCGCTGTCGGGCTGCACCAGAGCGCCGGTATCGCGTCGCCGGTGAAGGTGGCGCTGATCGAGGACGAGAAACAGTTCTCCATCGAGGTCGGCGACGAGGCACCGCATTCGGCCCCGGGGGACCGGGCGCCCGGCGGTGCCGCCGACGAAGGGGACGCGGAGGCCGAGGAGGACGAGATGGGCCTCGCGGTCATCAGCGGCCTCGTCGACGACGTGGAGGTCAGCGCCGGGGAGCACGGCGGGTTGATCCGTATGACCTGGCCGACCACCCCGCCGGCGGTCGCGCTCGCCTGAGCCGCTCCCGCCGCACTCGTTCGGCGCAATCCCGCTCACTCACAAGGGCCCTGCTCAGCAGGGCCCTTCGTGCTGTTTTCCTGGGGACACCTGCGGCCACCTGCGACCATCGGAATTCGTGAAGAAATTCACGATCAATCACCCGATTATTTGATCAAGCGCCAATGCGGTCGTCAATGCCTTTGGGGCGTTACCACTTTCGGGTTCTCTGGCGCGATGTCGATCATTTGCTGAAGAGCAGGTGAAGGCTAATTCCGTTTACCGCGCTCTGTTTTGATCAGGTTCCGGTACCTAGAATCCGTCCACATCTTGAGCTCAGCCCAAGCGTCAAGGAGGACGAATGGCGGGGCTTTCTACCCCTCATCAGTTGGGCCAACCCACAACCTTCGCAGCCGCAGTCCTGACCGACGACAACCGTGTCCTCGTGGCGATCATCGCGGTCGTCGCGGTCGCGGCCCTGATCGTCGCGGGAATCCTGGTGCGCCAGGTGCTCGCGGCCGGCGAGGGCACCGACAGCATGAAGGAGATCGCAGGTGCGGTCCAGGAAGGCGCCAACGCCTATCTGGCCCGGCAGCTGCGCACGCTCGGCGTATTCGCCGTCGTGGTGTTCTTCCTGCTCATGCTGCTGCCCGCGGACGACTGGAATCAGCGCGCCGGACGATCGGTGTTCTTCCTGATCGGCGCGGCGTTCTCGGCGGTCACCGGCTATATCGGCATGTGGCTCGCCGTCCGCAGCAATGTGCGTGTCGCCGCGGCGGCCCGGGAGGCCACCCCGGCGGAAGGTGAGCCGGAAAAGGATCTCACCGCCGTCTCGCACAAAGCCATGAAGATCGCTTTCCGCACGGGCGGCGTCGTCGGCATGTTCACGGTGGGGCTCGGCCTGCTGGGCGCCTCCTGCGTGGTGCTGGTGTACGCGGCCGACGCGCCGAAGGTGCTCGAAGGCTTCGGCCTCGGGGCCGCCCTGATCGCCATGTTCATGCGTGTGGGCGGCGGCATCTTCACCAAGGCCGCCGACGTCGGCGCCGACCTGGTCGGCAAGGTCGAGCAGGGCATTCCGGAGGACGACCCGCGCAATGCCGCGACCATCGCCGACAACGTGGGCGACAACGTCGGCGACTGTGCCGGTATGGCGGCGGACCTGTTCGAGTCGTACGCCGTGACCCTGGTCGCGGCGCTCATCCTCGGCAAGGTGGCCTTTGGCGACTCCGGGCTCGCCTTCCCGCTGCTGGTGCCCGCGATCGGCGTGATCACCGCGATGATCGGCATCTTCGCGGTCGCGCCGCGCCGCAGCGACCGCAGCGGCATGACCGCGATCAACCGGGGCTTCTTCATCTCCGCGGTGATCTCGCTCGTGCTCGTGGCGGTGGCGGTCTTCATCTATCTGCCCGGGAAGTACGCGGACCTCGACGGCGTCACCGACACCGCGATCAGCGGCAAGGACGGCGACCCGCGGATCCTCGCGCTGGTCGCGGTGGCCATCGGCATCCTGCTCGCCGCCGTGATCCAGCAACTGACCGGCTACTTCACCGAGACCAACCGCCGTCCGGTGATGGACATCGGCAAGACCTCGCTCACCGGCCCGGCCACCGTCGTCCTCGCCGGTATCTCGGTCGGTCTCGAATCGGCCGTCTACACCGCCCTGTTGATCGGCCTCAGCGTCTACGGGGCGTTCCTGCTCGGCGGTACGTCCATCATGCTGGCCCTGTTCGCGGTCGCGTTGGCCGGCACCGGTCTGCTCACCACGGTGGGCGTGATCGTCGCCATGGACACCTTCGGTCCGGTCTCCGACAACGCCCAGGGCATCGCCGAGATGTCCGGGGACGTCGAGGGCGCCGGCGCGCAGGTGCTCACCAACCTGGACGCGGTCGGCAACACGACCAAGGCCATCACCAAGGGCATCGCCATCGCCACCGCCGTCCTCGCGGCATCGGCGCTCTTCGGGTCGTACCGTGACGCGATCACGACCAGCGTGCAGGACGTGGGCGCGAAACTGACCGGCCCGGGCGCGCCGATGAGCCTGTCGCTGGACATCTCGCAGCCGAACAACCTGGTCGGCCTGATCGCGGGTGCGGCGGTCGTCTTCCTCTTCTCCGGACTCGCCATCAGCGCCGTGTCGCGGTCGGCGGGTTCCGTGGTGTACGAGGTGCGACGGCAGTTCCGCGAGAAGCCCGGGATCATGGACTTCACGGAGAAGCCCGAGTACGGCAAGGTCGTTGACATCTGCACCAAGGACGCCCTCCGGGAGCTGGCCACGCCGGGCCTCCTCGCGGTCATGGCACCGATCTTCATCGGGTTCACGCTCGGTGTCGGTGCCCTCGGCTCCTATCTCGCGGGCGCGATCGGCGCGGGCACGCTGATGGCGGTGTTCCTGGCCAACTCCGGTGGTGCCTGGGACAACGCCAAGAAGCTGGTCGAGGACGGCCGCCACGGCGGCAAGGGCAGCGAGGCCCATGCGGCCACGGTGATCGGTGACACGGTCGGCGACCCCTTCAAGGACACCGCCGGTCCGGCGATCAACCCGCTGCTGAAGGTGATGAACCTGGTGTCGCTGCTCATCGCGCCCGCGGTCATCAAGTTCTCGTACGGCAATGACAAGAACCTCGGCGTACGGATCGCGATCGCGGTCCTCGCGCTGGTCGTGATCGTCGGCGCCGTGTACGTCTCCAAGCGGCGCGGCATCGCCGTGGGCGACGAGGACAGTGCCGAACGGGTGAGCAAGTCGGCCGATCCCGCGGTGGTTTCGTAGGCCGTCTTACGGCGGACCGTTCAACGGACGGGCGGGTGGCGCGCATTCATGTGCCGCCCGCCCGTTCGTGTGCGCGCACGCCCTCGGGGTGAGCCTTCTCTCGCTTGGTGCAAAGAGGGGCAAAATGGTACTTATAGGCCGTTCGGTGTGCGACTGTCACCCATCCGGCGTGTAGGGTCCGGGGGCCGAGAGCCAGGGAAGGGACCGATCCGGTGAACAAGAAGCTCGCGGCCGCACTGTCCGGCGGTGCGGTACTCATGGCGGCGCTGACGGGATGCAGCAGCGGCGGCGGAAGCGACAACAGCGACAAGCTGGATGCCTGGGCCAAGCAGGTCTGCGACGCGGTCCAGCCGCAGGCCAAGAAGATCGCGGACGCCAACGCGGCGATCCAGAAGCAGACCTCGGACAACAGCGCGCCCGCGGACGTGCAGAAGACCGACGCGAAGGCCTTCCAGGACATGTCCGACGCCTACAAGGCGATCGGCGCCGCCGTGAACTCGGCCGGGGCGCCGGATGTGGACAACGGCAAGAAGAAGCAGCAGGACGCGGTCAGGGAGCTCAACCAGATCGGCGCGTCCTACGCCTCCCTGAAGAAGCAGGTCGACGAGCTCGACACCAAGGACCAGGCGAAGTTCGCCGACGGCCTCAAGGACATCGCCACCCAGCTCGACAAGCTGAGCACGACCGGGAACGACGCGCTGAAGAACCTTGAGGAGGGCGACGTCGGCAAGGCGATGGCCAAGCAGGAGAGCTGCAAGTCGGCCTCCTCCTCGGCCTCGGCGACGGCGGGCTGAGCACCGGGGGGCGGGCGGCTGACGCGGGCCGGTTCGGGTACGTGCGATGTCGGTCCGAGCGGACACAATGGGGGACGTGAGTAACGCCACCCTGTCCCCCCTGCCGTCCTCCGACCGTCCCGATGTCGCCGCCCGGCTCCGTGCCGGCCTGCTCGGCGCCGCCTTCACCGCCGACGGGCTGCTCGAACTGCTCGGCGCCCCCGCGTATGCGGCCCTGGCTCGCAGCGAGACCGTGCCCGCCCTCCGGGCCACCCGCGGGGACACGCCGCTGGAGACACTCGTACGGCTGTTCCTGCTCCAGCAGCCCGTGCCGCACGCGCGCGTGGCGGACGTGTTGCCCGTCGAGGAGTGCCTGGGCAGCCGGTGGCTGACGCGCGTCGGCGACGACGAGGTCGCCGCCACCGTGGACATCCGGCCCTACGGCGGCCCGGACGGCGAGGACTGGTTCATCGTGTCGGACCTCGGATGCGCGGTCGGCGGCGCGGGCGGCATCGGCGGCCAGAGCCGTCAGACCGACTCGGCCGTGGTCCTCGGCGTCGGCGGGGCCTCCACGACCCTGGCCGGCATCACCGTCCGCACGCCCGTCGCCGCCGCGCTCGACCTCGGCACCGGCTCCGGCATCCAGGCGCTGCACGCCGCCCAGCACGCCACACGCGTGACGGCGACCGACCTCAACCCGCGCGCGCTGCACATCACCGCCCTGACACTCGCCCTGTCCGGCGCCCCGGCGGCCGATCTGCGCGAGGGCTCGCTCTTCGAGCCGCTCAAGGACGACGAGACGTACGACCTGATCGTGTCGAACCCGCCGTTCGTGATCTCGCCCGGCGCCCGTCTGACCTATCGCGACGGCGGGATGGGCGGGGACGATCTGTGCCGCTCGCTCGTTCAGGGAGCGGGTGAGCGTCTGAACGAGGGCGGGTTCGCGCAGTTCCTCGCCAACTGGCAGCACGTGGAAGGGGAGGACTGGCAGGACAGGATCAGGTCGTGGGTGCCGCGCGGGTGCGACGCCTGGGTCGTGCAGCGCGAGGTGCAGGACGTCACGCAGTACGCCGAGTTGTGGCTGAGGGACGCCGGTGACCACCGCGGTGACCCGGCGGAGTACCAGGCGCGGTACGACGCCTGGCTCGACGAGTTCGAGGCGCGCAAGGTCAAGGCGGTCGGCTTCGGCTGGATCACGCTGCGCAGGACCTCGGCCGCCGAGCCCTCGGTCGTCGTGGAGGAATGGCCGCACCCGATCGAACAGCCGCTCGGTGAAACGGTGCGGGCGCACTTCGCCCGGCTCGACTACCTCCGTGGGCACGACGACGCCGCTCTGCTGGAGGGGCACTTCAGGCTCGTCGCCGAGGTCGTCCAGGAGCAAGTCGGGCTACCCGGCGCCGAGGACCCGGAGCATGTGGTGCTGCGCCAGCACCGCGGTATGCGCCGCGCCACCCGGGTGGACACGGTCGGGGCCGGCTTCGCGGGCGTGTGTGACGGCACGCTGAGCGCGGGCCGCATCATCGACGCCATCGCCCAGCTGATGGGCGAGGACCCGGTGGTGCTGCGCGACAGCACGCCCGCGCAGATCCGGCTGCTGGTGGAACAGGGCTTCCTCGAACCGGCCGGCTGAGTCCGCGGTCCGCGGCCGGGTGGCGCGACACGCGCACACCATCCGTGCCGTGCGGCACACCGGTCGGGTGACCGGCGTCGCACCGGTCCCGGAGGGGGCGTGGACGGAGCGCGGCGCGACCCGGGACGCGCCGACGGCAAGAAATCGGCCGGAAAAATATCTGTGACCGGTCTCGCATCGAGATCATTCGAATGTGAGTACGAAAAGCTGTCGGCCCGTCGTTCACCTCGGGTTCGCCCGCACGCCGCCCGTGCGTGCCAGTCTCCGGCCCCTGGGCACTCATGGACGACGGAAAAGGGGCAGGGGAGCCATGGAGAGCGGACCGGCGATCTTCGCGGGAGTGGTGTTCGCCCTGTTCGGAGGCGCATTGCTGGTGTGGACCGGCGCCCGGGTCCGGCACCGTGAACCGGTCGCCCATGGCGTGAATCAGGTCGCGTCGGCCACCCTCGCGGGCCTCGCCGGAGTGGTCGCCCTGGGCCTCGCCGCGTACTGCCTCACCCACCTGTGACCGCGGGTCGCGTACTGCCGTACGCGTAAGGGGAGCGTCACGCTCCGGACAGGGTCGTGACGGCGGCCTGGCACTCCGGGCGGCAGGAATGCCGGTAGTCGGGTTACCGTTCGAGTGGCCGTTGTGGGCTTTTCCCGTTTGACACGGGGGCGGGATGTACCGTCACACTCCGCAGCGTCACCACGACACGACCCCGGGACACAGGCCCGGGCAGGCCCCAGCGTCGACCGGAGAGAAGAGCGAAGTTGTCCCCGACCAGCGAGACCGCACAGGGCGGCCGCCGACTCGTCATCGTCGAGTCGCCTGCCAAGGCGAAGACGATCAAGGGCTACCTGGGCCCCGGCTACGTAGTCGAAGCGAGCGTGGGGCACATCCGCGACCTTCCCAACGGCGCCGCGGAGGTGCCGGAGAAGTACACCGGCGAGGTCCGCCGCCTCGGCGTGGACGTCGAGCACGACTTCGAGCCGATCTATGTCGTCAACGCCGACAAGAAGGCCCAGGTCAAGAAGCTCAAGGACCTGCTGAAGGACTCCGACGAGCTCTTCCTCGCCACTGATGAGGACCGCGAGGGCGAGGCCATCGCGTGGCACCTCCTGGAGGTCCTCAAGCCCAAGGTCCCGGTCAAGCGGATGGTCTTCCACGAGATCACCAAGGAGGCGATCCGCGAGGCCGTCGCCAACCCGCGCGACCTGAACCAGCGCATGGTCGACGCCCAGGAGACCCGCCGCATCCTCGACCGCCTCTACGGATACGAGGTCTCGCCGGTCCTGTGGAAGAAGGTCATGCCGCGCCTGTCGGCCGGCCGTGTCCAGTCGGTCGCGACCCGGCTCGTGGTGGAGCGGGAACGCGAGCGCATCGCCTTCCGTTCCGCCGAGTACTGGGACCTGACGGGCACCTTCGGGACCGGCCGCGCCGGCGACCCGAGCGACCCGTCGACCCTGGTCGCCCGTCTCCAGTCCGTCGACGGCAGGCGCGTCGCCCAGGGCCGTGACTTCGACTCGCTCGGGCAGCTCAAGACCGCGAACACCCTCCACCTCGACGAGGCGAACGCCCGCGCCCTCGCCGCCGCCCTGGAGAACACCCGGTTCTCCGTGCGGTCCGTCGAGTCCAAGCCGTACCGCCGCTCGCCGTACGCCCCGTTCCGTACGACGACGCTGCAACAGGAGGCCAGCCGCAAGCTCGGCTTCGGTGCGAAGGCGACCATGCAGGTCGCGCAGAAGCTGTACGAGAACGGCTACATCACGTACATGCGTACGGACTCCACGACGCTGAGCGACACCGCCGTCGCGGCCGCTCGCGCCCAGGTCACGCAGCTGTACGGCGCCGACTACCTGCCGGCGCAGCCGCGCACCTACGCCGGGAAGGTCAAGAACGCCCAGGAGGCGCACGAGGCGATCCGTCCTTCGGGTGATCGTTTCCGCACCCCCGCGGAGACCGGGCTGACCGGCGACCAGTTCAAGCTCTACGAGCTGATCTGGAAGCGGACCGTCGCCTCCCAGATGAAGGACGCGACCGGCAACAGTGTCACCGTCAAGATCGGTGGCACCGCCGCCGACGGCCGGGACGTCGAGTTCAGCGCGTCCGGCAAGACGATCACCTTCCACGGCTTCCTGAAGGCCTACGTCGAGGGCGCCGACGACCCGAACGCCGAGCTCGACGACCGCGAGCGCCGGCTGCCCCAGGTCAACGAGGGCGACGCGCTGACGGCCGAGGAGATCACGGTCGACGGGCACGCCACCAAGCCCCCGGCCCGCTACACCGAGGCCAGCCTGGTCAAGGAGCTCGAAGAGCGCGAGATCGGCCGCCCGTCGACGTACGCGTCGATCATCGGCACGATCCTCGACCGCGGCTATGTGTTCAAGAAGGGCACGGCCCTGGTGCCGTCCTTCCTGTCCTTCGCCGTGGTCAACCTGCTGGAGAAGCACTTCGGGCGGCTCGTCGACTACGACTTCACCGCCAAGATGGAGGACGACCTCGACCGCATCGCGCGCGGCGAGGCGCAGGCCGTGCCGTGGCTCAAGCGGTTCTACTTCGGCGAGGGCACGAACAACGGCAACGCGGCCGAGGCGGGCAACGGCGACGGGGACCACCTCGGCGGCCTCAAGGAACTGGTGACCGACCTGGGCGCGATCGACGCGCGCGAGGTGTCGTCGTTCCCCGTGGGCAACGACATCGTGCTGCGGGTAGGCCGCTACGGCCCCTACATCGAGCGCGGCGAGAAGGACACCGAGCAGCACCAGCGCGCGGACATCCCCGACGACCTCGCCCCGGACGAGCTGTCCGTCGAGCTCGCGGAGGAACTGCTCGCCAAGCCGAGCGGCGACTTCGAGCTGGGCACGGACCCGCAGAGCGGCCACCAGATCATCGCCAGGGACGGCCGCTACGGCCCGTACGTCACCGAGGTGCTCCCCGAGGGCACCCCGAAGACCGGCAAGAACGCCGTCAAGCCGCGTACGGCCTCGCTGTTCAAGTCGATGTCGCCGGACACGGTGACCCTGGAGGACGCCCTGCGGCTGATGTCGCTGCCGCGTTCCGTCGGCACGGACGCGGACGGCGTGGAGATCACCGCGCAGAACGGCCGCTACGGCCCGTACCTGAAGAAGGGCACGGACTCGCGGTCCCTGCAGGCCGAGGAGCAGATCTTCACGATCACGCTGGAGGAGGCCCAGGCGATCTACGCCCAGCCGAAGCAGCGTGGCCGTGCGGCCGCCAAGCCGCCGCTGAAGGAGCTGGGCGAGGACCCGGTCAGCGGAAAGCCGGTCGTCGTGAAGGACGGTCGCTTCGGGCCGTACGTCACCGACGGCGAGACCAACGCGACCCTGCGCTCGGGCGACAGCGTCGAGGAGATCACCCCGGAGCGCGGCTTCGAGCTGCTCGCCGAGAAGCGCGCCAAGGGCCCCGCCAAGAAGACGGCGAAGAAGGCGCCCGCGAAGAAGGCCACGGCCAAGAAGGCTCCGGCCAAGAAGGCGACCGCCACCAAGACGGCCGCCAAGAAGACGACCACGGCGAAGAAGACGACGACGGCCAAGAAGACCGCCGCCAAGAAGGCGACGACGGCCTCGAAGGCCGCTGCTTCCAAGGCGTCGGCGGAGGACTGAGACCGGTCGGCGGTCGACTGGGACCGCCGGTCTTCGCATCCTGCTTCACATCTTGTTCGCAAAGCGAACGTCCCGGCATCACTTTGGTGTCGGGGCGTGCGCACGTTCGGACGGGCGCGGCGGGCTGTCGGTCCCTGCCGATAGGCTGAAAGCATGACGCGAGCCGAGCAGCCAACGGCCCTCACCACAGCGCCCGACAACGCCCTCGTAGCGGACTCCCGCGAGCGGGCGGTCCGCGCTCTGCTGCGCCAGCCGCAGCTGAAGCGGTTGTGGAGCGCACAGCTCGTGAGCGGCGTGGGCGACGCCCTCGCGCTCCTGGTGCTGGTCCTGCTCGCCCTCCAGGCGGCGATCGCCGAGGGCTCGTTCGGCGGCGAGTACCGGGGCGTGGCGTTCGCAGTGGCGACCGTCTTCGGGGCGCGCATCCTGGCCACCCTGCTCTTCGGCGCCGTACTCCTCGGCCCGCTCACCTCTCTGACCTCGCAGGACGGCCCGCTCGACCGCCGCTGGACGATGGTCGGCGCCGACGGTCTGCGCGCCGTACTGCTGATCATCGCGCCCCTGTGGATCGACTGGACACCGGCCGACGCGCTGCCGGTCCTGCTGGTCACCGCCTTCGTGACCGGGGTCGCCGAGCGCTTCTGGTCGGTGTGCCGGGAGAGCGCCGCCCCGGCCCTGCTGCCCGCCCCGCCCCCCGAGGGCGCGACGGTACGACCGCTGCCGGACCACATGGACGCCCTGCGCCGCCTGTCGCTGCGCACGGGCTTCGTGGCGGTCCCCCTGGCGGCCGCCGCCCTCGTCGCCGCGGCGCTGCTCAACAACCTCCTCGGCACCGTGAGCGCCTGGTTCGCCCAGCACCAGGCGGCCCTCGGCTCGTACGTGGCGGCCGGTCTGTTCGCCGCGTCGCTGTCCGTGCTGACGTACCTGGAGCTGCCCGACGCGCGCACCCCACGCCCGCGGTCCCCGCTGGAGGGACTGCGCCGCCCCAGGACGGGCACGGGCGTGGACAACGGCCGCACGGGGGCCGTTCCGCTGCTCGTCCTCGCCTGCGCCGCCGTCGCCGGGGCGATCGCCGCCGCCGTCGCCGTGTCCGTGCTGCAGGCCAAGGACCTGGGCGGCGGCCCGGTGCTGTACGGCCTGCTGGTGCTCGCCCTGACCGGCGGAGTCGTCATCGGCATCCGTACGGCCCCCGCCGTGCTGCCGTCGCTGTCCCGCCGCCGGCTGCTGTCGCTGGCGATCGCCTTCACGGGCGTCGCGCTGCTCGCCGCCGGGCTCGTCCCGGACGTCACCAGCGTGCTGCTGATCGTCGCGCTCGCCGGGGTCGGCGCGGGCGTGGCCGCCAACACCGGGCACACGCTGCTCGACCAGGAGACCGAGGACTACCGCCGACCGCGCACCACCGAACACCTGCACGCGGTCGTACGGGTCTTCGTGGCGCTCGGCGCGCTGATCGCGCCCGTGGTGGCGGCCCTCATCGGCCCGCACCGGCTGGAGAACGGCAAGTTCGTGTTCGCGCACGGCGGCGCCGCCTTCACCCTGATGCTGGTCGGCGCGCTGCTGCTGCCGGTGGCCGCGCTGGTGCTGGCCAAGGTCGACGACCGCTCCGGCGTGCCGCTGCGGCACGACCTGCGGGACGCGCTGCTCGGCGGTGACGACCCGGCACAGAAGCCGGCCACGAACGGCTTCTTCATCGCCCTGGAGGGCGGCGACGGCGCCGGGAAGTCCACCCAGGCCGAGGCCCTCGCGGAGTGGATCCGGGCCAAGGGCCACGAGGTCGTGCTCACCCGCGAGCCGGGGGCGACACCCGTGGGCAAGCGGCTGCGCTCGATCCTGCTGGACGTGTCGTCGGCGGGGCTCTCGCACCGGGCGGAGGCGCTGCTGTACGCCGCGGACCGCGCCGAGCACGTCGACACGGTCGTACGGCCCGCGCTGGAGCGGGGGGCCGTCGTCATCTCCGACCGGTACATCGACTCGTCGGTGGCCTACCAGGGGGCGGGCCGGGACCTGTCCCCGACCGAGATCGCCCGGATCAACCGCTGGGCGACCAACGGACTGGTCCCCCATCTGACCGTCCTGCTGGACGTCGCGCCGGAGGCCGCCCGCGAGCGGTTCACCGAGGCTCCGGACCGGCTGGAGTCGGAGCCTGCCGAGTTCCACGCGCGCGTGCGGGCCGGTTTCCTGACGCTGGCCGCCGCCGACCCCGGGCGCTATCTGGTCGTGGACGCGGGCCAGGAGCCCGAGGCCGTCACCACCGTGATCCGGCACCGGCTCGACACCGTGCTGCCGCTGTCCGAGGCCGAGGTGAAGGCCGCCGAGGAGGCCCGCAAGGCCGCCGAGGAGGAGGCCCGCCGCAAGGCCGAGGAGGAGGCCGCGCGCAAGGCCGAGGAGGAGCGCCTGGAGCGCGAGCGCCAGGAACAGCTCGCCAAGCTGCGCGCCGAGGAGGAGGAGCGCAAGCGGCGCGAGCTGGAGGAGGCGCAGCGGCGCGAGGCCGAGCGGCAGGCGGAGGAGGCCCGGCAGCGGGCCGAGGAAGCACGCAGGCGTGCCGAGGAGGAGCGGGCGCGGCTCCTCGCCGAGGAAGAGGCCAGGGCCGCCGAGGAGGCCCGGCGCAGAGCCGAGGAGGAGCGGCGGCGCAAGCAGGCCGAGGAGGAGGCCAGGCTGCACGCCGAGGCCGAGGCCCGGCGCCTGGAGAAGCAGCGCAAGGCCGAGGCGGCGCTGCTGCGCGCCGAGGAGGCCCGGCGCCAGGCGGCAGCGGCGTCGGCCGCCGCAGACGTGGCCGCACAGCAGCCCGCGGCACCCCAGCCGACGGTCACCTCGACACCCCGGCCTGAGGCTCCCGCCACCGCGCGGGAGGCGGCGACCGTGCCGACGCCCGTGGTGAAGCCGGGCGCGGCGGACGAGACGCGGGTGCTGCGTCCGGTCCGGGCGGACGAGGAGGAGCCGAAGGGCGGTGCCGAGGGCGAGCAGGGCGGCGCTCGGCCGTCCGCCCGGTCCCGCAAGCCGTCCGGGGAGTCCGAGTCCGAGGTGACGGCGAAGCTTCCACAGCCGCCGGTACCTCCGGGTGCTGCCGACGAGACGGCCGTACTGCCTCCGGTCGCTCCCGGTGCGGCGGACGAGACCGCCGTACTGCCTCCCGTGCGGGGCGGGGACCCGGCGGAGCGGATGCCGCAGGGGTTCTTCCGGGACGAGCGGTCGGCCGCCGGTCCCGCCGCCCCCGACGACCGTACGCGGGAGCTTCCGCAGGTCGACGAGGACGGTGTCGCGCGACGGCGGCCGCGGTCCGACTGGGCCGAGGAGACACCGCTGGACGATCTGCCGACGCTCGCGGACGAGCTGCTGGGGTCGTACGAGGACGACGGGTACGACGAGGGCCAGGGCGGCCGGGGCCGCGGGCGGGGACGCAGAGGCTGACCGGGAACGTCACCACGGTCCCTGGCTGTCAGTGGTCGCCCGCACAATGGACACCGGAACGCGAAATGTGACGGAAGGGCGGCGTGACCCATGACGGTGTGGGACGACCTCGTCGGGCAGGAGAAGGTGAGCGAGCTGCTCGACGCGGCCGCTCGGGACGCCGACGCGCTCGTCACCGCGGCCGCCACGGACGCCCCGCCGCCGGAGGCGTCGAAGATGACGCACGCCTGGCTGTTCACGGGCCCGCCCGGCGCGGGCCGCAACCAGACGGCGCGGGCCTTCGCCGCGGCCCTGCAGTGCGTGAGCCCCGACCGTGCCCTCGGCGGAGCCCCCGGCTGCGGCTTCTGCGACGGCTGCCACACGGCGCTGATCGGCACCCACGCGGACGTCACCACGGTCGCCGCGGTCGGCTCCGAGATCCTGGTCAAGGACATGCGGGACACGGTCCGCAAGTCGTTCACGTCCCCGGCGAACGGCCGCTGGCAGATCATCCTCGTCGAGGACGCGGAACGGCTGAACGAGAAGTCCGCCAACGCCGTCCTCAAGGCCGTGGAGGAGCCCGCCCCCCGCACGGTCTGGCTGCTGTGCGCCCCGTCGCTGGAGGACGTGCTCCCCACCATCCGCTCCCGCTGCCGCCACCTCAACCTGCGCACGCCCTCGGTCGACGCCGTCGCCGACATGCTCGTACGGCGCGAGGGCATCGAGCCCGACGTGGCCGCCGCCGCGGCCCGCGCCACGCAGGGCCATGTCGACCGGGCCCGCCGCCTGGCCACCGACCCTGCCGCCCGCGAGCGCCGCGCCGCCGTGCTGAAGCTGCCGCTGCGCCTCGACGAGGTCGGCTCCTGTCTCAGGGCTGCCCAGGAGCTGGTCGACGCGGCCGCGGAGGACGCCAAGCAGCTCGCCGAGGAGATGGACGGCAAGGAGACCGAGGAGCTGAAGGCGGCGCTGGGCGCGGCCCAGGGCGGGCGGCTGCCGCGCGGCACGGCGGGCGTGATGAAGGACCTGGAGGACATGCAGAAGCGCCGCAGAACCCGCACGCAGCGTGACAGCCTGGACCTCGCCCTGACCGACCTCACGGCGTTCTACCGCGATGTCCTCGCCCTCCAGCTCGGCTCCCGTGTGGCCATCGCCAACGCGGACGCCGAGGACGCCCTGGAGCGGCTGGCCCGCGGCGGCTCTCCGGAGTCGACCCTGCGCCGCATCGAGGCGATCTCGGCCTGCCGTGAGGCCCTCGACCGCAATGTGGCGCCCCTGCTGGCGGTGGAGGCGATGACCATGGCTCTGAGAGCGGGCTGACAATGGCATTGAGAACAGGCTGAATTCATCACCCGCGGTTGACGACGTCATCCGTAAGGGCCGCATTCCGGACGCACAGCACTTATACCGTCGCTCAGGGTTACGCTCAGATGATGCACACCAGGCGAACCTCCCGCCGACCTCGACCCCGACTTCGACCCCGACTTCGCCTTCGAACTCGACCCCGGCCTCATGGTGGGGCCGCGGCCGCTTTCCTCGTGGCAGCCGCCCTGCTCGTCGCCGCATGCTCCTCAGGGAACCCGCCCGCGTCGACCGGCGAGGCACCGGCGGAGGCGGAGGCGGCGCTGGCCGCGCTGCCCCGCTCGACGCCGGCCGCGCTGAACCCGTACTACGGACAGAAGCTCGCCTGGCGCGACTGCGGCGTCCCCGACTTCGAGTGCGCGACGCTGAAGGCCCCGCTGGACTACGCCAAGCCCGGCGCGGGAGACATCAAACTCGCCGTCGCCCGCAAGAAGGCCACCGACAAGGGCAAACCGCTCGGCTCGCTGCTGGTCAACCCGGGCGGGCCGGGGGGCTCGGCGGTCGCGTACCTGCAGCAGTACGCCGGCCTGGGCTACCCGGAGGCGGTCCGCGCCCGCTACGACATGGTGGCGATGGACCCGCGAGGCGTCGCCCGCAGTGAGCCCGTCGAGTGTCTCGACGGGCGCCAGATGGACACGTACACGCAGACGGACGTCACCCCCGACGACCAGAAGGAGACGAACGCGCTGGTCGGGGAGTACAAGAAGTTCGCGGAGGGGTGCGGGGCCCACTCGGCCGGCCTGCTCCGCCATGTCTCCACCATCGAGGCGGCACGGGACATGGACGTCCTGCGGTCGGCGCTCGGGGACCCGAAGCTGAACTACGTGGGCGCGTCGTACGGGACGTTCCTCGGCGCGACCTACGCCGGGCTGTTCCCGGAGCGGGTGGGCCGCCTGGTCCTGGACGGCGCGATGGACCCGTCCCTGACCGCACGCAGGCTGAACCTCGACCAGACGGCGGGCTTCGAGACCGCGTTCCAGGCGTTCGCGAAGGACTGCGTACGGCAGTCCGACTGCCCGCTCGGCGGCAAGGGCACGACACCCGCCCAGGTCGGCGACCACCTCAAGGCCTTCTTCCGCAAGGTCGACGCCCACCCCGTCCCCACGGGGGACTCCGACGGACGCAAGCTCGGTGAAGCGCTCGCCACCACGGGGGTGATCGCGGCGATGTACGACGAGGGGGCCTGGCCGCAGCTGCGCGACTCGCTCAACTCGGCGATGAACGAGAACGACGGCGCCGGACTGCTCTCCCTCTCCGACAGCTACTACGAACGCAGCGGCAGCGGCCACTACACGAACCTGATGTCCGCCAACGCCGCGGTGAACTGCCTGGACCTCCCGGCGGCCTTCACCGGCCCCGACCAGGTGAAGAAGTCCCTCCCCGCCTTCGAGAAGGCGTCCCCGGTCTTCGGCGAGGGCCTGGCCTGGGCCTCCCTGAACTGCACCTACTGGCCGGTGCGGCCCAGCGGCGCACCCCACCGCATCGAGGCCAGGGGCGCGGCGCCGATCGTCGTCGTGGGCACCACCCGCGACCCCGCGACCCCGTACGGCTGGGCCAAGTCCCTCGCCCGCCAGCTCTCCTCCGGCCGCCTCCTGACCTACGTCGGCGACGGCCACACCGCCTACGGCCGCGGCAGCAGTTGCATCGACTCCACGATCAACGCCTACCTCCTCCAAGGAACGCCCCCCACACAGGGAAAACGCTGCTCGTAGCCACCCCGCCGGGCCCCGGGAGCCCCGCTCCCGGGGCGTGGTCGGAGCACCCCCGGAAACTGTGTAGACTTACCGACGTTGCTGATCGCACCATAGTGCGGACAGCGCGCCGCCTTAGCTCAGATGGCCAGAGCAACGCACTCGTAATGCGTAGGTCTCGGGTTCGAATCCCGAAGGCGGCTCCACGAAAAAGCGCCAGGTCATAGCTGCTGACCTGGCGCTTTGTGGTCTTGATCACTCCATGGCTGATCCACTTGCCTTATCGATCCTGGCCTTCTGTTTTCCCTTCTTCCCCTTCTTTGTCGCGGTCTTCCCGGCCTTTTGCTCTGCCTTCCGGTAGGCGGTGATGAGGTCCAGGGACGCGGAGGCGGTCGCGGCGTGCATCTCCGGCAGCACCGTCTGGTAGGTGTCGGTCGTCTTCCGCATTGACGCGTGCCCCAGCATCGCCTGCACGGCCTTCGGGGCGACGCCGGCGGCCAGCGTCAGGCTCGCCGCCTCGCGGCGGCGTCGTGGAGCCGGATCGGCGGCAGTCCGGACAGTTCCACCAGGCGGTCCCGGCGGTCCTGCCGCGGCACCAACCTCATGAGTCGGCACACGCACAGTAACGGTCCAGGAAGAGTGGCCGCGCAGACGGCCGGAGGCCCTACCCCCAGCGAGGTACGGCCTCTTGGTGCCGTAAGGGGCCGCTAGTAGCTAGGAGGTCAGGGTTGCGGCAAGCCGCAGCCTGTCGCGCAGTTGCTGCCGCGCGAGATTCAAGGTCTCGGCATGCTCCTCGACAAGCCGTCGCTGGTAGGCGGACTGGACCGCGTAGTACGTTCCAACCAGGTTGGTCTTCTTCTTGCAGGCCACGTCCACGGTGGCCGCTGTGATCGACTTGGGTCCTCCGAGCTCCGCGTCGGTGAAGCCGAGCTCTTCGGCCGCCTTCATCGGTTCCTTGGCGTTATAGCCGGACTTGGCCATACACGCGGACCATCGCGCGTTCACCCGCTCGATGCGTGAGTCGGTACGGGCCCTCGTCTCTGCTTCGGACTTCAGCTGGAAGACGTAGAGGACGTCCACACTTTCCGGGTCCGGGGCGTAGAGCTTGAGGAAGGATTCCCTGATGCACCCGCCTACGGGTACGCCCCCGTCGCTGCTGTCGCTCTCTGCTTCCTGCTGGTTCTTCGGCAACTCGTCGGGCCGTAGGTCGGGGGCCCCGAACAGAGCGGTCTCCTCCGCCTTGCTGAGGGGCACGCCCTTCGCCCTGGTGGCGACGGAGTTTGTTCCCTCCGGACTGCGGTAGCCGTATCGGGCAGCTGTCTCCGGGTCCGTGACCCCGTAGATTCGGCTGTTCGGCGACTCCTTCGCCGCCCCGGACTGCTGCGGCGGCCGGTAGTCGAAGCCGAGCCGGTCCATGCATCGGGCGGTCAGGACCTGCTGGGCTTTCACCAGCAACTCCCGCTCCTCGGGAGTCCCTTCGTACGCGTCGAGCGGGAGCGCCAGATCGGCGGAGTCCGTCAGGACCGGGATGGCGGAGACCTCGGGCTCCGATGCCCCGTGCGTGGGGCCGCCGCCGGCGGAGCACCCGGTAACCGCCACGGCGGCGGCTGTCAGGGCGACGAGGAGCCGCGGAACGCGGCGGACAGGCAAGGACATCAGAGACCTCAGGGGTGACCGAGCGGGATCCAGCGCAGACCGGATCCCGCCCGTGGAAGATCAGTGGAAGATCAGTGGAAGATCACCAGTCGATGTAGTTCGAGGAGATCTCGTTCTTGAAGTTGGACGACGCGTCACCCGAGTAGCCGGCCGGAATCCAGCCCTTGATGCCGCTCCGGTAGGCGTCGGTGTCCACCTCCCACTGGTAGGCGTCCCGGTTCCAGTAGGAAGCAGTGTTGTCGTTGGTGGTCTGTCCCTCACCGGCGCAGTTGACGCCGGACGGGTCCTTGAAGTTGTCGCCGACGAAGGTGTTGTCGTCGTAGTAGCTGTCCCGGACGCAGCCGAGCCCGCCGGAGTTGTAATAGAGGCCGAATTCACCGGACTCAAGACGGCCATCGAGGTTCGTGGCGGCGTAGGCACTGCCCGCGCCGGCCAGAACGGTCCCGGCGAACACGGTCGCTGCCAGCGTGGCCCCGGCGGCAAAACGCACTGCGTTGGTCCTGCTCATGTCACTCCTGGGAGAGAAGTCAACCTGTGATGCGCAGTGGGGGGTGCGCAGATGTGATCATCGTCGTGAGCGGCATGTCAGGGAGTTGCAAACAGTTGATCGCATACCAGTGATGTCGTAGGTTGCGGTCCCCGCTGTTGCGCAGTCTGCGCAAAATCCCTGGTCGAGCAACTGGAGTTGCGATGCCGTCTGCCCGTCGAAGAACTCAGCTCCTGCTTGCCGCAGTGGCCGCAGGCGTCCTCTCGGCAGGCTGCTCGGCCTCGGGCGATGCCCAGGGTGCGGCGCCGAGCGCATCCGCCGCCGATGCGCAGGAAGTGACCTACTACCGGTGTCTGGAGAAGCAGGGCATGGCCCTGGAAGTGACCGACAGCGGTCATCTCCGGGTCGACAAGGAGAAGGCCGCTGCGGCAGGTGCCGCAAAGCAGCAGGCCGCCGAGGACACGTGCCGGAGCAAGTTGCCCGACAGCACTCAGCCGAAGGCCTCCGCCGACGCGGTCGAGGCGGCCCGAAAGATCACGGCCTGCTTCCGGGAGAACGGCGTTCCGGAATACCCGGACCCCGACCCCAGGACGGCGGAGATCAAGCTCAGCGATGAGCTGGCCGCAAAGGTGAAGCGAGACTTCGCAGATGTGGCGGCCAAGTGCTCGCCTGCTGACGGGCGGTCGGGGATCGTCGGCGGCTGACCTCACATGGAGCGGATAGAGGTACTGGAGGAATCGGACCGCGAAGTACCGGAGGCCGTGCCCGGCTCCGGAGTCTCGCGGCGCGGCCGGTGGGCCGCCATCGTCGCGGGCGCGGCCGCCCTGCTCGCCATCGGCGGCATGCTCGCCGCCACGGTGATCAAATCACCGGCCCAGGCCGCCGCCGAGGCTCGGCCGCCGGGGCGCACCGTGCTCACCTCGCCTGTGGAGTACCGGGTCTTGACCTCTTCGGTCATCGTCCGAGGGCAGGTGGTGGCCGGCCAGAGCGTGGATGTGGCACCTCAGATGGCCGGCGGGGCGGACGCCGCCACTCCGGTCGTCACGAAGCTGCCGGTGAAACAAGGGGCGAACGTCAAAGCAGGGCAGGTGGTCCTGGAGGTGTCGGGTCGGCCGGTGTTCGTACTGCCGGGCAAGGTTCCGATGTACCGGGACCTGAAGCCCGGTGCCAAGGGCAACGACGTCAGACAACTGCAGCGGGCGCTGCGCGCCCTCGGCCACGGTACGGGCAGCGACCCCGACGGGACGTTCGGCGCGGGCACCAAGACCGCCCTCAACTCCTTCTATGCCGCCATCGGCTACGACCCGCTGCCCGCCCTCGACGACGGCGGGGAAGGGGTGAAAGCCGCCCAGCAGGCGGTGACCCAGGCAAAGCGGGCGGTGGCGGAAGCCGAGGCGGCCGAGGGCGCGGACGCGGAACGCAACCTCGGCTACGCCCGGGAGGATCTGCACCGCGCGCGAGCGGATCTGGCTGAGGTGAAGGCCGCGGTGGGGCCGCGGCTGCCCGCGGGTGAGGTCGTCTTCCTTCAGGGGTTCCCCGCGCGGGTGGACGCCGTGGCAGGGCGCGTCGGGGGGCCGGTCGACGGCACGGTGATGACGGTGTCGGCCGGCCGCCTGCAGGTGCGGGCATATCTGCAGGAGCATCAGAAGGGTCTGGTCCACAAAGGGCAGCGGGTGCGGATCTACTCCGAAGTGACCGGAGTCGAGGCCCGTGCGACGGTGGGTTACCTGGCCGAGTCGTTCACCGCGCCGGGCGGCGGCGAAGGCGACGGTCAGAGCAGTGTGTCGGGGGAGCAGGGCGCGGCCTCCGGTCAGCAGGGGCAGAGCGGGTATCTGCTCCGGGCCGACCCGGACCGGCCGCTGGACCCGAAGCTGGCCGGACAGGACGTCCGGCTGACCATCGAGGCGGCCCGCACCGACGGCAAGGCGCTGGTCGTGCCGATCACCGCGCTCACCGCCGGAGCCGACGGCCGTACCACCGTCACCGTCGTCGAGGCGGACGGCAGGCAACGGCGGGTCGAGGTGCGTACCGGAACGGCGGGCGACGGCTTCGTGGCCGTCGAGCCCGTGGGCTCGGCCCGGCTGGCGGAGGGCGAGCAGGTGGTCACGGGCGTCAAGCGGGAGGGGAGTGGGCCGTGACGGATTCCCTCTCGTCGCACCCGGTCATCGAGTTTCGCCAGGTCGGGCTGACCTATCCCGGACCGCCACCGGTGGCGGCGCTCAAGCCCTGCGATCTGACGGTGCGGCGTGGGGACTTCGTCACCGTCGTCGGCCCCTCCGGCTCCGGCAAGTCCACGTTCCTTAACATCGCCGGACTGCTGGACGCCCCCACGCACGGGACGTATCTGCTGGACGGGCACGACACCGGAGCACTGCGCGACGCCGACCGCACGGCGCTGCGGGGCAGGAGGATCGGTTTCGTCTTCCAGGCCTTCCACCTGCTGCCGCACCGCTCGGCGCTGGAGAACGTCGCCATGTCCATGATGTACAACGGCGTCGCCCGGGCTGAGCGGATGACGCGGGCCAGGCAGGCGTTGATCCGGGTCGGGCTCGAACACCGTGTCGACTCGGTTCCCACGCGGCTGTCCGGAGGCGAGCGTCAGCGGGTCGCCATCGCTCGCGCCCTGGCGGGCGGACCGTCGCTGCTGCTGTGCGACGAGCCGACCGGGAACCTGGACTCGGCCAACGCCCGCACCGTGCTCGAACTGCTGGAGGAACTGCATGCGGAAGGGCTGACCGTCGTGCTGATCACGCATGACCCGGAGGTGGCCGCGCGCGGCGGACGGACCGTGTCCATCCGCGACGGCATGCTCGCGGAGCGCCGGGAGGCCGCAGCCGTATGACATCACCTGCTCACAAGGGCATCGCGGAGGGCATCGACCGCTCCTCGTTCAAGATGCGCGACCTGTTCTCCGAGGCGGGCGCCGGGATGCTGCAGCGCCCCGCCCGGTCGGTGCTGACCGCCCTCGGCACCGTGCTCGGTGTCGGCACCTTCGTCGCGATACTCGGGCTGACCTCCACCACGTCCTCCCAGATCGACTCCCGGTTCAACGCGCTCACCGCCACCGAGGTGACCGTGGAGGACGCCGTCCATGACCCCGACGGGCTGATCGGACCCGCCTTCCCCGAAGACGCCGATGCCCGCATGAGCCGCGTCAACGGAGTGCGTGCGGCAGGGGTCTTCTGGACGGTGCGCGACGATCGGGCGTCGACCGTGAGGTCGGCTCCCGTTGCCGGAGGTGAAGGAGAGGCGATCGATGTGGTCGCCGCCTCACCCGGGGTGCTGCGGGCAGCCGTGCCGACCCTGACAGAGGGGCGGCTGTACGACGACGCGATGGCCAGCCGGGGCCGGGTCGCGGTCATCGGCGAGGGGACGGCCGCGAGGCTCGGGATCACCACGCTTCAGACGCATCCAGCGGTGTTCATCGGGGATGCTCCCTTCACCGTCGTCGGCATCGTCCAGAACGTGGAGCGCAAGGCCGATCTGCTGCTCAGCGTGGTGGTTCCGCGCACCTCGGCGGAGGAGCTGTGGGGTCGGCCGGGGCCCGGCGAGGCGAGCATGCTGGTCGCCACGGAGCTGGGTGCCGCCCGGCAGGTCGCGGAAGAGGCCCCGACGGCGCTGCGGCCCGACCACCCCGAGTACCTGAAGGCCGTACCGCCGCCCGACCCCCGCGGTTTGCGCTCCGGGGTCGGCTCCGACCTCAGTCAGCTGTTTCTGCTGCTGGCCGGGATCTGCCTGGTCATCGGCGCGGTCGGCATCGCCAACACCACCCTCGTCGCGGTGCTGGAGCGGACGGGCGAGATCGGCCTGAGGCGCGCCCTGGGCGCTCGCGCCCGGCACATCACCGCCCAGTTCCTGGCCGAGTCGGGAACACTGGGGGCGCTCGGCGGACTGGTCGGCACCAGCCTCGGGGTACTCACCGTGGTCGGTGTGGCCCTGGCTCGCCACTGGACTCCCGTCCTGCATCCGGGCACGGTCGCGGCCGCCCCTCTGGTGGGGCTCGCCACCGGCGTCCTGGCCGGTCTCTATCCGGCATGGAGGGCGTCCCGTATCGAACCGGTGGAGGCGCTGCGGCGCTGATGGATCCATACAGCGTGCGGTGCGGCCCCGAGGGGTGGGGCCGCTGCTCGAGGCGCTGTCGGGGCCCGACAGGACACATCTGCTGCTGCGATCGGCCTCGGGCTCGTGGGTCAGTAAGCGTCGTCCTCGCTTACCCACGCGTGGATCACGGCGGCCCAGCCTGTGGCGACGGGGGCGCGGTCAACTCACTCCTCGGCGCGTTCGATTCTTGAAGTCCATCGCATCCCCTGAACTGGGGTGTTGCGACGAGCACTAGTCAACGCGAGACCGTGTTCGGGCCGCCGGGTCGCGAGACGGACAGGGCAACCCCGCGGGCGGGTTGTGAGTCTTGTGATCGATCACGTTGTGATCGGAGCCACGAGGAGACCATCATCAACGCCATACGCAAGACCCTGACCGCCACCGCCGTCGTCGGTGCCGTCCTCGCGGGCTCCGCCGCCTGCGGAACGGTGGAGCAGCTGTCCGCCGGCAAGAAGCTCGACCGGGCCTTCGAGAAACTCGGCAAGAAGAACACGCTCTCCTTCGAGCTCGACCTGGACACCGACGTCGCGTCCCTGAAGGCGATGGACGCCGCGTCCGACCCCGCACCCGGTGAGGAGATCCCGGACGAGGCCGCCGAACTGCTCAGCGGAGCGAAGATCACTGTGGCCGTGCAGTCGAAGAAGCCGCTCGAGGAGTCCGGCGAGAAGGACCTCGTCGGCACGGCCATGAAGGTCAGCACCCCGGACGGCGACCTTGCCGAGTACCGGGTGATCGGCGACTACACCTACATCCGTGCCGACATGGACGCCATGGGCAAGACGATGGGCAGCCCCCTGCCGGACGCTGACGATCTGCCCCCGGAGGCCGGGGCGATGAAGGACGTCATCGAGGGCAAGTGGGTGAAGTTCAACACCAAGGAGATGGACAAGGCCGCCGCCGAGGGCCAGAAGGCCGACGGCGGTCCCACGCCGTCCCTCGACGCCAAGACGCAGAAGAAGCTCGTAAAGGCCCTCCGTGAGGTCATCGCCCGTGAGGTGGAGTTCAAGACAGCCGACGGCGGGGACGGCACCGAGCACGTCACCGCAACGGCCCCCTTCCGCACCCTGATCACCGAGCTGTTCGGCGAGATCCGGCCACTGGTGAAGGACCTGCCGCCGGGCATGCAGCTGCCGACGGACAAGGACCTGAAGGACGCCCCCGATGCCAAGGTGACGGCGGACTTCACGCTCAAGAACGGCGAGCTGTCCCAGGTGGACATGGACCTTGCCAAGCTGGCCGAGAACGCCAAGGTGAAGAGGCTCGGCCTGACACTGCGGATGCGCGAGGGCACCAGGCCCACCGCTCCGGCTGGTGCCACGACGATCGACCTGGACGACCTCATGAACGGCTTTCTCGGCGGGCCGACGATGGGCGATGCCGAGTTCGACATGAGCGGTCTCGCTGATGAGGACGTCCCACAGGACTAGTTCCGATCGCAGCGATCTGCGACCGCCGGCGGTGCACATCGATACCCACGTAAGCCTGCATCGCGGGCCTCCTGACCCGGACTCGGCTCCCCCACGGAAAGGGTGCTCCCAACGCACCGGAAGGGTGAGCCCCAGCCCTCATAGGGTCAGGTCAGGGGCTGTTTGGGCAGGGCTGTGCCCGGTGGCTGTGGGCCGACGGGCGTCTGGTCTTGCGGTCAGGCTGCGTCTTCCCTCGGATTGAGGGTGACGGTGTGGCCGAGTTGGTTGAGTTGGGTGATGGTCCGGCGGGTGGCGCGTTCGGGGTCGCGCCGGGTCAAGTAGGTGCCGCCGAAGTCCTGGTAGGGGACGTTGTCGGTGAGCATGTGCCAGATCGCGGTGATGATCGAGTGCTCGATGGCGACCAGGGCTTCGAGTGGTCCGCGGCGTGCGGCCAGCCGTTTGTAGCGGGCCCGCAGATAGGTGTCCTTGGTCCGTGGCCGCGCCGAATGCCGCGAGGCCGAGGGCGCCCTTGAGATGCGGGTTTCCGGGGCGGACCCTGGTGTTCTTGGTGCGGCCGGCGGATTCGTGGTGGCCGGGACAGACTCCGGCCCATGAGGCGAGGTGCTTGGCGGAGTCGAAACGGTTCATGTCACCGCCGGTCTCCGCGATGATCACCTCGGCGACGGCCCGGATGCGCAGGTCGTCCACAGCCATGACGCCATTGCCGATTGTCCGGCATCCACGACCACCCTGTGGCTGCCGGTCTACGGAGTCGGGGCGGCCCTGCTGACACGGAGTCGGGGCGGCCCTGCTGACAGGGCTGGGCGCGTGGGCCTTCGGCCGCCGCGCTCGGCTGGGGCGGTGTACGGCTGCGGCAGCCGGAGCGCGTGGGTCGTTGTCACGGGACACGCGAGCACCGGAGGCGGCACATGGGCGGATCCTCCGCGGTCGGCGGCGGCTACTCGGGGCCCCCTCGTTCGGAAGATGGGTATCAAACCGGCACAGCAGGTGCGGCTGTGGCGTGCCCCGGCGCAGTGGGACATCCCGGGGCGCCCGGCGACATCACCGAGAACGATCTCCGCGACATGCCCCTGCCCCTCGGCGTCGTGGATGTGAAGGTCGCCGCGTTGGGGGGCGGCTGGTCGGGGCCGACGTTCGTGCGGCGCAAGGAAAACCGCCGTAAAAAGGGCGCAAACTAAACCGGCCCCGGGACAACTACCGCCCTTGAGGCAACATCTTGGTGAACGGCGAGCGCCACGCGGTCAGGACGCGGGCGCCGCCCAGGGCCGGATGGGGTGAGAGACGTGGTGGAGCCGAGGATCGCCGTTGCCGTGGTGACCATGGGGAACCGGCCCGCCGAAGTCGATGCCCTGCTGGAGTCCGTGGCCAAGCAGGACGTACCCCCGGCCCGGATCGTGATCGTCGGCAACGGGTGCCGGCTGCCCGAGTTCGCCCTGCGGCTGTCGCTTCCCGGCGAGGTCACCACCATCGACGTGGAGGAGAACCTCGGCTGCCCCGGCGGGCGCAATGTCGCCCTGGCCCGGCTCCGGGAGTTCGGTGACGTCGATGTCGTCGTCGAGCTGGACGACGACGGACTGCTGGTCGACGCCGATGTGCTGCGCCGCGTGCGGGATCTGTACGCCGCCGATCCGCGCCTGGGCATCGTCGGCTTCCGTATCGCCGACGAGCACGGCGAGACGCAGCAGCGGCACGTGCCCCGCGTCGGCAACTCGGACCCCATGCGGGGCGGTTATGTCACCGGCTTCCTCGGCGGCGGGCACGCCCTGCGCATGGCGATGCTGGCGGAGACCGGGGACTGGCCCGCCGAGTTCTTCTTCGCGCACGAGGAGACGGACCTGGCCTGGCGGGCCGCCGACGCCGGTTGGAAGATCCTCTACGCGCCCGAACTGCTTCTCCAGCACCCGAAGACCTCGCCCGCCCGGCACGCCATCTACTACCGGGTGACCGCCCGCAACCGCGTCTGGCTGGTCCGGCGCAGGCTGCCCCTGCCGCTGATCCCGGTCCACCTCGGGGTCTGGGCGCTGCTCACCCTGCTGCGCACCCGCTCGGCGGGCGGGCTGCGGGCCTGGTTCGGCGGGTTCGTGGAAGGGCTGCGGGAGCCGGCCGGTGAGCGACGGCCCATGCGCTGGCGGACGGTGTGGCGGCTGACCCGGCTGGGGCGCCCGCCCGTCGTCTGACGCGTTGTCCGGCGCAGGGAAGAAGAGAAGAGTAAGTGGGGACGAGGGCCCCGGTCGTTCACCTCCGCCGACCGGGGCCCTCTTGTGTCCCCGGATCTGGCCTACGGCGAACTCCCCCGAGTTACGCGTCGCACGCGCGCGCCGGCCGGCCAGATCCGATGCAGTGATCACATCAGGGCGCACCAACGGATCGCTAACATGTGGCCAACGGTTCTTCCGCTGGTCGCGAGGCAGTTGGCGTGAAGTCGACGCAGAGCGACGGGAGTAAGCCGGAACCGTAGCGGATTCCGGCCCGGACCGACAGGGAGAGGGTGGCGGGAAACCGCCTCGGACAGGGCGGGAATCCGCCATGGACGGCGGGCGTGCCCGCCGAGGGGCACGGTCGGACGCGACCGGGCGGGAAGGCAGTGGAGCGGGCGTGATGCGGCGGTGCGGGCTGCGGTTCGGGCTGCTGGGACCACCCGTTCTGTATGAGCGAGCGCTGTACGGGATTTCGTACAGCGGTGAGTACGACGCCGACGACCCCGGCGACGGCGCCGAGAACGACCGGGTCGTGTACGACACCGCTCTCACCCACGACACCGGCGACCGCAACGGCTCCGGTCCCGCGGTCCGGGCGATCGGCAGTCCCAAGGTGCGCGCCCTGCTCGCCGCACTGCTGCTGGAGGCCGGCCGCGTCGTCTCGGTCGAGTCGCTCAAGGACGCGCTGTGGGGCGGCGCGCCCCCGGCGTCGGCGCAGGCCTCGCTGCACAACCACGTCGCCCGCCTGCGCCGGCTCCTCGACGAACCCGAGCGGCTGCGGGCCGTGGCGCCGGGCTATCTGCTGCGGGTCGACGAGGGCGAGCTGGACGTCCATGTCTTCGACGCACGGGTGGCCGAGGCACGGGCCGCGCACGCCCGCCGGGACTGGGCAGGGGTGCTGCGGGCCTGCGCGGCGGCGCTGGCGCTGTGGCGCGGCACGCCGCTGAGCGGGGTCTCGGCCGAACTCGGCGGATACGCCTTCGTGCAGCGACTGGAGGAGGCGCGGCTGCTCCTGATCGAGTGGCGGTACGACGCCGAGCTCGCCGTCGGCGGTACGCGACTGTCCGGCCTGGTACCGGAGTTGGCGGCCCTGGTCGTCGAGCAACCGCTGCGCGAGGCCTACCACCGCCAGCTGATGCTCGCCCTGCACCGCACCGGCCGCCAGGCCGAGGCCCTCGCCGTCCACCGCGACCTGCGCACCCGTCTGGTCGAGGAACTCGGCATCGAGCCCGGCCCCGCGATCCGTGCCGCCCATGTCGAAGTGCTCCGGGGGTTCTCTGCACCGGTCGTCGGGGGAGCGGGCAGCGCGGAGCCGTCGTACGACGGCCGTCCGGGAGCCGTGGCCGTCGAGACCCGAGCCGCCCAGGTGCCGCCCGCGCCCGAGGAGACCCCGCAGAGACAGCCGTCCGGATCCGACGACCAGAGCCGGACCGGTGACGTGGGCCGGCCCAGCGACGAGAGCCGGCCCGGTGGCGAGAGCCGAACCGGTGGCGAGAGCCGGACCGGCGGCGATGGCGGGGGCCCGGATACTGGAGAAGGTCGGGTGCCCGCTGACAGACAGCCCGCGCCGGCTCAACTGCCTCCGCCGCCCGCGCACTTCACCGGTCGCACCCCTGAACTGCACGAACTGCGCAGCCTGCTCGTCGACCCGAAGGCCCCTGCCGTCGCCGTCATCACCGGCATGGCCGGCGTGGGCAAGAGCGCCCTGGCGCTGCACGCGGCCCATCGGCTGCGGGAACGTTTTCCCGATGGCCAGCTGTACGTCAATCTGCACGGTGCCACCCCCGGAGTGCCCCCGCTCGCCCCCTCCCAGGCGCTCGCCGCGCTGCTCCGCGACCTCGGTGCGGACTCCCGGAGCATCCCCGAACACCCGGACGCGGCAGCCGCGTTGCTCCGCTCCATCCTCGCGCCGACCAGCACCCTGATGGTCCTGGACGACGCCGCGAACGCCGCTCAGGTACGCCCCCTGCTCCCGGCCGGCCCCGGTTGCGCCGTGATCGTCACCAGCCGCTCGCCCCTGACCGCCCTCGACGGCGCCCGCCGCTTTCCGCTCGGGCCGCTGACGGGCGAGGACAGTGCCGCGCTGCTGCGTGCGGTGAGCGGCCGCGACGGGCTCCACGCCGGGCACCCGCTCGTCGGCCTCACCGGGCGCCTGCCACTGGCCCTGCGGGTGGTCGCCGCCCGGCTCGCCGCCCGCAGCGCGCTCACCCCTGACGTCCTGGCCGTTCAACTGGCCGCCACCGAAGGGCGGTTGCACCACCTTGAGTACGACGATCTGAGCGTCCGCCGCTCCCTGGCCGTCGCCCACGACGCGCTCGCCGCCTCCGAGCGCGAGGCCGACCGGGACGCGGCCCTCGCCCTGCGCCGCCTCGGCACGCTCGACCTCCCGGCGTACGGCGCACCCCTGCTCGCCCGCCTCACCGGCACCGACGAGCGCCGGGCCGAGGCCGCCCTGGACCGCCTGCTCGACGTGGCTCTCCTGGAGGAGACGGCGTACGGCCGCTACGCACCGCACGACCTGGTCCGCGACTTCGCCCGCGAACTGGCGGGGGCCGACGCCGCCTCCGGTGACGGCACCGACGCCGCCGTCGCGGCCCTGCGCTGGTACGCCGCCGTCGCCGAGCGCGCCCTGACCGCGATCGTCGAACCCGGCCTCGACCAGGACGACCGCCGCCGCCCGACCGCCGCGCAGCCGCCCGGGCACGCCGCGGACGTGGCGGCCGTACCGCCCTTCGAATCCGCCGAACAGGCCTTCGCCTGGGGCGATGTGGAGCTGGAGAACATCGTCGCGCTGGTGGAGCGGCACGCGGACGCATCGCCAGACGTATCCCCGTACGCGCACCCCGCCGACCCCACGACAGTCGGCGCGCCCGACGGCCGCACGGCCGCCCACCTGTCCACCCTCATCCGCCTCTTCTTCCCGTACGTCCAGCGCCGCGGCCGTGTCGCCGAGATGGAGGTGCTCGGCCGGGCCGGCCTCGATACCGCCCGCAGGCTCGGGGACGAGGCCGCCGAGGCGTATGCGCTGGGCGATCTCGCGGGGCTGCACTTTCTGACCGGTCGGCAGAACGACGCACTCCGTCTCAACGACCAGGCGCTGGTGATCTGGCGGCACCTCGGTACGAGGTCCTGGATCCGCCGCTGCCTCAACAACCGGGGTCTGCTGCTGGAGGGGCTCGGACGGTACGCCGAGTCCGAGGACGCGCTGCGGCAGAGCCTGGAGTACTCACGGCAGCTGAAGGACCCCTACGGCGAGGCCGTCACCCTCAGCCATCTGGGCAACCTGTACGAGCACACCGACCCCCGGGCCGCCATCGAGCAGCACCGGCGCTCGCTGGCCATCGGGGACGAGATCGGCGCCGTCATCGTGCAGCATTCGGCGCACTGCAACATGGGCTACGCCCATCTCACCCTCGGCGAACCGGCCGCGGCCGCCGCGCACTTCGAGGAGAGCCTGCGCATCCTCGGCGGCCACGGCGACTGGCACGGCGAGTCCCAGACCCGGCTCGGCCTGGTCCGCGCACTGCGGCGGCTGGGCCATGCCGAGCGCGCCTGGCACGAGTGCGCGGAACTGCTGCGCCGGGCGGAGGACCGCGCCGATCGCTATATGGGCGGTCTCGCCCGCCACCAGTACGGGCTCCTGCTGCGCGGCCGGGGGTGCGTCGAAGAGGCGAACGACGAGTGGCGTGCCGCGCTTTCCGCACTGGACGGGACGGACGCGAAGGCGGTTGTGGCGGAGCTGCGGGAGTTGCTCGGCGGAACCTGCTGACCGCCGGTCAACTCCTCGGCCCTCCCATCGGCCCTCCCATCGGCCCTCCCGTCGGCCCTCCCGTCGGCTCTCCCGCCGACCGCTGATTCGCTTGCGCCGGCCGCGGATTCACTTGGCGTCCGCATAGCACTCCACCACCGCCGTGGTGAACGGAAAGCGCACCGGCGTCTCCCCGAAGGTCAGCCGGCCCGCCAGGTCGGACGCCTCGCGGATCGCCGCCACCACCGTGTCCGCCTCTTCCTTCGGGCAGTGCACGATGACCTCGTCGTGCTGGAAGAAGACCAGCTCGGCTGCCAGGTCGGCGCAGGTCCGGCGCAGCGCGGCGAGCAGCAGCAGCGCCCAGTCGGCGGCACTGCCCTGAACGACGAAGTTGCGGGCGAAGCGACCACGGGCGCGGGCATTGGTGGAGGCGTAGCCGGGCACCCACTGCTGCCCGTCGGGCTCGGCCTCCCCGGCCGGGATGCCCGCCTCCTCCGCCGCCGCGTCCTCGTCCGCCCCCGCCGCGGGTGGGCAGGTCCGGCCCAGCCAGGTCCGCACGAGCCGCCCCTCCTCGCCGGCCCGCGCCGCCTCGTCGACGTAGGCCACCGCCTTGGGGAAGCGGCGTCTCAGCGCGGCGAGGTTCTTCAGGCCGTCGCCGGAGGTCTGGCCGTAGACCGCGCCGAGCACGGCGAGCTTGGCCTGGGCGCGGTCGCCGGAGAAGGCCCGGTCGGAGACGGACTGGTACAGGTCGCTCTCCCGCCCCGCCACCTCCATCAGACCGGGGTCGCGGGAGATCGCCGCCAGCACGCGCGGCTCCATCTGGTCGGCGTCCGCCACGACCAGCCGCCAGCCCGGGTCGGCGACCACGGCCCGCCGGATCACCTTGGGGATCTGCAGCGCGCCCCCGCCGTTGGTCACCCAGCGCCCGGTGACCGTCCCGCCCGCGAGGAACTCCGGCCTGAACCGCCCGTCCCGCACCCAGTCCTGCAGCCAGGACCAGCCGTGGGCCACCCAGATGCGGTACAGCTTCTTGTACTCCAGCAGCGGCTTCACGGCCGGGTGGTCGATGGACTCGATCTCCCAGCGGCGCGTGGACTTCACCTTGATCCCGGCCTGCGCGAATGCCTTGATCACATCGGCGGGCAGATCGGGCCGCACCCGGCGGCCGAACGCGGCCGACACCTCCTCCGCGAGCTCGGCCAGCCGACGGGGCTCACCGCCGCCCGCGTACCGCTCGCCGAGCAGTTCGCGCAGCAGCTCGCGGTGGACGTCCGCGCTCCAGGGCAGGCCCGCGCGGTTCATCTCGGCGGCCACCAGCATGCCCGCCGACTCGGCGGCCGTCAGCAGTCGCATCCGGCCGGGGTGCTCGGCCCGGTCGTGCCGCCGCTGCTGGTCGGCGTAGACCGTGAGGAGGGCGTCGAGCGGCAGGCGGGCGCCCTGCGGCTCGAACAGCGGGGACTGCGCGCCCGGTTCGGCGGCGCGCAGCGGTGGATCGGGCGGTACGGGGCCGCCGCGCAGCCGGGCCAGGGCGGCGGCGGCCGAGCGCGGCTCGCCTGACCGCCCCTCGTGGCCCAGCAGGAGTGTCTCGGCGTCCTCGATGTCGTAGCACCGCTCCACTCGCACCCCCGTGGCGAGCAGACGCGGATAGACCTCGGGGGTCGACCGCCACACCCAGCGCGTCACCTCCGGTCGGCCCCGCACCGCCTCGGCGAGATCGTCCTCCCGCCGCACCGGACCGACGGGCAGCCCGTCCGGACCGAGGGGGGCGAGCTCCACGCCACCGTCCTCGGCCGGAGCGAGCGCCCAGCGGTCGGTCATGGTCGCGAGTGTGGCAGGCGCCACTGACAATCCGTCGTGACCTGCGGTTTCAGTCCTCCGACTGGTCCGCCGTCCGCGTCTGTACCAGCTGCGAGAGCACCTTGGCGACGTACTGCTCGGTCTTCTGCTTGCTGACGCCGAGGCCGCTGAGGACGCCTTCGCCGTTCTCGTACTCCAGCAGCGCCAGCAGGAGGTGCTCGGTGCCGATGTAGTTGTGGCCGAGGCGCAGCGCCTCGCGGAAGGTGAGCTCCAGCGGCTTCTTGGCCGCGGCGCTGTAGGGGACCAGTTCGGGCACCTCCTCGGCCGCCGGCGGCAGCGCGGCGGACGCCGCCTCGCGGATCGCGTCGAGGGAGACGCCCTGCTCGGCTAGTGCCTTGTCGGCCAGACTCTCGGGCTCGGCGAGCAGGCCCAGGACCAGGTGCTCGGGCAGGACCTCGGCGTTCCGCGCGGCCTTGGCCTCGTTGTGGGCGGCCATGACCACGTTCTGCGCGCGCGGGGTGTAGCGGCTGAAGCCCTGGCTCGGGTCGAGGTCGGCCGACTCCTTGGGCACGAAGCGCTTCTGCGCCGCCTGCCTTGTGACGCCCATGCTCTTGCCGATGTCCGTCCAGGACGCGCCCGAGCGCCGTGCCTGGTCGACGAAGTGGCCGATCAGGTGGTCGGCCACGTCGCCCAGGTGGTCGGCGGCGATCACCGCGTCCTGGAGCTGGTCTAGCGGTTCGGGGTGGACCTTCTTGATGGCCTCGATGAGGTCGTCGAGCCGTACGGATGCCGTTCCGGGAGAGTTCGTCGTCATGTGTCAACCGTAAGTTGACACCCTTGGCCTGTCAACCCGGCGTTGACACTCGGTGGGTCGCTATCGGTGGGTCGCTCTACTTCGGGGCCGCCGCCAGCCGCACGGCCAGCATCGCGAACACCGTCCCGCTGAACGATTGGTGACGGCGCCCCGCCAGAAGGCCCGGCGCCGCCCCGCGTCCGCCGCCCCGTCCGCCGCGACGGGTGCCGCGCCGCTGCGGAACGCCTTGACCGCGAGGTACAGCAGATAGGCGGCGCCCGCCCAGCGCGGCACGTGGTAGAGCGCCGGCAGGGTCAGGAACAGGGCCGACAGCCCGAGGGCCGCGGCGACCGAGTGCACGAACATCGCGCAGGCCACCCCGCAGGCGGCGGTCACCCCGGTCAGGGGTCCGCCCCGGCCGCCCATCGCCACGATGAACATCATGTCGGGGCCGGGTGTGATGCGGTGGCCATGCTCGGCGCCACCCCCCGGAGGGGCGACCCGATTTCGGGGAGCGGGACGCGCTCCGTCCCGGCCCGGGGCTACGGCGACTTCGTGTGCTCGTACATCACCACCAGCACCGAGTGCACCGTCTCCTCGTCCCCGTCCTCCTCGGCCGTGTCGACCAGTTCGGCCAAGGTGTCCCGCAGCCGCTGCGCCTGCTCGGGGGTGAGGCGCAGATGCCTAAGCGAGAGCAGCGGGTCCCCGGGGGCGCGGTCCAGTTCCTGGGCGACCGCGCCGAGCAGCGCCGCCGTGCCCGCCGCCTGCGGCTCGGCGACCCGCAGACGCCGGCCGACCCGCCGGTAGTAGTGCTCGGTCCCGCCCCGCACCCGCCGCGTCTCCACGATCCGTACGAGCCCTGCCTCGCGCAGCACCTTGAGGTGGTGCCCGACGCTGCCCTTGGCCACCCCCAGCCGCACCGCCAACTGGCTGATCGTGGCGGACCGGTGGGTCAGCGCGAAGAGCAGCCGCTGCCGCAGGGGGTGGGCGAGTGCGGCGAACTGGTCGGGTGCGGAGATCTCCAGTACGTCCTCGATGCCGGCGCCGTTCTCCGGCTCGTGCTCGGTCATACGTCAAGCGTCCAATTCCCTTGACGCTTTTGCAAGCGCGGTGCTGTACTCCCGGCCATGACCACCCTGCCCCCCAGCGCCTTCAGCACGCCCGATACACCAGATACACCCGACACACCGGGCACGTCCGACACCACGGTCCCCGCTCCCACTCCCGCTCCTGGCCCCGCCCCCGTCGCCGACGTCGCCGCCGTCGTCGAGGAGACCGCCCGGCTCGTCACCGAGCACTACGTCTTCCCGGAGGTCGCCGACCGGCTGGCCGCCCTGCTGCGACGCCGGCTGGGGGAAGGGGCGTACGACGTCGACCGTGCCGAGGAACTCGGCGCCCGGGTCACCGCGGACCTCCAGTCCGACAACGGCGATCTGCATCTACGCCTCAAGTACCACCCCGAGCGGGTCCCGCAGGGCCAGGGCGAGGCCGCGCTGGCCGCGATGCGCCGCCAGTTCGACACCTCGCTGGGCGGTGTCCCGCGCGTGGAGCTGCTGACCGGTGGGACCGCGCTCCTCGAACTCGCGCCCGTGCTCTTCCCGCTCGCCTGGTCCGCCGAACCGCTGTCGGCCGCGCTCACCCTGGTCGCCCGCGCCGACGCGCTCATCCTCGACCTCAGGGGGAACCGCGGCGGCGACCCGGAGACGGTGGCCTTCGTCTGCAGCTATCTGCTCGACGAGCGCACCCATCTGAACACCCAGTACGCGCGCGTGGGGGAGCGCTACGACCAGTCCTGGAGCCTGCCGTACGTCCCGGGCGCCCGGTTCGGCGGGACCAAGCCGGTGCATGTGCTCACCAGCGGTCACACCTTCTCCGCTGCCGAGGAACTGGCCTACAACCTGCAGCAGTTGGGTCGTGCGGTGATCGTGGGGGAGACGACGAGGGGCGGGGCGCACCCGCGCGAGGGCTGGACGGTCCACCCGCACCTGGAGGCCACCATCCCGGTCGGCCGGTCGATCAACCCGGTGTCGGGCGCCAACTGGGAGGGTACGGGTGTCCGCCCGGACATCCCGTGCGTGGCCGCGGACGCTCTCGGCCGGGCCCTGCGGGAGCCGGCGCCCCTGCGGGAGCCGGCGCGCTCCTGACCGGACTCGGATGTTGTCCACAGGCTGTGGATGACCGGCGCCCGCTGTCCGTGGCACATGGCACGATCGACGGGTGAGCAGCAGCACGACCAGCACCGTCGAGCGGGCCTTCCGGGCCGCCCTCTACGACGACAACGACTCCGGCCTCGACACCGGTGCGTCCCTTCTCGCCGCCGACCCCGCCGCGGACGGCGAACTCGCCCGGCGGGGCGAGGAGTTCGTGGCGACCGCGTGGCGGCGCGGCTGGCAGCCCGCCGACGTCGTACGGCTCGTACGGCGCGAGCTGGACGACGCGCACGTACACCTGGCGGCGGCGCTGATCAGAGCGCAGATGCCGCACGACCGACCGCGCGGCCCCCGCTGGACCGCCCAGCTCGACGCCCTGCCGCACGCCCCGGCGCGCGGGGCCGACCGCTTCTCGCACGCGACCACCGTCCTGGAGCTGTACCGCCTGCTGCTGCGCCTGCCCGCCCTGGAACCCCTGGAGGAGCCGCGCCGTGAGCACCGGCCGGCCTCCCGCATGCTCACCCGCATCCGTGCGCTGCTCGCCAAGGCCGAGGCGACCGGCTTCCCGGAGGAGGCGGAGGCGCTGAGCGGCAAGGCGCAGGAGCTGATGGCCCGGCACAGCATCGACGAGGCGCTGCTGGCGGCGGACGCTCCCGCCAAGGATGCGCCCGGCGCCTGCCGGATCGGTGTCGAGCCGCCGTACGAGCAGGCCAAGGCGGTGCTGCTGCACGCCGTCGCCGACGCCAACCACTGCCGTGCCGTGTGGAACGAGCCGCTCGGCTTCTCCACGGTCGTCGGCTTCGAACCCGATCTGGAGGTGGTCGAACTCCTCTACACCTCGCTCCTCGTGCAGGCCACGCACGCGATGACGAAGGCGGAGGCGGCCCAGAGAGCGGGCGGGCGCAAGCGGACCAAGACCTTCAGACAGTCCTTCCTCGCGGCCTACGCCCATCGCGTCGGCGACCGCCTCGCGGCCGCCGCCGACACCCAGGTCACCCAGGTCGCCCAGGATCTCCTTCCGGTCCTGGCCACCCGGGAGACAGCCGTCACCGACCGCTTGGAGCGCATGTTCCCGCAGACCACCACCACCCGGCTGCGCGGGGTGAGCGACGAGGCAGGCTGGACGGAAGGGGCGCAGGCGGCGGACCGGGCCCAGGTCAGGGCCCGTCCGCGGCTGGACTGACCCTGGTCCGTCCAGCCGCTCGGCCGTACTTCGGTGCTTCAGTCGCCGGCCTGCTGGAAGGCGCTCACCGAGGCGTTCGGGGTGCTCGCGCCGCCCTTCCCGGCGACGGGACCGTACGACCAGGGGAAGCTCATGGCGGTGCCGGAGCCGGGCAGGGTGATCTTCACGCTCTTGGCCTCCAGGCTCGTCGCGTCACCCGCCTTGCCGCGCACATAGCTGATCGTGAAGGAGGCGAAGTCGCCCTTGGCGAGCTTCAGCTTCTGCGCCTTCGCGCCCTGAAGCGCGGGGACCTTGGCAGAGGTGCCGCCCGCTTTCAGTTCCACGCCGGCGAAGCCGTCCAGGGTGCACGGGGCGCTCTGGTTGGTGATGCTGACCGGCACCTCGCCCGTGTCACCGGCCGCCGGGGCCACGCTCGCCGTGCCGATCTGCACCGAGACCTTGCCGAGCTCGCAGGCCGAGCCGCTCTTGCCCTTGCCGCCGCTTGTGCCGTTGTTGCAGGCGGTCAGGAGGAGGGCGGCGGTGAGGGCGGTGACGGTGAGCGGAATGGCGCGCATGAGGGGGTTCCTGTCGAGGTCGTGACGGTGCCGTCGGTCAAGAGCCGAGGTTGCCGGTCGGCAGCCCGGACGGCAGCTTTCCGCCCTCGGCCTTGGTGTAGGTCTCCTTGCCGACCTTGCCCGACCAGGTCACCTGCATGGAGTTCTTCGACACCGAGTCGACCATCCCCGTGCCGCGGTCCTTGCTGCCGTCGGTGCAGGTCAGGTGGATCATCTGCATGCCCGCCTCCTCGCCCGCGGTGCCGGTGCACACGGTCCCGCCGGTCGCGAAGAGCCCGGCCTGCTTGTCGGTGACGACCAGGGCCACGGCCTTGCCGTCGGTCGTGGCGAGCCAGCTGCCCTGCAGCTTGCCGGACGAGGAGGTCTTGCCGCCCGTGCCGCCGGTGTCCGCCGTGGACGTCGGGGCCGCGGTCGCGCTCGGGGTGGGGGAGGAACTGTCGTCGGAGCCGCCGCCACCGCTGCACGCGGTCAGCGCGAGCGCACCCGCCATGCCCGCGGCCGTGGCCGCGATCCGCACCCTCGTCGTAGCCGAAGTCACTGGAAGCTCCCAAGCTGTAGCCGGTCGGCCGCCCGGTTGGCCGGAACGCCCGCAGCAAGCTACCAGGCCTTGCCAAGGGGGCTTGTGGGCGCCAGCTGAGTATTCGCTCAGCACACCTCGGATAGGTAGGAGATTCCCTACGGTTGACTCGTAGGGAATCTCCTACCTATCTTCCTCCCATGAACATCACTCATGCCTCCTTCGTCACCCTCCCCGTCACCGATCAGGACCGTGCCCTGCGCTTCTACCGGGACGTCCTCGGGTTTGAGGTCACCGCCGACCTGGACATGCCGCAGGGGCGGTGGCTTCAGGTCGCCCCGCGCGGGGCGCAGACCGTGTTCACGCTCTCGGGGCCGGGGATGGGGGATTTCGAGCCGGGTTCCAGCCGGGGGATCATGTTGGTGACGACCGACGTGGACGCCGACTGCGCCCGGCTCGCCGCGGAGGGCGTCGACGTACAGGGGCCGGACGAGTTCCCCTGGGGCCGTATGGCCTCCTTCCAGGACCCGGACGGCAACGGTCTGATGCTGCTCACGGAGGCTCGGCGCTAGGACTCGGCGCCAGGAAAGGACGGGGCATGACGACGACTGGGGCCGTCGAGGACCGGATCTTCGCGGCGCTGGCCAACGCCACCCGCCGTGAAGTGCTGCGTCTGCTGCGCGAGCGGGGGCCCCAGGCCGTCCAGGCCCTGGCCGACCACTTCGACATGCGCCGCCCCAGCCTCTCGGAACACCTCAAGGTGCTCCGGGAGGCCGGCCTCGTCTCCGAGCAGCGTTCCGGCCGGCAGCGCATCTACCGTCTGGAGGCCGCCCCGCTCGCCGACGTGCAGGACTGGCTCCACCCGTACGAGCGGTTCTGGCGCGGGCAACTGAAGGGGCTCGGCGAACTGCTCGACCGTATGCCCGACGATGACCGGTCATGACCGACACCCCGCCCGCGGACGACCTCACCACGATCCGCGTCGACCAGTACCTCCCGCACCCGCCGGCGAAGGTCTGGCGCGCCCTCACCGAGCCGGAACTGCTCGTTCAGTGGCAGATGCCAGGGTCGGAGGACTTCCGCCTCCAGGTCGGGCACCGGTACCGGCTCACCTCGGTCCCGCGTCCCAACACCCGCTTCTCCGGCGTCGTCGACGTGCAGGTTCTCGCCTACGACAGCGAGCGGATGCTGTCCGTCCGGTGGGCCGATGCCGATCCGGCCAATCCCGCGGACTGGACCATCACGTGGACGCTGGAACAGGAAGGGCGCGGTACGCGTCTCTTCCTAGTACATGAGGGATTCGATCCGGACGACCCGGCACAGTTGATGGCGCGGAAGATCATGGACGGGGGCTGGCGTTCGCATGTACTGCGGGCTCTGGGGCAGACGCTGGAAGAGCTTCGGTAAAGCGGACGTCAAAGCTGTAACCGTGGGAACACCCCCCGTGCACGTGCATCTGCCCGCGCATCTGCACGTGAAGGGGGTTATGATCCGGGTCAGTTGACTACAGCATCCATGGCCACATCAGCCAGTGCACCACCGGGGAGCGACCTGTGGACCGCGACGTTGACAGCGTGTACGGGGGGTACGACGTGTACAACGGCATGGCTGCCACGCAGCTGGACGGAGTGGCCTGGCAGAAGAGCAGGCACAGCAACTCGCAGGGTTCCTGCGTGGAGTTCGCCCGCCTGCCGGGCGGGGACGTGGCCGTGCGCAACTCGCGATTTCCGGACGGCCCCGCCCTTGTCTACACGCGCGCGGAGATCGAGGCGATGCTCCTCGGCGTCAAGGACGGCGAGTTCGACCATCTGATAGTGAGCTGACACCGGCCGTTCGGTTCAGGGACATGTCGGGGCAATTTCGGCATCTCGTCCAGGAACGCGCGTAGAAGCGCGACGTCAGGTGACGCCGCGCTTCGTCATTCGGCCGACTGGAGCCGGAACAGCGCCCAGACGACCTTGCCGTTGAGCGTGCCGGCGAGCGGGTGCCAGCCCCAGCTGTCGCTGAAGGAGTCGACCAGGAACAGCCCGCGCCCCGACTCGGCCGAGAAGTCGTCCGAGGGACGGGCCACCGGGGTGTCGTGGCTGGGGTCGCGCACCGCGCACACCAGCCGGTCGGTCCAGCGCATCAGGTGCAGCCGCACGGCCGGGGGCTGCTCGGCGCAAAACGCCGCGTCGCCCGGCAGCGCATGCCGCAGGGCGTTGGTGACCAGCTCCGAGACGACCAGGCATATGTCGTCGAAGCGGTCGCCCACGTCCCATTGGTCGAGGGTTCTGCGCGTGAACAGCCGGGCTTCGCGCACCGCTTCGTAGCGGGCGGGAAGGGCACAGGAGGCAGCGTTGGACACGGCCGCGGGATCCAGCGGCGGAAGGCCCTGCCGTAACGGCTCGAGCATGGTCGATCCATTCGTCCCCATGCGAGGCACTCCCGGGAATTCGCGGTCGTTGCGATGCAGCGGTGGCGCGGGACCATGGTTTCGGATGCGCACAGCAGATGCAAGGGCAGATGCACGTGCACGAGACCGAATTGAGCAGTCCCGTACCGCTTGTTGGCCATTTTTTCCGCCAACCTCATGCACTTGGCTCACCTGTTGCTTGCTTCAACCTGTGCGGAAACTTTGGCCTCTTTCCGTTTCCGTAACCGGACGAGTACTGCTCGAAGTGTTTTAGTGGCAGACTTCGGCCCCTGAAGACGTTGGGGAGGCTGGCGAACGTGAGCGCGGGAGAGCCGGGATCGGTGGTGCGGCGCATGCTGCTCGGATCACAACTCAGGCGACTGCGTGAGGCGCGGGGGATCACGCGCGAGGCGGCGGGTTACTCGATCCGTGCCTCCGAATCGAAGATCAGCCGGATGGAGTTGGGCCGGGTGAGCTTCAAAACACGGGACGTCGAAGACCTGCTGACGCTGTACGGCATTTCCGACGAGGCGGAGCGCGAGTCACTGCTCTCCCTCGCCCGGGAGGCCAACGTCGCGGGCTGGTGGCACAGTTATTCCGACGTACTGCCGAGCTGGTTCCCCACCTATGTGGGCCTGGAGGGCGCCGCCTCCTTGATCCGGGCGTACGAGGTGCAGTTCGTGCACGGCCTGCTGCAGACCGAGGACTACGCGCGCGCGGTCGTCCGGCGCGGTATGAAGGGCGCGAGCGTCGCCGACGTGGAGCGGCGCGTGGCGCTGCGCCTGGAGCGCCAGAAGTACCTCGTCTCCGAGAACGCCCCGGACTTCCACATCGTCCTCGACGAGGCGGCCCTGCGCCGGCCGTACGGCGACCGCGAGGTGATGCGCGGCCAGCTCCAGCATCTGATCGAGTTCTCGGAACGGCCCAACGTACGGCTTCAGATCATGCCGTTCGGCTTCGGCGGGCACTCCGGTGAGAGCGGGGCGTTCACCATCCTCAGTTTCCCGGAGTCCGATCTGTCCGATGTGGTGTATCTGGAACAGCTCACCAGTGCGCTGTATTTGGACAAACGCGAGGACGTGACCCAGTACGAGCAGGCGCTCAAGGAACTTCAGCAGGACAGCCCGGGGCCGGACGAGAGCCGGGACCTGTTGCGCGGGCTCCTTCAGTTGTCCTGACGGTTGTCCTGATTCACGCCCTCTTGACTTCACGCGTTCGTTTGCTCAGGTGTCATCTCAACTCACGGCAAACACAAGTACGATGACATGTGATCAGTCTCATCAGACCGATCGGATCGTGAAGTCGATCGGGTGTCCGTCTCGACTGCTTCGGCAGTAAGGGGATCGAGGGATCACATGTCGTCCTGCTTCACCGACCTGGCCGTGCAGTACATCGACGGTGAGTGGCGTCCGGGCACCGGTTCCTGGGACATCATCGACTTCAACCCGTACGACGGCGAGAAGCTGGCCTCGATCACGATAGCCACCATCGACGAGGTCGACGAGGCATACCGGGCGGCCGCGCGCGCCCAGCAGGAATGGGCCGAGACCAATCCCTACCGCCGCCGTGTCTTCTTCGAGAAGGTCCTGCGCCTCGTCGAGGAGCGGGAGCGCGAGATCACCGAGATGATCATCGCCGAGCTCGGCGGCACCCATATGAAGGCCGGGTTCGAGCTGCACCTCGCCAAGGAGTTCCTGCGCGAGGCGGCCCAGCTGGCGCTGCGCTGCGAGGGGAGATTCCTGCCCTCGCCGATCGACGGCAAGGAGAACCGCCTCTACCGCGTCCCGGTCGGCGTGGTGGGCGTGATCAGCCCCTTCAACTTCCCCTTTCTGCTGTCGATCAAGCCGGTCGCCTCGGCCCTCGCGCTCGGCAACGCCGTCGTCCTCAAGCCCCACCAGGACACCCCGATCTGCGGCGGCACGCTGATCGCCAAGCTCTTCGAGGACGCGGGGCTGCCGCCGGGCCTGCTGAACGTGGTGCTCACCGACATAGCGGAGATAGGCGACGCCTTCATAGAGCACCCGGTCCCCAAGCTGATCTCCTTCACCGGCTCCGACAAGGTCGGCCGGCACATCGCCACCGTCTGCGCCTCGCAGCTCAAGCGCTCGGTCCTGGAACTGGGCGGCAACAGCGCGCTGGTGGTCCTCGACGACGCGGACATCGACTACGCCGTCGACGCGGCCGTCTTCAGCCGGTACGTCGACCAGGGCCAGGTCTGCATGGCGGCGAACCGCGTCCTGGTGGACCGCTCGGTCGCGGACGAGTTCACCGAGAAGTTCGTCGCCAAGGTCAAGACGCTGAAGACGGGCGATCCGAGCGACCCGCAGACGGTCATCGGACCGGTCATCAACTCCCTCCAGGCGAACGCCATCTCGGCCGCGATCGAGCAGGCTGTCGCCGAGGGTGCCACGGTCCTGGTGCGCGGCACGACGACGGACAACCTGGTGGAGCCCTCCGTCCTGACAGACGTGCCGACCGACTCCTCCCTGCTGCACAAGGAGATTTTCGGCCCCGTCGCCCTGCTGGTCCCGTTCGACGGTGAGGAGGAAGCGGTCCGCATCGTCAACGACACCCCGTACGGCCTGAGCGGCGCCGTCCACACCGCCGACATCGAGCGGGGCGTGGCGTTCGCCAAGCGGGTCGACACCGGAATGTTCCATGTGAACGACGGCACCATCCACGACGAGCCGCTGGTCCCCTTCGGCGGCGAGAAGCACTCCGGCATCGGCCGGCTCAACGGCGAGACGACCCTGGACGCCTTCACCACCCTGAAGTGGATCTCGGTCCAGCACGGGCGCAGCGAGTTCCCGTTCTAGCGCCGGCTGGCCCCACCCTTGAGGACAGAAGCTGACCGCAAGGGTCCGTAACGTCATCGGTGTCAGGCAAGGGAAAGCCGTTGGACCCGATGAAAGGGGCCGGTCATGGTCACTCATGTGCGAGCGGAGGCGCAGGGCGACGAGCGGGGGGCGCTGCTCGCCTTTCTCGAGGAACAGCGTGGCGGCATCCGCCGGTCGGTCCTCGGGCTGACGGAAGAGCAGGCGGCGAGCAGGCCCAGCGCCAGTGAGCTGTCCCTGGCCGGGCTGGTCAAGCATGTCGCCGAGGTCGAGCAGGGCTGGATCGCCCGTGCCAAGGGCGAGCCGCCGGCGGTCAAGCGGGACGAGTCGAACTGGCACGAGTGTTTCGCGCTCGCCGAGGGCGAGACGACGGCCCAGCAGCTGGCGTACTGGGAGGAGGTCGCCGCGGAGACGGAGAGGTTCGTTCGCTCGCTCCCCAGCCTGGACGACACCTTCCCGCTGCCGAACGACCCCTGGTTCCCGCCGGACGAGGCCGTCTCCATGCGCTGGCTGGTGCTCCATCTGATCCGCGAGACGGCACGGCACGCCGGCCACGCCGACATCATCCGCGAGTCGCTGGACGGGAAGACGGCGTTCGAGCTGGTGGCCCAGGAGCAGGGCACGTCCTGGGGCTGACCCCGTGGGTCATACGCTGGACCGCATGTCAGCGATCCGTCTCCTCGTGCTGGGCGCGGTGCGCCAGCACGGGCGGGCCCATGGCTACCAGGTGCGCAACGACCTGGAGTACTGGGGCGCACACGAGTGGTCCAACGCCAAGCCCGGCTCGATCTACCACGCCCTGAAGCAGATGGCCAAGCAGGGACTGCTGCACGCGCACGAGATCGCGCCGTCCACGGCCGGTGGCCCGCCGCGCACCGAGTACGAGATCACGGACCGGGGGAGCGAGGAGTTCTTCCGGCTGCTGCGGGAGTCCCTGGTCGCCTACGACCAGAAGATGGACATCCAGTCGGCGGCCATCGGCTTCCTCGTCGAGCTGCCGCGGGACGAGGCGGTGGCCCTGCTGAAGGAGCGGATCCGGCGGATCGAGCAGTGGCGGTCCGCCGTCACCGAGCACTACATCCCCGAGGACGGCCCCGAACAGCTGGGCCACATCGGCGAGATCATGAACCTGTGGGTCCACACGGCCGACTCCGACGCCGCGTGGACCCATGGGCTGATCGCACGCCTTGAGCGCGGCGCCTACACCTTCGCCGGCGAGGGCGAGCCGTTCGTGGGCGTCCTCGCCGAGGGGCAGGAGAACCCGTACGCGACGGGGGAACGGCATCCCGGGGACGATCGCTAATCAAGTTTGACCAATCGGGGTGGCCGCGTTACCTTCGGGCGAGTAGTCAAGTTTGACTAATAGAAGGAGTGGCCAGTGGCCGACACGGCGATCACCGTCGTAGGAGCACGCAAGACATACCGTGGACATGGCGGAAAACAGGCGCTGGACGGACTCGACCTCCAGGTCGCCCGGGGCACGGTGCACGGGGTGCTCGGGCCCAACGGGGCGGGTAAGACGACCCTGGTGCGGATCCTGTCCACCCTGCTGCGGCCGGACGGCGGCCGGATCGAGGTGGCCGGACACGACGTGGTGACCGAGGCCCGGGCGGTCCGCCGGCGCATCGGCCTGCTCGGTCAGCACGCGGCCCTCGACGAGGAGCTGGGCGGCCGCCAGAACCTGGAGATGTTCGCCCGCCTCCACCACCTCGGCGCCCGCCACGCGCGCGTGCGCGCCGACGAACTCCTGGAGCGCTTCGACCTCGCCGATGCCGGCCGCAGACCGGTCCGCGCCTACAGCGGCGGCATGCGCCGCCGGCTCGACCTCGCCGCCTCCCTGATCACCGACCCGGAGGTGCTCTTCCTCGACGAGCCGACCACCGGCCTCGACCCGCGCGGCCGCGCCGAGGTGTGGGCGTCGGTCCGCTCCCTGGTCGGCGGCGGTACGACGGTCCTGCTCACCACCCAGTACCTGGAAGAGGCCGACCAGCTCGCCGACCGTATCTCCGTCGTCGACCGGGGCCGGGTCGTCGCCGACGGCACACCGGACGAACTGAAGGCACTCACCGGCGGCGACCGGATCGACGTCGTCCTGCGCGACGCCGGCCAACTGGGCGCCGCCGTCGCCCTGTTGCCGCTGCCCGCCGCGGACGTCTCCGCCGACCCCGACCGCCGTCTGCTCAGCGCCCCGGTCACCGACCGCATGGCGGCGCTCTCCGGGGTCGTACGGGCCCTGGAGGCGTCCGGCATCGAGGCGGCGGACATCGCCCTGCGCCGCCCGACCCTGGACGAGGTGTTCCTGCACCTCACCGGACGCGACGACCGTACAGACCGTACGAAGGAGGCCGTGTGAGCGACTACGCCCACGCCGTGACCGACTCCTGGACCATGACCCGCCGCGAACTCGCCCACTGGGCACGGCAGCCGGGGCAGGTGCTCGTCGCCGTGGCCTTCCCGGTGATGCTGCTGCTGATGTTCGGCTATCTGGTCGGCGGCGGCCGGGGCGTGCCGGGTCACTACGTCGACTACCTGGTCCCCGGCATGCTCGCGCTCACCATGGCCTTCGGCCTGGAGGGCACGATGCTCGCGGTCACCCGGGACCTCGACAAGGGCGTCATCGACCGCTTCCGCTCCATGCCCATGGCCAACGGGGCGGTGCTGGTGGGCCGTTCGGCCGCCGACATGCTCCAGTCGGCGCTCGCGCTCGCGCTGATGACCGGCACGGCGTACGCGCTGGGCTGGCGCGCGCACGGCGGTGCGGGGGCCTTCCTCGGCGCCTTCGGTCTGCTCCTCCTGTTCCGCTTCGCGATGCTGTGGATCGGCATCCACCTGGCCCTGATCGCCGGGAAGCCGGAACTGGTCCAGGCCGTGCAGATCCTGGTCTGGCCGGTCGGCTTCCTCTCCAACGCCTTCGCCACCCCCGACTCCATGCCCGACTGGCTGGGCACGGCCGTCCAGTGGAACCCGCTGTCCCGGACGGCCACGGCCGTACGGCACCTGCTCGGCAGCCCCGGCGCGGAACCGGGGCACACCTGGGCGGCGGTCGCCTGGCCACTGGCACTGCTCGCGGTGTTCTTCCCGCTGGCGGTACGCCGGTTCGCGCGCCTGAGCCACTAGCCGGCGTCGGCGTCCACCACCGAGTCGCCGGGCCGGACTCAGTGGTGGAAGCCGGTGGCTGCCGCCTTGTCCCGGGTCAGGGGATGCGGCTGGCGGCGCAGTTCCGGCAGGAGCCGGTCCAGGTCGTCCAGGAACAGGTCGGCCAGGTCGAGGGAGAAGCCGTTGCGGCACACCACCCGCAGGACGGACAGGTCCTCCCGGTTGGGCGGGAAGGTGTACGCGGGCACCAGCCAGCCGCTCTCGCGCAGCCGCCGGGAGACGTCGAAGACGTCGTACGACGTCACGTCGGGGGCGGTGGTGAAGGCGAACACCGGCAGCTGGTCGCCCCGGGTCAGCAGCCGGAAGTCGCCGAGCGCCTCGATCCGCTCGGCGAGCCCGCCCGCCACGTCCCGGGTGGTCTGCTGCACGGCCCGGTAGCCGTCCCGGCCCAGCCGCAGGAACGTGTAGTACTGCGCGACCACCTGGGCGCCGGGACGCGAGAAGTTCAGCGCGAAGGTCGGCATGTCGCCGCCCAGGTAGTTGACTCGGAAGACGAGTTCCTCGGGCAGCGCCGTCTGGTCCCGCCACAGCGCCCAGCCGACGCCCGGGTAGACCAGCCCGTACTTGTGCCCCGAGGTGTTGATCGAGGTCACGCGCGGGAGACGGAAGTCCCACACCAGGTCCTCGTCGAGGAAGGGCGCGATCATGCCGCCGGACGCGCCGTCCACATGCACCGGGACGTCGAGGCCGGTGCGCTCCTGGAGGGCGTCCAGGGCGGAGCACAGGTCCGCGATCGGCTCGTACGAACCGTCGAACGTCGAGCCGAGGACGCCGACGACCCCGATGGTGTTCTCGTCGCACAGCTCGGCCGCGGCCTGCGGGTCGAGGTGGTAGCGGTCGCCGTCCATGGGGACCAGGCGGGCCTCCACCTCCCAGAAGTTGCAGAACTTGTCCCAGCAGACCTGAACGTTGACCCCCATGACGAGGTTCGGCCGTACGTCGTGCGCCGGGTAGCGGTCGGCGTTGCGCTGTGCCCAGCGCCGCTTGAGCGCCATCCCGGCGAGCATGCACGCCTCGCTGGAACCGGTCGTCGAACAGCCCACCGCGGCCGCCGGATCGGGCGCGTTCCACAGGTCGGCGAGCATCGCCACACAGCGCCGCTCCAGCTCGGCCGTGCGCGGGTACTCGTCCTTGTCGATCATGTTCTTGTCCCGGCACTCCGCCATCAGGACCCCGGCCTGCGGCTCCATCCAGGTGGTGACGAACGTGGCCAGGTTGAGCCGGGAGTTGCCGTCCAGCATCAGCTCGTCGTGCACCAGCTGATACGCCGTGTTCGGCGCCAGCGGGGTGTCCGGGAGCCGGTGCGTCGGCGGGGCCTCGGTCATGCCGACGACCGGATTGGCCTCGCCGAAGAACGGGTTGATGGACACGGTCCGCTGTTCGTGCTTCTCCGGACCCTTGTGCAGTGCCATGGTCGTGTCTCCTAGGAGGGGGAGTGACAGGAGGGGAAGTAGAGGAGAGAAGGCGGGTGGAGCGTCCGGCCGGTCACCGCACCGGCGTCCCGTCCGGCCGCAGTTGCATCTGCGGCCGCCCCGTCACCAGCAGCCAGGCCGGCAGCGAGGCGACGCACAGCAGCGCGGTGATCGTCGGCGAGGCGACCAGAACCGCGGCGGTGAACAGGCTCACCCAGCCCTGCCGGGTGATGGCCAGGAGCATGCCCAGCACACCCGCCGCCACGCCCACGGCGGGCGAGACCGCGGGCACCAGGGCGTGGGCGCAGAGCCCCAGGGCGGTGCCCACGAACACGGAGGGGAAGATCCGGCCGCCGCGGAAGCCACAGGTCGCGGCGACCGTCAGGGCGGCCAGCTTCACCACCGTCATCGTGGCGAACTGCCCGGCCGACCAGCCCTCGGGGTCGTGCGCCAGCTCCGCCATCTGGTCCAGGCCCTTGAAGAGCGTCAAAGGGCCGCCCAGCACCCCCAGCGCCCCCAGCACGAGCCCGCCCACCGGAAGCATCAGCATCGGGTGGCGCAGCCGCTGGAAGGCCGCGTGGAGGTACGGGAAGGCATGGACGGCGCACATGCCGAGCAGCGCCCCGACCGACGCGACGACGATCGCCGACAGCACGTCGACCGCGCCCGGCCGGCCGATCGGGGGCAGATGAAGGTCGAAGGACGCGTGGTGGAGCAGGTCGGTCGTGATGGAACCGGCCGCGCCGGCCGCCAGGGGAGCGAAGAGGTTGTCCCACAGCAGCCCCCTGGTCTGCTGTCCGGCCAGCGCCTCCGAGATGACCAGGGCCGCCGCCACCGGCGTGCCGAACAGCGCGCCGATCGTCGCCGCCTCCGCCAGCGCCCCCCACAGCCCGCCCGGCAGCCGGGGGAGGAACCGGCGGCCCAGCCACACCGCGAGGCCGACGTTCACCGCGATGATCGGGTTCTCCGGGCCGAGGCTCGGACCGCCCGCGAGCATCAGGGCGGCCGCCAACAGCAGGCCCGGCAGCACGTAGAGCGGCAGCGTGGGCGCGTTCAGCCCCACGGTGGCCGGGTCGGGGCCCGCGTGCCCGGGCACCTTCCACACCACCAGCCCGACCGCGACCCCGGTCGCGGTGAGCATGACGAAGATCCACAGCGTGGAGTAGCCGCCGATCCCCAGGGCACGGGGCAGGTTCTGCCACAGCACGCCCTGGAGCTTCTCCGCCGCCACGCTCACTCCGACGAGGAGCAGGCTGGAGATCACGCCCACGGCGAGAGCGGGCAGGATCAACGGCAGCAGGGCGCGCGCGGGCGTCGACGGGACGGTGCTGGGCGCCTGTTGCGCGGAGTCCTGGACCACGGGGTCACCCTAAGCGGACTAAGCAGACGAAACGGGCGTAACACCCGGAGGGGTGCGGCCGCGGCACGCCCGCGCAACGGGCTTGCACCTCACGTCACGTGAGGGCCCATCGTGGAGCGCGTACCGAGAGAAGGAGCGGATGTGAGCTACTCCGTGGGACAGGTCGCCGGATTCGCCGGGGTCACGGTGCGCACCCTGCACCACTACGACGAGATCGGCCTGCTCGCCCCGAGCGAGCGCAGCCACGCGGGCCACCGGCGCTACAGCGACGCCGACCTCGACCGGCTGCAGCAGATCCTGTTCTACCGGGAGCTCGGCTTCCCGCTCGACGAGGTCGCGGTCCTGCTCGACGACCCCGAGGCGGACCCGCGCGCGCACCTGCGCCGCCAGCACGAACTGCTGACCGCCCGGATCGAGAAGCTGCAGAAGATGGCCGCGGCCGTGGAGCACGCCATGGAGGCACGCAAGATGGGCATCAACCTCACGCCCGAGGAGAAGTTCGAGGTCTTCGGCGACAAGGATCCCGAGCAGTACGCCGAGGAGGCGGAACAGCGCTGGGGCGGCACCGCGGAGTACGCCGAGTCACAGCGCCGTGCCGCCCGCTACACCAAGGACGACTGGAAGCGCATGCAGGCCGAGGTGGCCTCCTGGGGCGAGCGCTACGACGCCCTGATGGCCACCGGCGAGCCGCCGACCGGCGAGGCCGCCATGGACATGGCCGAGGAACACCGCCGGCACATCTGCCGGTGGTTCTACGAGTGCTCGTACGAGCTCCACCAGTCCCTCGGCGGGATGTACGTGTCCGACGAGCGCTTCAAGGCGTACTACGACTCCATGCGGCCGGGTCTCGCCGAACACCTCAAGGAGGCGATCACGGCGAACGCGGCGCGGCACGCGGCGTGACCTCGCCCTGTGTCCTCCGCCCCCTGGCCCGGGTGGCCTACTCCCGGGCCAGGACCACCGCGGTCCCGTAGGCGCACACCTCCGTGCCCACGTCGGCCGCGTCGGTCACGTCGAAGCGGAACGCCAGCACCGCGTTGGCCCCACGCGCGCGTGCCTGCTCCACCAGCCGCTCCATGGCCTGGTTGCGGGTCTGCACCAGGGTCTTCGTCAGCCCCTTCAGCTCACCGCCGATCATCGACTTCAGGCCCGCGCCGATCTGGCTGCCGAGGTGCCGGGACCGCACGGTCAGCCCGAAGACCTCGCCGATGACCTCCTGCACCCGGTGACCGGGCACGTCGTTGGTGGTCACCACCAGCACATCGGGCTGGGGCCCCTGGCCGCCGCCGTACTCGTCGATTCCCATGGCTCACAGCTTTGTCCCATCGCCCGCACAGTGCATCCCGGAGACACCGGTGGAACCTGGGGCGGACACATTGCGTTGATAGCTTTGTACGGCGGCACGAAGCCGTACCGCCTTCACCCTCAGGAGCCCGGAACCGTGACGACTCTCGCCCTCGGGCCGAGCTGGCTGGACCCCAACTACCTGCTCGACACATACAGCATCTGGGGCCTGCTGCTCATCGTGTTCGCCGAGTCGGGCCTGCTCATCGGCTTCTTCCTGCCGGGTGACTCGCTGCTGTTCACCTGCGGTCTGTTGATCACCTCCCACAAGCTGAACTTCCCGCTGTGGGCCGCGATCGCCCTCATCTGCGTCGCCGCGATCCTCGGCGACCAGGCGGGCTACATGTTCGGCAAGAAGGTCGGCCCGTCGCTCTTCAACCGCCCGGACTCCCGCCTCTTCAAGCAGGAGAACGTCACCAAGGCGCACGAGTTCTTCGAGAAGTACGGTCCGAAGTCCCTGGTCCTGGCCCGCTTCGTGCCCATCGTGCGGACGTTCACGCCGATCATCGCGGGCGTCAGCGGCATGAAGTACCGCTCGTTCCTCGTCTTCAACATGATCGGTGGCGTCCTGTGGGGTGCGGGCGTCACCCTGCTCGGCTCGTGGCTCGGCAACATCGACTTCGTCAACAAGAACATCGAAGCGATCCTCATCCTGATCGTCCTGATCTCGGTGGTCCCGATCGCCATCGAGTTCCTGCGGGCCCGCTCCAAGAACCGGAAGAACCCGCCCGCCGAGACCTCGGCCGGGCAGCAGCCCTTCCAGCAGCAGTCCCAGGCCCCGGTCATGGACGACGCCACGACCCGGCTGCGCCGCATCGAGCCGACGTACGACCAGCAGCAGCCGCAGCGGCAGCCGTACGGCTCGAACCAGGCGTACGGGAACCAGGCCTACGGCAACCAGGGCTATGGCGACCAGGGCTATGGCAACCAGGCGTACGGCGACCAGGGCTACGGCAATCAGGACTACGGCCAGCAGCAGTACCAGGGCTACGACAGCCAGTACTACGACCAGCAGCAGTACCCGTACGACTACAACCAGGGGCAGGGCAACCACAGCGCCCAGTGAGCGGCGCCGGCAGGCGCCCGGCTCAGAAACCCCTGGTCCGCTTGGCGGCCCGGCGCTTCCCTGCGGAGCCGACCCGCAGGAACAGCCGCGAGATCTCCGCCCCCAGGTTCACCCCGATGGCGATGGCCATGGCCAGTGACGCGGCCTTGGCCAACGACACAAGCCCCTTGTCGACCTCGTTCTGCGCCATCGACAGCAGCCCGAAGTAGGTCGCCGAACCCGGCAGCAGCGGCCCGATCGCCGCGGTCGTGTACGGCAGTGCGGATGCGAACCGGTACCTTGACAGCAGCTGCCCGAACAGGCCGACCAGGCCCGCGGCCACGGCCGTGGAGGCCACCGGCGAGATACCGCCGGCGTAGTGCATCGCGCCGTACACCGACCAGGCCACGCCCCCGTTGAGGGTCACCGGCAGCACGGTGGACCGTTCCTGCTGGAGCAGCACCGCGAAGGTCAGCGACAGCAGCATGGACGCGGCGATCTGCAGCAGCGGCCGCTCGGCGATGTTCAGCGCCGCGTCCGGGTTGAGCGTGCCGCCCACCTTCACGCCGAAGTACAGGATGACCAGCACCCCGATGACGATGCCGACGAAGAAGTACATGACCTCCAGCAGCCGGGCCGCCGCGGTGATGTAGAAGCCGGTCAGACCGTCCTGCACGCCCGCCACCAGCGCCCGCCCGGGCAGCAGCGCGAACAGCCCACCGGTGACGACGGCGGACGCCTTCACATCGACGTGCGCCAGCGCGAAGGCCACACCGATCATCGCGGGCGGCATCGCGGCCACCGTGAACTGGTAGAACTCCGGCAGCCCGCGCCCCGCGCACAGCCACGCCAGCCGGTCGCCGAGCATCGCGCCCAGCATGGCCGCGACGAACACGATCAGATCACCGCCGACCAGCACCGAGGCCGCACCGGCCAGCAGCCCGCTCGCCACGGTCAGCGCCCAGCCGGGGTACGGGTGGCGGTTGCGGCGGATCTCGGCGAGCCGCCGGTAGGCCTCTTCGAGGGAGACATGGGTCTCCGCGTCGGTGAGGTCGTCCACGAGCCGGAAGACGGCCGCCAGACGCGTGTAGTCGGTGCCCCGGCGGCGCACCGTCCGGGACGCCGTCACCGGGTCGTCCACCAGGGACGGCTGGTACGAGATCGACAGCAGCGTGAAGGTGACGGTCGGCTCGCAGCGGTCCAGCGCGTACGCCCGGCAGACGGCGAACATCGCCGCCTCCACGTCCTCGGCGTTCTCGCCGCCCGCCAGCAGCAGCTCGCCGATACGCAGGGTCAGGTCGAGCACGCGCGGGACGGCCGGACCGCCCTCCTCCACCTTCTGCACCGGCTCCGGCGCCGGGCGCTCCGCCACCGGCATGCGCAGCATCGCGCGCATCCGGTCCTGCCAGGGCGCGTCCTTGGTCAGGCTGACGGCGGGTATGCCCGTCGCCGGGGTGAAGACGGCCGGGGCCTGCCGGGCGTCGTAGGTGCTCGGCGGACTGAACGCCGAGCCCTCCGGCTCGGCGCCCGCCGGCTGCGGGGCATCCAGGCCCTCGGGCAGGACGAACTCCGAGGTCGTCTCGGACTCACCGGCGGCCTTGGGGACGTCCAGCCCCTCCGGAACGGCGAACTCGGACGTGATCTCGGGGTCGTACGCGCTCCTCGCCTCGTCCGACTGCGGCTTGCGGTCCTCCGCGTCCGTCACTGAAGAGCACTCCCTGTACGACACTCCGACAGGCTCAGTATGCGCACACAGATGCCGACGGGCCGCACGCGTGCGCGTGCGGCCCGTTCACAGGAGCGGGGTCTCAGTGACCGCCCTGCTCCTCGAAGCGCTTGTACGACCGCTCGATCTCCGTCTCGGCGTCGGTGCGGCCCACCCAGTTGGCGCCCTCGACCGACTTGCCGGGCTCCAGGTCCTTGTAGACCTCGAAGAAGTGCTGGATCTCCAGACGGTCGAACTCCGACACGTGGTGGATGTCGCGCAGGTGCTCGACACGCGGGTCGGTGGCCGGAACGCACAGCAGCTTGTCGTCGCCGCCCGCCTCGTCCGTCATACGGAACATGCCGATCGCGCGGCACTTGATCAGACAGCCCGGGAAGGTCGGCTCGTCCAGGATGACCAGCGCGTCCAGCGGGTCGCCGTCCTCGCCGAGGGTGTTCTCGACGAAGCCGTAGTCGGTCGGGTAGGCGGTCGAGGTGAAGAGACGACGGTCCAGGCGGATCCGACCGGTCTCGTGGTCCACCTCGTACTTGTTCCGCGAACCCTTCGGGATCTCGATCGTGACGTCGAACTCCACCGGTGGCTCCTCCATGATCAGCACATAGTTCTGGTGGTTAAGTGTCCCTCACGCAGGTGTGTGATCGCGAAAGGGGCTGGTCCTTGTGCCAGAACTGAGGCCTTGGCGCACCGCGAGACCGCATGTGGTGCGGATCGCGGGTGCCGTACGACCGCGTCTGGCACGGGTCGCGCGAGCCACCCGGGCCATGGGACCACGCCTTGCGGCGCTCGTCCGGCCTGCGCATCCGCGGACCCTCAGGACCTGGCAGTACACCGCGGGCGCCGCCACCGCCGGGCTGGCACTGGCCGCCGGCGTCGTGACCACCGCCGGCCCCTGGGACGCCAACGGTCAGCGTACGGCCGAGCGGGAGCGGGCGGCCGCCCAGGAGCGGGCAGGTGGCACAGATCACGGTCGTAACTCCGATACGACGGCCGCCGCACCCCGGCCCGCCCCCAGTGCCGCATCCGTCCTGACCGGCCTGGGCGGCGCCACGGGCACCGTGAACACGAAGAAGGCCCCGGCGTCCGGAAAGCCCCTCGCGGACGTCCTGGCGCCACTTCTGGACGTCCCGGAACTCGGCAGCGCCCACACCGCGGCGGTGGTCGACGTGGCCAGCGGCAAGCGGCTGTACGGCTCCGGGGCCGACACGGCCCTCACCCCTGCCTCCACCACGAAGATCGCCACGGCCGTCGCCGCCCTGTCCGCGCTGGGCGCCGACCATCGCCTCACCACCCGGGCCGCCCTGGAGCCGGACACCAAGGAGCTCGTCCTGGTCGGCGGCGGCGACCCGACGCTCACCGCGCACGAGAAGGCGGACGGCTGGGCGAGCCTGCGCACGCTGGCCGTCGACACCGCTGCCGCCCTGAAGAAGCGCGGGGTCCGGGAGATCACCCTCTCCTACGACACCACCCTCTACGCGGGACCCTCGATCCACCCCATCGGCGTCAACGACAACCTCGCTCCCGTCAGCGCCCTGATGGCCGACGAGGGCCGCACCGACGACTCGGCCAGTGGCCCGGCGACCCGGGTCGCCGACCCGGCGGCGGACGCGGCCCGCAAGTTCGCCGGCTTCCTCAAGGACGCCGGTGTCCGGACGACGGCCCCGGGCCCCTCCAAGGCCACCGGCCGCTCCACCACCCTCGCCACCGTCTCCTCGCCCCCGCTCTCCGCCCTGGTCGAACGCATGCTGACCAACAGCGACAACGACATCGCCGAGGCCCTGGCCCGTCAGACGGCCCTCGCGAGCGGGGGGCGGGCGAGCTTCGAGGGCGGGGCGGCCGCGATCGCCTCCCGGCTGAACAAGCTGGGGCTGCCCATGTCCGGTGCCTCGTTCCACGACGGGAGCGGCCTGAACCGCAACGACAGACTGACGGCGGACCTGCTGACGGCCCTCCTCGTCCAGGCGGGCTCACCGGCCCACCCCGACCTGCGCCCGGTCCTCACGGGCCTCCCGGTGGCGGGCTTCACCGGTACCCTCAGCGCCCGCTACACGGATGGTGCGGCGGGCGTCGTCCGAGCCAAGACGGGCACCCTGACCGGCGTCAACACCCTGGCAGGCACGGTGGTCGACCAGGACGGCCGCCTCCTGGCGTTCGCCTTCCTGGCCACCAACACGACGAGCCCCCTGGACGCCCAGGCAGCACTGGACAGAACGGCTACGGCACTGGCGGGGTGCGGCTGCAGCTAGGGGGGAGGCGGGGCGGACTGCCTACGGCGAGTCCGGCCACGGCACCACCGGCTGCCGTCCGCCGCTCTCGGCGGCGCCGTGGCAGCGCCGGCTCCCGCTCGCTGCGGTGCCACCGCCTGCCGCCGTTGCGTTCCTGCACCGGGTTGGAGCCCACCCGCAGCCGCCACGGCACGATCACCCCACCTGCCGCCCGCCGCACACAGCGGCGGCCTGATCGCGCCCGCTACCGCTCGCCGCTTGCCGGGGTGGCGCAGATCCATCGCCTACAGCCCACCGCTTGCCGCCGTGGAGCGACCTCATCATCTGCCGCCTGCACTAGGTGGTGGTGGCGGCGACTGCAGTCAACGGCCTGCCGCGGCGGCACGGCCGCACCGCCTGCAATCCAACGCCCGCCGCCACCGCCTGTTGCCGCAGCGCCGTGCCATTGCCCACCGTCAGCCGCCTGCCGCGGTGGCGCTGCAGCACTGTCTGCCCGCTGTTTGCCGCCGTAGCGCGGTGCGCGCTCCACGTGCCTCCGGCCGCTGCTCGGCGCCGTGACGCGACCGCATCGCCTGCTGTCAACCGCCTGCTGCGGCGGGGCAGCCGTACCATCAGCCCATTTCCGCGGTGACCCCGCAGCACTGTCTGCCCCGCTGTCTGTCGTCGTAACGCGGTGTATGTGCTGCCGCTTCCGGCCGCTGGCCGTCGCGTGGCGCGACCGGAGTGTCTGGCGTCCAGTGGCGGCGCGCAGCCGTAGCTCCTGTCGCTCACCGTCGTAGGCGCCCGCGGCTGGCCGTTCCGGGGTGGGGACGGGAGTGGTTCGCCTGTGCCCGGGTCAGTGCCTCGCGATCAACCCGTGCATCGCCGACCCCGTCACAGCCTGCCCCAAGTGGGAACGCTCACGTACGGTTGACGCATGACGAGCATCGGTGGCACGGAGATGGTCGACTGGAATCTCGCGGTGGCGACCGCGACCCGGCTCGTGCGGCCGGGGCCCGACGTGAGCCGTGACGAGGCCCGGGCCGTCGTCGCGGAGCTGCGTCGGCATGCCAAGGCCTCGGAGGAGCACGTGCGGGGCTTCACCCGCATGGGCACCGAAGTCACCCACGACACCCCGGTACTCGTCGTCGACCGCCCCGGCTGGGTGCGGGCGAACGTCGCCGGGTTCCGGGAGATCCTCAAGCCGCTGCTCGACAAGATGCAGGAGCGGCGCGGCGGCACACCCGGCGGCGCGGTCCTCGGCGCCGTCGGCGGCAAGGTGACCGGCGTCGAACTCGGCATGCTGCTCTCCTTCCTGTCCTCGCGCGTCCTCGGCCAGTACGAGACCTTCGCCCCGGCCAGCCGTGAGCTCCCGGCGGGCGAGAACGGCGGCGGCCGGCTGCTGCTGGTCGCGCCGAACATCGTCCACGTGGAGCGCGAACTCGACGTACAGCCGCACGACTTCCGCCTGTGGGTGTGCCTGCACGAGGAGACGCACCGCACGCAGTTCACCGCGGTGCCGTGGCTGCGCGATCACCTGGAGGGTGAAATCCAGTCGTTCTTGGCGGAGACCGACGTCGACCCGATGACGGTCCTCGAACGCATCCGAGAGGCCGCCCAGTCGCTCGCCGGCGGCCGCCCCGAGGGCGAGGAGGACGACGGCGGCCGGTCGTTCGTGGAGCTCGTGCAGACCCCGGCCCAGCGCGAGATCCTCGGCCGCCTCACCGCCGTGATGTCCCTCCTGGAGGGTCACGCCGACTTCGTGATGGACGGGGTCGGCCCGCACGTCGTACCGAGCGTCGCGGAGATCCGCGAGAAGTTCCAGCAGCGCCGCGCCAAGGGTGCCTCCCGCCTGGACATGACCCTGCGCAAGCTGCTGGGTCTGGATGCCAAACTCAGGCAGTACCGGGACGGCGAACGCTTCGTACGGGCCGTCGTCGAACAGGTCGGCATGGACGGCTTCAACCGTGTGTGGACCTCCCCGAACACCCTGCCGACCAAGGCGGAGATCGCCAAACCGGCGGACTGGGTCGCACGGGTGCACCGCAAGACGGAGTCGTGAGGCGTCTGGAGCACGTCGTGAACGGAATCCGGCCGACGGCAGGCGAACGCCCCTTCAATCACCCGTCCGAGGGACCGTGAGGGATGGGTAGGCGTGCAATGCTCGGGGAACCGCCCGTTTCTGTCACCATCTACACACTCTGAGTGACCTGCCTCGGGCTCACCCCCCGAAAACTTCATGAAGGGAACCGGACATGGGTCCCCATCCTGCGGTCGCGGCGATACGCCTGGCGGTCCGCCGCGTCCTTCACGACATCCTCACCGACCACAGCCCGCATACCCCCGCCGCCGACTCCCCGGGCGGTACGTACGAGCGTTCCCCGTCCCCGCTCGTGCTCGTGGCGTGCTCCGGCGGCGCCGACTCCATGGCACTCGCCTCCGCCCTCGCGTTCGAAGCGCCCAAGCTCGGCATCCGTGCCGGCGGAATCACCGTCGACCACGGCCTCCAGCCCGGCTCCGACCTGCGCGCCGACGAGGTCGCCCTGAGGCTGCGCGAACTCGCCCTCGACCCGGTCGAGTCCATCGCCGTGACCGTGGGCCGCGAAGGCGGCCCCGAAGCCGCCGCCCGAGACGCCCGCTACGCCGCCCTCGACGCCGCGGCCGAACGCCACGGCGCCACCGCGATCCTGCTCGGCCACACCCGCGACGACCAGGCCGAAACCGTCCTCCTCGGCCTCGCCCGCGGCTCCGGCATCCGCTCCCTGTCCGGAATGGCCGCGGTCTCGGGGGCCGACGGCCGTTACCGCCGCCCCTTCCTCCAGCTCGACCGGCAGACCGCCCGCAAGGCCTGCATGGTCCAGTCGCTCCCGGTGTGGGACGACCCGCACAACGCCGACCCGGCCTACACGCGCTCCCGGCTCCGCCACGAGGGCCTGCCCGCCCTGGAGAAGGCCCTCGGCAAGGGCGTCGTCGAGGCCCTCGCCCGCACGGCCCAGCTCTCCCGCGACGACGCCGACGCCCTGGACGCCTGGGCCAGCCAGGCCGAGTCCGCCGTCCTCGACGCCACCGGCCTCCTCGAGTGCGCCAAGCTCTACGCCCTGCCGCCCGCCGTGCGCCGCCGCATCCTGCGCCGCGCCGCCATCCGCGCGGGCGCCCCGGCCGGTTCGCTGTTCGCCCGGCACATCGAGGAAGTCGACCGGCTGATCACCGGCTGGCGCGGCCAGGGAGCCATCAATCTCCCGGGCAAAGTCGTCGCCCAGCGCCAGGGTGGCAGACTGGTCATTCGGCAAGGCTGAATCTCCCGGATGGGGAGACGCCCGGTCTCCCCTTCGGGAGGGGCCGGCCGGCCGTGAACCGGGACGACCGAAAGTGATGCGGGTGGACGCGAACGACATGGGTGCCGACCTTCAGCAGGTGCTCATCACCAAGGAAGAGATCGACGCGAAGCTGGCCGAGCTGGCCGCGAAGATCGACGCGGAGTACGCGGGCAAGGACCTGCTGATCGTCGGTGTGCTCAAGGGTGCGGTGATGGTCATGGCGGACCTCGCCCGGGCGCTGTCCACCCCCGTCACCATGGACTGGATGGCCGTGTCCTCGTACGGCGCGGGCACCCAGTCCTCCGGTGTCGTCAGGATCCTCAAGGACCTCGACACCGACATCAAGGGCAAGCACGTCCTGATCGTCGAGGACATCATCGACTCCGGCCTGACCCTGTCCTGGCTGCTGTCCAACCTCGGCTCGCGCGAGCCGGAGTCGCTCAAGGTGTGCACGCTGCTACGCAAGCCGGACGCCGCCAAGGTGGCCATCGACGTCGAGTGGGTCGGCTTCGACATCCCCAACGAGTTCGTCGTGGGCTACGGCCTCGACTACGCCGAGAAGTACCGGAACCTCCCGTTCGTCGGTACGCTCGCGCCTCACGTCTACGGCGGCTGAGCCTCACACGGCCCAGTCTCGTAAGACGATCGGGAACCCCAGCGGGTTTCGCGCCGTTGGAGCATGCAGAGACGGGATTGGCAGCAGTCCTGTGCGGCTTCGCGCAACAATGCTGGGGTACCGTCAGAAGAACTGTCTTATCAAACTCACTATGGCAGGAGGGACGGGGCGACACCGCTCCGTATGGATGGACGTGAAGCGATACTTCCGTGGGCCGGTCATGTGGATCGTGCTGGCCGTCCTTGCCGTGGTCGTGTTGATGCAGGTCGTCGGCTCGTCCGGCGGCTACAAGACGGTGGACACCGGCCAGGTCGTGGCGGCGATCAACGACAACAAGGTCCAGTCGGCCAAGCTCACCACCGGTGACGAGCAGAGCATCAAGGTCACGCTCAAGGACGGCGTGAAGGTCGACGGCAGCTCGAAGATCCAGGCGAGCTACATCGGCGACCAGGGCGTGACCCTCGCCGGCACGCTGCAGACCAAGTACCAGGACAAGCAGATCCCCGACGGGTACACCGTCTCCCCGACGAAGCAGAACGCCTTCGTCGGCGTGCTGCTCTCCCTGCTCCCCTTCGTCCTGATCGTGGTCGTCTTCCTGTTCCTGATGAATCAGATGCAGGGTGGCGGCTCCCGGGTCATGAACTTCGGCAAGTCCAAGGCGAAGCTCATCACCAAGGACACCCCGAAGACGACCTTCTCGGACGTCGCGGGCTGTGACGAGGCCGTCGAGGAGCTCCAGGAGATCAAGGAGTTCCTGCAGGAGCCGGCGAAGTTCCAGGCCGTCGGCGCCAAGATCCCCAAGGGCGTGCTCCTCTACGGCCGTCCCGGTACCGGCAAGACGCTGCTCGCGCGTGCCGTCGCCGGCGAGGCAGGGGTCCCCTTCTACTCGATCTCCGGTTCCGACTTCGTCGAGATGTTCGTCGGTGTCGGTGCCTCCCGGGTCCGTGACCTCTTCGAGCAGGCCAAGGCGAACGCCCCGGCGATCGTCTTCGTCGACGAGATCGACGCGGTCGGCCGCCACCGCGGCGCCGGCCTCGGCGGTGGTCACGACGAGCGCGAGCAGACCCTGAACCAGCTGCTCGTCGAGATGGACGGCTTCGACGTCAAGGGCGGTGTGATCCTCATCGCCGCGACGAACCGCCCCGACATCCTCGACCCGGCCCTCCTGCGCCCCGGCCGCTTCGACCGCCAGATCGCGGTCGACCCGCCGGACCTGCAGGGCCGTCTGGAGATCCTCAAGGTCCACCAGAAGGGCAAGCCGGTCGCGCCCGACGTCGATCTCTCGGCGGTCGCCCGTCGCACCCCGGGCTTCACCGGTGCGGACCTGAGCAACGTCCTCAACGAGGCCGCGCTGCTCACCGCCCGCAGCGACAGGAAGCTGATCGACAACTCCATGCTGGACGAGGCCATCGACCGCGTGGTGGCGGGACCGCAGAAGCGGACCCGGATCATGTCGGACAAGGAGAAGAAGATCACCGCGTACCACGAGGGCGGACACGCCCTGGTCGCGGCGGCCTCCCCGAACTCCGACCCGGTCCACAAGATCACGATCCTGTCCCGCGGCCGTGCCCTCGGCTACACGATGGTGCTGCCGGACGAGGACAAGTACTCCACGACGCGCAACGAGATGCTGGACCAGCTGGCGTACATGCTGGGCGGCCGCGCGGCCGAGGAGCTCGTCTTCCACGACCCGACCACGGGTGCCGCGAACGACATCGAGAAGGCCACCACCACCGCCCGCGCGATGGTCACCCAGTACGGCATGACCGAGCGCCTGGGTGCGATCAAGTTCGGCGGCGACAACACCGAGCCGTTCCTCGGACGTGAGATGGCTCACCAGCGCGACTACTCGGAAGAGGTCGCCGCGCTGGTGGACGAGGAAGTCAAGAAGCTCATCGAGAACGCTCACAACGAGGCCTGGGAGATCCTGGTCGAGAACCGTGACGTCCTCGACAACCTCGTCCTGGCCCTCCTGGAGAAGGAGACGCTCGGCAAGGAGGAGATCGCCGAGATCTTCGCCCCGATCCACAAGCGCCCGCCGCGGCCCGCGTGGACCGGCTCCTCCCGCCGTACGCCGTCCACCCGCCCGCCGGTGCTCTCCCCGAAGGAGCTGGCACTGACCAACGGCGCGAACGGCGCTACGCCCGCGATCAGCACCGCCAAGTCCACAGCGTCGGAGCCCGCCCCGGTGACGGAGCAGGCCCCGGAGGACCGCTCGGAGAGCTGACCGCCATACCAGGCCCGGAATGGATGCCGCGCCCCCCAAGGTTCTAGCCTTGGGGGGCGCGGCATTTCTGCATGCCCGCGCACGAGAAACAGGAACGAGGCACCATATGACCGACCCCGTGACGCTGGACGGCGAAGGCACCATCGGCGAGTTCGACGAGAAGCGCGCCGAGAACGCCGTACGCGAACTGCTGATCGCGGTCGGCGAGGACCCGGACCGCGAGGGCCTGAGGGAGACACCGGCGCGGGTGGCGCGGGCTTATCGGGAGCTCTTGGCGGGGCACACGCAGGAGCCCGAGGATGTCCTGACGACCACGTTCGATCTCGGACACGACGAGATGGTCCTGGTCAAGGACATCGAAATCGTATCTTTGTGCGAGCATCACATGCTGCCGTTCCATGGTGTGGCCCATGTCGGGTACATCCCGGCGGAGACGGGCAAGATCACAGGTCTGTCGAAGCTTGCGCGGCTGGTTGAGGTGTTCGCCCGTCGCCTGCAGGTGCAGGAACGACTCACCACGCAGATCGCCGACTCCCTCATGAGGATCCTTGAGGCACGAGGCGTGATCGTCGTCATCGAGGCCGAGCACATGTGCATGTCGGTACGTGGGATCCGCAAGCCAGGTGCCAAGACCACGACGTCGGCGGTGCGCGGTCAGCTCCGGGATGCTACGACCCGTGCCGAGGCAATGAGCCTGATACTGGCGCGCTGACCTGAAAGTGGCGACCGTCAAGGTCCGTGAGGTCTTCGAAGGCTTTCTGGACGGCTACACGGACGGTGACGGATTCCGGCCCGCGACGTGGCGTGGCTGCCAGGTCTGGTAGGGGTTCACACCGGTTCGGCCCCGGTGTGGTTGTGGTCCTCGTCCTCCGGGAGTTTGCAGACTCGTTCCAGGAACAGGGCTGCCGCTATGACGGCGATGCCGGCCAGGACCGAGAGGGCGGCGTAGATGGCCTGGTCGCGGCGGGCTGGCATGTCGAGGAGTTCCAGGAGGAAGGCGCCCGTGCCGCCGTACATTCCGGCGACGAGCGCGGCGACCAGGGCGCTGGCCTGGCCGAAGACGACCGCGCGGGCGGCCATCAGGGGGTCGACTCCCTTGGCGCCGGGGCGGCGCTCGCGCTGGGCCTTGAGGCGGGCGCGCAGGGAGAGCGCCGTGGAGAGCAGAACCGCGGCGATCAGGGCCAGGACGATGGGGGCGGCCAGCGGGACGCTCGGGAGCGTCCCCACCGTGTTCCACAGGCGGGCGCCCGCCCAGGACAGCACTCCGGCAACGACGAACACGCCGACCAGCAGCCTGATGCGCAGCTCTCTCACGGTGTTCCTTCAGCTCCCCCGGAGTAGGTGTGGCCGGACCGTGCGGACGTCTCGGCCCTTGACCTTAACGACTACTCGGGCAGATGGAGTTCCAGGTCCGTGCGGGCCTGGACACCGGCACGGGTGACGGCGCCGAGGAGGCCCGCGACCGGGCCGCGGCCGGGCAGCAGGGCGTCGGGGTCCACGTCGTACCAGGGGGCCAGCACGAAGGCGCGCTCATGGGCGCGCGGGTGGGGAAGGGTGAGGTGCGGGTCGTCGGAGACGACTTCGGCGTACGCGACGATGTCGACGTCGAGGGTGCGCGGGCCCCAGCGCTGGTCCCGTACGCGGTTGAAGGCCTCCTCGACGGCGTGCGCCCGCTCCAGGAGGGAGGACGGGGGGAGCGTGGTCTTCAGGACCACGACCGCGTTGTAGTACGAGGGCTGGCTGCCGGGCTCCACACCCCACGGCTCCGTCTCGTACACGGGGGAGACGGCCTTGATGCGGACGCCCGGGGTGTCCTCCAGGGCGTCGATGGCGCCCTGGAGGGTCTCCAGGCGGTTGCCCAGGTTGGAGCCGAGGGAGATCACGGCCCGTTTGGGGTTGCTCAGAGTGGTGTCGGCGGCGTCGACCTGTTCGACGACGGAGGCGGGTACCGGCTGTACGGTCGGGTCGCTGGGACCCTGCGTGAAGGATGCGGTCATACTCGGCTCCGGGTGATGGTGACGGTCACGTCGTCGAAGGGGACCGTGATCGGGGCGTCCGGCTTGTGGACGCAGACCTCGACCTCCATGACTCCTTCGTGCTTCAGGCAGGTCTGGGCGATGCGCTCGGCGAGCGTCTCGATGAGGTTCACCGGTTCGCCCTCGACCACGGCCACGACCTCTTCGGCCACGATGCCGTAGTGCACGGTCCTCGCGAGGTCGTCGCCGGCCGCCGCCGGCCGGGTGTCCAGACCAAGGACGATGTCCACGATGAAGGGCTGGCCCTCCTCGCGCTCCTTGGGGAACACACCGTGGTGCCCGCGGGCCTTCAGGCCGCGCAGCGCGACACGATCCACGCGAATCACTCCTGCAATCGTCGGTAACGGCCGGTCCGTGCCGTGTGCGGACGGCACACCGGCCACAGTCGAATCTACCTGCGGGCACTGACAGAACCGGGCTTCAGGGGTGTGGGCCCCGGCCGGAGCCGAGAGGGTTCATCGCACGTTTCCCCTGGGGAACCCGGTGCCTCATGGGTTGGTAGCCCCACTTACCCGCGAGTTCGTGATTCCAACCACTTCTTGGTCCCTGTGGGCCGCCTACCCACTCAGGCAGGTGTGTCGTCGTCCTCTTCCTCGTCGTTCTCGGCCAGTACCGGGGAGGCGTGGTGGGACCAGAGCTTCCAGCCGAGGGATGTGCGGCGGAACACATTCGTGGCGACGACCAACTGGCCCACGAGCGGGCCGAGCTCCGCGCCGGGCTCGGGGGCGGGGCCGCCGCTGAGGATGTTCTCGGTGCACGTCACCAGGGCGGTGTCTCCGGTGACGGAGACATGGACGTCGGTGAGGAAGAACTGGATGTAGTCGGTGTTCGCCATGATCAGCGCGTACGACCTGAGGACCTCGCCGCGGCCCGTGAGCACGGGCCAGCCCGGGTGCACGCAGGAGATCACGCCCGCGTCCGCCGGATCGTGGTACTCCTCGTCGACGCCGAGGTCGGACGGGGTGAGCCAGAGCGAGGACAGTTCGTCGAAGTCGCCCCGCTCCATGGCCTCGTAGAAGGCGGTGTTGGCGAGCTCGACCTGTTCGACGTCGGTGTGGGGGGCGCTCACCGGGCTCCTTCCGCGCCCTGTGCACCGCCCACGGCGCGCGTGCCCACTGGGCGCGCGCCTTCCACGGCCCGTGCGACCCGTACCGCGTCCGCCGTGGCGCGCACCTCGTGGACACGCACCGCCCATGCCCCGGCCTGTGCCGCGAGCGCGGAGACGGCGGCCGTGGCGGCGTCCCGCTCCCGGGCCGGCGGGGGCGCTCCCTCGGGCCCGGCCAGGACGCGGCCGAGGAACCGTTTGCGGGAGGCGGCGACCAGGACGGGGTAACCCAGCGCGCCCAGGCGGTCGAGGCGGGCGAGCAGGGCGAGGTCGTGCTCGGCCTCCTTGGAGAAGCCGAGTCCGGGGTCGACGACGATGCGGTCGGGGGCGACGCCGCCGGCCAGGACGGCCTCCACGCGCGCGTGGAGTTCGTCGACGACCTCGGTGACGACGTCGTCGTACACGCCCTGGACGTTGCCGCCCTCCAGGAAGCCGCGCCAGTGCATGACCACGAAGGGGGCGCCGGAGGCTGCGACGACCGGGATCATCGCGGGGTCGGCGAGGCCGCCGCTGACGTCGTTGACCAGGGCGGCGCCGGCGGCGAGGGCCTGTTCGGCGACGGAGGCGCGCATGGTGTCGACGGAGACGACGGCGCCTTCGGAGGCGAGGCCGCGGACGACGGGGATGACACGCCGGAGCTCCTCGGCCTCGTCGACGCGGGTGGCGCCGGGGCGGGTGGACTCGCCGCCGACGTCGACCAGGTCGGCGCCCTCGGCGACCAGTTCGAGCCCGTGTTTGACGGCGGCGGTCGTGTCGAAGAAGCGGCCGCCGTCGGAGAAGGAGTCGGGGGTGACGTTCACGACCCCCATGACCGCGCAGCGGTCCCATGCCGGAAGGCCCGTCACTCGGCCGCGCCCGCTCTGGTTGCTCATATGTTCAGCGTAGGCCCCGGGCCGGGGCGGCAGGCCCCGTGGCCCGAGCGGAAGCCCCGGGGCTGGAGGTCGGGGGTTCCGCTCGGGCCGGCTCGGGTCAGGCCGCTTTGACGTCCCGTTCCGCCAGCCCGTGCGAGCACGGGCGCCGGGCGGGGGTGCGGCGGCGCAGGAAGCGCGGCAGCGGCAGGGCGAGGTCGACGAAGCCCTCCGCCTGCATGGCCGCGAAGCCTATGCGGGGCAGGTCGCCGGAGGCCCGGTAGACGACGAAGCGCGGCTCCCAGCGCGGCTGGAACTTGGCGTTGAACTTGTACAGCGACTCGATCTGGAACCAGCGGGACAGGAACACCAGCAGCCCGCGCCAGGCGCGCAGCACCGGGCCCGCGCCGATCTTCTCGCCGCGCGCCAGCGCCGAGCGGAACATCGCGAAGTTCAGCGAGACGCGGGTGATGCCGAATTTCGGGGCCGCCTGGAGCGCGGCCACGATGAGCAGCTCGTTCATGCCGGGGTCGGCGGAGCGGTCGCGGCGCATGAGGTCCAGGGAGGCGCCGTCCGTGCCCCAGGGCACGAAGTGCAGGATCGCCTTCAGGTCGCCGTACTCGCCGGGCTCGTCGTCCGTCTTGTGGGCGGTGGCGATCAGGCAGTCCCCGTCGCGCGGGTCGCCTATCCGGCCGAGCGCCATGGAGAAGCCGCGCTCGGTGTCCGTGCCGCGCCAGTCCTCCGCGGCGCGCCGGATGCGCTCAAGTTCGGCTTCGCCCAGGTCACGGATGCGCCGTACCCGGGTTTCGTAGCCGGCTCGCTCGATGCGCTTGACCATCTGTCGCACGTTGCGCATCGCGCGTCCGGCGAGGGAGAAATCCGCGACGTCCACCACCGCCTCGTCGCCCAGCTCCAGGGCGTCCAGGCCGGTCTCCCGGGTCCACACCTCGCCGCCGGTCTCGGAGCAGCCCATGACGGCGGGCGTCCAGGAGTGGGCCTTGGCCTCGTCCATGAAGCGCTCGATGGCACCCGGCCAGGCCTCGACGTCGCCGATGGGGTCACCGCTGGCGAGCATCACGCCGGAGACGACGCGGTACGTCACCGCCGCCTTGCCGCTGGGCGAGAACACGACGGCCTTGTCGCGGCGCAGGGCGAAGTGGCCGAGGGAGTCGCGGCTGCCGTGCTTGTCCAGCAGGGCGCGCAGCCGGGACTCGTCCTCCTCGGTCAGCTGTGCGGCCGGGTGTTCGGGCCGGAAGGCCAGGTAGATGGTGGTGATCGCGGTGATCCAGCCGAGGGCGCCCAGTGAGAAGGCGACCGTCCAGGAGGTGTTGCCCTGGTAGTCGACCGGTCCCTCGAAGCCGAACAGGCCGTACATGACATGCGTCAGGCGATCGGCCACGCTCGGGTCGCCGATGGTGCGATCGGGGTGGACGCTGACGATGACCAGTCCGAGGACGAGGGAACCGGCGCCCATGAGCACGAAGTTGGCGAGCGCGCGCCACCTGCTGCGCGGGTCCGGCAGGGCCGCGAACTCGTCCCGGTGGCGCAGGAGGGGCAGCAGCAGCGCCACCGAGATCAGCGCCCCGACGATGGAGTGCCGGTACACGAACTGCGCGACCGCGCCGGCCGGCAGGAGCGCGACCGCGGCCCGCCACGCCCGGCGTTTGCGCCGCTTGAGCCCGTGCGCGAGCAGCAGCAACAGCACGCCGGTGCTGAGCGAGAGCGCCGCGGCGAACGGGCCGAGCGCGCCGGGCAGTACCTCGGCTATGGCGTGCATACGGCTGTGACGGAAGCGCGGGAACACGCCCGCGGCAATGTCCAGGACGCCCACGAGAGCGCACGCCCTGCCGACCAGTGCTGGGACGGCCTCGGGGCGCGGGCCGCGGACTATGCGCCGCATCGCGCTTGATCGGCTCGGAACCCCGCCCGACATTTCCCCATCTATCCTGACAGACATCGCATCCCGTAGTTCTGCGAGAGACCTTGAATCCGGTGCCGATCGGGGCATCCGGCGACATTGCGCCCTCTAGGACGGTGTCTTGGGGAGAGAGGTTCACTCCCCACCGGAAAGCCCGTCAAAAGGCAAAGGAAAGCCCGGGGCAAGCCCTCGCTACGAACGAGTGGGTGAGCCGCCGGCGGAAAGCGCAGGCAGGTTCAGCCCATGGGTCTCACTAGCAACAAAGTGCTGCTGCTGACGGTCGTGCTCGCCGTGCTTCTGTTCATCGGCACGGTGTGGCTGTGGCCACGGCTGGCGCGGCAGAACTGGCGGTCCGTCACCGGGCGGGTCGGCCTGCTGCTGGCGGTCCAGCTGGCGCTCTTCTCGTCCCTGGGGATCGCCGCCAACCAGGCCTTCGGCTTCTACGCGAGCTGGGCGGACCTGTTCGGCAGGGAGACGGCCCAGGGCGTCGTGGTCAACCACACGGCCAGTGGCGCGCCCGGCGGCCCGCTCCAGGTGCTGAGCACGCAGCAGTTGCAGGGGGTGAGCGGATCGGGGCCGCGGCAGACCGGGCAGATCCAGAAGGTCGACATCGTGGGACGTACGACTCATATCGCCACGCCTGCGTACGTCTATCTGCCGCCGGAGTACTTCCAGCCCCGGTACCGCACGCGCACGTTCCCCGCCGCCGTCATACTCACCGGCTACCCCGGTACGGCGCAGGCGCTGGTGGACAAGCTGCACTACCCGCGTACGGCACAGGAACTGGCCAAGAACGGGCGGATGCAGCCGATGATCCTGGTGATGCTGCGGCCGACGGTGGCGCCGCCGCGGGACACGGAATGCGTGGACATCCCGGGCGGCCCGCAGACGGAGACGTTCTTCGCCAAGGATCTGCCCGAGGCCGTGACGGACCACTACAGGGTGGGCAGGAAACCCGGCAGCTGGGGGATCGTCGGGGACTCCACCGGCGGATACTGCGCGCTGAAGCTCGCCATGCACCACCCGGCGTCGTACGCGGCGGCCGCGGGTCTGTCGCCCTACTACAAGGCGCCGATCGACCCCACGACCGGTGATCTCTTCCGCGGTGACCGGAATCTGCGCAATCGTGCTGATCTGTGGTGGTGCCTCAAGCACCTGCCCGCCCCGGCCACTTCGCTGCTCGTCACCAGCAGCAGGATCGGTGAGCACAACTACAAGGACACGCTCAGGTTCATCGACCAGGTGCAGGCCACGAATCTGACCGGGATCTCGTCGATCATCCTTCCGAGCGGTGGGCACAACTTCAACACCTGGCGGCGCGAGATTCCGGCGACGTTGCAGTGGCTGAGCGGGCGGCTGAGCGACCGCTGAAAGCGATCTTGCCGAAATCGGCGGCCCGCTGATCAGTCGTGTCGTTCCTGGTGTCGGGTGAAGGCATCGTTATGGCTGTGTTTTTACGGGGCGGGGCACCATGATTCGCCTACGCGCGGTAAGTTTCTGGCCATGCCACGTGGACGTCACCGCCATTCCCCGCCTTTGCACCGGCTGTTGCCGCCGTCGGCGATCGCAGGCGTCTCTCTCGTCTGCGCGTTTGGTCCCTGGTTGTTCTCCGATACGGGCGTGCTGCGCGTCGTCGCCGCCATCGCCGCGGCGACGGCGGTCGTCGGTGCGGCCGTGATGCGCCGCTGGGACGGCCTCGCGGGCAAGCAGGTGGCCGACCTCACGCGCGCGCGGGCGAGTGACGAGTGGCGCTTCGAGGAACGGGTCGCCGAGCTGGAGACCGACCTGGAGGAGTCGCGCGAGCTGCGCACCAAGCTGGAGCAGCGGCTGCGCGCGAAGCGGACCGAGCTGGCCGGGCTGCGCAACGAGCACGCCGCGCTGCTGCGGCGGTACGCCACGGCGGAGACCGAGCGGGCGAGTGCCCTGGAGGGGCGTCGGCTGCTGGAGATAGAGACGGCCGTGCCCTCGCGCGCGCTGCTGCCCGCGCCTTCGCCGGCGCCGGAGGCCGAGCGGGAGACCGACGCCGAGCGGGAGACCGGGGCCGAGCAGGCCGCCGAGGGTGCCGGGACGGCCGAGGACGAGAAGCCGGCGGTTCCCGGGGTGTTCTCGCCCGAGGGTTCCCGGCTGTTCCTGCGGGCCCAGGCGGCGCTGTCCCGCTTCGAGGAGGGCGAGGAGCCTTCCGAGGCGGTATCAGCCGCCAAAGGGGACGGCGTCGCGGACGAGGTGAAGCAGCCCGCCGCCGAAACGCCGTCGGCCGAAGCGGCGGCCGGTGACGGTGCCGGGGCGGAATCCGTCCGGGAGACGGTCCGGGAGGCCGCCCAGGAGGACGAGGCGCAGGGGCAGCCCGAGGCGGCCGACGGGCACGAGCACGCGGCCGCCTCCACCACGACGCTGCCCGCCGAGACCGGCAGGAACGTGCAGCAGCCCGCGGGACACTTCACGGTGCCGACCGCGGTGGCCGTACTGCCGGCCGCGCCCATGCCGCGTCCGCTGGTCACGGGCGGGTTCGACTTCTTCGGTACGCAGAAGGAGTCCACGGAGCTGGCTGCCGTGCAGAACGAGGACCTCGCCGACGTGGTGGGCCAGGAGGCGCTCGCCCTCCACAAGGCCGAGTCCGAGGCCGCGTTCAAGCCGGCCCACGAGGGCTCGCGCGTCGTCGGCCAGGTCATCGACCTGACGGCCCACGACGAGACGGAACAGATCGACATGCAGAACCTGCGCACCGCGGCTTCCTGACCCAACCGCACACGGCCGACATCCGGGGAACCGACGTCGGCCGTTCGCTGTGCCGGCGCCTTGCCGCCGGCTCAGGTCATCCATCTGTCCGGGCGGGCGTCGCGGCGGCCCGTTCGGGATCTTTCCGCCTGGCTCTGGAGCAGTGCTGCGGCTTGCTGGGCGTCTCTCAGGCGGGCTGTCACCGTCTTGTCAGCTCCCGTGTCCACATGGACGTCGGCAAGCCGCCAGAGGCGCTCCCAGGGGCCCTGGGTGAGCCGTACGCTCTGGACCTTGGCGTGCGGGACCAGGGACAGGCGCCGGCGGAGCAGGCCCTGCCGCGCGGCGAAGACGGTGTCCGTGACCGCGATGCCGTAACCGCGCCACCACAGCGGCACGCACCGTCCGGCCCGTCGCGGGGGCCGGGCGAGGGACCGCAGCGGTGGCACCGTCACTCCGGGCAGCACGCGCGCGACGACCGACTCGGCCACCGCGCGCGGGGCGACCGGCACCAGGACGGAGTTCGAGGACCCGGCCACGTCCAGTTCCACCCGCACCCAGCCGCGCCGCCTCCAGAGCAGCGGCTCCACGATCCGTACGGTCTGCACCCGCCCCGGCGGCACCGTCTCGTGCGTGCGGTCGAGCAGCCCGTGGTCGATGCGCAGCCCGTCCGGGGACTCGCCCACCGTCCAGTCGTACTCGGCGACGAACCGTCCCACGCTGCTCGCGCCCGCCGCGCCGAGCAGCGGCAGACCGGTGGCGAGGACCGTCACCACACTGTGCGTGGCCAGCCACAGCACCGGCGGTACGACGAGCGCCGCGACCAGGGACCCCCAGGTCGCGCCCGTCAGCACCAGGGAGATCGCGAGCTCGCGCGCGGGCAGCCGCATCAGCTCGCGCGCCGGCGCCTCACCGACCTCGCGTGCCGTCTCGGGCGCGAAACCGGCCGCGCGCGCGAGCAGTTCCGCGCGCAGCGCGCGGGCCTCGCCCTCGCCCAGAAAGGCCAGTTCGTCCTTCTTGTCCGCCCCGACGACGTCGATCCTGAGCTTCGCGACACCCGCCACGCGCGCGAGGAGCGGCTGTGTCACGTCGACGGCCTGGATCCGCTCCAGCCGGATGTGCGCGGTGCGCCGGAACAACAGGCCGGTACGGATGCGCAGTTCCCTGTCGGTCACCGAGAAGTGGGTGAACCACCAGGACAGGAAGCCGTAGAGGGCGGCCACCGGGACCAGCGCGGCGAGCCCGGCCAGCAGCATGGTCGTGGTCAGCCTCGTCAGCTGCTCCTGGGCCTGGTTCGGGTCGTGCACCGCCCACCCGGCTATCACGGCGACCGGCGCCCACGCGCGCCGGAACGGCGTCACGGGGTGCAGCCGCCGCTCGGCCACGGCCGGCCCCTGTCGTACGTCGTCGAGGCCCGGAGTCGTCACAGGCCCGCCGACCGGGCCTCGCCCAGCTCGGTGAGCCGGTCGCGCAGCCGCTCCGCCTCGGCCGGGTCGAGTCCGGGGATCGTCGCGTCGGTGGCCGCGGCCGCGGTGTGCAGCTGTACGGAGGCCAGCCCGAAGTGCCGCTCGACGGGACCGGATCTCACCTCCACGAGCTGCATCCGCCCGTACGGCACGACGGTCTCCTCGCGCCACAGCACCCCGCGGCTGATCAGCAGGTCGTCGGCGCGCTCGGCGTACCGCCACGAGCGCCAGTTGCGGCCGAGGAGCACCCAGCCCCACGCCAGCAGGGCCAGCGGCAGCAGCGCGAAGGCGGCCCACCCCGGCCCGGCGAGCAGACCGAGCAGCAGCCCGACGACCAGGGCCGACGTCCCCAGCCACAGCGCCAGCAGCAGCCGCCGCATGCGCAGCAGGCCGGGCGGCAGCCCGGTCCACACCGGCTCCGCCCCCGTCGCCTCGGCATTTTCCGGGCTCCCCGTCTCCATGCGGCAAGCCTACGTAGGGGAGACTGTGTCCATGACTCCTACGACGGAGACCACGGTCGGGATCGGCGGCGCCGCGGAGAGCACCGACATGGTGCTGAACATCGGCCCCCAGCACCCCTCCACGCACGGAGTGCTGCGGCTGCGGCTCGTGCTGGACGGCGAGCGCATCGTGCACGCGGAGCCGGTCATCGGCTATATGCACCGGGGCGCGGAGAAGCTCTTCGAGGCCCGCGACTACCGGCAGATCGTGATGCTCGCCAACCGCCACGACTGGCTGTCGGCGTTCTCGAACGAGCTGGGCGTGGTGCTCGCCGTGGAGCGGATGCTCGGCATGGAGGTGCCCGAGCGCGCGGTCTGGACGCGCACGCTGCTGGCCGAGCTGAACCGGGTGCTGAACCACCTGATGTTCCTCGGGTCCTATCCGCTGGAGCTGGGCGGCATCACCCCGGTCTTCTACGCGTTCCGGGAGCGCGAGGTCCTCCAGAACGTCATGGAGGAGGTCTCCGGCGGGCGCATGCACTACATGTTCAACCGCGTCGGCGGTCTGAAGGAGGACCTGCCGGCCGGATGGGCTTCACGCGCGCGTGCGGCCGTCGCCGCCGTGCGCTCGCGCATGGACGTCTTCGACGACCTGGTGCTCGGCAACGAGATCTTCCGGGGGCGTACCCGCGGCGTGGGCGGGCTCACGCCGGAGACCGTGCACGCGTACGGCGTGAGCGGCCCCATCGCGCGCGCCTCGGGCGTCGACTTCGACCTGCGGCGCGACGAGCCCTACCTCGCGTACGGGGAACTCCAGGACACCCTGAAGGTGGTGAGCCGGAGCGAGGGCGACTGCCTGGCCCGCTTCGAGTGCCTCCTGGAGCAGACCCACAACGCGCTGGACCTGGCCGACGCCTGCCTCGACCGGCTCGCCGAGCTGCCGCCCGGCCCGATCAACCAGCGGCTCCCGAAGGTCCTGAAGGCGCCCGAGGGCCACACCTACGCATGGACCGAGAACCCGCTCGGCATCAACGGCTACTACCTGGTCAGCAAGGGTGAGAAGACCCCGTACCGGCTGAAGCTGCGCTCGGCCTCGTACAACAACATCCAGGCCCTGACCGAGCTGCTGCCGGGAACGCTGGTCGCCGACATGGTGGCGATCCTGGGGTCGATGTTCTTCGTGGTCGGGGACATCGACAAGTAGGCCGCTCTAGAGAGGCGCGTCCGGAATTCCAACCGGCTGGAGCAGCCAGCCGAAGTCGCCGAGTCCGCCCGGCGCGGTGAGCTCGGCGGCCTCGCCGGCGCTCGCGAGGGCGCGGACGTATGCCGCGGGGTCGGTGGAGGCGAGAGCGAGCGGAGGGCGTGCGCCCGCGATGCCCAGGGCGCGCAATGCCTCGCGTTGCGTGAGCAGGCGCGCGCCCGGCAGCGTGCGCGCCGTGTGGAGCGTGGCGCAGGCGTCCAGCGCCACGTGCGCCGTGATGTCGCACGAACCGTCCGGCACGGGCGCCGTCTCCCGCCCTTCCCGGAAGCCGGTGAGCGTCCCGAACGGGGGGCGTGCGTCCGCCGTGTGCGCGTAGTCCACCGCCACCGCGAGCCCCCGCGCGACGCGTGAGACGGCCGACGTCCAGGCGGTGTCCCGGGGCAGCCCGATCTCCGCGCGCAGCCCCTCCTCGGCCGGCAGCGGCCACCATCGCGCGAGCCATCGCGCCTCCGCCCCCGCCAGGGGCTCCCCGAGCCGCTCGGCCCCGTCCTGCCGTACGAGCACCAGCCGCGGGACGCCCGCCGGGTCCACCTCCGCGACCTCGACGGGTACGTTGTCCAGCCACTCGTTGGCGAAGAGCAGCCCGGTGATCCCCTCCGGGGGTTCGCTCAGCCAGATGATCCGTCCATCGAGGTCTTCGGGGCGGTCGGCGACCTCGACGGCGTACCCGCGCGCGCGGGCGGCCACGTCGGCGGGCAGCGCGGCGAGCACGCCGGAGACCAGCTCGCCCCGCCCGGCACCCATGTCGACGAAGTCCAGCGTTCCGGGCCGCCCCAGCGCCTCGTCGACCCGGCACAGCAGCCCCGCCACGGCCCCGGCGAACAGCGGCGAGGCGTGCACCGACGTACGGAAGTGCCCGGCCGGGCCCTCGGGGCGCCGGTAGAAGCCGCCGGGCCCGTACAGCGCCGCCTCGGCCGCGGCCCGCCAGCCACGCCAGTCGCCCGCTGCCCCGCCTGCCGCTTTGTCCGCCGTATCGGCCGCTGTTTCGTCCGTCACCGCAACAGACTAGGCGCACAGATGATCACGGCCTCCACCTTGCGGAGTACGCGCGTCGGGCCCGGATCGATCCTCCGGTTGACCCCTGCACGCATCTCGCTTCCATACTCTGGGTTACGTGCAGCGCCTCTATGACTTCCTCCGCAGGCACCCGACGTGGGTCGACTCCTTCTGGGCCGTCGTCCTCTTCGGGATCTCCGGCGTGAGCGTGACCAGCGTCAACGGGGCCCCTGACCACCACGGATCGGTAGCCGCGGGACTCGCGGTGTCCGCCGTGCTGTGCGTCGTCGTCGCGCTGCGCCGCCGCTTCCCGGAACCGATGCTGCTCCTGGCCGCCGCGACCGGACTGGTGCAGCTGGTCCTGGACATCGAGACGACCGTCGCCGACTTCGCCATGCTGGTGATCACTTACACGGTGGCCACCCTCGGAACGCGCTGGGCCTCCCGCTTCGCCCTGACCATCAGCCTGTGCGCGGCCACCCTGGCGCAGATCCGCTGGCCCGCCGCGGAGGCGAGCCTCCCGGGCAAGGTCGCGATAGCGGTCTTCCAGACGGTGCCCTTCGCCCTGGCCTGGGTGCTGGGCGACTCGATGCGCACCCGCCGCGCCTACTTCGAACAGCTGGAGGAGCGCGCCGCCCGGCTGGAGAAGGAGCGCGAGGCGCAGGCCAAGGTCGCGGTCGCCGCCGAGCGCGCCCGGATCGCGCGCGAGCTGCACGACGTGGTCGCGCACAACGTGTCGGTGATGGTGGTGCAGGCCGACGGCGCCGCCTACGTCCTCGAGGCCGCGCCCGACCAGGCGAAGAAGGCCCTGGAGACGATCTCCTCCACCGGCCGCCAGGCCCTCGCCGAGATGCGCCGCCTGCTGGGCGTCCTGCGCACCGGGGAGCACCAGGAGGTCGGTGAGTACGTCCCGCAGCCCGACGTCGAGCAGATCGACGACCTCGTCGAGCAGTGCCGCAGCTCCGGCCTGCCCGTCGACTTCAAGGTCGAGGGCACCGCGCGCCCACTGCCCAGCGGTGTCGAGCTCACGGCGTACCGCATCGTGCAGGAGGCGCTGACCAACACCCGCAAGCACGGCGGGCCGAACGCGGGCGCCAGCGTGCGCCTGGTCTACTTCGACGACGGGCTGGGCCTGCTCGTCGAGGACGACGGCAAGGGCGCCCCGCACGAGCTGTACGAGGAGGGCGGTGCCGACGGCCAGGGCCACGGCCTGATCGGCATGCGCGAGCGGGTCGGCATGGTGGGCGGCACCCTCGACGCGGGCCCGCGTCCCGGGGGAGGCTTCCGTATCAGCGTCCTGCTCCCGCTCAAACCGGCGCACTGACGCGGCAGCGCACCCCCTGCCGACACCTGTCACGCCCCCCAGCGGACGCACCGGCAGACCGCACGACCAGACCCACAGACATACCGGCAAGCAGTCGGAAAAGACGGAAACGGAAGAGGCCCCGATGACGATCCGCGTGATGCTCGTCGACGACCAGGTGCTGCTGCGCACCGGTTTCCGGATGGTGCTCGCCGCCCAGCCGGACATGGAGGTCGTCGCGGAGGCGGGCGACGGCGTCGAGGCCCTGCAGGTGCTGCGCTCCACCCCCGTCGACGTGGTGCTGATGGACGTCCGCATGCCGAAGCTGGACGGCGTGGAGACCACCCGCCGCGTCTGCTCGGAGCCCGACCCGCCGAAGGTGCTGATCCTGACCACCTTCGACCTCGACGAGTACGCCTTCTCCGGGCTGAAGGCGGGTGCCTCCGGCTTCATGCTCAAGGACGTGCCGCCCGGTGAACTCCTGACCGCGATCCGCGCCGTGCACAGCGGCGACGCCGTCGTCGCCCCCTCCACCACCCGCCGCCTGCTCGACCGCTTCGCGCCGATGCTGCCCGCCACAGGCCGCGAACCCCAGCACAAGGAGCTGGAGCGGCTGACCGACCGTGAGCGCGAGGTCATGGTGCTGGTGGCGCAGGGCCTGTCGAACGGCGAGATCGCGGCCCGGCTGGTGCTGTCCGAGGCGACGGTGAAGACCCACGTCGGCCGCATCCTGACCAAGCTGGGACTGCGGGACCGGGTGCAGGTGGTGGTCCTGGCGTACGAGACGGGGCTGGTACGGGCCGGCGGGCTCGGCTGAGTCCGCGCAACCGCGTCTCGGGGACGGCTCCCGGAAACGTGACTCCCGCGTGACCGGCGGGCACTAGGGTCTGCGCATGCTCCTGTGGATCAACGGCCCCTTCGGGGGCGGCAAGACACAGACCGCACACGAGATCCAGCGTCGGCTTCCGGGCAGCGTGATCTGCGACCCGGAGTACGCCGGCTTCGGCCTGCACCGCACGCTCCCGCCCGAACTGCGCGGAGACTTCCGGGACTTGACCTCCTGGCGACAGGGCGTAGTCGAGGTGCTCGACCTCGCCCTCACCAAGCGCGACGGCGCGGTGATCGCCCCCATGACCGTCACCGATCCCGTCTGCTTCGAGGAGACGGTCGGGCGGCTGCGCGAACTGGGCCACGACGTACGCCACTTCACGCTCCTCGCCCAGCGCGAGACCGTCCTCCGGCGGCTGCGCGAGCGCGGCTTCGGGCACCTCCTGCGCCACGTCGCCGGGAAGAACGCCGGTCTGCGCAGGGAGAGCTGGGCCGTGCGGCAGCTCGACCACTGCCTGGAGCGGCTGAGCGAGCCGGAGTTCGCCGAGCACCTGTGGACCGACCACTCGACCGTGCCGAAGACCGCCGACCGGATCGCCGTCCTGGCCGGGCTGACCCTCAGGCCGAACACCGAGGGAGCGTTGCGGACGCGGCTCAGACAGGTCGGGGTCGGTGTGAAGCACATCCGCTTCGACTGACGGGCGGCCCGGCCGCCCGGCTGTCTCCTGCGGCCCGGCTATCTGAGGATCCCCTCCAGGAAGTCGCTGCCGAGCCGCGCCACCACCGACACGTCCAGCTGGTGCAGGACGTACCGCCCGCGGCGCCGGGTCGTGATCAGGCCCGCCTTCTTGAGGACGCTCAGGTGCCGGGATATCTCGGGGGCGGTCATGCCGTGGACCTGGGCCAGCTCGCTCGTGGTGTATGCGCTGCGGGCGAGATTGCGGCAGATGCGCATGCGGACGGGATGGGACAGGGCGGTCATCCGCAGGGTGAGCTGCTCGACGGAGGGCGGGGCGGCGAGTTCGGGGGAGCCGACCGGATAGTGCAGGACCGGCTGCCAGTCGTACCGGTGCAGCACCATCAGGTGGGGCCAGCCCAGGCTCGTCGGTACGAGCAGGAGGCCGCCGTCCGCCGTGGCCGTACGCCCCTCGCCCAGCTTGTCGACCGTGATCCGGCCGGCCGGCTCGTCCAGGGTCACGACCGGGGACACGGACGCGAGCGCCTCCGCCAGGCCCTTGCGGCGCAGCAGCTCCGTCTTGTGCCGGGCGTCCGCCGCGAGCTGGTGGCGCAGCCGGGACCAGGTCTCCGCGAAGAACGCCTCGTCGCAGTCCTCCAGGAATTGCCGCAGCCAGCCACGGATCCGGGGCGGGTCGGCCAGCAGCCGCTCGGCGAAGCGCATCTGCTGCGGCCCCCGCGCCGCGGCCAGCTCCAAGGCGCGTCGGCGCAGCTCGGCGTCGGCGAGCGGGCCGGGGCCCGGCAGTCCGTAGGGAAGCGCGCAGGTGAACTCAAGTGCTGCGTCCACGAACTGCTCGTCCGTCAGCTTGTCCAGCAGGTCGAGGTCCTCGGCGAGCGTGGCGCCCGGGAGCCCGGACCCGCCCGGGATGCCCGCGAACGGCAGGAACAGATCGGAGAACGTCGTCCGCCACAGGAAGTCGGCCTCGCACATCCGGTCGGCCAGATGCGAGTCGAGCCGGGCACTCACGCCGGTGACCCAGCCCTGCAGCCCCGGGTGGTGCCCCGGCTCGGACAGCGCGTGCAGCGCCATGCCGAGCTCGGCCAGGGGCGAGGGCACGACGGCGACCCTCTCCGGCCGCAGCCCCGCGATGTCGATGCGCACGCTCATGCCCCCATGGTGCACGCCGCCACTGACAAGCCCGTCCCCGATTGACGGCGGCCGTCAATCGGGGACTTCCCGCCTCGGCCGGCGCGGCCCGGCCGGTGCCGTCACCCGCGGATCTTGTGGTTAGGCCTTCTCCGGCAACCTGGTCGCGAAGTCCGCGACGGCCGCCCGTACGTCGGCCGCCGTCCACTCCAGGCCCGCGGAGCGCACCGTGACCTCGGTGAGGGCAAGGCCGGGGCCGCCCGGCTGCCAGCCGTTGCCGAACAGGAGCGTCCCGGTCTCCTCGGCCTGGCGCACCGCCGCCTCCGCCACCACCTCGGGGTCGTACGGCAGCCACACCTGGAACTCGTGGGTGTGCGGCTCCTCGGGGTTCACCCGCGCCCAGGGCACCCCGGCCGCCGCGAACCCCTCGCGCAGCGCGGCGGCCACCACGCGCGCGTGGCGCACGTAGTCCGGCAGCCGGGGCAGCTCCCGCTCCAGCCCGGCGAACGCCGACAGCGCGGTGGGGAACTGCTGGAAGACCATGCCGCCGTACCGGTGCCGCCAGGTCTTGGCCTCCTCCACCAGGGTCTTCGGACCGGCGAGCGCGGCTCCGCCGAAGCCGTCGAGGGACTTGTAGAACGAGACGTAGACGCTGTCCGCGAGGCCGGCGATCTCGTCCAGGGTGCGGTCGAAGTGGACGGTGGACTCCCACAGGCGCGCCCCGTCGAAGTGCACCACCGCGTCGCGCTCCCGGGCGGCCGCGACGAGCTCGGTGAGCTCCTCCCACGAAGGCAGTACGAAACCGGCGTCCCTGAGGGGCAGTTCCAGCATCAGCGTCCCGAAGGGCTCCGGGAAGTCGCGTATCTCCTCCGCGGTGGGGAGCCGGGGCGCATCGGTCACCCGGACCGGGCGCAACCCGCTGACCTGGCTGAACGCGTTCCGCTCATGCACCTCGGGGTGGGCCAGCGCATGCAGGGCGACCGTGGGGTCGCCGGTGCGGCCCGCCCAGCAGCGCAGCGCCACCTGCTGGGCCATCGTGCCGGTCGGGAAGAACGCGGCCGCCTCCGTGCCCAGCAGCGCGGCGACCCGTTCCTCCAGGGACGCGACGATCCGGTCGCCGTACATGTCCGTCGGTTCGTCCAGGTCGTACACCTGGGGCGGAGTCTCCCGCAGCAGCGCGAGCCGTTCGCGGATCGTGCCCCGCCAGCCCGCGCGCGACAGGACGCGCTGTGCGTTCCGGTGGGCCGCCGACCGCCGCTCCCGCAACCGCTCCCGTGCCGAGCGCTCTTCGCCCTGTTCACCCGTATCAGTCATGCGCCGGATCATGCCCTGTCGGCCTCCGCGCGAGCAGCCGGATTTTCGCCGGGAGAGCCGCCGCCGGGCCCGCCGGGACCGCCGTGCGGACGTGTGGAAACCCACAGCCTGTGGACAACGCGATCGGTCCTCAAGCCGATAGCGTTAACATGACGAGAAATCGTCCGGTACCCAGAGCGGACTGGAACGGGAAGGCCACCGTGGCGTGAGTACAGACCAGCAGCCAGACCTCAAGGACCGCCCCGCGCGGCTCACCGTCGGCGTCGTCGGCGCCGGCCGCGTGGGCCCCGCGCTGGCCGCGTCCCTCCAGCTCGCCGGGCACCGCCCGGTGGCCGTCTCCGCGGTCTCCGAGGCCTCCCGGCGACGTGCCGCGCTGATGCTGCCCGACGTTCCGGTCGCCCCGCCCGCCGACGTCCTCCAGCGCTCCGACCTGGTGCTGCTCACGGTCCCCGACGACACCCTGCCCGGCCTGGTGGCGGGCCTCGCCGAGACCGGCGCGGTACGCCCGGGCCAGCTGCTCGTGCACACCTCCGGGCGGTACGGCGCGAAGGTCCTTGACCCCGCCCTGCGCGCGGGCGCGCTGCCGCTGGCCCTGCACCCCGCGATGACCTTCACCGGCACCCCGGTGGACGTCCAGCGGCTCGCCGGATGCTCCTTCGGCGTCACCGCCCCAGAGGAACTGCGGCTGGCCGCCGAGGCCCTCGTCATCGAGATGGGCGGCGAGCCCGAGTGGATCGCCGAGGAGAACCGCCCGCTCTACCACGCGGCCCTCGCCCTCGGCTCCAACCACCTGGTGACCCTGGTCGCCCAGTCCATGGAGCTGCTGCGCACCGCCGGCGTCGAGGCCCCCGACCGGATGCTCGGCCCGCTGCTCGGCGCCGCCCTGGACAACGCCCTGCGCTCCGGCGACGCGGCGCTGACCGGGCCGGTCGCGCGCGGCGACGCGGGCACGGTCGCCGCGCACGTCGCCGAACTGCGCAGGCACTCCCCGCAGACCGTCGCGGGCTATCTGGCGATGGCCCGCGCGACCGCCGACCGCGCGCTGGCGCACGGGCTGCTGAAGCCGGAACTCGCGGAGGACCTCCTCGGGGTGCTCGCCGGCCGGACCGAGGGGGACACCCGATGAGCCGGTCCGGGCCCACGACCGCGCAGGAGAGCCGTCCGACCACACGTGTGCCCCGGAACGGAGACTTCCGATGACCACCGCCCTGCTGAGCACCGCCGACGAGCTGCACGCGCGTGTGCGTCACGGTCGCCGTGCCGTGGTGATGACCATGGGCGCCCTGCACGAGGGCCACGCCACGCTCGTCCGCAGCGCGCGCGAGATCGCCGGGCCGGACGGCGAGGTCGTCGTCACCGTCTTCGTCAACCCGCTGCAGTTCGGCGCGGGCGAGGACCTCGACCGCTACCCGCGCACCCTGGAAGCCGACCTGAAGATCGCCGAACAGTCCGGCGCGGACGCCGTGTTCGCCCCCTCCGTGGACGAGGTCTACCCCGGCGGCGAACCCCAGGTGCGCATCACCGCGGGCCCCATGGGCGAGCGCCTGGAGGGCTCCTCGCGGCCCGGGCACTTCGACGGCATGCTCACCGTGGTCGCCAAGCTGCTCCACCTCACCCGCCCCGACGTGGCCCTCTTCGGCCAGAAGGACGCCCAGCAGCTGGCCCTGATCCGCCGCATGGTGCGGGACCTGAACTTCGGCGTCGACATCGTCGCCGTACCGACCGTGCGCGAGGAGGACGGCCTCGCCCTGTCTAGCCGCAACCGGTATCTCTCGCCCCAGGAGCGGCACACGGCCCTCGCCCTGTCCCAGTCCCTGTTCGCCGGCCGCGACCGGCACGCCGCGCAGGAGGCGCTGCGCGCGCGGGCCCTCGAAGTGCCCTCCACGCGCGCGCGTGCCGAGGCGCTCAGCGCCATAGGGGAGTCCCGCGCGGCCGCCGACGCGCACGCCGTCGCCAAGGCCGTGCCCGGGGCCGCCGCGGCCGTCCGCGCCGCCGCCCGCCTGGTCCTGGACGAGGCCGCCCGCCTCGACCCGCCGCTCGAACTGGACTACCTCGCCCTGGTCGACCCGTCCGACTTCACCGACATCGGTGACGACTTCACCGGCGAAGCCGTCCTCGCCGTCGCCGCCCGGGTCGGGACGACCCGGCTGATCGACAACCTCCCTCTCACCTTCGGAACCTTCGGAGCCGCCTCGTGACCAGCACAGGCATACGACTGCACGCGCCCGCCCCCGGGTGGTCCATCTCCGCGGACGTGGTGGTCGTCGGCTCCGGGGTCGCCGGCCTCACCGCGGCCCTGCGCTGCGAGGCCGCGGGCCTGAAGACCGTCGTGGTCACCAAGGCCCGGCTCGACGACGGCTCCACGCGCTGGGCGCAGGGCGGCATCGCCGCGGCCCTCGGCGAGGGCGACACCCCCGAACAGCACCTGGACGACACCCTGGTCGCGGGCGCGGGCCTGTGCGACGAGGAGGCCGTACGGATCCTCGTCACGGAGGGGCCCGACGCGGTACGGCGGCTCATCGACACCGGCGCGCACTTCGACGAGTCCTCCGAAGGGCGACTGGAGCTCACCCGCGAGGGCGGCCACCACCGCCGCCGCATCGCGCACGCCGGCGGCGACGCCACCGGCGCGGAGATCTCCCGGGCGCTCGTCGAGGCCGTACGTGCGCGTGGCCTGCGCACGATCGAGAACGCGCTGGTCCTGGACCTGCTGACGGACGCGGACGGCCGTACCGCGGGTGTCAGCCTGCACGTCATGGGCGAGGGCCAGCACGACGGCGTGGGCGCCGTGCACGCCCCCGCGGTGGTTCTCGCGACCGGCGGCATGGGGCAGGTCTTCTCGGCGACCACCAACCCGTCCGTGTCCACGGGCGACGGCGTGGCCCTCGCGCTGCGCGCCGGCGCGGAGGTATCCGACCTGGAGTTCGTGCAGTTCCACCCGACCGTGCTGTTCCTCGGCACCGACGCGGAGGGCCAGCAGCCGCTGGTCTCCGAGGCGGTGCGCGGCGAGGGCGCCCACCTGGTCGACGCCGACGGGGTGCGCTTCATGATCGGGCAGCACGAACTGGCCGAGCTCGCGCCCCGGGACATCGTCGCCAAGGGCATCATGCGGCGCATGCAGGAGCAGGACGCCGGGCACATGTTCCTCGACGCCCGGCACTTCGGCGCCGACATGTGGGAGCACCGCTTCCCGACGATCCTGGCCGCCTGCCGCGCCAACGGCATCGACCCGGTCACCGAGCCCATCCCGATCGCCCCGGCCGCCCACTACGCCTCCGGCGGCGTGCGCACCGACGCCCGGGGCCGCACGACCGTCCCGGGCCTGTACGCGTGCGGCGAGGTCGCCTGCACCGGCGTGCACGGCGCGAACCGGCTCGCCTCCAACTCCCTCCTGGAAGGGCTCGTCTACGCCGAGCGGATCGCCGCCGACATCGCGGCGAGCCACGCGGGCAACGGCCTGCACGCGCGCGTGCCCGAGCCGGTCGAGCACCCCGAGACGCCCGCCCACCCGCTCCTCGCCCCCGAGGCCCGGTTCGCGATCCAGCGGATCATGGCCGAGGGCGCGGGCGTCCTGCGCTCGGACGACTCCCTCGCCAAGGCCGCCGACCAGCTCCAGCAGCTGCACACCGAGGCCCGCGACGCCCTCGACGAGAACGGCAAGACCGCCGAGCCGGGCGTCGACACCTGGGAGGCCACCAACCTCATGTGCGTGGCCCGCGTCCTGGTCGCCGCCGCGCGGCTGCGCGAGGAGACCCGCGGCTGCCACTGGCGCGAGGACCGCGCCGACCGCGACGACGCCGGCTGGCGGCGCCACATCGTCGTACGGCTGAATCCGGACCGCACGTTGGCCGTACGCACCACCGACACCGCAGACTTCCCCCCTACCCAGCACCACCCGCGTCCCCAGGAGCAGTGACAGAAGTGAGCACCGACGACCTTCCCCTCGCCCCCACCGGCGGCTGCGCCGACGGCTGCGCCTGCGGCGCCGAGGGTGCCGAAGGAGACGACGCGTACCTGGAGTGCGGGCTCGACCCCGCGCTCGCGCAGCTCCTGGCCGACGCCGGACTCGACCCGGTGGAGGTCGAGGACATCGCCAACGTGGCCATCCAGGAGGACCTCGCCCACGGCGTGGACGTGACGAGTGTCGCGACCATCCCCGAGGACGCCGTGGCCACCGGCGACTTCACCGCACGCGAGGCGGGCGTGGTGGCCGGCCTCCGGGTCGCCGAGGCCGTGCTCTCCGTGGTCTGCACGGACGAGTTCGAGGTCGAGCGGCACGTCGAGGACGGCGACCGGGTAGAGGCCGGGCAGAAGCTCCTGTCGGTCACCACGCACACCCGAGACCTGCTGACCGGCGAGCGCAGCGCGCTCAACCTGCTGTGCCGTCTGTCGGGCATCGCGACCGCCACGCGCGCGTGGGAGGACGTCCTGGAGGGCACGAAGGCCCGGGTCCGGGACACCCGCAAGACGACGCCGGGCCTCAGGTCGCTGGAGAAGTTCGCGGTGCGCTGCGGTGGCGGTGTCAACCACCGCATGTCGCTGTCGGACGCGGCGCTGGTGAAGGACAACCACGTGGTCGCCGCGGGCGGCGTCGCCCAGGCCTTCGAGGCCGTGCGGGCGGCCTTCCCCGACGTGCCGATCGAGGTCGAGGTCGACACCCTGCACCAGCTGCGCGAGGTCGTGGACGCGGGCGCCGACCTGATCCTGCTGGACAACTTCACGCCCCTGGAGTGCGAGGAGGCGGTGGCGATCGTCGACGGACGGGCGATGCTGGAGGCCTCCGGCCGGCTCACGCTGGAGAACGCCAAGGCCTACGCGGACACCGGCGTGGACTACCTGGCCGTCGGGGCCCTGACCCACTCCTCGCCGATCCTGGACATCGGCCTGGACCTGCGCGAGGCGGAGTAACGGCCATGCTCCTCACGATCGACGTGGGCAACACCCAGACCGTTCTCGGCCTGTTCGACGGCGATGACATCGTCGAGCACTGGCGGATCTCCACGGACCCGCGCCGCACGGCGGACGAGCTGGCGGTGCTGCTGCAGGGCCTGATGGGCATGCACCCGCTCCTCGGCGACGACCTCGGGGACGGCATCGACGGCATCGCGATCTGCGCGACCGTCCCGTCGGTGCTGCACGAGCTGCGCGAGGTGACCCGGCGCTACTACGGCGACGTGCCCGCCGTGCTGGTGGAGCCCGGCGTGAAGACCGGCGTGCCGATCCTCACCGACAACCCCAAGGAGGTCGGCGCGGACCGCATCATCAACGCGGTGGCGGCCGTCGAGCTGTACGGGGGCCCCGCGATCGTCGTGGACTTCGGTACGGCGACGACGTTCGACGCGGTGTCCGCGCGCGGGGAGTACGTCGGCGGTGTCATCGCGCCCGGCATCGAGATCTCCGTCGAGGCGCTCGGCGTCCGGGGCGCGCAGCTGCGCAAGATCGAGGTCGCCCGTCCCCGGAGCGTGATCGGCAAGAACACGGTCGAGGCCATGCAGTCGGGCATCGTGTACGGGTTCGCCGGGCAGGTCGACGGCGTGGTGAGCCGGATGGCCCGGGAACTCGCCGACGACCCCGAGGACGTGACGGTGATCGCGACGGGCGGCCTGGCCCCGATGGTCCTCGGCGAGTCGTCGGTCATCGACGAACACGAGCCGTGGCTGACCCTGATCGGACTACGCCTGGTGTACGAACGCAACGTCTCGCGCATGTGACCACGGCACCGACCCACGAGGACGCCGGTGCCCGATCCACCAACCGGCCGGGCACCCTTCCACGTGCCACGCTCCGCGTCCGGGTGGATGGATGGCCAGGCCGGAGACGGCGGTGGGCAGCCCGGAGCCCGGTAGGGCGGGGCAGCGGCCAGGTGGGTGGCTTGTGGGCGCCACGCCCCGCTGCTGTGTCGGGTTTGTCTGATTAGTGCGTATCTTCGGTGCATGCCCACGCCATACGGATCCCGCGGCGGCATGGTGTTCGGTGTGGCGGAGCTGCGTGTGCTCCGCCGCGCTCTCGCCCTCGCCCTTCACCCCGGTCCCACCTCGGCAGAGGACGTCCAGGACTGTCTGAGCCTCGCCGATGCGCTCGACGAGGCGATGCGCGAGGGCGCCCGGCTGCGCGCCTTCCTGGTGGCCGACCTCGCCCGGTACCGCGCCGCCCTGCCCGGGACGGCCACCGGGTACTTCACCCTCCTGGACGAGGCGCTGGAGGCCGGTTACCGGCCCGTCGGGGACGACCTCGCCGCGCTGCGTGCGCTGAGCGGAAGTCCGGTCGCCGCGGCCCTCCTGGAGCGCTGTGAGGGGCCCGTGCGCGGCGCGGGCCGAGGCGCCGGGCTCCCGAGCGTGCCCGCCTGCCGTACGCCCGTACAGGCCCGTACACGGCTGATGGCCCTTCCCGGGGGCGTGAGGGGTGCAAGGGGCGCGAGCGAGGAGCAGGGGAAGAAGCCCACGGAGAAGCCCGCCGAGCGTCCCGCGGAGCGTCCGGGACCCGAGCCCGCCGAGCCCGCCGCCCCCAAGCCCTCCCGGCCCATTCCGACCCCGGGCGAGGTCTTCCCGCGCCGGAAGCCGTCCTCGCCGCCCGCCGATCCGCCGCAGCACCGGCTCGCGGCGGGCTGACGGACACGGCCGACGGGCGACGTGCCGAAACAGGGATGGGTCCACCCCAACCCGGCTGTTCGTCCCCCCGTGGCTACCCTGGTCGCATGGACTACGTCTCCGCGCTCGTGCCCCCGGTCGTCATGGCCGTGTTCTTCATCGGTCTGGTCCGCGTGATCGTGAAGACCCAGGGCGGTGCCGCCAAGGCCAAGGAGGACGCCGTCGTCGACGCCATCGCGCGCGCGGAGGGCGCACGGAAGGCCTCCGCCGGCACCGACGCCTGAACGTACGCCGACCGGCGTTCGACGACGCCCGCACCCCTTTTGTCCGCGTTTGGCGCTGAAAGTGCACGTCCGGCACGCCATTGCCGGGATCTCCCACTATTGTTCTGAGTTGTGCCTCGCCCATTGGGAGAACTCGAAGACGCGGTCATGACGCGGGTGTGGAAGTGGAACCGCCCGGTGACCGTTCGAGAAGTCCTTGAAGACCTTCAGCAGGAACGGTCCATCGCGTACACCACGGTGATGACCGTTTTGGACAATCTCCATCAGAAGGGCTGGGTGCGCCGCGAGGCGGAAGGCCGGGCCTATCGATATGAGGCCGTCTCCACGCGCGCCGCGTACGCCGCCGCCCTGATGAACGACGCCTGGTCGCAGAGCGACAACCCGGCCGCCGCTCTCGTCGCCTTCTTCGGGATGATGAGCGACGAACAGCGACAGGCCCTCAGGGACGCGGTACGGATCGTCCAGGGTCCGGAAACCATGGATACCCCCTCCGATACCGGCGCCGAGAACCCCGGCTCCGCACAGGGCGGCGGCGGGCGATAGCGTCCGCTCATGTCAGCAGAGCGTCCCGAAGTCACCGCTAAAGCCATCACGGTCCGACGGGCCCGGACCAGCGATGTGCCGGCTGTGCGCCGCCTCCTCGACGTGTACGTCCGAGACCGCATCCTGCTCGACAAAGCGACCGTCACGCTTTACGAGGACATCCAGGAGTTCTGGGTCGCGGAACGGGACGACAACGCCGAGGTGGTCGGCTGCGGCGCACTGCACGTGATGTGGGAAGACCTCGCGGAAGTCCGAACTCTCGCGGTGAAGCCCGGACTGAAGGGCGCGGGCGTCGGCCATCAGTTGCTGAAGAAGTTGCTGCACACCGCGCGCTGGCTCGGCGTTCGCCGTGTTTTCTGTCTGACCTTCGAAGTCGACTTCTTCGAGAAGCACGGCTTCGTGGAGATCGGCGAGACACCCGTCGACACCGATGTCTACGCGGAGCTGTTGCGTTCCTATGACGAGGGTGTCGCGGAGTTCCTCGGTCTCGAACGAGTGAAACCGAACACCTTGGGCAACAGCCGGATGCTTCTGCATCTGTGATCGCCGCGCTTGGTCCGGTATTCCGGCCCTGCGGCCATGCCCAGGTTCCCTATGTCCGAAACGCGCATGTTTCCAGGGCGGGGGCGGCCCCTGAGTCTCTCCCAGGGGTTTGTGTTTTTCCAGCAAAAGCGGTTTGCTTTCCGACGTACTGCAGTACTGCATATAACAGGGGGCGGCGAAACGGCGGACGCCGCAGACCCCCGACCCTTGAAGTTATCGATGAAAGGAAATCCGGTGGCACAGAAGGTTCAGGTCCTTCTTGTCGACGACCTCGACGGCGGCGAGGCGGACGAGACCGTGACGTTCGCGCTGGACGGCAAGACGTACGAGATCGACCTCACGACCGCCAATGCGGACAAGCTGCGTGGCCTTCTTGAGCCCTATGTGAAGGGCGGTCGGCGTACCGGTGGCCGTGCTTCGGGCGGGCGCGGAAAGGCCCGTGCCGCTTCCGGTGGCAGCCAGGACACCGCGCAGATCCGTGCCTGGGCCAAGGAGAACGGTTACGAGGTCAACGACCGTGGCCGTGTTCCGGCGTCCATCCGCGAGGCCTACGAGAAGGCCAACGGCTGAGAAACCGGCGGCCCGGCGCATACGCGTCGCAGCCGGATCCGGTGGCACTGCGTCGCCACCGTGTCCACGAGTCGTACGAGATCGGGGGCGCCCTCCACGCCCCCCATGGCCGACAGCGTCGACAGCGTCGGCAGCGAAGCCTCGGCCCCGCACCCCGGCTCGGGGGGCCGCAGCCACACGGCGGCCCCCTCCACGGAGCCGGCGGCGCGCAGGGCGGAACCGGCACCGGAGCGGCCCCGGGGCAGCGGCCGGGGCCCGGTGGAGGCCCGCTCGGGAGGCAGTGGCGCGTCCATGCGCCCGCCCGCGCCCAGCGCGACGAGATCGAGGGCCAGCGTGCCCCACTCCAGCCAGTCCAGCAGCCCCGGAAGCTCCTCCGCGCTGCCCGCGGCCACCAGCAGCCGCATCCGGTCCCCCTGAAGGGCCACGGGAGAGCCCGGCCCCAGGTGCCGCAGCGCCACGGCGCCCGCCTCGGCCGGCACGTCCAGCACATCGAAGCGCAGCCCCGTGATGAGCCGTACCGGCTCACCGGGCACTGTCGGCCACCCCAGTTCGTTCTCGTACCAGTGCCGGATCCGGGCCGCGGGGTCGCCCGGGCCGGCCGGACCGTAGGGGTCGTACGGACCGGAGGGATCATGCGTATCGAGTGGACGACGGGGGAGCGGAAGCTTGGGGACTGCGCCAGCCATGCCAAGTGCAACCGCCGAAGACCCTCGCGAGTTACGCTGAGTGTTCAATCGACAGCGGAGAGTGTCCGAAGAGGGGGCTTGAGGGGGCCCGGGCAGACGCAAGGTTGTTCGCCCATAGCGGAGGGAACCGGTGCGCACGGCATGGAGTGTCAGTCCGTACGGGTAAGACATCCCTAGTGGGAGGGGGCGACACGCAGGGCGGGCCGTCTCACGTTCGCCATCGGCGTACTGGAGACAGGGGTAACTGCCTGGCCTGCGGGAACATCGTCTCGCACCATCGGGTTGGAGCATATGTCGGCGTTCGGGGTCAGGAGGCCATCGACGGTGTCGGCAGTTGGAATGAGCGGTCCCCGCTTGCGGGACTAAGCTGCGGAAGGACAGGGAGGGGAAGTTCCCCCCACTGCCTGACCGCTCTGAGGAGCGATTAACGATGTTCGAGAGGTTCACCGACCGCGCGCGGCGGGTTGTCGTCCTGGCTCAGGAAGAAGCCCGGATGCTCAACCACAACTACATCGGCACCGAGCACATCCTCCTGGGCCTGATCCACGAGGGTGAGGGTGTCGCCGCCAAGGCCCTTGAGAGCCTCGGGATTTCGCTCGAGGCGGTCCGCCAGCAGGTGGAGGAGATCATCGGCCAGGGCCAGCAGGCCCCGTCCGGGCACATTCCCTTCACCCCCCGTGCCAAGAAGGTCCTGGAGCTGTCGCTCCGTGAGGCTCTTCAGCTGGGCCACAACTACATCGGCACGGAGCACATCCTGCTCGGCCTGATCCGTGAGGGCGAGGGCGTCGCCGCCCAGGTCCTGGTCAAGCTGGGTGCCGATCTCAACCGTGTCCGCCAGCAGGTCATCCAGCTGCTGTCGGGCTACCAGGGCAAGGAGACCGCCACCGCCGGCGGCCCGGCCGAGGGCACCCCCTCGACCTCCCTCGTCCTGGACCAGTTCGGCCGGAACCTCACCCAGGCCGCTCGTGAGTCCAAGCTCGACCCGGTCATCGGGCGCGAGAAGGAGATCGAGCGGGTCATGCAGGTGCTGTCCCGCCGTACGAAGAACAACCCGGTCCTGATCGGTGAGCCCGGCGTCGGCAAGACCGCCGTCGTCGAGGGTCTCGCCCAGGCCATCGTCAAGGGCGAGGTGCCCGAGACGCTCAAGGACAAGCACCTCTACACGCTGGACCTCGGCGCCCTGGTCGCCGGCTCCCGCTACCGCGGTGACTTCGAGGAGCGCCTGAAGAAGGTGCTCAAGGAGATCCGCACCCGTGGCGACATCATCCTGTTCATCGACGAGCTCCACACGCTGGTCGGTGCGGGTGCCGCCGAGGGCGCCATCGACGCCGCCTCGATCCTGAAGCCGATGCTGGCCCGCGGTGAGCTGCAGACCATCGGTGCGACCACGCTGGACGAGTACCGCAAGCACCTGGAGAAGGACGCGGCCCTGGAGCGCCGCTTCCAGCCCATCCAGGTCGCCGAGCCGTCCCTGCCGCACACGATCGAGATCCTCAAGGGTCTGCGCGACCGCTACGAGGCCCACCACCGTGTCTCGATCACGGACGAGGCCCTGGTCCAGGCCGCCACCCTGGCCGACCGCTACATCTCGGACCGCTTCCTGCCGGACAAGGCGATCGACCTGATCGACGAGGCCGGTTCCCGGATGCGTATCCGCCGGATGACCGCGCCGCCGGACCTGCGCGAGTTCGACGAGAAGATCGCCGCCGTCCGCCGGGACAAGGAGTCCGCGATCGACTCGCAGGACTTCGAGAAGGCCGCCTCCCTGCGCGACAAGGAGAAGCAGCTCCTGGCCGCCAAGGCCAAGCGGGAGAAGGAGTGGAAGGCCGGCGACATGGACGTCGTCGCCGAGGTCGACGGCGAGCTGATCGCCGAGGTCCTCGCCACGGCCACCGGCATCCCGGTCTTCAAGCTGACCGAGGAGGAGTCCAGCCGCCTGCTCCGCATGGAGGAGGAGCTGCACAAGCGGGTCATCGGCCAGGACGACGCCGTCAAGGCGCTGTCGAAGGCGATCCGCCGTACGCGCGCGGGCCTGAAGGACCCGAAGCGTCCGGGTGGCTCGTTCATCTTCGCCGGTCCGTCCGGTGTCGGTAAGACCGAGCTGTCCAAGGCGCTCGCCGAGTTCCTCTTCGGCGACGAGGACGCGCTGATCTCCCTCGACATGTCGGAGTTCAGCGAGAAGCACACGGTGTCGCGGCTCTTCGGTTCGCCCCCCGGCTACGTGGGCTACGAAGAGGGCGGCCAGCTGACCGAGAAGGTCCGCCGCAAGCCGTTCTCCGTCGTCCTCTTCGACGAGGTCGAGAAGGCTCACCCGGACATCTTCAACTCGCTGCTGCAGATCCTGGAGGACGGTCGTCTGACCGACTCCCAGGGCCGGGTCGTGGACTTCAAGAACACGGTCATCATCATGACGACCAACCTCGGCACCCGGGACATCTCCAAGGGCTTCAACCTGGGCTTCGCGGCCACGGGTGACACGAAGTCCAACTACGAGCGCATGAAGAACAAGGTGTCGGACGAGCTCAAGCAGCACTTCCGCCCCGAGTTCCTGAACCGCGTCGACGACGTGGTCGTCTTCCCGCAGCTGACGCAGGCGGACATCCTGCGGATCGTCGACCTGATGATCGGCAAGGTGGACGAGCGCCTGAAGGACCGGGACATGGGCATCGAGCTCTCCCAGTCCGCCAAGGAGCTGCTGTCCAAGAAGGGTTACGACCCCGTGCTGGGCGCCCGGCCGCTGCGCCGCACCATCCAGCGCGAGATCGAGGACTCGCTGTCGGAGAAGATCCTCTTCGGCGAGCTGCGCCCCGGTCACATCGTGGTCGTGGACACCGAGGGCGAGGGCGAGACGAAGACCTTCACCTTCCGGGGTGAGGAGAAGTCGGCGCTGCCCGACGTCCCGCCGATCGAGCAGGCGGCCGGCGGTGCCGGGCCGAACCTGAGCAAGGACGCCTGACCCCCCGCGGGTCGAGCCGACGAAAGGGGCCGGTGCTTTCGAGCACCGGCCCCTTTCGCATGCGCTGCGTCGCGAGGACCCGCGGTTACGACAACTGGCCGTCGTAGTCGGGCAGCTTGAACGTCTTCTCGGCGTGGCCGCCCGACAGGTCGGTGGCGCTGTTGCCGATGTTCGCGATGATCGTGTAGCCCTTGTTCTCGATCGCGACGCGCTGGGCGGTCTTGTACGTGGCGACGTCCTTGAAGAGGTCGAAGAAGCCGCGGACGTAGAGACCGGAGACGTCATAGCCGTCGTATTCGAGGTTGAACTCGGTGGGCGCGGCGATGATGCCAGGGCGGGCGGTGACGAAGAAGAGGGAGACGCCGTGCTCCTGGGCGTACTTCGCGACGTTCAGGACCGGCTTGTTGGCCGGCTGCGGGTAGCTGAAACCGAAGTCGGTCTCCAGCGTGGTGTTGTCGATGTCGAAGACGATCGCCTGCTTCTCGCCGGGCTTGGCGTCGTCGATACGGTCCTTCAGATACGGCAGGGCCTGGCCCATCACGGTCTGGCAGTCCTGCTGCCAGGTCGCGTAGTCGACCTTGGTGGCGGTCGCGGCGTCGGCCGAGGTGGCCATGGCCGCCAGCGCGGCCGCCGAGACAGCGGTCACGGTGATACGGCGAGCCCAGGGGCGTCTGGTCATCGGTGGGGGTCCTCTCACGTCCGTACAGGCCTGTCAGGGGCATGATCTTGGGTGAGGATGGCGCGAGGGGAACCGTAAGGTTACCGGGGGGTAGGCGTACAGAGATCTGCGTCACACCGTGCTGTGAATTCTGGGCGCGCCCCGACCCGAACTCGCCGTCTAGCGACGCAACTTCCACGGTGTGCGCTGCTTGTGCTCCAGGAACTGGACCTGTTTGCCCCGCAGTTGGTCGAGTCCGCGCACCGGCGCCGGCCCGGCCGGGAAGTAGACACACTTCAAGTCGGGCAGATCCAGTAGCGGTTCGAGGTCGAGGCGCTGTCTGACGTCCTCGTCGCCGAAGATGTGCAACTCGACCAGCCGGGGGAACAGCGTGGGGATCCGTTCCATGGCCAGGGGCTCGGGGCCGTCGTCCGCGAGGGCCAGATGCTGAACGGAGGGCAGGCCGAAGGAGCGCGGACACAGCCCCAGCGAGGCGCCGTTCAGGCTGAGACGGCCCAGCGCGGGCAGCGGGAGGAGATCCGCCCAGTCGGCCGCCGACGAAGGGCTGCTGCGGGCGTTCAGGCTCAGCTCGACCAGCCGGGTGAGACGCCCGAGGCCCGCCAGTCCGTCCTCCGGGGCGGTGCCGGCGTCGAGGACGAGCCGGCTCAGGGGCGCGCGCTCCGAGAGCATGCCCAGGTTCCAGATGTCGGTCGGCGCGAGTTCGAGTACGAGATCCGTCAGCCGGTCGAGCGTCGCCAGGGCCCGCAGGTCCGGGCCGGAGCCCAGCCTGCGCAGATGCAGCGTCCGCAGGCCGAGCCCGGCCAGGGGCGCCAGGTCCTTGAGGCTGGGGCAGTCGGTGATGTCGAGCTCGGTCAGCGACGGCGCGTCCTTGAGGAAGGAGAGGTCGTCGAGTCCCAGATAGCCCCTGATGGCCAGCCTGTCCGGCGGGAAGTCGGCGACGTACGACCTCAGTTCGGCCCCGCCCACGCCCCGGCCGACGAACTCCACCATGGGACGCCCGCCCAGTGCGCGCAGCGCCCGCAGCCGGGCCGTGTTGGTGACGGGGAACACGACCGCCGTGGGATCGACATGAGCGAGCACTTCCAGGGCGTAGCGCTCGGTGTCGAACTGGTCCCATGCCCACAACAGACGCGACATCACCAGTGGCGAGGCGTTCCTGGCGAATCGCGCCAGATACGGGATCGCCGCGTCCGACCGCACGCGCGTGGCCGTCATCAGCACCATCACCGCGTCCCCCGGCTCCAGTTCCTCCGGATCCGGCAGCAGATCGAGCACGAGCGGACCCACGGCCGCCAGCTGCTCCGCCGCCGTGACGCTCACCGGCGGAATCAGCGTCCCCGCCCGCTTCTCGACGGCGGCCCGGACCCCGGGATCCAGCTCCGCCGCATGCTCCAGACAGGCGGCGGCCAGCAGGAAGACCCGGTCGCGCTCCCGTCCTTCGAGCGACGCGTCGCCCTTCTCCAGCAGCCCAGTCAGGATCTCGGCCCGCTCCCGGGGGCGGGCGTGGGCCACCGCCATCCGGATCACGTCCTCCCACTGGTCGTCGGCCGCGTGCTCGACGAGCAGGCCGATGTCCCAGACCTCCACCGCGGCGCGCGCCCCCAGATAGTCCTGGAAGGTGCGGTGGATGAAGTCCAGCGCGCCCGGGGCGGGTTCACGGAGCAGCCCGCTGCGGTTGAGGAGGTGGCGGTAGACGACGGGCGCCTCACCGAGCGCGGCGGCGGCCGGTACGGCGGGCAGCGCCTCGGCGATGATCCGCTCGGCGCGCTCCCGGTCCAGCTCCGTACGGCCGTTGCGGATCAGCCAGTAGGCGAGCCGCTGCAGGAGCTGTGTCTGCGGCTCCTGCTGCAGCTCCACGCCGGCCGACACGTCCCGCTCCCGGTCCCGGCGGGTGAGCAGCATGTTGAGCGCGGCCTCGTACAACTCCTTGCGGCCGTGCGGGAGATAGCCGCGGCGGTCGCGGTGCAGGGCGCAGATCAGACCGCACATCAGGGGGTTGGTGGCGAGGCGGCCCAGGTCGGCCTTGCCGCGGATGGCGGTGAGCAGCTGGCTCTGGTACGTCCGCAGGTCGGCGTCCTCGTCCTCGTTCCCACCGCGGGCCGCCGTGTGCCAGCGGCGGACGAAGGACGCCACGTCCGCCGGGCTCATCGCGGAGAGCGTGAGCTCGGTGAAGTCGTCGTCGGCCAGCCAGTCGTCCTGTACGGCGCTCGGGCGCGAGGTCACCAGCCAGCGGTTGCCGGGGTAGGCCGCGACCAGCTCGCCGAGCCAGACGCGGGCGCGCTCGCGCTCGGTCTCGGGGACCTCGTCGATGCCGTCGACCAGGACCAGGCCCCGGCCGCGGTCGAGCACGCGGTCCGCCCAGCCCTCCGGCTGGGCGCCGGCCAGGGGACAGCCGGAGGCATTCAGGAAGCCGTCCGGGGAGGGGAGCCGCTCTCCGTGCCGGGTGAGCGAGCGCAGCGGGAGGACCAGCGGAACGCGGCCGTACAGATAGGCCATCGGGCCTTCGGGTTCGCCGCGGGTGGCCGAGACGGCCAGCCACTGCACGAGAGTGGTCTTGCCGGAGCCGGCGACGCCGCGCAGCAGGACGCGGTCGTGTTCGGCCAGGACCTGGTCGGCGGGGCGGGACTCCAGGGTCCGCAGCTCCGCCCGGAGCTCGGCGAGCACGGCTTCGGCCGTGGTGCCGTCGCCGCCCGGTAAGGCCTCCCGCGGCAGGCCGCCGGCGAAGTCCGCGAGACGGGCCTTCTCCCCGGTGGCCTCCAGGCTCAGATACGCCACGTCCAGGGGCCACTTGGCGGGAGAGTTCACCAGATCGATGCCGTAGATCGTCAGCTGCCCGTGCTTCTTGGCCACATACGCCAGATACCGCCGCTCGAACGTCGCGTCCCGGGCGAACGGCCGCGGGCTGCGGATGATCAGCTCGTCCAGCTTGGCGATGAGTTCCGCCTGGGCCCGGCTCTGCTCGATCAGCGTGTGAGCGACAAAGGTGGAGCGCCGGGTGAAGAAGTCGATGATGTGCAGGCAGGCCCACTCGGTGACCGAGTCGAGGAAGAAGGACGCGTCGGCCGTCAGGTCCCTGGTCGGTGCCCGGTGGTGCAGCTTGCGCGCCAGCTCCCGGTAGCCGAGCCGCACCGCCTGCACGTCGTCCATGTCGAGCTCGCCCAGCGCGAGGAGCTTGCCGGTGAGGGCGTGCGCGACCGCCTCTTCCTCGTCCGCCGGGAACGGCCGCGCCCCGGGCGAGTCCACGGCCTCCTTGACCAGACGGGTCGCGAGTTTTCGTACGTCCTTGTCGGTCAGGGTCCGCTTCTCGCCCCGGAAGGAGACGAGGGCCGACAGCCGCACCGGTCTGTCGACCAGCCCCGCCCCCGGCCCGTCCTGCACGAAGAGCTTCTTCACCAGCGGGCCGACCAGACCCGACGCGAGCCTGGTGCCGAGCACTGCCGGATCCATCCCCGCCCACCCCCGTAGTCGCGCGAACGCCGGCCAGCGTAGCGCCGGTCACATTCCGGTGTCCGTCGATCTTGGAAGCCGGTGACATGCCGCACAGGCGATTTGTCCGTTACTAGAGGAGATAGTGGGAATTCATGGCTGAGCAAAAGGGATTTTTACTACCCAATCCTTCGCGAACGGGCGACGTCGGAGGGGTGATGCCCGAAAAACTCCCTTCTGTCAAGAATCCGATGATTATGGGGCCGAGTACTAGCTTTCGCCGTAGACAGGGGGGTTTGAGACCGGGCGGGATGGCGGGTTACCAAGAGATGCCCCATCCGGCAGACGGTTGTGCGCCGGGTGGTTCCAAGTCCCCGACTCCACGAGGTCCAGATGTTCAAGCGCGTTACGTCCCGTTCCACCCGCACGTCCAACCTCCGTACCCGGGTGGCCGTCCTGGCCGCCGGACTGGGTGCCACGGCCGTCGTGGGAACCGGGGTCGCAAGCGCCGCCACCGCGTCCGCCACCTCCTGGGTCGACCCGGTGCAGAAGTACACGCTCTCCGCCAGCTTCATGCAGAACGGCAGCCACTGGGCGCACAAGCACAGCGGCCAGGACTTCGCCGTGCCGACGGGCACCGAGGTCGTCGCCGCGCACGGCGGCACGGTCGTCAAGGCCGGTGGCAACGGCGCCGGTGACGGTCCCGCGTACGGCAACGCCGTCGTCATCCAGCACGGCAACGGGACGTACTCGCAGTACGCCCACCTGTCCCGGATCGACGTCAAGATCGGGCAGGTCGTCAAGACCGGCCAGCACATAGCCCTGTCCGGCAGCACCGGCAACTCCACCGGTCCGCACCTGCACTTCGAGATCCGTACGACCCCGAACTACGGCTCCGCCATCGACCCGGTCGCCTTCCTGCACTCCAAGGGCGTCAAGGTCTGATCCGGGACGGGTCCTGGACCAGTCCTAGACCTCCGGTTGGGCGCCCCGGTGCGCCTGCGTGACGAGGTCCACGGCGACCTCGAGAACGGCCTCGCGCCGCTTCTCGGGGTCGCCTTCCAGGTCCTGCATCACGAACATCCCGGCATGCAGCGTAAAGATCGCGCTGACGCAGCGGACCTGCTCGACGAGCGGCGCCGTGGGGTCGATCATGATGTCCCGCAAGCAGCGCATCCGGTCCTTGAAGATGTCGCCGATGCGCAGTTCGCGGACCGTCGCCTGGTTCTCCTGCATGAAGCGGAAGAGCGGCTCCGCGCCGACCAGCGCCTGGCTGTAGCGCCGTACGATCTCCTGCTTGGTCTCCAGGGTGTGGGGCTGCTGCCGGCCCCACTCGATCAGGTCCTCCATCGGCTGCGTCAGATCCTCGAAGAGGCTGACGATGATCTCTTCCTTCGTCTTGAAGTGGTAGTAGAGCGCCGCCTTGGTCACATCGAGGCGCTCCGCGATCTCTCGCAATGACGTCTTCTCGTAGCCCTGCTCGGCGAAGAGTTCGAGCGCCACGTCCTGGATGCGCTGGCGGGTATTGCCGCGGCGCTGCTGCTTGGTGCCGTCCATGGTGACGCCCATCCTCGTACTCCTCGCGCTCCCGCGGGAAACTTACTTGTCGCCCGGCTAGGAAACTTACTTGACGCCCGGCTAGTTGCGGCGCTAACTTCCCAGTGTAGACAACTAGCCGGGCGGCAAGTAAGTGGCGGTCGCTGGGGGAGTGGGAAAGATGGCGGACACAAAGGCGGCCTCGGCGGGCCAGGAGTCACCCGAAAGGGTCTCCGGCGAGCAGCCGGACAAGAAACAGCGGAGCGTGCGGGTCGTCCTGCTCGCGCTGATGATCGCGATGATGCTCGCGATGCTCGACAACATGATCGTGGGCACGGCGATGCCGACGATCGTCGGTGAGCTGGGCGGTCTGCAGCACCTGTCCTGGGTGGTGACCGGCTACACACTGGCCACCGCGGCGTCCACCCCGATCTGGGGCAAGCTCGGCGACATGTACGGGCGCAAGGGCGCCTTCATGACCTCGATCGTGATCTTCCTGATCGGCTCCGCGCTGAGCGGCATGGCCCAGAACATGGGCGAGCTGATCGGGTTCCGGGCCGTCCAGGGTCTCGGCGCCGGCGGTCTGATGGTCGGCGTCATGGCGATCATCGGTGACCTCGTCCCGCCGCGGGAGCGCGGCAAGTACCAGGGCATGATGGCCGGCGTCATGGCGCTCGCGATGATCGGCGGCCCGCTGGTCGGCGGCACCATCACCGACAACTGGGGCTGGCGCTGGTCCTTCTACATCAACCTGCCGCTCGGCGCCGTCGCGCTGCTGCTGATCAGCGCCGTGCTGCACCTGCCGAAGAAGCGCACCAAGGCGCGGATCGACTACCTGGGCGCCGCGCTGCTGACCGTCGGCATCACCTCGATCGTGCTCGTGACCACCTGGGGCGGCACCGAGTACGCCTGGACGTCCGCGCGGATCATGGAACTGACCGCCATCGGCGTCGTCGCCCTGGTCGGCTTCGTGTTCTGGCAGACCAAGGCCGCCGAGCCGGTCCTGCCGCTGCACATCTTCCGCAGCCGCAACTTCACGCTGATGTCGGTCATCGGCTTCATCACCGGCTTCGTGATGTTCGGCGCCACGCTGTTCCTGCCGCTGTACCAGCAGTCGGTGCAGGGCGCCTCCGCCACCAACTCCGGTCTGCTGCTCCTGCCGATGCTCGGCGCGATGCTGGTGACCTCGATGGTGGCCGGGCGGGTCACCACCAACAGCGGCCGCTACAAGGTCTTCCCGATCGTCGGCGCCGCCTTGATGATCACGGGCCTGTACCTGCTGTCGCTGATGGACACCGGCACCTCCCGGTTCACCTCGGGCGTGTACATGGCCGTCCTCGGTCTCGGCATGGGCTGCCTGATGCAGATCACCATGCTGGTCGCGCAGAACAGCGTGGAGATGAAGGACATGGGCGTCGCGTCCTCGTCGACCACCCTGTTCCGTACGCTCGGCTCCTCCTTCGGTGTCGCCATCATGGGCGCGCTGTTCAACCAGCGGGTCCAGGACGTCATGGCCGAGCGGGGCGGTTCGCTGGCCGCCAAGATGACCGAGAAGTCCGCACAGCTCGACGCGGCCAGCCTGGCCAAGCTGCCCGCGCCGGTGCGGGAGGCGTACCAGCACGCGGTGTCCGCCGGTACGCACTCGGCGTTCCTGCTCGGCGCGGTGATCGCGGTGATCGTGCTGGCCGCCGCGCTGTTCGTGAAGGAGGTCCCGCTCAAGAGCGGGCCCCAGAAGACGGAGACCGCGGCCGACAGCGGTGACACGGCGCCGGCCCCGGTGATCGAGGCCGTCTGAGCCGACCCTGAACGAAGGCCCCCGGACGGTGTCCGCCCCGGGGGCCTTCTTCGTGCCCGGGACCCGGTGTCAGTGCCGCGTGCCACCATCGCCGTATGGACAAGATGCGGCAGTTGCGCCTGGCGAAGGACGCCATGGACCGCGACTGGGCCGACCCGGAGCTGGACGTGGACGCGGTGGCGGCCCACGCCGGGTACTCGCGCTATCACTTCATCCGCGCCTTCAAGGAGGCGTACGGCGAGACGCCCGGCCAGTATCTGACGCATCGTCGCATCGAGCGGGCCCAGGACCTGCTGCGCACCGCCAATCTGTCGGTGACCGAGATCTGCCATCTGGTCGGCTTCAGCAGCCTGGGCACCTTCTCCACGCGGTTCAAGGCGTGGACCGGGCTGACCCCCAGCGAGTACCGGGTCAAGCACGTGGGCCGCGGGGCCGCGCTCATACCGGGCTGCTACGCCATGCTCTGGGCGGGCGGGTTCAGAAGCGGCCCCGGCGGTACCCGGAGCAATTCTGGAGAAGCGGGCTGAGATCCCGGCTGCCTACGGTGGCGGGGCAGGCAGCCGACCCCGTGAACAGGAGCACGCCATGATCAAGGGACTCAGGATTTCCACCGTCTGGGTACTCGACCAGGACCGGGCCAAGGAGTTCTACACCGAGAAGCTGGGCCTCGAGGTCCGTACGGACATGTCGATGGGCGAGGGCGGAATGCGCTGGCTCACCGTCGGCTCCCCGGAACAGCCCGACGTCGAGCTCACGCTGATGGTGCCCGGGCCGCCGGCGATGGACCCCGAGTCCGCCGAGATGGTCAAGAAGCTCGTGGCCAAGGGGGCGCTGGGTGCGGGCGTACTGACCACCGACGACATCCACGGCGACTACAAGCGGCTCAAGGACCGCGGCGTGGAGTTCCTCCAGGAGCCGCAGGAGCGCCCGTACGGCACGGAGGCCCTCTTCCGCGACGACTCGGGCAACTGGTTCTCCTTCACCCAGCCCCACTATGGCGGCCTCGACATGGACAAGGACTGGGCCAGCTGATCCGTTGCGGATCGGTGCTACGGCAGTATCGGATAGCTGCCCGTGTTCGTCGGGGCGTGTTCCGGGAGCCACAGGACTGCCACCGCGCCCTCGGCCGGTACATGGGGCGGTGCGCCCGCGGGGCGTACGTTGCGGAACGTCAGGCGGGCGCCCAGGACCCGAGCCTGGCCCGCCGCGATGGTCAGGCCCAGGCCGTGGCCCTGCCCGGCGCGGTCCTTGCTGCCGGTGCGGAAGCGGCTCGGGCCCTCGGCGAGGAGTTCCTCGGGGAAGCCGGGGCCGTGGTCGCGGACCCGGATGACCCGGCCCTCCACGATGACCTCGATGGGTGGCCTGCCGTGCCGGGCGGCGTTGGCGAGCAGGTTGAACAGCACCCGCTCCAGCCGCCGTGGGTCGGTCGTGACCTCCGACTCGTGCACCACGTGTACGGCGACCGCCGGGTCCTTGGCGGCCACGCGGCGACTCACGAACTCGCCCAGCATGATGTCCTGCAGCTCGGCCCGCTCGGAGGCGCCGTCGAGCCGGGCCACCTCCAGCACGTCCTCGACGAGCGTGCGCATCGCCTTGGCCCGGTCCAGCACCAGCTCGGTCGGCCGCCCCGGCGGCAGCAGCTCGGCGGCCGTCAGCAGCCCGGTCACCGGCGTGCGCAGCTCGTGCGCGATGTCGGCGGTGACCCGGCGCTCGGCCTCCAGCCGCTGCTGCAGCGCGTCCGCCATGGCGTCCACCGCCCGGGCGAGGTCGTCGGTCTCGTCCCGTACGACACCGCCGATGGCGTCCCGCACCCGGACGTCCGGCTCGCCCTTGGCGACCTGGTTCGCGGCGGACGCCGCCTTGCGCAGCCGGCCCGACAACTGCCCGCCGATGAGCACACCGAGCGCGCTGCCGCCGAGCACGACCGCGATGGAGCCGATGACCAGGGCCTGGTCGAGGTCCTTCATCACGTTCGTGCTGCGGTCGGTGAAGCGGGTGTGCAGCGACAGAATGTGTCCGCCCTTCACCGGCACCGCCGCCCAGATGTCCGGCACGCCGCCGTGGTCGGTGACGTAGGTGGCCCGGCGGCCCTCCTCGGCCTTCTCCCGCAGCGCGGGCGGCAGCCCGGGGTCGTCGACGTCGATGCTGGGGAAGTTCGGCCGCCCGAACAGGTCGTAGTTGCGCTGGGCGATCTGCAGCCGCTCGTCGGCGAGGTCGCGCGCGTTGTCCAGCATCGACACCCGCGCGGCGTTGTGCACGACCAGGCTCAGCGCGATCGCCACCAGCGCGCCGACCAGCGCGATGGCCGCGCTCAGCTTCCATCTGAGTCCCGTACGGATGCCGGCGCGCCGCATGTGCCGCCTCATCGGCCGCCGCTTGCTCCCCCGCATGCCCGCCCCGCTCAGGCCTTCAGCTTGTAGCCGAAGCCACGGACCGTCTCGATGCGGTCCTGGCCGATCTTCGTGCGCAGCCGCTGCACATGGACGTCGACGACCCGGGTGTCCCCGCCCCAGCCGTAGTCCCACACACGTTCGAGCAACTTGTCGCGCGAGAGCACCGTGCCCGGCGACGAGGAGAACTCCAGCAGCAGCCGCATCTCGGTGGGCGTCAGCGCCACCGGCTGTCCGGCCCGGCGCACCTCCATGCCCTCGGTGTCGATCTCCAGCTCGCCGAACGTCAGCACCGCTCCGTCCATCGCCGAGGGGTCGGGGTCCGCGTGGACGCCCCCGCCCGCGTGGCCGAAGCGGCGCAGCACCGCGCGGATCCGGGCGACCAGGACGGCGCCGTCGAAGGGCTTGGTCACATAGTCGTCGGCGCCCGCCTCCAGACCGAGGACGACGTCGATGGAGTCGGCCCGCGCCGACAGCATGATCACCGGCACCGTCGACTCGTCCCGGATGCGCCGGCACAGGCTCACCCCGTCCAGGCCCGGGACCATGACGTCCAGCAGCGCGATGTCGGGGCGGTTCGCCCGGAACGCCTCCAGGCCGGACAGCCCGTCGGGCATCGCGGTGACCGCGAAGCCGTCCCGCTCCAGGGCGAGCTGGGTGGCCTCGCGGATGACGTCGTCGTCCTCGACGAACAGGACATGGGTCTGGTCTGCCATCCCGCTGCTCTCAGTCCTCGTGATTCTCGTGCCGTGTGGTTCGGGCCGTGTGGTTCGTGCCGTGTGGCTCTCGTGCCGTCATTGACTTGACGCACGGATCGTGTGTCGGGTTCACATCAGCCGGACGGCACCGGCGACGGATCGCCACCGACCGCATTGCTGTAGTCGGTGTGGTGGTAGTCCTCCTGGACGAAGCGCCCCGCGGTCCAGCTGTACGTGTACACGTTCTCGCCGGACGGACTCGACACCGGATCGCCCTTGTCGTACACCTGCTTGGTCACCATCAGGTCGCCGCGGTCTATCTCCGCATAGACCGGGGACTCCTCGGCCTTGAACACATTCTCGTACGCGCCGCCCTCCTCGCGGTACACATACGACCCGACGCCCACCGCGTCGGCGCAGGTCAGCACGTTGACCACGATGTCCTCCACCGGGCCGCCGGTCAGATCCCCGTACGACACGTCGACCGGGTACTCGTCGCCGGCGCACGGCTTCAGATACCGCTTGACCGCGGTCGAGACCCGCGGGTCGCTCCTGACCAGCGCGACCGCGTCCACCTGCTGGTACGTGTCGGAGGGGTTGGGGGCGGGGGAGGCCACCGCCCCCGCCACCGAGTCGGAGTGTGCCGGGCCCTCGTCACGGGCACCGGTGCCGCCCGTGGCACAGGCGGCGACGAAAAGGCCGAGGGCGGCGATCACGGCCACCGCCGTGATCGCCGCCTGGTAGACCCCGCGAGCCGCTGTGGGCTCTTCGTCGGTCAGGCCGCGCACCGCTCCCGCTCCTCACGCTCCAGCGCGCGTGCGTCCAGATCGCGGGCCTCCAGCTCCTCGCGGAGCCGGGCGAGCGCCCGGTGCAGCGTGCTCTTGACCGTTCCGGCCGACATGCCGAGGGCGGCGGCCGTCTCCTCCGTGGACATCTGCTCCCAGTGTCGCAGCACGACGACGCTGCGCTGCTTCGGAGCGAGCACCTTCATGATGTCCATGAGGAGCGCGCGGTCCGCGTGCTGCTCGGTGGCGTCGTCCACACAGGCGTCCGGCAGCTGCTCGGTGGGGACCTCCTCCAGTTTCCGGGCCCGCCACCACTCGGTACGCGTGTTGATCATCACCCGGCGCAGATAGGCGTCCGCGAGCCGCTTGTCCGCGATGCCCTCCCAGCGGCCGTACGTCCGCACCAGCGCCGTCTGGAGCAGGTCCTGCGCGTCGACCGGGTCCGGGACCAGACGGCGTGCGCTGCGCAGCAGCGCGTCCTGCCGCGTGCGGACGTACTCCTCGAATTCGAGCACCTCGCCCTGCGCCATGATCAACCGCCTCCGTTCCCCGTTTTTCTCCGGCCCCGTGCCTGTGTCGCTGTGCTCCGGTTGGTCGTGCCGGGCACAGGAATGAAGTTACGGAGCGGTTGTCACGGCGCTGTCCGAAGCAGCCTGCGGGTAGCACTCGGCTGTCCGTCGGTTGTGTAACGGAAATGGGTTCGGGGTAAGGGGGGCGGTCGAATTGCCCTTGTATGGGGTGATTTGTCGGGTCAGGTGGCTGTGAAACAGCCCCCGGGCTCTGTGACTTGTCTGTGCGTCAGCTCAGCGGCAGCCGATACAGACCGCCCGGCAACGGCTCCACCAGACCGTCCGCGACGAGCCCGTCCAGCGCCCGGGCGCGCTGCACCGGCTCGTGCCACACCCGGTCCAGAGCCGGCTGCGGCACGGGGACGTGCGCCTCGCGCAGTACGGCGAGGAGCTTGCCGCGGACCTGACGGTCCGTACCGGCGTACGTCTGACCGCGCCGCGGCGGGCCCTCGTGCTCCGGCTTGCCCGCGAGCCGCCAGGCGCACCGGTCGGCGATCGGGCAGCGCGGACAGGTCTCGTTCTTCGCCGTGCACACCAGCGCGCCCAGCTCCATGGAGGCGGCGGCCCAGCGGGCGGCGGTGCCCTCGTCCTCGGGCAGCAGCTCACGGGCGAGCCTGCGCTCCGCGGCGGTCGTGGCGTTCGGCGGGTACTGCACACCGGTGACCGCGCGGGCGAAGACCCGGCGGACGTTGGTGTCCAGCACGGCGTGCCGCTGCCCGTAGGCGAACGAAGCCACCGCCGCGGCCGTGTACTCGCCGATGCCGGGCAGCGCGAGCAGCTGTGCGTGGTCCGTCGGTACGTCGCCGCCGTGCCGTTCCGTTATGGCGACCGCGGCGCCGTGCAGACGCAGCGCTCGGCGCGGGTAGCCGAGCCGGCCCCAGGCGCGGACGGCCTCACCGGGCGCTTCCTCGGCCAGGTCCGCGGGGCGGGGCCAGCGGGCCAGCCACTGCTCGTAGACGGGCAGGACCCGGCTGACCGGGGTCTGCTGGAGCATGAACTCGCTGACCATCACGCCCCACGGGCCCGCCGCCGGGCGGCGCCAGGGGAGGTCGCGGGCGTGGGTGTCGAACCAGGCGATCACGGGGGCGTGGAGCATCTCAGTCATGGCCCTTCCGATCCTGCCACGCGTTGGCCGGACACGGTCCGCGGCGGCGCCGGGGAGGGGCGCGCGGAGCGTGAAGCGAAGCCCCTTCGTGGGAAGTTGCCGGGATGATGATCCGGAAAAGTTGGTTCCGGGCGGCGGGTGGCGCCAGCAAGCGCGCGGATCTCTCGTAAAGTTTGCGCCGTGGGATCTCTGCGCAATCCGGTCGGGCCGCTTCCCTCCTCCATCTACTGGCGACGGAGGGTCGTCATGCTGTCGGTGGTCGCCGTCCTGGCGCTGCTGATCGCCTGGATCGCCACGGCGGGTGGCGGGGGCGGCAAGAAGAACACCGGCACGCCCGACGGCAAGAATCCCGCGTCCACGATCACGGCGGGTCCGTCCGGGAGCGGGCCGGCGTACAGCCAACACCCCGGCGGGCGTGACGAGTCGGGGGGCGGGGGCACCGGCGGGAGCGACACCGGGTCCGGCGACGGCGGGTCCGGTGACGGCGGGTCGGGCGACGGCGGTGGCTCCGGCTCCACGGACGGGGGCGGTTCGGGCGACGGCTCCGGATCTGGTTCCGGCTCCTCCTCCGACGGCAGCGTCAATGCGGCGGCCACGCTGCCCGCCTCCTCGGGGCTGCCCAACTGCTCCTCCGGAGCGGTCACGTTGAGCCTGCGCAGCCGGCACAACTCCTACTCGCCGGATCAGACCCCGACCTTCGAACTCACCGCGAAGAACTCGTCGTCCGGCGACTGCAAGGTGGATCTCGGTCCGAAGAGCGCCGTGTTGACGATCACGCAGGCCCACGGCAGCGACTCGTACTGGTCGTCGGCCGACTGCCCGAAGGGCGCCGGAAGCATGGCCTACCGGGTGCCGGCGGGCAGCAGCATCACCTACACGGTGAAGTGGGACCGCAAGCCGAGCGCTCCGCAGTGCGCCACGCCTCCGGCGGGGTCGGCCGCGGCCGGTACGTATCTGCTGGAGGCGAAGGCCTCGGGGTTCAGCATCGCGCCGACGTCGTTCGTGCTGTCGGCGGACTAGTTCCCGCCCCGGCGGACCGGTTGCTGCCTCGACCCGGCGGACCGGTTCCTGCCCTGGCTCAGACGTACCGCTCCAGGATCGACGACTCCGCCAGCCGCGACAGACCCTCGCGCACGCTGCGGGCCCGGGCCTCGCCCACGCCGTCCACGGTCTGGAGGTCGTCCACGCTCGCCGCGAGGAGCTTCTGCAGGCCGCCGAAGTGCTCCACGAGACGGTCGATGATCGCGCCCGGCAGCCTCGGCACCTTGGCCAGGAGGCGGAAGCCCCGCGGGGACACCGCCGAGTCCAGGGCCTCGGGGGAGCCGGTGTAGCCGAGGGCACGGGCCACCGTGGGCAGTTCGAGGAGCTCGGCGTGGCTGAGCGCGTCGAGCTCGGACAGGGCCTCGTCGACCGTGCGGGAACGCTTGGCGGTCGGCTCGGGCACATAGTCCCGGACCACCAGTTCGCGCTCCGGCTCCACGCCCGCGATCAGCTCGTCCAGCTGGAGCGCCAGGAGCCGCCCGTCCGTGCCCAGCTCGACCACGTATTCGGCGATCTCGGTGGCGATACGGCGCACCATCTCCAGGCGCTGTGCGACGGCGGACACGTCGCGGACCGTCACCAGGTCCTCGATCTCCAGCGCCGACAGCGTGCCCGCGACCTCGTCCAGGCGGAGCTTGTAGCGCTCCAGGGTGGCCAGGGCCTGATTGGCGCGGGACAGGATCGCCGCCGAGTCCTCCAGCACCCTGCGCTGCCCGTCGACGTACAGGGCGATCAGGCGCATCGACTGGGAGACGGAGACCACGGGGAAGCCGACCTGCTTGGAGACGCGGTCCGCCGTGCGGTGCCGGGTGCCCGTCTCCTCCGTGGGGATCGTGGGGTCCGGGACCAGCTGGACACCCGCCCGCAGGATCTTCGACAGGTCCGAGGAGACCACGATGCCGCCGTCGAGCTTGCACAGCTCGCGCAGCCGCGTCGCCGTGAACTCCACGTCCAGGACGAAACCGCCGGTGCACATCGCCTCGACGGTCTTGTCGGAGCCGAGCACGATGAGTCCGCCCGTGTTGCCCCTCAGTACGCGTTCGAGCCCGTCACGCAGGGCCGTACCGGGTGCCACGGCACTCAGCGAGGCGCGCATCAGGCCATCGGAACCGGCACTCCCACCGGACTTTCCGGGAGCTGCTGCCCGGTCGTTGGCTGCCACTGCACTCCTCCGGTCGCAGGTTCTGGGGCGCTGCCGTTCGCGCACTCGGTTCGCACGGACGGGCGAGACCAGGGCAAAGTCTACCGGCGGTCCTCCGCCTCCCGTGGGGCCTCTCGGCGACGGGACCGGGGAAGGACCCTGAGCGCGTCCCCTATGTCGGCGACTTCCAGGACCTTCATACCGGGAGGGATCTTGCCCGGATCGCCCGGCACGAGCGCGTGCGTGAAGCCCAGACGGTGGGCCTCCGTGAGCCTGCGCTGCACGCCGGTGACCCGTCTGACCTCGCCCGCGAGGCCGACCTCGCCGATGGCGACGAGGTTCTTCGGCAGCGGGGTGTCGCTGGCCGCGGAGGCGAGGGCCAGGGCGATGGCGAGGTCCGCGGCGGGCTCCGAGAGCTTCACCCCGCCCACCGTCGCCGAGTAGATGTCCCGCTTGCCGAGCGCGCTGATCCTGCCCCGCTGCTCCAGCACGGCGAGCATCATCGAGACGCGGGAGGTCTCCAGGCCGGAGGTGGTGCGGCGGGGGGAGGGGATCTGGGAGTCGACGGTCAGCGCCTGTACCTCCGCCACCAGCGGGCGGCGGCCCTCCAGGGTCACCGTGAGGCAGGTGCCGGGGACGGGTTCGTCACGGCGGGTGAGGAAGAGTCCACTCGGGTCGGCGAGGCCGGTGATGCCCTCGTCGTGCAGTTCGAAGCAGCCGACCTCGTCCGTGGCGCCGTACCGGTTCTTGACGCCCCGCACGAGCCGGAGGCGCGCGTGGCGGTCGCCCTCGAAGTGCAGCACGACGTCCACGAGGTGTTCGAGCAGGCGGGGTCCGGCGATGGCCCCGTCCTTGGTGACATGGCCCACAAGGAGCGTGGACATGCCCCTCTCCTTCGAGGCGCGGATCAGCGCCCCCGCCACCTCCCGCACCTGGGCCATGCCGCCGGGCGCCCCGTCGATCTCCGGCGAGGCGATCGTCTGCACGGAGTCGAGGATCAGCAGCGACGGCTTCACCGCGTCCAAGTGGCCGAGGACGGCCGCCAGATCGGTCTCGGCCGCGAGATACAGATGGTCGTCGATGGCCTTGATGCGGTCGGCGCGCAGCCGCACCTGGCTCGCCGACTCCTCGCCGGTCACATAGAGCGTGCGGTGCTCGTCGCTCGCGGACTTGGCCGCCACGTCGAGCAGGAGCGTCGACTTGCCCACGCCGGGCTCGCCCGCCAGCAGCACCACAGCTCCGGGCACGAGTCCGCCGCCGAGCACCCGGTCCAGCTCGGGCACACCGGTCGGGCGGGCGGTGGCCTGGCGCCCGTCGACCTGCCCGATGGGGAGCGCGGACGTGGTGACGCGCCCCGGCGTCGTCGTCCGCACCGCGGGCGCGCCGTACTCCTCGACCGTCCCCCAGGCCTGGCACTCGGGGCACCGGCCGAGCCACTTGGCCGTCTGCCAGCCGCACTCCGTGCAGCGGTAGGACGGGCGGTCCTTGGTGGTCTTGGTACGGGCAGCCATGCGGAAACCGTAGCCGTCCGCACTGACAGCGCGGCACCGGCCACCGGGCGGCACGGGACCGGACCGGCTACTCACCGTCGTGAACGAGCCGCGGAATGAGGGGTTCCTGTCCCCTTATGAGGGATCGTTTCACCCGTACGGATTAAAAGTGCTCAAGTGGGAAGAAGGGGCCATCCACTGCCGCCTACGGTCGCACAGGTGATGAGCAGCAGCCCGGAGACCTCGACCCGCACCACCGGCGCGCACCGGGCGCACCGGGAGGCGCGTGACCGTGCCGCGGCGCGCACGCTGGCGCACCGGACGCCGGCGCGCTACGAGCCGTATCTGGACGGTCTGTTCACCTACTGCCTGTCGGTGCTGTGCGACCACGACACGGCGACCGCCGCGCTCGGCGACGTCCTCGCGCTGGCCGAGCGGCGCGGGCAGCGCGTCCCGGACGAGGCGGACCGCCGGGCCTGGCTGTACGCGCTGGCCCGCTGGGCGTGCCTGCGCAAGCTGGCCGAGGCCAAGCAGAAACGTCAGGGCACGCACGCGGCGGGCCGCGCCGGAGCCCAGCGGCAGGGCCCGCAGCCCGCCGACCCGCCCGCGGCCGGGGAGGTCCAGGAGCAGCGGCGGCGCGAACTCGCGCTGCTCGCCTGGCCGGAGGCCGCCGGGACCACCCCGGAGCAGCGCGAGGCGCTCGAACTCGCAGTCCGGCACCACCTCGCCGCCCACGAGGTCGCCGCCGTCCTCGGCATGGACCGGACCGTCGCCCGTGAGCTGCTGGCCTCCGCCGCCTGCGAGGTGGAGCGCACCCGCGCCGCCCTCGCCGTCGTCGAGACCGGCGGCTGTCCCGGCGTGGCCCTCCTCACCGGCGACGACCAGCTCGTCCTCAGCACGGCCGTACGGCGTGAGCTGATCCGGCACGTCGACGACTGCCCGCGCTGCCGCCGGACCGCCGAACGCGCGGTCCCGGGCCGCTGGCCCGGCGCCAGCGTCACGCCCGCCGAGCTGCCCGTCCTGGAGGCGCCCCGCGCCGCCCTGAACGGAGCACCGGCGCGCCACCCGCGCGCGCGGGGCGCGGCGCTTCCGCGTTTCGACCGGCGCGGCTTCCCGATGGACCCGAAGGACCGTGCCGCCCGCCGCGACCGGCTACGCGCGCGTGCCGTCACGACGACCGTCGTCGCCACCGTCGTCGCCGCCCCCGTGATCGCCCTGTGGGCCGCCTACCGCGCCTCCCCCGCCGGGGACGACCCGGAGAGCAACACGGCCACCGCCAGCGAGGCACACGGACCCGACAGCCTGGGCGGCCACCCGGCCGGCGACTACGAGAACGCGGGCGACGCGAACCCCGGACCCGGCGCCCACGCGGGCAGGAACGGGAAGTCCGACGTCTCCGTACAGGTGATCAGTGTCTCCGGGGCCGGCAAGAAGGGGGCCGGGCAGCTCGCGGTGTCGGCGGGCAACAGCGGCGACACCACCCTGATCACGCTCACCGCCTCCGGTTCCTCGCCGGTCCGCTGGTCCGCCGCCACCCCGGCCCGCTGGCTCTACCTCAGCCGGTCCTCGGGAACCCTCCGGCCCGGCGAGTCGTTGACGATCAAGGTGTACGTCGACCATCTGCGCGAGCCGTCCGGCCACTGGAGCGCCCAGGTGGCGGTGTCACCGGCGGGCGCCGTCGTCTCCATCGACGGCTACGGCACCGCGCCCACCGGCCCCACGAACCCCTCGGGCCCGCCCCCGACCTCCGCCCCGGACCCGACGCCCACGACCTCGGCCCCCACCGACCCCTCGCCCAGCGACCCGCCGTCACCCGACCCGACCCCGACACCGACCGACCCGTCCCCGACCCCCTCCGGTGGCTCGACCCCACCGCCGACCGACAGCGGCGCGCCGGTCCCCTCGGGCGGCCAGAACCCGTGATCGGGGGCGCCCGAGCGGTGACCGGCAGCCGGTCAGGCCGTCGGGTCCGCCGGGTGCGGTGCCAGCAGCGGCAGCCCGGACGCCAGCCGCTCCTCGCACAGCTCGACCAGCCGGTCGTAGCCGGCCTTGCCCATCAGCTCGGTCAGCTCGGCCCGGTAGGAGACGTACACCGGGTCGCCCGCGCCGTGCGCCGACGTCGCCGACGTGCACCACCAGTGCAGGTCGTGGCCGCCCGGACCCCAGCCCCGGCGGTCGTACTCGCCGATGGAGACCTGCAGGACACGCGTCTCGTCGGGACGGTCGATCCAGTCGAAGGTCCGCCGGATCGGCAGCTGCCAGCAGACGTCCGGCTTGGTCTCCAGCGGCTCGCGGCCCTCCTTGAGCGCCAGGATGTGCAGCGAACACCCCGCGCCGCCCGCGAACCCGGGGCGGTTCTGGAAGATGCACGAGCCCTTGTAGGGGCGCGTCTGGCGGGAGCCCTCGTCGTCCTCCGAGACCCAGCCGTGCTTCATGCCCTCGTCGTGGTGCTGCCAGACGTCCGGGGTGAGCCGCGCCACGTGCTCGGCGACCCGCTTCTCGTCGTCCTCGTCCGAGAAGTGCGCGCCCAGCGTGCAGCACCCGTCGTCCGCGCGGCCCGCCTGGATGCCCTGGCAGCCGCTGCCGAAGATGCAGTTCCAGCGAGAGGTCAGCCATGTCAGATCACACCGGAAGACCTGCTCGTCGTCCGCCGGATCCGGGAATTCCACCCATGCGCGTGCGAAGTCGAGCCCCTTCTCGTCGGCCGCCAAGTCCTTCTCCGGCTTCCTCGGTGGCGTCACCCGAGAAGAATCGCCGGCGGATTTGGCGGCCTTGCGGTCTTTCGCCTTTTTCGTCTTTGGCACCCGTCCAGGGTAAGTCGCCCGAGACGGCTCCGGGGACGGCCGAGCGCCCAGGTGGCAGTAGCGTTTCGTACATGAGACTCGGTGTCCTCGACGTGGGATCCAATACGGTGCATCTGCTGGTGGTGGATGCGCATCCAGGCGCGCGCCCGCTGCCCGCGCACTCGCACAAGGCGGAGTTGCGGCTGGCCCAACTCCTCGACGGGGACGGGGCCATCGGCCTCGACGGGGTCGACAAACTGATCGGTGTCGTCCACGAGGCACTCCAGGCGGCCGAGGACAAGGGTGTCGAGGAGCTGCTGCCGTTCGCCACCTCCGCCGTGCGCGAGGCCAGCAACGCCGACGAGGTCCTGGAGCGCGTGCAGGCCGAAACGGGCGTCGAGCTGCAGGTACTCACCGGCGCCGAGGAGGCCCGGCTCACCTTCCTCGCCGCCCGCCGCTGGTTCGGCTGGTCGGCCGGAAAGCTGCTCGTCCTGGACATCGGCGGCGGCTCCCTGGAGATCGCGTACGGCATCGACGAGGAGCCGGACGCGGCGGTCTCGCTGCCGCTCGGCGCCGGCCGGCTGACCGCGTCCTGGCTGCCCGGCGACCCGCCCGGCACCGAGGCGATAAGGACACTGCGCCGTCATGTACGGGCCGAGATCGCACGCACGGTGGGAGAGTTCAGCCGCTTCGGCTCCCCCGACCACGTGGTCGCGACCTCCAAGACCTTCAAGCAGCTGGCCCGTATCGCCGGCGCCGCCCGCACCGCCGACGGCCTCTACATCCAGCGCGAGCTCAAGCGGGAGTCCCTGGAGGCGTGGGTGCCCCGCCTGGCCGGCATGACCACCGCCCAGCGCACGGAACTGCCCGGCGTCTCCGAGGGCCGCTCCGGCCAGCTGCTGGCGGGGGCGCTGGTGGCCGAGGGGGCGATGGACCTGTTCGGGGTGGAGAACCTGGAGATCTGCCCCTGGGCGCTGCGGGAGGGCGTGATCCTGCGACGGCTCGACCACATGGGCCCGGCCTGATACCGACGCCGGCGACCGCGCCCCCGAAGGGGCGCGGGGCGGTGACGTCCCAGGCTCCGCCGCACGGACACGACCGGCCGCGGACGACCCGCCCGCGGTTATGGCAAAGCCCACAACGGCCAACGGGCACCCCGCGCCGCGCCAACCTCACCCCGTAATCTGTCTCCGTGGCAGAACCGAGGGACGTTGTCCGCATCCCGGATGCGAAGGTCGCCCTGTCGACGGCCTCCGTCTATCCGGAGTCGACGGCGACGGCCTTCGAGATCGCCGCACGCCTCGGGTACGACGGGGTCGAGGTCATGGTGTGGACCGACCCGGTCAGCCAGGACATCGAGGCGCTGCGCCGGCTCAGCGACTACCACCGCATCCCGATCCTGGCCGTCCACGCCCCCTGCCTGCTGATCACCCAGCGCGTCTGGTCCACGGACCCCTGGGTCAAGCTCCAGCGCGCCCGGGCGGCCGCCGAGAAGCTCGACGCCAGTACGGTCGTCGTCCACCCGCCGTTCCGCTGGCAGCGGCAGTACGCCCGGGACTTCGTCGCCGGGATCTGGCGGATGGCGAACGAGACGGACGTACGGTTCGCCGTCGAGAACATGTACCCGTGGCGCTACCGCGACCGCGAGATGCTGGCGTACGCCCCCGACTGGGACGTGACCAACGACGACTACCGCCACTTCACGATCGACCTCAGCCACACGGCGACGGCCCGTACGGACGCCCTGCGGATGATCGACCGCATGGGCGACCGCCTGGGCCATGTCCACCTCGCCGACGGCAACGGGTCGGCCAAGGACGAGCACCTGGTGCCCGGGCGCGGCAGCCAGCCCTGTGCCGAGCTGCTGGAGCGGCTCGCGCTCACCGGCTTCGACGGCCATGTCGTCATCGAGGTCAACACCAGGCGCGCCATGTCCAGCGCCGAACGCGAGGCCGACCTGGCCGAGGCTCTGGCGTACACGCGCCTGCACCTGGCCTCCGCGGTGAAGGTGCCCCGACGATGACCGGCCTCACCCCGCGCCGCACCGGGGCGAACTCCCGGCGCCGCGGCCGTCCCCCGCGCACCGAGTCCGCCGACACCCGCGACCGCATCCTGGCCGCGGCCCGCGAGGAGTTCTCCGAGCGCGGCTACGAGAAGACCTCGGTACGCGGCATCGCCAAGGCCGCCGGTGTCGACTCCGCGCTGGTCCACCACTACTTCGGCACCAAGGAGCAGATGTTCGAGGCGGCCATCGAGGTCGCCTTCGCGCCCGCGCTCAACGCGCCGAACGCGGTCGCCGACGGCCCCCTCGACCAGGTCGGCGAGCGGCTCACCCGCTTCATCTTCGGCGTCTGGGAGAACCCCACCACCCGCGCGCCCCTGCTGGCGATCGTCCGCTCCGCGGTCAACAACGAGACCGCGGCCGCCGTCTTCCGCCACCTGGTCGCCTCCCAGCTGCTGCGCCGTATCGCCTCCCAGCTGGAGCTGCCCGACGCCGAGCTGCGCGCCGAGCTGGCGGCGGCCCAGCTGGTGGGGTGCGCGATGCTGCGGTACGTGATCAAGGTGGAGCCGCTGGCCTCGGCGGACCTGGAGCAGATCGTGGCGCGGGTGGCACCCGTGGTCCAGGGACATCTGACGGCTCCCTGACCGTCGGAGGAGTCCCGTCGGTCCCGTCGGTCCCGTCGGACCCCGAGATGCGCATCCCGTATTCCGGACGCCTCGTCCCGAACCCTGGATGACCGGCGTACGCTCGTTGGCAATCAGAAGTCTCTCTGATCGCAGTCTCTGAAGGAGCGAGCGCGATGCCCGAGCTGAGGTCCCGCACAGTCACCCACGGCCGCAACATGGCGGGCGCCCGCGCCCTTATGCGCGCCTCCGGTGTACCCGGTGCGGACATCGGCCGGAAGCCGATCATCGCGGTCGCCAACAGCTTCACGGAGTTCGTGCCGGGCCACACCCACCTCCAGCCGGTCGGCCGGATCGTCAGCGAGGCGATCACCGAGGCGGGCGGCATCCCGCGTGAGTTCAACACGATCGCGGTGGACGACGGCATCGCGATGGGCCACGGCGGCATGCTGTACTCCCTGCCCTCCCGCGACCTGATCGCGGACTCGGTCGAGTACATGGTCGAGGCGCACTGCGCCGACGCGCTGATCTGCATCTCCAACTGCGACAAGATCACCCCGGGCATGCTGCTGGCGGCCCTGCGCCTGAACATCCCCACGGTCTTCGTCTCCGGCGGACCCATGGAGTCCGGCCGCGCGACGCTCGTCGACGGCACGGTCCGCACCCTCGACCTGGTCGACGCGATCTCCGACGCCGTCAACGACAGGATCTCGGACGAGGACATCGTCCGTATCGAGGAGAACGCCTGCCCGACCTGCGGCAGCTGTTCCGGCATGTTCACCGCCAACTCGATGAACTGCCTCACCGAGGCGATCGGCCTGTCCCTGCCCGGCAACGGCTCGGTCCTCGCCACCCACACGGCCCGCAAGCAGCTGTACGTCGACGCGGCCCGGACCGTCATGGACATCACCCGCCGCTACTACGAGCAGGACGACGAGACGGTCCTCCCGCTCAACGTCGCCACCTTCGCGGCCTTCGAGAACGCCATGGCCCTCGACATCGCGATGGGCGGCTCCACGAACACGATCCTGCACCTGCTGGCGGCGGCCCAGGAGGCGGGCGTGCCCTTCGGCCTGGAGCAGATCGACGCGGTCTCGCGCCGGGTGCCCTGCCTGGCGAAGGTCGCCCCGAACGTCGCCAAGAACCGCACGTACTACATGGAGGACGTGCACCGGGCCGGCGGCATCCCCGCCCTGCTCGGCGAGCTGCACCGCGCGGGCCTGCTCAACGAGGACGTGCACGCGGTCCACAGCCCGTCCCTGGCGGACTGGCTGAAGACCTGGGACGTGCGCGGCGGCTCCCCGTCCCCCGAGGCCGTGGAACTGTGGCACGCGGCCCCCGGCTGCGTCCGCTCCGCCGAGGCCTTCTCCCAGTCCGAGCGCTGGGAGGCGCTGGACGACGACGCCGAGGGCGGCTGCATCCGCTCGGCCGAGCACGCGTACTCCAAGGACGGCGGCCTGGCCGTCCTCAAGGGCAACCTGGCCGTCGACGGCTGCGTGGTGAAGACAGCGGGCGTCGACGAGTCGATCTGGACCTTCGAGGGTCCGGCGGTGGTCTGCGAGTCGCAGGAGGAGGCCGTCGAGAAGATCCTCAACAAGCAGGTCACCGACGGCGACGTGGTGGTCATCCGCTACGAGGGACCCAAGGGCGGCCCGGGTATGCAGGAGATGCTCTACCCGACGTCCTTCCTCAAGGGCCGCGGCCTGGGCAAGACCTGCGCCCTGATCACCGACGGCCGTTTCTCCGGCGGCACCTCCGGTCTCTCCATCGGCCACGCGTCCCCCGAGGCGGCCTCGGGCGGCACGATCGCCCTGGTCGAGGACGGCGACCGCATCCGCATCGACATCCCGGCCCGCACGATCGAGCTCCTGGTCGACGAGGCCGAGCTGGCCCGCCGAGAGCAGGCGCTGGGCGGGGCGTACGCACCGAAGAACCGCGACCGCAAGGTCTCGGCCGCGCTGCGCGCCTACGCGGCGATGGCGACCAGCGCGGACAAGGGCGCCGTCCGTGACGTGACCAAGCTGGGCTGACACTCCGGCCGCCGCAAGGGGCCGCCTCCCTCCGCGGGGGCGGCCCCTTCGCATGTCACCAGGCCGAGGGGTCTCGCGCGTCCAGGGCGAAGACGGTGCCGTCGGGGGCGGTGGCGCAGACGCGCCCGTTCTTGATCACGGGGGCGGGCAGCGCTGCCACGACCTGCCCCGAGTTCGCGCCCAGCCGTGCCGGGGTCTGCCCGACGAGTCTGCCCTTGCGGGCGTCGACGGCGAGCAGCCGCCCGTCGCCCGCGGTGAAGAAGACGTGGTCGCCGTCGGTGACCGGCACCGAGCCGCGGGTCACCGAGGTCTCCAGATGCCACAGCGACTTGCCCGCCGCCATGTCCACGGCCTCCAGGGAGCCGCCGGTGGCCAGCAGATAGACCACGCTTCCCCGCACGGTGCCGTGGGCGCCCGCCGCCTTGACGGGCAGCGCCACACGACGCGCCGTCCCGGAGCCGGGGGAGTAGCGGACGACCGCCGACGTCTCCCCGTAGACAGGGTCGACGGAGAGGAAGAAGAGCGAGCCGTCCTCGGCGCCGAACGGCGTCAGCGTCCCCTTCAGCCGGGCATCCCACCGCACGTCACCCGTCAGCGGATCCACGGCCGTCACCCGTGTGCCAGAGCCGTCGGCGGACGTGCTCGTCGCGTACGCCAGCGGGTCACCGGGGAACGAGACGAACACCGGGCGGCTCTGGCCCGCGATCCGGCCGCTCCACCTGGTGCCGCCCGACGCGGCGTCCAGCCCCGTGACCGTCCCGTCGGCAGCCGTGAGCAGGGCCGTGCCGCCGACGTAGCGCACCGTCGTGGACTCCGGCAGACGCCGCTTCCAGACCTCCTTGCCGGTAGCGGGGTCCAGCGCCGCCAGACGCGAGCCGCCGTCGGTGTAGGGCTGGATCAGACCGGCCGCCAGGACCGGCGGGCTGCTGGTGGTCCTCGTGGCCACCGAGTGCCGCCACAGCAGCTTCCCGTCGACGGGGGAGAGCGCGAAGATCACGCCGGGCTGCGCGCAGAGCAGCTTCTTCGCGCCGTACGCACAATGCGGCATCCCCGCCGCCTCGGGCGCCGGCTTGGTGTGCCAGGCGCTGAAGGCGGCCGCGCCGGTACGGGGACTCGTGCTCGTCGGCGCGGGTTCGCTGCCGCCGAATGCCTGGACCGAGGCCAGCGCGGCAGCCACAGCGAGTCCGAGCGCGCTGATGCCCAGCGCCGCCTTCCGGCCCGCGCGACGCCTGGACGGCCGTCCGGCTTCCGCGGCCTTCTTCGCTTCCTCGGCCGCCGCGGTTTCCCCGCTCTCCTCAGCGTGCCCGGCCGACTCGGCCGACCCGGCAGGGGGCTTCGGAGCAGGTCCTTCCGTGGTGCGCTGAGTGGGTATGAACGCCTGGGTGTCGTACGACGCGGCCACCGACCGCAGTTCGCGCATGAGCTCGTCCGGAGTGGGCCGGTCCTCCGGCTCCTTGGCGAGACAGCGCATGACCAGCGGCGCGAGACTCTCCGGCACCCCGGTCAGGTCGGGCTCGTCGTGCACGACCTGGTAGGCGACGATGTACGGGCTGTCGGAGTCGAACGGCCCGCGCCCGGTCGCCGCGTGCACCAGCACCGAACCGAGCGCGAAGATGTCGGCGGCCGGCCCGACCTCGCGCGGCCGCCGGAACTGCTCCGGCGCCATGAAGGGCGGAGTGCCGATCAACTTGCCGGTCTCGGTGCGCAGTTCGCTGTCCTTGGGCCGGGAGATGCCGAAGTCGATGACCTTCGGCCCGTCCTCGGCGAGCAGCACGTTGCTCGGCTTCAGGTCCCGGTGCACGACCCCGACCCGGTGGATGTCGCGCAGCGCCTCCGCGAGCCCGGCCATCAGCCGCCGCAGCTGCGCGGCGGGCATCGGACCGTTCCGCTTGACGTGATCGGACAGTGTGGGGCCGGGGATGAACAGCGTGGCCATCCAGGGCCGTTCGGCCTCCGGGTCGGCGTCGACCACGGGCGCGGTGAAGGCACCGCTGACCTTGCGGGCCGCGGCCACCTCCTGCCGGAAACGGCCCCTGAACTCGCGATCCCTGGCGAACTGGGCGTGTACCACCTTCACCGCGAGCTTCAGCCCGGAGGTGCTCCGGGCCAGGTGCACCACACCCATGCCGCCCGAGCCCAGGCATGACTCCAGACGGTAGTGACCGGCGTACTCGGGAAGTTCCGCTTCCGCGCCCGCTCCGGTGTTGCGCTGTGGCGCCATGGGACCACCCCCGTGCTGTTCGTCCGCGCGCGCGACGCAGGGAGCCTAGTCGATGATTCGTACGAGTCCGAGGCGGCTTGCTAGCCTCCGCGTGCGTGTTGCACAAGGTTGTTTCGTGACGCGCAAGAGGGGAATGAACGGGACCCCATGACAGTCATGGGGCCAACGGGGGAGGAATCGTATGTCTGTTGACCGTGTCGAAGAGGTCGAGGGAGCCGGCGAGGGGGAGGCCGTGGCGACGACGGCCGCGGCGGCGTCGCTGCGCTACTACTCGGTCGCCCCGGGCCTCAGGCTCAATGTCCGCAGCGGCCCGGGCACCAGCTACAACATCGTCCGCGTCCTGCCCGAGGGCGCCAAGGTCGCGATCTACTGCCAGTCGCCGGGCACGTGGGTGTCGGGCTACTACGGCACCACGAACATCTGGGACAACATCGACAACGGCGAATACGTCTCCGACGCCTACGTGAACACGGGCAGCGACGGCTACGTCGCCCCGCGCTGCGGCTGACCCCGTACGGAGCCCGCGGCGACCGCGGAGCCATAATCGTCCCGTGAGCGACGAACCCGGCACCACGGACACCCCCGCGGGCTCCCCCGACACCGGCGGCACCCCCGGCGGGCCCCGCCCCGAGCCCCTGCGCTTCTTCGGCACGTCCTGGGTGAACCACGACAGTGGTTACGCGGGCCGGCGTGCCGCGGTGGCCGCGGGCTCGCTGGCCGCGGCCGTCGCCTCCGCGTTCGTGCTCCGCTTCGCCTACCAGGGCCTGCAGATCGCCGGCACCGGCTCCTTTGTGAACGTGCTGGTCGTGGCGATGTTCGCGATCTGCAGCGCGCTCGCGTTCCGCAACACCTGGGACGGGTTCGGCAAGCGCCTCGACCCCGACCGTCAGGCCTCCCTGCGCGGGCTCCTGGCCGTCGGCTTCATCGGCTCGCTCCTCGCCTACTTCTTCCGCTCCCTCACCGAGGCCCCGGGCGAGAAGCTCCACCGCGAGGAGTACGACAAGGCGCGCGCGGAGTACGAACGCCGCTCCTCGCGCCGTACCGGGAACCCCTCGAAGAAGCGCCGGAGGATGTAGCGCGCCGAAGGGCCGGAGGAAGCAGCCCGTCGGCGTCGGCCGCGGAAACTCCCTGTCGTCGCGTGCCCCTTCCCGACCACCATGGCCGTATGACCACGTCGCCGCAGCCCTCCCACACCGACCGGGCCCATTCCTTCAACGCCGCCGCGGCCCAGTACGCGGCGAACCGCCCCTCCTATCCGCCCGCCCTCTTCGACGCCGTCGAGGAACTCGCCGCCCGCCCCGTCGCCGGTGCCCGGGTCGTGGACGTGGGCGCCGGTACCGGTATCGCGACGGTGCTGCTGCGGGCCCGGGGTGCCGATGTGGTCGCGGTGGAGCCCGGTGAGGGCATGGCCGCCCAGTTCCGGCACGCCCTGCCCGGCATCCCGATCGTCCGGGGCAGCGGCGACGCGCTTCCCCTGGCCGACGCGAGCGCCGACTTCCTCACCTACGCCCAGGCCTGGCATTGGACGGACCCGGCCCGGTCGGTGCCGGAGGCGCTGCGCGTGCTGCGGCCGGGCGGCGCGCTGGCGCTGTGGTGGAACACCCACGCCCTGGACGTCGAGTGGATCGCCGAGGCCGCCGGGCGCGCCGGCCGTTTCTTCGGTATCGACGTCGCCGCCGAGAGGGAGCGGGCCGCCCGGACCGAACTCGCCGACCCCAGCGGCCGCCTGCACTTCACGCGCCGTGAGGTCCGCTGGAGCCGCCGTGTCCCCCTCGCCACCCATCTCGCCAACGTAGGCAGCCACTCCGCCTTCCTCGTCACCCCGCGGGAGCCCCGGACCGCCTTCCTCGACGAGGAGCGCGCCCATCTGCTGAAGGTCTTCCCGGACGGCGTCGTCGAGGAGACCTACGACGTCCTGCTACTGGTGGCCACCCACACCTGACCCGAGGGCTGTCCGCTCGGCGGCCCACCCCTCCAGGGCCGCCGCGCACGCCCGGTCCACATACCGCAGCCCGCCCAGCTCCAGCCTCACCTCCCGGTCGCGCGGCACCGCCTCCAGCGCGTCCAGCAGCTTGGGCAGCCGCAGGAACGTCGCGTGCCCCAGCACCCGCACGACGATCCCCGCCTCTCCCCGGTCCTCGCTCTCCACATGCACATGGCCGACCTCCCACGCGGTCTTCGCCACCGCCAGTACGAGGCCGACCAGCACCCCCTCGAACAGGTTCCCGACGACGATCACGATCGCCGTCACCGCGAGCACCACCACCTCTCCCCGATGTCCGCGCCACAGTCCGCGCAGTTCCCGCACCGGCACGAGCCGGCACCCCGCGTGCACGAGCAGCCCGGCCAGCGCCGCCACCGGAACCACCCCGAGCGCACCGGGCAGCAGCGCCGTGAACAGCAGCAGCCACGCCCCGTGCAGCACGCGCGACGCCTTCGTGCGGGCCCCCGCCTGCACGTTGGCCGCGCTGCGCACGATCACCGCGGTCATCGGGAGCGCACCCAGCACCCCGCACACCGCGTTCCCCGCTCCCTGTGCGATCAGCTCCTTGTCGTACTCCGTGCGCGGTCCCTGGTGCAGCGGGTCCACCGCCGCCGCGCTGAACAGGGACTCGGCGGACGCGATCAGCGCGAAGGCGACGACGGTTCCGAGCGCGCCCACTTCCGTCAGCCGGCCGAAGTCCGCCGCCTCCGGGAGCCGTACGGCATCCAGCACACCGCGCACCTCGACGCGCTGTACATCCAGATCGAACAGCCAGGTCACCGCCGTCGCCCCGGCAACCGCCACCAGTGGCGCGGGCAGCAGCCGGGCGCCCCGCCGCCAGCGCGGCCACAGCAGCAGTACGGCAATGGTGGCACCGCCCACTGACAACGCCACCGGTCCCGCCCGCCCGGGCAGCGCCACCAGTCCGGCGATCTTCGCGAGCCCGCCCGCCGGAGCGGCCGCGTCCCCGAGCGCATAGACCTGCCCGGCCACCAGCACGAGCCCGATCCCGGCGAGCATCCCGTGCACGACCCCCACCGACACCGCCCGGAACCACCGCCCGAGCCGCAGCAGTCCCAGGCTGATCTGCACCAGCCCGGCCGCGAGCACCAGCACCCCGAGCGCCTCGATCCCGTACTCCTGCACGACCTCGTACACCAACACCGTCAGCCCCGCCGCCGGGCCGCTCACCTGCAGGCTGCTGCCCGGCAGCGCCCCGGCGACCAGCCCGCCCACTATTCCGGTGACCAGCCCCAGTTCGGCTGGGACACCGGAGGCCATGGCCACACCCACACACAGTGGCAGTGCGACGAGGAACACAACGAGGGACGAGAACAGATCGGCCTTGCCTACGACACGGCGCATGACGGCAGTACCTCCGATGACGAGGGACGCGAAGCCTGTGAGGGCGCGAATGGCAGTGAAAGCCATTGTCGGTAAAGGGAGTTGGCGATCCGCCCGGTTTGTGTGCCCACCTGGTGAAGACGGGTGCGCACGAACGGACCGCACTCCTCCGGCCCACCCCGCAGCGCCCGCGTGCCACCGAACGCACCCCACTTGACGGCACCCCGCCCCACGAGCACTATTCATCGCATGATGAATTACTCGTCCGGGCCACCGGAGACCCCGGCCGTCGAGGCCACCGCCCTCACGGTCGTCCGTGGTCCCCGCACCGTCCTGCGCGACCTCGACTTCACCGTCCCCCGCGGACAGATCACCGGCCTGCTGGGCCCCTCGGGATGTGGCAAGTCGACGCTCATGCGCTCGATCGTGGGCACCCAGGCCAAGGTCACGGGCACCCTCCAGGTCCTCGGTCGCCCCGCCGGCGACCCCTACCTGCGCACCCGCATCGGCTACGTCACCCAGGCCCCCTCCGTCTACGACGACCTGACGGTCCGCCAGAACCTCGCCTACTTCGCGGCGATCCTCGACCCCGGCCGCGCCGCCGCCGAACGCCGCCGCGAGCACGTCACCCGGGTCATCACCGACGTCGACCTCACCAGCCACGCCGACGCCCTCGCCGGCAACCTCTCCGGCGGCCAGCGCAGCCGCGTCTCCCTCGCGGTGGCCCTGCTGGGTACCCCCGAACTCCTGGTCCTCGACGAACCCACCGTCGGCCTCGACCCGGTCCTGCGCCGCGACCTGTGGAACCTCTTCCACGAGATAGCCACCACCCGCGGCGCCACCCTCCTCATCTCCTCCCACGTCATGGACGAGGCCGAACGCTGCCACCGGCTCCTGCTCATGCGCGAGGGCGAGATCCTCGCCGACGACACCCCCGACGCCCTGCGCACCCGCACCGGAGCGGACACCGTCGAAGGGGCGTTCCTGCACCTGGTGGACGAGGCGGTCGCCGCAGGCCGCACCAAGGAGACAGCCCGATGAGCACCACCACAGCGCCCGCCCCCACCAGCGCCCTGAACCTCTCCCGGACCACCGCCACCGCGGCCCGGGTGCTGCGCCAGCTCCGCCACGACCCGCGCACGATCGCGCTGATGATCCTCGTCCCCTGCCTGATGCTGTTCCTGCTCCGCTACGTCTTCGACGGCAGCCCCCGCATCTTCGACAACATCGGCGCGTCACTGCTCGGGATCTTCCCGCTGATCACGATGTTCCTGGTCACGTCCATCGCCACCCTGCGCGAACGCACCTCGGGCACCCTCGAACGGCTCTTCGCCATGCCCCTCGGCAAGGGCGACCTCATCGCCGGCTACGCCCTCGCCTTCGGCGGCCTCGCCATCGTCCAGTCGGCACTGGCCACCGGCCTGGCCGTGTGGTTCCTGGGCCTGGACGTCACGGGCTCGGCATGGCTGCTGCTCCTGGTCGCCCTGCTCGACGCGCTGCTCGGCACCGCCCTCGGCCTGTTCGTCTCCGCCTTCGCGGCCTCGGAATTCCAGGCGGTCCAGTTCATGCCCGCGGTGATCTTCCCCCAACTCCTGCTCTGCGGCCTGTTCACCCCCCGCTCCAACATGCACCCCGTCCTGGAGGCCATCTCCGACGCCCTCCCCATGTCCTACGCCGTCGACGGCATGAACGAGGTCCTGCGCCACACGGACATGACGACGACCTTCGTCCGGGACGTCCTGATCGTGGCCGGCTGCGCCGTACTGGTACTGGGCCTGGGAGCAGCCACATTGCGACGCCGGACGGCATAGGCGCCCACAGCCACAGCGGCACCCCGCCGGCTCGGGCAAGCAAGACCCACCCCCTAGTCACCAATACCCACCCCATAGCCCCCTGGCCCCGTTCCGACCACCGGACAACCAAGGCCTCCCCTGCGCACCGGTGCGAGGATGAACCCGGACGACGCAACCCCCGGAGGGCACCCGCACCATGACCCAGAAAGTCGCAGTCCTCGGCACCGGCAAGATCGGCGAGGCCCTGCTCAGCGGAATGATCCGAGCCGGCTGGGCCCCCGCCGACCTCCTGGTCACCGCCCGCCGCCCCGAACGGGCCGAAGAACTCCGCACCCGCTACGGAGTCAGCCCCGTCGGCAACGCCGAGGCCGCCAAGAACGCCGACACCCTGATCCTCACGGTCAAGCCGCAGGACATGGGCGCCCTCCTCGACGAACTCGCCCCGCACATCCCCACCGACCGCCTGGTCATCAGCGGCGCCGCGGGCATCCCCACCTCCTTCTTCGAGGAGCGCCTGGCCGCGGGCACCCCGGTCGTCCGTGTCATGACGAACACCCCCGCCCTCGTCGACGAGGCCATGTCCGTCATCTCCGCGGGCAGCCACGCCACCGCCGACCACGTCGCCCACGCCGAGGAGATCTTCGGCGCCGTCGGCAAGACGCTCCGCGTCCCCGAGTCCCAGCAGGACGCCTGCACCGCCCTCTCCGGCTCCGGCCCGGCCTACTTCTTCTACCTGGTCGAAGCCATGACCGACGCCGGCATCCTCCTCGGCCTGCCCCGCGACAAGGCCCACGACCTCATCGTCCAGTCGGCGATCGGCGCCGCGGTGATGCTCCGCGACAGCGGCGAACACCCGGTCAAGCTCCGCGAGAACGTCACCTCACCCGCGGGCACCACCATCAGCGCCATCCGCGAACTGGAGAACCACGGCGTACGAGCCGCCCTCATCGCCGCCCTCGAAGCCGCCCGCGACCGCAGCCGCGAACTGGCCTCCGGCAAGAAGGACTGACCCGGAACCGTCCCCGACGGGGGCGGCACCTCAGCCCGCCGCGTCCACGATCTCCCTCGTGGTCAGCACCCGCGCGAAGCCGCCCCCGTGCAGGGACACCGCCGACGCCCGCGCCAACTCGTCCGCGGTGCGCCGCCAGCCGAATGGCCCCTCCAGGTCGAACGTGTACGTCGCGTCGTAGGCGACCAGCACGTCGAACCCGAGATTGCCGCCCATCCGGGCCGTCGTCTCCACGCACATATTGGTCTGGATCCCGGCCAGCACCACCTGCGCGATCCCCTGCGCCCCCAACCAGGCCGCCAGATCCGGCGTCCCGAGGAAGGCCGAGTTCACGGTCTTCGTGATCAGCAGCTCACGGCCGGCCCCCTTCCCGCGCCGCTGCTCCACATAGTCCTTGAAGTCATTGCCCACGTACCCCGGCCGCAACGGCGACTGCGGCTTCGACGAGTCGTGCCGCACGAAGACGACCGGCCGCCCCGTCGACTGCCACTCGTCGATCAACGAGGCGATGTTGTCGTCCGCCCCGGGGTTGTTGCGCGGCCCCCAGAACCCGGCCTCCTCGAAGCCCTTCTGAACGTCGACGACCACCAGTGCTGTGTTCTCTGCGATCTCCATGCCCTCGATCCTGCCGCCGCGGGCACGCACGTCCCAGAAGGGCAGAAGACAGCGATCGATGGTTTACTGCCACACGTGACCGCAGCCCCGTACCGCGTGGCCCTCGTCTCCTTCCCCGGCATCCGCGCCTTCGACGTCTCCGTCATCACCGAGGTCTGGGGCACCGACCGCACCGACCGCGGGGCCCCCGCCTTCGACCTGCGCAGAGTCGCCACCGACACCACCACCCCCATCCCCATGCGCGGCGGCTTCGCCCTGCACGCCGACCGCACCCTCAACTGGCTGAACCGAGCCGATCTCATCGTCGTCCCCGGCCTCGACGACCACCTCACTCCCGCACCCGCCCCCGTCCTCGACGCACTCCGCCGCGCCCACGCCCGCGGCACCACCCTCGCCGCCCTCTGCGGCGGCGCCTTCACCCTCGCCCAGGCGGGCCTGCTCGACGGCCGCCGAGCCATCACCCACTGGAACCTCGTCGAGCTCCTGCGCTTGCACCACCCCCGTGTCGCCGTCGTCCCCGACGCCCTCTTCATCGAGGACGACAACATCTGGACCGCCGCCGGCACCGCGGCCGGCATCGACCTCTGCCTCCACCTCGTCCGCCGGTCCCACGGCGCCGAGGCGGCCGCCACCATCGCCCGCTCGATGGTCACCGCCCCCTTCCGCACCGGCACCCAGGCACAGTTCATCGAGCACCCCACCCCGCGCGCGGACCGCGACGCCGACACCCTCGCCGCCGTACAGGAACACGCCCTGCGCCGCCTCCACGAACCGCTCACGGTTGCCGATCTGGCCGCCCGCGCGGGCATGTCGCCGCGCACCTTCGCCCGCCACTTCACGGCCGCCACCGGTACGACACCGCTGCGCTGGCTCCTGGACCAGCGCATCGCCGCGGCCCAGAAACTCCTCGAACGCACCGACCTACCCATGCCCGAGGTCGCCCGCCGCGCCGGCTTCGGCAGCGAGGTCACGATGCGCCAGCACTTCGCATCGCGCCTCGCCACCAGCCCGCGTGCCTACCGGGCCGCGTTCAGCGCGGGCTCCGCCACCGGCGGCAGCAGCCCGATCGCCCGATAAGCGGTATCGACGGTCGGCCGCGCCATCGCCCGAGCCTTCTCCGCACCATGCCGCAGCACCTCCTCCACATATCCCGGATCGGCACACAACTCCTTGTGCCTGGCCTGCACGGGCCTGAGAACCTCGACCACCGCCTCCGCGGTGTCCTTCTTCAAAGCGCCGTACGACTGATGAACGTCCGCCAGTGACTCAGGGTTCCCGCCCGTGCACGCAGCGAGAATCTCCAGCAGATTCGTCACCCCCGGCCGCCCCTCCCGGTCGTACACGACCTCCCGCCCGCTGTCGGTCACGGCCCGCATCACCTTCTTGCGCACCACGTCCGGCTCGTCGAGCAGATAGACGATGCCCGGCCCCGAATCGTCCGACTTCCCCATCTTCGACGTCGGCTCCTGAAGGTTCATCACCCGAGCGGCCACCCGCGGAAGCGTCGCCTTCGGTACCACGAACGTGTGCCCGTACCGCTGGTTGAAGCGCACCGCCAGATCCCGGGCCAGCTCCACGTGCTGCGCCTGGTCGTCCCCCACCGGCACCTCGTCCGCCCCGTACGCCAGGATGTCCGCCGCCATCAGCACCGGATACGTCAGCAAGGACAGCCGCACACTCCCGCCCCTGGCCCGCTCCCCCGCGGCCTTCTCCTTGTACTGGATCATCCGCCGCATCTCGCCGTCGGTCGCCACGCACTCCAGCACGTACGACAGCCGCGCGTGCTCGTCCACATGACTCTGTACGAACACGGTGCACAGCTCGGGATCGAGCCCCGCCGCGAGCAACAGCGTCGCCCCCTGACGAGTGAGCCTGCGCAACCGTGCCGGATCGTGGTCCACGGTCATGCCGTGCAGATCGACGATGCAGAACACCGCGTCGGCCTGGTGCTGGTCCACCGCGGCCCACTGCCGCATGGCTCCCAGATAGTTCCCCAGCGTCAGGTGCCCGGTCGGCTTGATCCCGCTGAATACCCGTGTCATCCCTGCTCCACCTCCTGGTCGAGACCGCCGTCCCGGCCGGCCGGCCTCAGGAGCCCTGGAGGGGGATACGAGAACGGCCGCCGAGGCGGCGGCCGTTGAGTACATACGTGAGTACGGCCGCCGTCAGGCGGCCCACCACAGCTGGGTGCACGTACGCGTCATCACGTGGCCCAGGGTACCCCCCCCGGGGCGTCACCTGGCCGTGAGTTGACACACCCCAACCGGATACGTAGTGTTCTCCGAGTTGTCCGACGTGAGCACCGACTCCGGTCGGTCCCCGGACAGCCATTCCGCAGGTACCAACCATCAAACGGTGATCCGTCGCCGCGTGCTTTGGCGTGCGTATTTGCGAAATGAGGAATCCGCGTTCGAAAGGGCGTAGGCCCCGATTAGCTCGGGCGCCGGGAATCCGCTAAAGTCTCACTCGTCGGAACGGCCCAACGGCCGCGAAGACAAATCCCGCTGACTGGGAATCAGGCCCGAAAGGATCTGATAGAGTCGGAACCGCCGGAAAGGGAAACGCGAGAGCGGGAACCTGGAAAGCACCGAGGAAATCGGGTCGAGAAAAGATCTGATAGAGTCGGAAACGCAAGACCGAAGGGAAGCGCCCGGAGGAAAGCCCGAGAGGGTGAGTACAAAGGAAGCGTCCGTTCCTTGAGAACTCAACAGCGTGCCAAAAGTCAACGCCAGATATGTTGATACCCCGTCCGTCGGACATTGTGTCCGATGGTCGAGGTTCCTTTGAAATAACACAGCGAGGACGCTGTGTGCGAGGGGACTATTCCTCCTCTCGCACCGCTCTCGTGGTGTTCATCCCGATTACGGGAAAACATTCACGGAGAGTTTGATCCTGGCTCAGGACGAACGCTGGCGGCGTGCTTAACACATGCAAGTCGAACGATGAAGCCCTTCGGGG